>NZ_JBHTCF010000002.1:0-634188 GCF_042665355.1 Streptomyces monticola | reverse complement strand
CGAAGGAAGTGGGTTTCGACGCCCACCACTTCGGCGACTCCTTCATCCCGGGCATGTGCGACCCCGAGGTGATGTACGAGTACTCGGTCGCGATCCGCGGCCGCCGCCACACCTGGAACCGGATGGCCCTGTCGGGCCGCAGGAAGCCGACTGCGGCCGGGTGCTGAACACCCCCGAGCGCCGCGAACAGCTCGCACGACTGGTCCTCGACCAGGGCTACGTCCCGGTCGAGGACCTCGTGCGGGAACTCGGCGTGAGCCGTTACACGGTCTACCGGGACCTGAGCCTGCTCGAGGCCGAGGGCCGGCTCCGCCGCGTACGGTGCGGAGCCGCCGCCTTCCCCAGCGCACGGTTCGCCGACGCCGCGCAATGGCGCGACTGGCACAGCCACGCAGATGCTGCAGCTCCCTTGGGGGAGTAAAGGTCCCGGCCGCCGCACGGCGCTGGCCGAAGACGACCGCGCCGACCGACGGCGACCGCTCAGAACTCGGCCGCCCCGGGAACCACGGCCCACAGCCGCCCTGCTGTTGGACACGCCAAGCAGGGCGCTGTGGTCCACGGCATCACCACCACCGCCCACGGCCCGCACCGCGTCGGCGCCCAGATGGACGTCGAAGGGCGACTCTTCGGCAGGCTGTACGGTCCAGCGCGCAGTAGCCCCTTCACATGGGGCGTGCACCTGGCCCGGCGGGGGCGGCTCTTTCCGAGGGAGGCAGGTGTGTGCACCCTCGTTGCTATGGCTGCGCGATGACCACGTCCTCGATCCCGACGTTCATCCTGGGCTTGCCGCCGCCCGCGCTGGACGAGCCGTCATCGCCGGCTTCGCCCACTGCCTCAAGGAGATCGATACCGCTGGTGATCTTTCCGAACGGTGTGTAGTCCGGGGGCAGTTGAGAGTCGCCGTAGACCAAGAAGAACTGGCTCCCGTTGGTGTCCGGACCCTCGTTGGCCATGGCGACAGTGCCCTTGGGGTAGGTGGCACCGCCCGTGTTCTCGTTGGCGAACTCGTAGCCCGGCCCGCCCGAACCCGTGCCGGTCGGGTCGCCGCACTGCAACATCTTCATGCCCGGCCCGTTGGCGAGGCGGTGGCAGTCCGTCTTGTCGAAGAAGTTCTTCTGCGCCAGGAACGTGAAGGAGTTGACGGCGCAGGGAGCCTTCTCGCCGTCCAGGTCGAGGTTGATGTCACCCCGGTTGGTCTTGAGCGTGGCCTTGACCGGGCCGGCGTGGGCGGGCTTGGCGGACGGAGTCCCCAAGTCCTTCGGCGCCCCTGTGTGCTGGGCAGGGTTGTACAGGCATTCCGCGGGGGCGGCAGCCGGGGCCGGCGCGGCCGACGAGGGAGCGGCGGGGCCGTAGATGAGTGCGGTGGCAAGCGCGGCGCCGGCAGCGCAGCGCAGGGCGATCGAGGTCACAGTGATCCGTTCCTAGGCGGAGGTGCACAGCGAGTGCCCGATCTTGATATCGGCACGGCGAGGGGGGAAGCGAGAGCAACACCCCGTCCGTCCTCCCAACGAGGGCATGGCCTGTCGTCCACGCCGACCTTCACTGTTCGACCGTGCCGACCGGATGCCGGCACGGTCGCGTCACTCGACGCACTGGGCGTGTGATCTGGCGGTTTCGTGCGGGAGCGCAGTGGCGGGAGGTGCCGACAAGCCTCTCCGCGTACGCCGGTGATCCCGCACTGCGACAACTACCGCCCACCGGAGCCTTCGTGAGGGCGACCGGAGCGGACTGCGGCGCGGCCGCCGACGGGTCGCGGCCATGGCGTACGCTCCGGGCGTATGCACGTAGTTGCGGTTCTCGCCCTCGACGGGGTGTCGGCTTTCGATCTCGCCATACCCTGCCAGGTGTTCGCGCTCGTCACCGGTCCCGACGGCTCGCCCGCCTACGATGTCCGCGTATGCGTCGACCGTGACATGGCGGCAACGGCAGGGCCCACGGAGCCATTTCGCGTGTCCTCCGCCTACAGCTGGGACGACGTCCGTGGCGCGGATACGGTCATCGTCCCCGGCATCCCCGTCGAACGCACGCCGGACCCCCGTGCACTACGACTGCTGCGTGAAGCGGCGGCCGAGGGCGCGCGGATCGCTTCCATCTGCACCGGGGCCTTCGCCCTCGCGCATGCCGGACTTCTGGAGAGCCGCAGAGCGACGACACACTGGCGGTTCGCCGACGCACTGGCCGAGCGGTTCCCCGGCACCAGCGTCGACCCGTCCGTCCTCTATGTCGACGAGGGACAGGTGCTCACCTCGGCCGGCATCGCCGCGGGCCTGGACCTGTGCCTGCACATGGTCCGCCGTGACCACGGTGCGGCTGTCGCCGCGGACGCCGCCCGGATGCTGGTGATGCCTCCTCAACGCACCGGCGGCCAGGCCCAGTTCATCGAGTACCGCGCGCCCGAAGCCGACTCCGCCGACCTCGGCGAAACGCTGGAGTGGATGCGCGGCAAGCTGAGCGAGCCGCTCTCCCTGGCCGACATCTCCGCGCACGCGATGATGAGCAGGCGCAGTCTGGCGCGGCACTTCCGCGCCCAGACCGGCACGACACCGCTGCGCTGGCTGCTCGCGCAGCGCGTCCAGCGTGCCAGGGAGCTCATGGAAACGACGGAGCTGCCCTTGACGAGAGTCGCCGAGGCGACCGGCTTCGGGTCCGTGGAGACGCTCCGCCACCACTTCGCACGTCAGGTCGGCACGACACCGTCCGCGTACCGGGCCGCATTCCGTCAGTGACGGTGTGCTGGAGTCGGCCCAACTGGCCGTATCTTGCGCACCAGAGGCACGCGTGCCGGTGTCGTCGATCACCGGCCGCCGGAAGACTGGACGCGTTCTCGCTCCCCGGCCTCCTCCGGGGACCACCCCCTCGCGTCCTCACGGAGGTCCCGTCATGCCTTCCCCGTCCGCACAACCGCGTCCCGCGCGCCCGCTGCGTGTGCACACCGTGCTCTACGACGGCGTGGAGGAACAGGACTTCGCCGGCCACATCGAGGTGTTCGGCATCGTCGGCGAGGACCGCCTCGCGCAGTCCTTCGTCACCGTTGACGGCTCCCGTCGGGTGACGACGGCAGCAGGCATGGAGATCGTCTGCCGGGACGCCTGGGCACCGCGCTCCGCCGACGTGATCATCGTCCCCGGTGCGGGCTACGGCGACGGCTCCGGCATCCAGCGGGAGATCCGTCGCGGCATCCTGCCGCGCGCGCTGGCGGCGGCCCGCCGGGACGGTCTGGTCCTGGCGGCGGTGTGCAGCGGCACCATGCTGCTGTCCGCCGCGGGCCTGACGGACGGGCGCCCCTGCACGACGCATCACGTCGCTCTGGAGGACCTCCGGGCGCAGGGGGGCCGCGTTGTCGGCGGCCGGGTCGTCGACGACGGAGACCTGGTCACCTGCGGAGGTGTCACCTCCGGTATCGACCTGGGCATCTGGCTGGTCGAGCGGTTCCTCGGCCCGGACACGGCGCTGTTGACCGAGGAAGTCCTCGAGTACGAGCGCCGCGGCATCGTGAACAGCGCGTGACCGGCGCTCCGTTCGCCCCGGCGACGGCGGCCTTCTCCCCCTATCCCGGCTCCCCCGCCGCCCCGACGCGCTGTACCCGACACGAACGACTTGTCCACGTCCACCGTGCCGCGCTGCGCGAAGGGCCCGACAGCGCCGAGCGGCACCGGCGCCCTCCTCCTCTACGCGGCCGCAAGATCGCCCCCGGCCATACGGGGAGACGCCTGCGGCGCGCGGCAACCTCACCGTCGCGTCCGACGCCCGGTACGTCGTCGGCGAACAGCTGATCACCCCTCAGGCGATGCCCGCCGGCATCGCCAACTCCCTCTGACTCCTCGGACACCCGCACGGCCGCGCCCACTCGCGGGAGACCCCGTACGACCCGACGCCGCCCTGCCTCGCGCACGGACCGCTCGCCCACTGCCGACTGCCCGCTGCCCCCTTCAACCGATCCGTCCGCCCCCCCCCACACACACCACGAACACAGGAGACTCACGTGAACCGACGTACTCTGCTGCGCACCGCCACCGCTCTCGGCGCGGCCGGCCTCGCGACCGGCTTCCCCACCGGCGCGACCGCCGCGCCCACGACGGCCGCACCCTCCGGCCCCGGCTCCCGTCACCCCCTGCGCGTGCAGGTCGTGCTCTTCGAAGGCGTCGAGGAGCTCGACATCGCCGCGCCGTACGAAGTGCTCTCCGCCGCGGACCATTTCACCGACCGAGACGTCGAGGTGCGCTATGTCGCCCTCGACGGCCCTCGCACCATCACGGCCGCCTACGGCACCACACTCCGCGTCGGCCACGCCTTGGCTCCCGAGGAGGCGGACGTCCTCGTCGTACCCGGCGGTGGGTATGCACGCCGGGAGGCCCCGGGCGTCTGGGCCGAGATCCAGCGGGGCGCCCTGCCTCGCGCACTGGCCGAGGCCCGCCGACCGGGGCTGACCCTCGCCGCCGTGTGCACCGGCGTGATGCTCCTCTCCGCCGCCGGTGTCACCCGCGGCCGCCCGTGCACGACCCACCACAAGGCCCGCACCGACCTCGAACAGCAGGGCGGTGTGCTGAAGAAGGCGCGGGTCGTCGACGACGGCGACCTGGTCACCGCCGGTGGCGTCACCTCGGGCCTGGACCTGGCGCTGCGGCTGGTCCGCCGCGAACTGGGCGTCGATGCCGCACTCGGCCTGGAGACCATGCTGGAGTACGAGGCCCGCGGCACCGTGTGGACCTCCGGCCCGGGGCCGTCCTGACCGGTCCGGGCCGCGTTCCCTGCCCACAGGCCCACAGGCCCACAGGCCCACAGGCATGCAAGGGGTTGATCCTGCCGCGCGCGACCGCTGGCCGGTATTCCTCTCAATGGATCAACGAGCTGGCCTCGGGTGAGGGAGTGGTCCGGGCCCAGCACCCGTATCCGGTCGGCAAGGAGTTCGGCCGAGGCCGCGGCGGCGCCGGTCCTCGGCCCGCAGGCGTTGCTCGCCCCGGAACTGATGGTCGTACTCGACACCGACCGCCGACGCGGCCGTGCAACAGCTCGTGCCTACCTCACGGCCCACCTCGGCCTCTCCACCTATCAACGGAACTTTCGCCGACCGGGCTTCACGGACGAAGATGTGCGCGACGGCGGAAGCGACCGGCTCATCGACGCCCTGGTCTCCATCGGCGACGAGACCACCGTGCGCAACCGGTCGACGAATTTCTCGCCGCAGGAGCCGATCGCGTCGCGATCCAAGTCATCACGGCCGACCTCGTCGCGGAACTCCCCTGCCTGCTCACAGGGATCCTCCGGCGAAATCTGCAGCTGAGCCCGGAACAGCTGTCCCGGACCCTGCCATGAAGGGAGTGGCGCACGCTGGCCGACGCCGTGATTCTGTGACCGGCGGGAGACCGCTGCGCCTGAGCCACGCCGGAACGCCGGCCGACGGTGTCAACGTGGCGTACCGGTGCTCACTTCTCGGGATGGGCCCAGGTCGCCACCAGCGCACGCCGGTCCGGGAAGCGGGGACCGGGAACCATCTCCTGAAGGGGTTCACCGTTGAGCCAGCACACTTGCTGGGGAGCTCCGTCACCGGTGTCGAACAGGCAGCACGCTCCGCCGCTGTCGGCGGTGAGGTCGGTGAACACCTTCCGGACGCCGGCCGACCGCGCGAACATGCGGCTCATCCCCGACGTCGCGGCCCAGCATTCCACCGAGGCGTAGCCAGGGTGCAGGAGGGACTCGAACCGGATCGTCGCGCAGATGTACCCGATCTGGATGCGCCCGTCCGCCCCGGTCCCCGTACCGTTCGTCTGCGCGTACCCGCGCAGTGCGTCGTCGACGTCGAACATGAGAGACAGGTCGAGCTCGAAGGCGCTGCTCGTGGAGCAGTCGACCGGCTCGCTCCTGAATTGGGAAGTGAACGGCAGGACGAGCCGGTCACCGCCGGGCAGGGTGACTTCCAGTGGCGCCACTGCACGGGCCGGTGGCGCCCGTCCGGACAGATTGGCCAGCGCCCTGGCGACACTGCGAGGACGCAGATAGATGTCGTAGCCGTAGGCCAGCCCCACAACTCCCCCTGTTCCGGATCCAGTCGCACCTTCTCATGACCAGCCCCGGCAACGCCGACTTCCTGCCGCCGGCAGACGGTTCCGCTACGGCGGATGTACGTGCCGAGGCCGCCCTCACGGCCACCTCTCGAGCCGGCGCCGGTGCGGACCATCGCGGACCATCGCGGACCCGAGTAAGGCTTGACCCCGGCGACAGCGGCAAGTAGGGGGCCCGGTCGGATGCCCGAATTCCGGCACCACATGGCAGTAACGGGCCACACACCACCCAAAGTGCGGGGAGAATCGCCCCGGGATGCCCGGCCGTCATGGCCAGGACACACATCCCTCGGTCACCATAGGTACCCGTCACCCCTTCAATCCGTCCTACCCAGAGACATAGGGACAGTTCCCGTCCCTGGAACGTACAACCAGCTGACCTGGAGCCGCTCTTGACCACCGCACAGGACCTTGCGATCGTCGCCCTGCACGTGACGCCCGAACTGCCCGTGGAACAGGGCGACTTGTCGCTCGCACTCGCGGGCGCCGAGGTGCTCGACCTCGCCGAGGCCGACGCCCTGACCGTGGAGGGCGACCGCATCGTGCCGGGCGCCCAAGCACCCACGGGGCACCGGCTGTTGGAGGAGGCGGCCGGGGCGGTCCTGAGACAGGAACCGTACGAGCCGCTGACGGAATGGCTGTGGCGCCGGGGCCGCGGGCTCTCCGCGGCGTACACCGAGGAGCTGGAGCGGGCCGGCCTCACGGCCAGGCCGCAGGGTCGGCACAGTCCGCTGCGCAGCAGGCGCAACGAACGTGCGGAGCTGGTCGACTCGGAGGCCCGGCGCCGGGCCGAGGACCGCTGGGCCACGGGTGAACCCGTGCTCGCCGCCCTGGCGTCCGCTGCCGGATTCCGCGACGAGCCGGCCGAGGACACCCAAGAGCTCGCCGACGACGCGGTCGCAGCGGTCCTTGCCGCCGTCGGGGATGCCGTACAGGAACTCCAAGCGGTACGGCAGCGCAAGGCGATCGAGGATGCGGCGTTCGACAACGTCTGGCGCGGCTACTGACAGCCCGATGCGTGCTCTACGGACGGCCGGGAAGCGGCCTATGGCCTTACGAGCAAGGGTGGTTGAGGCCCGGGGCCCGAGCCCGTCATGTGGGTGCGGCATGACCGCCCCACGGTGATGAATTTACGCTGACGCGCACCTTAAGCAGAGTCAACAGGCCGCTGAACTGCGGGCAGGCATCCCTGGCAGGTGACCTGTCCGTCACTCATGGCCGGAGTTCACGCAGACGCTCCGCACAAGCCCGGACACAACCCGACGCAAATCCCGGGGGTCACCTTCATCGGCAAGGATGCACATCCGCCTCATGGAGGTCCTGCAATGCCCTTTCACTTCGTCAGCCGCCGTCATCTGCATACCGCGTCGGCACTGACACTGGCTCTCGGCGCCGGGTTGAGTTCTCCGCTGTTCCTGAGCCGACGGCTCCACGGACATCACCTACGTCATCGACGACGACGTCACAATCGACGTGGGGGAAAGCTGCTCCCACCCCGACGGCGCGGACCGCACCAAGGTCTCCTGCACGGTACCCACCTTGGAGAGCCAGGACCCGTACGCCACCTTGAAGGTGGCCCTCGGCGACAACGACGACACCGTCACCTACGACAACGCCACCGACCAGACGTACAACTTCGCCTCGCTCGACCTGGGTGACGGCAAGGACACTCTGACCCACACCGGCCGCGTCGACGGCAACGGTGTCACCGGCGGCACGGGCGACGACACCCTCACGGTGGGGCAGTTCGCCGTGGTGCTCGGCGGCGGCGGCAAGGACACCATTCGCGCCGCGGGCGGCAGCATCGCCCAGGGCGGCAACGACAACGACACGGTCTACTCGTCCGGCTCCGAGAGCGCCGTCGACGGCGGATCGGGCGATGACCTGATCCACGGCGGGGACGCGCGGCAGAGCCTGTCCGGCGGCGACGGCAACGACAGGATCACCGGAGGAACCGGCAACGACTTCCTCTACGGCGGCAGGGGCAACGACACCCTGTACGGCAACAGTGGCAACGACACCGTCTACGGCAACAGCGGCGACGACGCCCTGTACGGCGGACCCGGCACGGACATCGTCCGCCAGGACTGACACTGCACACCGCGCCCACGGGTGCCGCACCGCGTCCGCACCCCTGTCGTAACGGGTGCGGACGCGGTGGCCCTTCGACTCTTCGCCCGGACGGCTTTTGGTTGATTCCTCGTCGCTATGCGTCGGCCGTCCGCCGGTGGTGCTTCGGCTCTTCGCTCAACAACGAGGTGTGGCGCCTGGCGGAACTCCCCGACGTGGCCCTGCCGGACGGGGACTGACAGAGATTCCTACCGCTAGCGGAGCGGGCCACACTCGTCGATCAGCGCATTCGGTTCCGACAGGAAGACATCCTGGTCAACCGGACCGTATGCGATGTTGAACGTGTCGAGCCAGTACCACCAGTCGCGGATTCCCATGGCACTGGAGAATCGGTAGTTCAACTGCCAGCGAACCCACTGCCCCTTCTGGCACCAGTCGGTGAACTGCCGGGACCGGGCCTTCAGCCAGTCGGACAGGCCGGGTGCGCGTGAGGGATGCGTTGTCTCGCTCATAGGTGTTCTGCGTAGGGCGCCTGTCCGCCAGGAAGGCACCGGGTGGCCTCGGCGCACCCCGGCAGGGTCTCGGAGGCGGTGATCGCGGCATGGCCGACCCTCCCTGCCGGGAGCCGCACCCTCCCCCACGGGCTTCCCGTCACCCGCCCGGAACAACTGGCTGCTGGACGGAGAGTTCCCCGCCGCCGGGGCGGCCTGTGGGCACGGGTACACTCCCCCGCCGGAGGGGATCACGGGGTGAGTGAGACAGATGAGGCGCCTGTGGCTGCCGGGCGGCTGCGCCGGGCGTTGCCACGCAGCAGGCGTGGCCGATTGGTGCTGACAGGTGCGCTGGTGCTCGCGTTTGCGGGCACTGGGTTCGGCACGTGGGCGGCGGACAGCTGGCCATGGCCCAAGGACCGTTACTGCTGGGGTGCCTGGGAACGGGACAGCGGTCCGGACTTCCTCGGCGACGCGGCCTTCGGCGACGGTGACGACGGCTCACGCTCCGGCACGGAGAGCCTGCCCACCCACGAGCGTCCGAGCGGTAGTTGTGAAGTCACCATCGCCAGCAACTACAAGAGCAGTTACGACGGCGACAAGGTCTCCATCAGCCAGCGGGTGTCCGTCACCTACGGGCCGGTTCCCACCGCCGCGGAGGCCCGGCTCTCCATGATCCAGGACGACTACCTGGGTGCCGACATGGTCGCGCTGCCGGACGGCCTGCCGGGCACGGTGAACGCACGCGGCGGTCTGCTGGTGCTCCCGAAATCCTGCGACGCAAAGGACGGCAGGCCGACCGTCGTCACCATGCAGGCATACGGCACCTACGCCAGCGGCCCCTCCTACACCCAGGAGGATCCGGCCGACCTGGGCGGAGCCCAGCAGGCGGCCGTGCTGCTCGTCGCGGCGGCCAACCGCGGGATGGCGGCCGCTGGTTGCGCGCCGGACAAGCCGCTGAAGGTCAGCTCGCCGGTCTACGACCTGCCGGGCAGGAGGGAGCGCGTCTTCACCTCCTCTGACGACCTCTGCGGCATCCGCGGCCTGCGTTTCGACACCGAGGACCTCTACCACCAGACCGGTGTGGTCACCCGCGACCTGCAGACATGCAGCGTTGCCGGCGATCGCGACGGCATCCCGGCCGTTGACCTGGCGATGGTCGCGCAGCCCCGGCTGGCCGCGGTCTTCGACAGTCTCACGGGCAACCGCCCCGCGGTCCGCGGCTGGCGCGGCACCGGCACCCTCGGCGAGAACCACTCGATCGTCAGGGCCGACTGCGCCGGGCGGCCCGCCACCTTCCTGATGGGCGCCTCCACCGACCCCGGCCATCTCGCTGCCTTCGCCAACGCGGTCGCTGCCCGCCTGGGCTGCGCCCCCATCGCCCCGAAGAGAGCCGCCCGATGACCGGAACCGAGGACAGACCTAACCGCTACCGGCGACCTCTGCCCGCCGACCGGGAGTTGCTCAGCCAACGGAGCCGCCGGTGGCACTGGCGCCGGCTGCTGCGCGGCCGGGTCCGGCCCCTGCTCGCGGCGGGCCTGGCCGGGGTGCTGCTCGGCGTCGGCGGCGTGGCCTGGCAGGTGCAGGCGGGGCCGTTCGCGCCGGACGAGCTGTGCTGGGGTGCACTGTCCCGCGACGACCTCGATCCGACATTCCGCGAGCCGCAGGATGTCGAGGCGGCCGAGGTGCCCGTACTGCACGGCAAAGACTCAACGAGCGGTCCCTCCGGCAGCTGCCATCTGACGAACAGCGACGGCGACGCATGGGCACTCACCGCCCGGGTGCACCGCCTCGACGACCGCAGCGGCGACGACAGCCAGTGGGCGGACGAGTTCCTCTCCGCAAGTCTCACCCCACTCGGCGGCGGCCTGCTCGGCATGGCCTCGGACACCCGCGCCTGGCTCGCGATCCCGGACGGCTGTCTGGGCCGCCCCGGCGAGTTCGACGGACCCACCATCGTGGACATCGCCCACGGCGGCTGGCTCAGCGACATCGAGCCGCGCACCAAGGAGCGGGACGCGCTGGCCCGCATGGTGGTCAAGCTCGTCAACAAGGTCAGCGCGGAGCTGGGCTGCACCGGCACGATCGCCGATCCGGTCGCACGCCTGCCGAAGGCCGCCCGCTACACCCATGCCGAGAAGCCGGACGCGATCTGCGGCATCAAGGGCCTGACCCTGGGCAGGAACCGCAAGCCGGACCACTACCCCATGATCACCGACGGGCGCGGCCCCGTGCGTACCTGCGACCGGGACATGAGCGGCTCCCGGCCCAGGCAGCGTCTGATGACCGTCGAGGACCCACGCCTTGCCGGCATCTTCACGAGGATGACGCTTGACGAGGGCGAGCGTGTCCGTTCCGCCGCCGGCTACGGCGGCCTCGGCCCCAACCGCGGTGTCTTCCGGGCCCGTTGCCAGGCGGGCGACACGGTGTTCCTCGTGCAGACCACCAACGGCGAGACGAGCGCGCAGCTGCGCACCCTCTTCCCCCGCTACGTCGAGGCCGAGGCCGCACGCCTGGGCTGCGGCCCGCTGAATCTGAAACTGCCGCGGCCCGGCGTCAGCCGCTGACTCCCGCCAGGAGGCGTGCAGCGGCCGGAAGTGTCCGCTACCGGCACACGGTCCGATGCCCGCGGATCAGTTGGCGCGGCGGATCAGTCGGCGCGGTTGCGTTTCACCGCTCCGCGTGCGGTGGAGCGCAGGGTGTGCGCCGTGTCGATGGCGGCGGTGCGCGCCCGGTGGGCGGCCTCCTGCAGCGGCCTTGGCGGGCGATGGCGTGGGCCGCGCCTGAGCAAGTCCCGGTAGAGGGCGAGGTGTTGCTCGGCGATGCGGCCGGGGTCGTAGCGGTCCGCGTTGCGCCAGGCTTCCTCTCCCATCTGCCGCCGCAGGGTGGCGTCGCCGATGAGTCCGCACAGCGCAGCGGCGAGGGCTTCGGTGTCGCCGGGGCGGACCAGTCGTCCGTCCACGCCGTCGGTGATGATCTCGCGCGGCCCCAGGGGGCAGTCGGTGGCGACGACGGGCAGGCCACAGCGCATGGCTTCCACGATGGTCATGCCGAAGGACTCCCGGTCGGAGGACGAGACGGCTATGGACGCCTTCGCGAACTCGGCCTCCAGGGCGTCGACATGGTCGTTGAGGACGACGTGGGCGTTCAGCCCGAGGCTGTCGGTGAGGGCGGCCAGGGCACTGTGCTCGTTGCCGGTGCTGTCGCCGCTGCCGAAGATCCGCAGCTGCCAGTCCGGGTGGGCGGCGGCGACATGAGCGAAGGCTTTGATGAGGAGGTCGTGGCGTTTGACCGCGACGAGCCGTCCGGCCGCCACGACGACCTTGCTGGTGTGGTCGGCCGGTCCTGGGGTCTTGGGAGGGACGCTGTTGGCGATCGCTTGCACGCGCACGTGGGGCAGGCCGAGTTGGCGGTACGCGTCCGCGTCGGCTTCGGTCACGGTGGTGAGCGCGTCCAGCGAGGGGTAGCGGTGGCGTATCTCATGGCGCATACGCCGGCCATGGCCGCAGAGAGTGAGGTGTTCCTGCCCCACGCGGATGAGGGCGGGGGGTGCCTGGCGGGCGATGTGCACGTTCAGTCCTGGCCTGGTGCCGACGACGACGTCCGCCTCCAGGCGGGCCAGGCAGCGGCCGATGCGCTCGTCCGTGAGGTGGCTGTACTGCCGGTGGCGGCCATCGGCGCGGGGAAAGACTCGGGCCGGCCGGGCGTGGCGGGGATCGTCGCCGTCGTAGGACGCGCAGTCGCCGCGCAGGTCCACCAGAGGTGTCAGGCGTACCCGCGGGGGTGCGCCCATGGTCGGTGTCTCACGGTGGCGGAAGACCGAGATGATCTCCACGTCGTGGTGGGTGGCCAGGGCTGCGGCGAGGTTGAACGTGGATCTGATTGTGCCGCCGTAGCTGTAGGCGTTGTGGAGCAGGAAGGCAATACGCATACGGCTGCTCACCTCCGGCTGGTGGAGAGGGCGGTCACGGGTGGTAGACGGTGCCGGGCTGCGGGCGGGCGGGGGCCAGGAGTTGGGGGACGGTGACGAAGGTGTATCCCCGGGCGCGGAGCTCGTCGATGATCCTGGGAACGGCGGGGACGGTGCCGTCGTAGATGTCGTGGAGCAGGATGATGCCGTCGCGGGATGCCTGGTCGAGGATTCGGTCGCCTATCAAGCGGGTGTCGGTGGTGGCGTAGTCGCTTGCGGTGGCGCTCCACAGGACTTCGGACAGTCCCAGGGAGCGGGCGACGGAGTCCACCGATTCGTTCGTGCCGCCCTGCGGCGGTCGCATGAGGGTGGGCGCCTTGCCGGTGATCTTCTTGATGGCGTCCTGGGTGCGGCCGAGCTCGTCGCGTATCCCGTCGTCGGTGAGGTCGTCGAGGCGCTGGTGGGTCCAGGTGTGGTTGCCGATCTCGTGCCCCTCGGCTGCTTCCCGGCGCACCAGTTCGGGGTGGGCGAGGACGTGGTTCTTGCCCAGGAGGAAGAAGGTGGCGTGCACCTTCTTCGCTTTGAGGATGTTCAGGAGTTCGGGGGTGTGGGGGCCGGGTCCGGCGTCGAAGGTCAGCGCGATGCACTTCGCCTTCCGGCAGTCCACGGGCGCCCCGCCGGTGTTGCTCGTGGAGTCCGCTGCGGTCAGTGCGCTCCTGCCGGCTTGCGCACGTGCCTTGGCCGGTGTGACGCGCTGTTGCCCGCAGCCGGTCAGGACGGCCGTCCCGGTGACGAGGCAGAGCGCCGCGATCGCCGCTCGATGCCGCCGCAGGGCGCGGTCACGGCGGCTTCGGCGGACAGGGCGGACGGGATCGGCGGGGCGGACGGGGCGGGCGGGGCGGGCGGCAGCGCTGAACATGAGGGGCCTTCTGAGCGATCAGGGTGCGGAGGCGGGGCCGGGCGGAACGCGGGCCGTTGTGCCCTGTTCGATGGGGGTCAGGCGGGCACTCGTGGTCGCGTTCGTCCTCTGACCGGCGCGGTGGAGACACACTCTGCATGAACCGCCCAAAGATGATCTAAGAAACCCAAAGATTTCCTTAGGGGAACAAAGGGTGCGGCATGACAGCCTGGACCGTATGGAAGGCATCCTGGTCGTGGAGGACGATCCGCAGCTCGGGCCCGCTCTGCGGCGCGGACTGACAGCGGAGGGCTACCGCGTCGAACTCGTCCGCGACGGCACCACCGGACTGGAGCGGGCCCTGACCGATGATCACGCGGTCATCGTCCTGGACATCATGCTCCCCGGCCTCAACGGCTACCGGATCTGCTCCGCGCTGCGCGCCGCGGGCCTCGATACGCCGGTGCTGATGCTGACCGCGAAGGACGGTGAGTACGACGAGGCGGAAGGCCTGGACACAGGTGCCGACGACTACCTCGTCAAGCCGTTCTCCTCCGTGGTCCTGCTCGCGCGCCTGCGGGCCCTGCTGCGCCGGAGCGCCACCGCCACGACCAGCCGGTCCAGCCGGTCCGTGCTGCGCGCCGGCGAGCTGTGGGCGGATGTGACCCTGCGCCGCGCAGGTCGGGGCACCACCGAGTTCGCCCTGACCCCGAAGGAATTCGCCCTCCTCACCTGCCTGCTGCGCACACCGGACCACCCGGTCTCGAAGGAGACGATCCTCGACGAGGTCTGGGACCCCGCCTACACCGGGGGCACCGCCATCGTGGAGGTCTACATCTCCGCCCTGCGCAAGAAGATCGACGCCCCCTTCCGCACCCACAGCATCGAAACCGTCCGCGGCTACGGCTACCGCCTCACACTCCGGGACCAGCCGTGACGACCGGCCGGACACATCCGCCACGCCGCGCATCGACACTGCTCCGTGCCCTGCCCGGACAAGCGCGGATCGCGATCGTGGCGGGCATGGCCGCCCTCGTACTGTTCGGCAGCGGGGCGTGGTGGCTGTTCCAGCACGTCCGCGCGGACGCCAGCGGACGGGCTGTGGAGCGGGCGTTCGAACTGTCCGTGCAACTGGCCGCCCAGGCGGCCGACGGCAACGAAGCCCTCACCGACCCCCTACGCAACTGGCCCCTCGTCGAGATCGACCGGACCGGCCGCACCATCGCCGCGACCGGCGGCACCCAGGACCTCGCCAACCTCACGGAACTGCTGCCCCCGCCCCCACTCCCGCCTTCCCCACGGCGGACCACCGCCAGCCCGCAGCAGCACACCGTCCACGTCGGCGCGGTCGACGAACACGACCGCGAGCGCTTCCACGAGCCCGACGGAACGCTCAAACCGCCCCCCAGCAGCGACACCTCCCCCGAGCAGCAGGCTCTCCTCGCCCACCGGCAGGCCCACGAAATGGCCCACCGCACCATGACCGTCTTCGCCACCGCCGTACACGCACCCGCCCGCGTGTGCGACCGGCCCACCGAACCCGACGGGTCGTGCCGCTCCACCCTGTACGTCTTCACCCTCACCGACGGCGTCGATCAGGCCACCGCTCCCCTGCACACGCCGCTCACGATCGCCGCGCCCCTCGCCGCGCTGCTGGTCGCCGCCGTCGCCTGGGCCACCGCACGCCGCTCCCTGCGTCCGGTCGAGGCGATCCGGCAGGAGGTCGCCGAGATCACCGACACCAGCCTCGACCGCCGCGTCCCCGTCCCCGACGCCCGGGACCACGTCCGCCGCCTGGCACTGACCACCAACACCACCCTGGACCGGCTGGAGAGCGCCGTGGAACGCCAGCGCCGCTTCGTCGCCGACGCCTCGCACGAACTGCGCTCCCCCATCGCCGCCCTGCGCTACGAACTCGAAACCGCTCTCGCCCACCCCGACACCATCGACCCCCACCAGGCGCTACGCGACGCCCTGGCCGCAACCCGACGTATCGACACCCTCACCGAAGACCTGCTCCTGCTGGCCCGCCCCGACCAGCCCGCCGCGCACTCCCTCGTCGACCTGGCCGGCCTCGCCGGTGAACTCGTCCACGAGTATCAGCACCGCGGTCACCCCGTCGCCCTGCACAGCAGCCCTGACCAGGCCCCCGTCCGCGGCGACGGAGCACAGCTCCACCGGCTGCTGCGCAACCTCCTCGACAACGCCGTACGCCACGCACGCACCGCCGTCGTCCTGGACATCACTGACAACGGCCGGACCCACACCGTCAGCATCCACAACGACGGCACCCCCCTGACCCCGGACGAGTGCGAGCGCATCTTCGAACGGTTCACCCGCCTCGACGAGGCCCGTGCCCGCGACACAGGCGGCAGCGGCCTCGGACTCGCCATCGCCCGCGACATCGCCGTACGCCACCACGGCACCCTCACCGCCCACTCCGACCACCCCCACCCCGGCACGACCTTCACCCTCACACTCCCCCACCCACACGACACCGCCCCCTGACGGTGCCCGGGACGGCACGGTGCACCTCGTCTCCTGAGGAGGGGCGAGGCGGCGCGACAGGGCGCTCCGGGAAGCGGTTGGGCTGACGGCACCTCACCGTCCGGGGCACAAACGGGCGTTGGATCCCTCGCGCACGGCACACCTTCCTGTCCCGCCGCCGGCGAGTCCAGGGCCGAAGTAGCGGGCGGCGCTGGCGGCGGCGATGGCCGGGGGCTTCCGGAGCTCTCGCCGTCCCCGCGTTCCGCCGTCAGGCCGTACGGAAGTAGTGGCCCTCATCGAGGTCGGCCAGGAGGCCGGCCTGGGTCGGCTCCCATCCGGTCAGTTCGCGCGACAGTGTGCTGGAGGCGGGCTGGTCGCCGGCGAGGATCGGGGCCAGCCAGCCGAAGTGCTCGCCTGCCTCCTCGGGTGCAATGGCGGCCGTCGGCACATTCAGGTGGCGGCCGATGACCTCGGCGATGTCGCGCAGGGCCACGCCCTCGTCGGCGACGGCGTGCAGCGTGGTTCCCGCCGGGGCCTTCTCCAGCGCGACGCGGAACATGTGCGCGGAGTCCAGGCGGTGGACGGCGGGCCAGCGGTTGGTGCCGTCGCCGTAGTAACCGGCGACGCCCTTGTCGCGGGCGGTGGCGACCAGGTGCGCGACGAAGCCCTTGTCGCCTTCGCCGTGGTTGGTGCGGGGCAGGCGCACGACAGAGGAGCGCACTCCCTGCTCAGCGAGGGCGCGCACGTACTCGGCGGTGGCCATCCGGGCCACCGCACCGGCGGCCTCCGGCGAGACGGCGTCGGCCGGCGGTACGTCGTGCCCGTCGTTCTCGGTCGCCACGCGTCCGGCCTCGACGGGTGTGCCGGAAGCGAGGACGAAGGCCTTGTCCGTGCCCGGCAGGGCCTTGGTCATGGCCTCGACGGAGGCGCGGTCCGCGTCGGCGGCACCCTTGAAGTTGCCGCCCGCGAAGGCGACTTCGTGGTTGAAGGCCAGGTGGATCACGCCGTCCGCCGCCGCGGCGGCCGCGCTCAAGGTGTCGAGGTCCTCGAGCCTGCCGCGGACCACTTCCACCCCGGCCGCGGTGAGCGCCTCGGCCGAGGCATCCGAACGGGCGAGGCCGACGACCTCGTGGCCGCCGTCCATCAGATCGGGCACGACGGCGGAGCCGATCCAGCCGGACGCACCGGTAACGAAGACACGCATCAGCAAGACCTCCTCGTACACACCACTGCCAGTGGAGCCATGGGATACGACAGCAGTGATGACAGTTACTGACATCAGTTTACACGCGATGGCAGCAACTGACATCACGTACGATCGCAGGCATGGCCCGATGGGAACCGAACGCGCGCGGACGCCTGGAACAGGCGGCACTGGAGCTCTACAGCGAGCGCGGATTCGACGCGACCACCGTCAAGGAGATCGCGCAGCGGGCGGGGCTCACCGAGCGCACGTTCTTCCGCCACTTCGCCGACAAGCGCGAGGTCCTGTTCCCCTCGAACGCCCTGCAGGAAGCCCTCGTGGCCGCCCTCGCCGAGGTGCCGGGCGACGCGGCGCCGCTCGATGCCGTTTCCGCCACCCTCCAGTCCGCGGCGGAGCAGTTCCAGGAGCGCAGGGAAACCATCCAGCGCCGGCAGGCCGTCATCGCCGCTCACACCGAACTCCAGGAACGCGAGCTGATCAAACTCGCCTCCGTCGCCGCGGCGCTCGCCGACGCGCTCCGCCGCCGCGGCGTCCCGGAACCGCACGCGAGCCTCGCCGCCGAAGCGGGCGTCGCCGTCTTCAAGACCGCGTTCGCGCACTGGGTCAACGAGCCCGACCCGCCGGGCCTCCCCCATCTCGTACGGGACACCTTCGACGCTCTGAAAGACGTGACCGCCGACGACTGATCGCACAGCCGGGATCCGCCAGCCCTTGTCGCGAAGGGCGTCCACGGTCGCCGCGCCCTTGCCCCGCTCCGCGAGCAACTCGCTGATGCAGTCGTACAGTTCGGCCACCGCCTGGCCCGCCGCACCGGCGCCCGCCGTTCTCCCGCGCAGGAACACGTCGACGTGCACACGGAGTCGGCCTCCGTACGCGTCCGGCATCTTCTCGCGTTCTACGACTTCCCGGCCGAGCACTGGATCCATCTCCGCACGACGGATGTAATCGTCAAGCGGTGCAGGTCACGGACTCGGATGCGATGTCGGGTATCGCGGGGAGGCGCGGGGTGCCGACCTTGCGTTGGGTCTGCCATCCACTAAGGCGGGCTCGCAGCCCATCGTTCAAGATCGGCCTGTCCATGCTGCTTCCCCGGGCACCCCTCGTCCTGACGGTCGCACCGTACAACCAGGCCACAGCCCGGTCACCAGGACGCAGACAGCGGCGCCCACAGATTTCATACCTGGTACGAACACATGTGAACTCTTCTCGGCCCCGGCATGCCGAGGTGCTGGACCTGGTGGGAACCGGGGCAGCCTTCACGTGACCGGCGCCGGCTCTCGGCCCTGGCTCACGCCGGCTCCATGACCCACAGGTATTGACAATTGCTCCGGCGTCACGAACAAGCGCTGCCACACCACTGCCTGCACCCTGCGTACGGCGTGCAGCATGCTCCCCTGTGCGCTGTGCGCGGTCAACAGCCTTGTTCTGGGCCGGCGGTACACGCGTGACCCCACAGCGTCCGCCCCGTAAGGTGATCACTCCATCAGGCCAACGATCCGAGAGGACCCATGTCTCAAATGACCACAGCCCCCCTCGCCGCCAAGCGCACCGGCCTCGGCCGCCGCGCCGCCGCCGCACTGCTCGGCGCCGCCGCCCTGACCGGGATGGCCACCGTGACCGCCCCGTCCGCCGGTGCCGCTGCCGGCTGGGACCACACGTACTCCGGCACGGGCGTCAAGGTCTACGTGGAGGAGCGCGGGGACATCGTCCGCGTCTGCGACACGTCCGCGAACGGCCACTCGGCCTGGGTCGCGGTCATGGACAACGACAACAACATCGATCACTACAAGCTCAAGGCCGCAGGCGGCAAGGGCAGTTGTGCCACGAACAGGGCCAGTGAAGGCGGCAGACACAACCTGGCCGAGTACTCCCGGATAGCGCTCAACTTCGAGGGCAAGGGCGGAAACGGTTCCTACTACGTGAGCTTCGTCAACGACCACTGAGCCTGCCGAGTGCACCCAGCAAGGAACTCCTGAAGACGGCGGGTTCCACTGGTCGCTGCCACACCTGCCGGCCGGCTGGGTAGTCGGGGCAGTTCAGCGAGGAGCTTCTCGCCTGCGGGGCCCCTCTGCGTTCCCTGCAGACACGGCCGGCGGAGACGAAACGCGCCAACCATCGCCCGCGAAGGCCGACTTGGTCCCGCACCGGGCCCGCCCCGGGACGGCACTGCAGGAACGCCGCCTGCACCGCTCCCCCTCCCCCTCCCCCCTTCCTCCGCTTCGTGGATCGCCGAGCCCCATCCGCGTAGGCCGATCACACCCATCGCCCACTACTCGGTGGTACCGTATAGTGGTACTCGGTAGCACGCAGTACCGATACGGCCGCACCCGAGGAGGACTCGCGATGGACGACCTGACGGAGATGCTGAAGGGCACGCTCGAAGGGTGCGTGCTCGAAATCATCAGCAGTGAGGAAACCTACGGGTACGCCATCACCCGTCAGCTCAACGGGCTCGGCTTCGCCGACGTCGTCGAGGGCACGGTGTACACCATCTTGCTGCGACTGGAGCGGAACAAGCTCGTCCAGGTGACGAAACGACCATCCGAGGTCGGTCCGCCGCGCAAGTTCTACGCACTCAACGACGCCGGACGCGAGGAGCTCGCGAAGTTCTGGGCGAAGTGGCAGTACGTCTCATCACGCATCAACAGGCTCAAGGAGGGCGGGAGATGAACTTCTGGGAGACCATCACAGGCAGCGATCTCACCAGGGAATACAAGGCGTTCGAAGTCCGGGCCCAGGCCCTGCCGGACGACTACCGGGCGGCGTGGGAACAGATCAAGGCCCACCTCTTCCCCCACGGCGACTTCACCGGCCGCAACCTCATGCCGATCCTCGACGCCGCCCTGGGACTGCTCGAAGAGACGGCGGCGGAGGGGCAGAGCGTCCACGAGGTGCTCGGCGATGACATCCAGGGCTTTTGCACGGCGCTGGCCGGCGGAGAAGGGGCGCGAACCTATCGCGACCGCTGGCGCGAGCAGTTGAACAGGAACGTGGCAAGGAAACTGAAGCGGCTGGGAGGCTGACGTGGGCATCCAGAACGTCATCGAGGGCAAGAAGCAGTGGCGGGCGCACATGGCCCGGGTCAAGGCGCTCCCGCCGGACTACCAGATCGTCTACAAGGAGATGCAGAAGTACCTGTTCAAGGTGGGACCGGTCGACCTGCCCGACGGGCCCCTGCTCCCCGGGATCGTCGACTTCTTCGAGGAGGGCGCCGCCACGGGCAAGGGGGTCCTGGAACTCATCGGCGAGGACGTCGCCGCGTTCTGCGACGACCTGATCAAGGACTCGCGCACCTATGCGGACGTCTACCAGGAATCGATCAGCGGGGAATCCGGCACAGCCGAGAAGTAGCAACTGCACCTGTCATCGCATGCCAGTGGGCGCAGCGCGACCAGCCGCTCAAGCCGAAATCCGAGTGCCAAGTCCCGAGTCCGGAGTTCCGAGTTCCGAGTCCGGAGTTCCGAGTCCCGAGTCCGGAGTTCCGAGTCCCGAGTCCCGAGTCCCGAGTCCCGAGTCCCGAGTCCCGAGAGGGAACATGACGAACAACAGTGCTTCCTCAACCGGTAACAAGTGGACCGGCATGGTGCCGGTCGACGATACGGCCCTGGCTGTCACCGACACCGGCGGCGCCGGCATCGCCGTGGTCTACCTCAACGGCCAGTTCGCCACGCAGGGGTATTGGCGGCGGGTCATCGCCGACCTGGGCACGGGGTGGCGGCACATCACGTACGACGAACGGGCCCGCGGCAGGAAGTCGAAGCGTTCGGCGGACTATTCCTTCGAGGCCGCCGTCCGGGATGTCGACACCGTCCTTGCGGCCCGAGGCGTGGAACGGGCGCTGGTGGTGGGCTGGTCCTACGGAGCATTCGTCGCGGCCCACTGGACCAGCCGCAATCCGGACCGCGCCGTGGGCACGATCCTGGTCGAGGGCGCGCAACCGTACGACTGGCTCACCGAGGACATGGAACAGGGGATCCGGAAAGCGTTTCGGCGGTGGGGCTGGTTCATGCCGCTGCTGCGCCCGACGGGTCTGACTCCGCGGATGAACGCCGACGAGATGGCGAACAGCAACATCGAGCTGGGCAGGCTCGCCCGCGTGCGTGAGCTGGGCCCGGTCCTTGACGGCATCACCGTCCCCACACGGTATGTGGTCGCCTCAGGGGAGTCTTTCGGCAGCCAGGGCGGGCACGAACAGATACGCACCAGCCTCCCTGCGGTCACCGAACGCAACCCGAACATCCAGATCAGTGCGAAGGTCCCCAGCAACCACGGAGCGATCCTGCGCAAGGACTTCCGCGCCGTCGCCGATGCCGTACGCGAGGTCGCCGCCCTCGACCGCGGCGAGCACTGACCTGACGCCGTTCTTGGGAGGGGGGTAGGCAGTCGGCGTGCCTGCCAATGTGGCACTGCCGACTCATTGTCCTTGCGTGCTCAGCCCGCGGCTTCCGGCTCGGTTCTTCGCGATGTTACGGATCTTCCTGCTGTTGCCTGAATCCGCGAGCAGAGCGAGTACCGCCGGCGACGTCGACTCCTCGGCGAGGAGTCGTTGCATCCAGTCCGTGGCCTTCGCCAACTCGACCGGTGTCGGCATGTGACCGTCCTCGATGGCGAGATAGAACAGCCAGTCGTGGATGCGGTGGCGGATGAACGCGCGGTACGCCTCCGTCTTGAACTGGTCGATCTCTGGCAGCAGTTCGGCCGACCACTGCCGGAACTCGGCAGGACCGGTCACCTTCCTCGCGATCCTGTCCACAAGGTCGATCACCGCCGTCTTGGACCCCATCTCGTGGGGGTCGCGCAGGATCGTGGCCACGATCGCGCGGTCTTGATCGCGGGTCCGGGAGGAAACGGTTGCCGAGATGACGCGTTGGTACGCGGACGACCGGACGTGCTCGTCCGCGACGGCATCGTCGACGTCCACGTCAACGATGCCGGCCCCCGCCAGCAACTCGGCCACATCGGAGTGCAATGTCATCGGGCCCTCCCTCCTCGCAGGTCGCGGACTTTACAGCGCGGGCATCCTCCTCTGCTCCGCACGCTGATCCGAACGAATCGTCCCAGTGCGCGTGATCGAGCCCGGGGCGCGCCAGCCTGTCCGGGGCGTGCACAGTTGACTGCCCGTCACTCTCGCGGGGCGTGACAGCGGGGTGTGGTGGCGCGTTGGCATCCACGTGATTGGCCAAGAATCATCAACTCGCTTCTGGCGCAGCCAGTTTGGCAGGGCGCTCGGTGTCCTGTGTGTCCTGCTGCTGTGTCTGCTGACCGCGGTCTTCGCGGCCCGATCCCCCTCCCCCTCGCCCCATGGGTCCGGGCCCGCTGCGCGGAGAGGGGCGTCGTGCGATCGTCTGCCGCCCCGGGTCTACGTGTTGGAGGGCGCATCCGCGCGGATCCGGCTCCGGCCCTCGTTACGTTCGCAGGTCCTGGGGATGCTCTATCCGCAGCATCGTTTCTCCTTGCACGCCCGTGACCGCGGGTGGGTGCGGGTGACGGACACGACGACCGGCGTGCAGGGATGGGTGACAACCGCGCTGCTACAGCCCAAGCGGCGTGCGTGCGGGTCCTCACCCCCACCGAGTCCCGATACGGGCACAGGCGGGCGACGGCACCCGGCGCATGACTCGGACAGGGGCGACGGGACGGAACGTACGGCGCGGGCAGCGCATCCCGGCACGTGCGGGAACAGCTCACCGCCGCGGGCCTCTTGTGGGGGCTCCCGGCGGTGAGGGGGGCCGGTCAGCGGCTTCTTGAGGGTCGAGGGTCTTCAAGTCCCGCTCCCCCGGCTGCTCGATGTCCTCAGGTGCCGCAGGCGGCGACCAGCGCGGCGGCCTCCTCCGCGAGCGACCTGGCAAGCAGGTCCAGGTCGGGCACCGCGGCCGCGTCGGCGAGCAGGCCGAAGTAGACGCGGTCCTCGTACGTGGTGATGCCCACGGCGAGGGAATGGCCGGGGGCGAGCGGGGCGAGCGGATATGCCTCGCGGGCGGGGCTGTTCGCGAGCGTGAGGCCCTGGACACCGAGCAGGGGGACGCTGGTGACGAGCAGGTCGTAGAGAAGGCGGCCCGAGCGGGCGATCAGGCCGCCGCCCAGGCGATGGCCGAGGGGCGGGACGATGTCGGCGAGCAGCGCGGCGGCGCCCGGACCGCTGGTGGGCCCCGCCTTCCTGTTGCGCTCCATGTTCTCGCGTACCGCGCGCAGGCGGGCGAGGGGCTCGGCCTCGTCGACGGGGAGCCGGGTGAGGTAGCCGGAGAGCCGGTTGCCCCAGGCGCTCGTGGCGTGCGGGTCGCTCAGCGAGACGGGAATCAGCGCGCGGGGGCGTACGCCGTCGCTGCCGTCGCCGCGTTTGTTGAGCCAGTGCCGTAGGCCTCCGGCGACGATGGCGAGGAGGACGTCGTTGATGGTGCCGCCCGCGGCCTCGCGGATGCGTTTCACCTCGCGCAGGCGGACGATCGTGCCGTCGGCGCGGCGGGCGCCTGTGGAGCGGGAGATGAGGGCGGGCGAGGAGCGTACGCCCCAGTTGGCGCGGGCCACGGCGGAGCCGATGGACAGGGCCCGTCCGGCGTCGGTGACCGCATCGCGGACCAGGGCGGGCACCTTGCGTGGGTCGGGCAGGCGCAGGCCTGATCCGTTCTTCTGCGGGTAGTGCGCCTCGGCCGGAGCGGGTGCGTCGTCGAGGGCGGGGTCCAGGAGCGACAAGAGGTACGACGCCGAGCGCAGCCCGTCCGCGTGGGCGTGGTGGAACATGAACAGCACGGCGAAGGATGTGCCGTCCGCCCCGGGCAGCACATGCGCGGCCCACAGTGGATGCCTGCGGTCCAGGGGCCGTTGCATCAGGGCCCCGGCGGCCGTGTGGAAGTCCCGTACGGGCGCGGCGAGGTGGACATGGGCCGCGGGGTCGCGATCGGGGGCGGCGCGGCGGGCGACGGCTCCGACGGGGAGCCAGACGGGGCGGATGCGGGTGTTGAGGCCGGGTATGCGCGCGGCGCGGGCGGCGAGCTGCCCGGCGGCACGTTGGGCGGCGTCCGGCGCATCGGCTTCGAAGATCATGAGGCCGCCCATGTGCAGGGGGTGGCCGGCGGACTCGATGTTCCAGAAGGCGAGGTCGAGCGGAGCGAGCAGTTCGGGGGGCATCGTGGTGGTCACGGGGGCTCCGAAGTCACGGGGGGGGTATGGGTGCGGTTGGGTGAGCTCGCGGATCATGTGGGCCGCGGGGCGGTGCTGTCTGCCGCGGGTGAGTCGGTGGCAGCCGGTCGCCACGGCGGTCGGCGGCGGCGGCGGCGGCCAAGTGTGGTCAGGGCGTGCCGCGTTGGCGGGATCATGAAGGTCCGCCAATTCGGGTCCCGTGGGTCTCACGGGGTGCGTCATTGGATATGGCGGCCCGAGATCGCGCGGGCGATGACCAGGCGCTGGATCTCGCTGGTGCCTTCGAAGATCGTGTAGATCTTGGCGTCGCGGTACAGGCGCTGGACGGGGTGTTCCCGGCTGTAGCCGGCGCCGCCGAGGATCTGGACGGCCTTCTCGGCGGCGGTGACGGCCAGTTCACCGGCGCGGAGTTTGGACATGGAGCCCTGGCCGGCGTCGAAGGAGCGGTTGTTGCGGGCCATCCAGCCCGCCTGCCAGATCAGCAGCCGCACGGCCTCGATCTCGGTGCGCAGCTCCGCGAGGGAGAAGGCGATGGCCTGGTTGTCGATGATGAGGCGGCCGAATGCCTCCCGGGCGAGGGCGTACTCCAGGGCGTGTTCGTAGGCGGCGCGGGCGATGCCCAGGGCCTGGGCGGCGACCGTGGGCCGGCTGGCCTCGAACGTGGCCATCGCGGCCTGGCCGTTGGTCCTGCTTCCCTCGCGGGCGCGGCTCAGGCGTTCGTCGAGCCGCTCCTTGCCGCCGAGAAGGCAGCGGCCGGGCACACGGACGTCGTCGAGGAAGACATCGGCGGTGTGCGAGGCCCGGAGCCCCAGCTTCTTGATCTTCGGGCCGGCGTGCAGCCCCTTGGTGCCCGGCGGGACGACGAACGCCGCCTGGCCGCGCGCGCCCAACTCCGGTGCCACGGAGGCGATGACGACATGGATGCCGGCGATGCCGCCGTTGGTGATCCACGCCTTCTGGCCGCGCAGCACCCATGCGTCGCGCCCCTGGTCGTAGCGGGCGCGGGTGCGAAGCGCGGAGACGTCCGAGCCCGCCTGCGGCTCGGAGGCGCAGTAGGCGGCGACTTGGGGGTCGGCCACATCGCCGAAGCACGGGGGTATCCACTCGCCGAGCTGTTCCGGGGTCGCCGCGGCGAGGATTCCGGCGACGGCCAGTTGGGTGCCGAGGACGGCCATGCCGATACCGGCGTCGCCCCAGAACAACTCCTCATTGGCGATGTGGAGGTTGATCCCGCTGGGGTCGGTGTGCATCTCGGCCAGCGACTCGAAGCGGTACAGGCCGATCTTGGCGGCCTCCTGGATGATCGGCCAGGGGGTCTCCTCCCGCTCGTCCCATTCGGCGGCGGCCGGGCGTACCACGTCGGCGGCGAAGCGGTGTACCCAGTCGCGCACATCCCGCTGCTCATCGGTGAGTTCCAGCGAGAACCCTGTCATCCCTGCACCTCGTGGCCTTCCTGCGTCCTGGGTCTGCGATATCCGCCGTGGCGCGCGCAGCAGGTTGTCTCGTCAGGCACCGCCCACCCGGTCCTTCGCGGCGAGGGCGGTAAGCACCGCGCGGGTCGCGGTGGGCGAGTAGACGATCAGGCCGTGTCCGCTCAGGTCGGTCGGAGCGCTGTCCTGGACCAGGACGTTGGTGACCTGGGGACCCTCCGCCAGCCAGCACGAGGTGTACGGAGTGACGACTTCGTCGTAGCGGGTGGCTATCACCGTGTAGTTGACGCCGGGTGTGGTCTCGCCGTCCTCGTTGAGGCGGCGGAGAAACTCCGAGGTACTGATCTGGTCGAGACACGCGGGCGTGACGGCACCGACCAGTTCCTCCGCGCCCGGGAACTGCTTGGCGATCTCGGCGAGGCCGTGCATCGTCGTGCCGTGGTTGGACGGCGAGATGCCGATGAGGTGGTGGACCTTCTCGGCCCCGCCGAGGAACTTGATGTAGTGCCGCGGCAGCATCCCGCCCTGTGAGTGACCGACGATGTCGACCTTGTCGGCCCCGGTGGCGGCCAGGACCCGGTCGACGAACTCGGCGAGTTCCTGTGCCGACTGCTCGAGCGGCGCGATGCCGTGGATCCCGAGGATGCCGGGCATGGCGCCGTAGTCGAGCCGGAAGACGCTGTACCCCGAGGCGGCGAGGAGCGGCGCCATCACCAGCCAGTAGTTGTACGCCGTGCCGTACGTGCCGTGCACCAGGACGACGGGGCGTGGATGCTCGGGGCTCGGCTTGCTGGACCAGTCGTCGATGCCGGGGGCGAGCTTCGCGGCCTCGGCCGCCTTCGCCGCGGCGGCCGCGCTCTGCAGGACGGTGAGCCCGGATGCCGCAGCGTCTCCCATGGCGGCGGTCACCGATTGCAGTGGGTTGTTCTGCAGTGTCTGGGAAAGCTGCGGGGTGCCGAGGGAGGGCAGCACGGACTGCCCCCGGGACGGAAGGGATGGGAATGACGCCATCGGGCTGCCTCCGGTACGGAAAACGGATGGGCGCGGCAGTGCGGCAGCCACCCTTCACTGAATTGACCGAGCATGCCTACCGGGGTTTCGGACAGTCTCCCGTAACCGGTGGCCGGGGAATAGTGGTACGCGTTGAAAAGGATCAGAAGGTGCGCGTTGAAAAGGATCAGGCACCCGTCAATTCAACTCCGCGTTTCCAGCACGTTTCATCATGTCGACGCCACTCGGAAAACGAGCCACAAAACCCTGTTCCCGGTAAGGCAGCAAGCCGAGGTCCGGGCTCCTCACCGCACTGGGCGTCGGGGAATCAGCAGGTGAGAGGCCATGGAGCTGATACGTCCGAAACGTACCGAGCCCTCTTGCCGCTGTCCGGGGCCTCACCTAGGGTCCGAGTGCTTGCAGGAGAAACCTGGTAGCGCCCGGATCACGCGGCCGGCACCGAGGTCAACCCTCCATATCCTGCCGAGTGCCGCTTTCCCGTGCCGCCAGAAGCTGCGCGCCGTTCGGGCCATCGAGTCCTGCCCGAACGCTTCAAGGCCCCCTTCAAGGACCCCTTCATGGAATGCGAATCGCCTGCTCCATAGATCCGTACGGCGCACCGCCGGTGAATTCCCGTACCCGTCATGCGCGAAGTCAGCGATCGCTTCAGCGATTGCTTCGGAGACTGGGAGGAGAATGAGAGAGCAACGCGCCGGCCCGTACGCCGAATTGCCCGGAGCGATACAGGTGCACTTATTGGGGTGGGAGCGATGTCCGTGGCGTGCGGTGGACCGGATACCGGGGTTGTCCGCCGATGACCGGGAGCGCGCCGAGGCATACGAGGGGGCCCAGCGGCAGGTGGCGGCCGGCACGGCGAGACTCCTGCTGCGCACGGTCGCCGGCCACGTCCTGGGCGTGCCCGCCAGCCGGGTGCGGCTCACCGGTGCGCCGGGCACACGCACTGTCGTTGACCATCCGGGCGTCGTGGCATCGGCGTTCTCCGTCAGCCATGACCGCACCGGCGTCGCCGTGGCGTACCACCGGGCGGGCTGCGGTGTCGACGTCGAGGACCTGCCGGAGGCCGAGTTCCGGGAGATCGCCGGGCGTTACTGCACGCCGGAGGAACTGCGTGCGGCACGGGAGACGCCTGCCCCGGCCGATATGCCGAGCGGTGGACGTGCACGTGCCGACGTCCCGCGCGGGCTACGGGAGTTGTGGACGGTCAAGGAGAGCGTGGCCAAGGCGCTCGGCGGCGGGCTCGCTGTGGGATTGCGCGCCCTCACCTGCAGCTCGCGCATGATCTCCGGTCCGCTCACCGGCGCCGGTACGGGACTTGTCACCGGCCCGTCCTGGGCTGCGGCGCTGTGCCGGGGCGCCCCCACCGGTCATCTGGTGTGGGCCGCGGAGTCGCCCGGGCGCCATCTCGCGGTGGCGGTGCGGGCCACGTCTCCGCCGCGGGTGCGGATCTCGCAGTGGGAGGGGTCGGGCGACCGCCTCACCGAGCGGGGACCGCCGGTCGTCGTACCGGACCGCGAAACCCCCGCTGTTGACCGCAGAAACCCCAAAGACCGCAGAGACCAGACCCCAAGCCCCCTCCCAGAGACCCCAAAGATCGCAGAGACCGCAGAAACCGCAGAAAGACTGGTGAATGCCGGATGACCGAGCTCGCGGAAACACTGCACACCTCGCTGGACGAGACAGCCCGCCGCCTCCCGGACACCCCGGTGGAATTCCGCCTCGACCGCTCCGAGCGACGGCAGCTCACCGCTCGCGAGCTGGTGGACCGCTCGCGCACCGGCGCGGCGGCCCTCCTCGCGGCCGGTGCACGGCCGGCGGACCGTGTGGGGCTGCTGTGCCTGAACGAACCGGACTTCCTGGTCGGCCTGTTCAGCGCGGTGCGCCTGGGCTGTGCGGTCTGTCCGCTGCCGCTGCCGACCGGGCTGCGGGACATCGACGGATATCTGGCCCGCATCGGGCGGGTGGCCGAGGTCGCGGGCATGAGCCATCTGGTGCTCTCCGCTTCCTTCGACCGTTTCGCCGACGCGTTGTGCGCCGCTCTGCCGGGAGTGACGGTGGTGCCCGCGGATGCTCTCGCGGCAGGCAGCGGCGACGTACAACTGCCCGTGGTGGCCCCGGACGCGCCGGCCATCGTCCAGTTCACCTCGGGCAGCACCGCCGCCCCCAAGGGAGTGGTGCTCAGCCACCGCAACGTGCTGGCCTGCGTCGAGGCCATGTGTCTGGCCATCGAGGTGGGGCCCCGTGACAGCTACGGCATGTGGCTGCCCCTCTTCCACGACATGGGCTTGTTCAGCACTCTGGGCGCCGTATACAGCGGCATCCCGGCCATGCTCTGGCAGCCGACGGCCTTCGTCAAGAAGCCCGGCCAGTGGCTGCGCGAGTTCGCCGAGAGCCGGGCCACCATCAGCGCCGGGCCCAACTTCGGCTACGACTACCTCACGGCCGCCGTGTCCGACGAGGAAGCCGCGGAGATGGACCTGCGGCACTGGCGGGTCGCCTTCAACGGGGCCGAGACCATCCGGCACAGCAGCGTCTCGGCGTTCTTGCGGCGGTTCGCGCACGCGGGCCTGCGCGAAGGGACGCTGATGTCGGTGTACGGACTGGCCGAGGCCACGCTGTCCGTCACCTTCCCGCCGCTGGGCCGGGCGCCCCGGTGGGACTGGGTGGACCGTGACCGCCTCGCCGGGCAGGGCCTCGCCGTTCCCGCCCGTCCCGGGCTGCGCGGCACTCGGGCCGTCGCCTCGGTGGGACGGCCGGTCAAGGGGATGGAGGTCCTGGTCGCGGAGCCCGGCAGCACCGTGCCGCTGCCCGACGCCACGGTCGGCGAAATCCATATCCGGGGCGCCTCGGTGACCTCCGGCTATCTCACCGCCGACGGCGACAGCGGCGCGGCCACGGAGGACGGCTGGCTGCCCACCGGGGACCTGGGGTACTGGCGCGACGGCGAACTCCACATCACCGGCCGCCACAAAGAGATGATCACCGTCCGCGGCGCCAACTTCTACCCCCAGGACGTCGAGGACCTGGCGCAGTCCGTACCGGGGGTCTACAAGCAGCGCTGCGTCGCCTACGTCGACGGGGCGGCGGACGGCGACGAGCGGATCGTCCTGGCGGCGGAGAGCGGCATGGCCGACGAGAACGCCTGCCGGGAGCTGGAGCGGGAACTGCGCCGGCGCATCGTGGCGGAGCTCGGCCTGGAGGCGGTCACCGTCCATGTCGTCGCGCCGCGCACCCTGCCCCGCACCACCAGCGGCAAGTTCCAGCGCCTCGCGGCCAAGGACGCCCTCGCCGCAGCCTCCGCGTAAGACGTCTCCGGTCCTGCTGATCCTCCCCGCCGGGGGCGTTCACGATCACCGGTGCGTTCACCACCACCGCGACCGCACCTCGACCAGACCGCACCACGTCAGCGAGCCACCGAGGAACCTCAGGGAGCAGTACATGCATGCCTTCGACGTCTTCCGGCAGTACGAACGCAACCACTGGGAGCTCTCCGACATCGACTTCACCGCCATCGACCGCAGCGAGGTGCGCCCCGAGTACATCACCCTCGCCAAGAGCGCGGTGATGGGTGAATGCAACTCCATCGCCGCCACCCACGGCTTCTTCAACGAGTTCGTGGACGACTACGACTTCTCCGCCTTCGCCTGCATCTGGGGCTACCAGGAACTTCAGCACCACTACGCCTTCAAGGCCTGGCTGAACGCTCTCGAAGTGGAGGTCGACCAGCGGCCGGTGGACGCGATGCGCGCCCCCTACGCCCCCGGCTCCACCCCGTCGGCCACCCTCGCCACCAACATCATCTCCGAGCTGACGGTCAACCACATCTACCGCGAGGTCGCGCAGTGGGTGAAGGAGCCGGTCCTCAACGACATCCTCTCCCGGGCCAGTCGCGACGAGGCGGGCCACGCCCGCGAGTTCATCCACTACACCCGCACCCGGCTCGCCCGCCTCCCCCACGAGCTCCCCTCGGTCCTGGAGACCCTGTACGTCTACACCTCCGAGGCCCGTATCAAGCACCCGGTGGGCCTGTTCAAGGACAGCCTGGTCCAGGGCGTGGCCGAGGAGACCATCGACACCGGCTTCGAGATCTTCCTGGAGAAGGTCGCCGCCGACGGTGAACTGGAGCGGCTGCACCGCAAGGTGCGCGGCGCCTTCGGTTCCATGACCGGCCTGGAGCTCGACACCGGCGCGCAGATCCGGCGGGCCCTCGCCGAGGCGATCGCGTGACGCCGCCCGAGCAGGGCACGGCCCCGGCGCCCGGGACCTGGCTCGAGGTCCCCTGGTCCCAGCAGCCCGACTACCGCTGCTTCGGCTGCTCCCCGCACAACCAGCAGGGTCTGCGGCTGCAGTTCGAGGAGTACGACGGCGGTCTGCTCACCCGCCTCGTCCTCGACCGCAACCACGAGTCCTATCCCGGGGTGGTGCACGGCGGCCTGGTCAGCACCGTCTGCGACGAGATCATGGGCAACCTCGTGGTCCTCAAGCACGGCACCCCCGCCTTCACCGTGGGCCTGCGCACCCGGTTCTTCACCCCGCTCGCCGTCGACCGCGCCTACGAGGCCGTCGCCAAGCTGCGCACCGACACCGGCGACGCCCATCTCGCCCACGCCACGGCCGAGGTGACAGGGCCCGGCGGTGACCTGGTGGCATCGGCCTCCGCGAGCTACCGCTGCGTGCCCATGGACCAGGCCCGGCAGTACTTGCTCCTCGGCGAAGAAGAAGCCGCTGCCCTGACGGCACGGCTCGCCCACCGACAGACCCCGACCGAAACAACCGAAAGGTGACCGACATGACGCAGACAGCCGACACCCGTGACCAGATCATCGACGAGATCACCCGGATCGTGGCGGCCGAACTCGACGCCCCGGCCGCCGAGTTCACCCCCGAGACCGATCTGCGCCGCCGCCAGGGCGCGGACTCGGTGAAGGTACTGCGCATCGTCGCCAGGATCGAGCAGCGCTACGACATCGAGCTGCCCGACGAGGAGGTCTTCTCGGTCTCCACCATCTCCCAGGTCACCACCGTCGTCGAGAAGGCGCTCGCCGCGGAGGTGGGCCGGTGAGCGCGCCCCCCATCAGCGGCCGGCCCGGGACGGCCGACACCAACGACCACTACGACCTGGACCCGGAGATCTTCGGACTGTTCCTCGACCCGCTGCGCAAATACAGCTCGGGGCTCTACGAGGGCCCCGGCGACACCCTGGAGACGGCGCAGCGCCGCAAACTCCGCTTCGTCGCCGACCGCCTCGGGGTGCGCACGGGCTCCCGGGTGCTCGACGCGGGCTGCGGCTGGGGATCGCTGATCCTCTTCTTCGCCAAGGAGTTCGGCTGCGCCACCACCGGGATCAGCCCCGCCGGACGCCAGCACGAGTACATCGCCGCCCGCGCCGCCGACCTGGGCGTCGCCGGCCAAGTCAGCAGCGTCGTCGGCCACTTCGAGAAGGCACAGCTGCCCGAGGGCGGCTTCGACGGCGTCACCATGCTGGGCTCCATCGTCCATATGCCCGACCTGTCCGGTGTTCTCGCCAAGGCCCGCCGTCTGCTGCGCAAGGACGGGCGCCTGTACGTGTCGGAGAGCTGCTTTCGCAACGCCGCCGCCCACGAGCGGTTCGACCGGCGCGACGGCACCCAGTTCGTCCGCGACTCCATCTTCGGCTGGGGGGATATGCGTCCGCTCTCCGAGCTGGTCCGGGGTGTGGAGGACGCCGGGTTCTCGGTCATCGCCGTCGACGACCTGACCGCCCACTACCACCGCACCATCGAGGACTGGATCAAGGGCGTGCACGCGCACGCGGACCGGATCGACGCGCTCAGGGACGGCATGTCCGCGCGGCTCGTCCGCTACCTGGAAGTCGCCAACGCGGGCTGGGGATACACCACCAAGCACTACGCCCTCACCTGCCGCAAGGGCAGGTGAGCGGCGATGACACGGGAGATCCGGCCCGCCGGCGGGCCGATGCTCGCTCCCCATGAGGTCGAGGAGAACGTCGCCACGTTCATGCGCGCCACCCCGGTGGGCCGCCGCTGGGACGTCGAGTCGATCGAGAACTGGGAGCTCGCGGACGCCGGCCGGCTCACCGAGGGACAGCGCTCCGCGGTGCGCTTCGTCACCCTCATCGAGGACCATCTGCCCGGCTACTTCGCCCAGTACCACGAGCACTTCCCGGTGACCGACGACGTCGAGCCGCAGACGTATATGCACAACCGGGAGCTGTACCACTTCACGGTGCGCTGGGCCGCGGAAGAGGACACCCACGCCCGTGCTCTGGCCCGCTACCAGACGGCGTCCGGACTGGCCGAACCCGAGCCGCTGCGCGCCGAGTTGGCCCAGGAGGGCAGCAAGCGTTTCTCCGTCCCGTACGAGCACGCGGTGCAGTACTTCGCGTACACCCTCGTCCAGGAGAAGGCCACGCAGATCTACTACCAGCAGCTGCGCGACGTGGTCTCCGACCCGGTCCTCAAGGATCTCCTGGGGCGGCTCAGCCGGGACGAGGCACGTCACTTCGCCTTCATGGCCGACACCGTGGAGCTGTACGTGCGGCGGTTCGGCGACCGTACGGTGGAGCCCATCCGCGAGGTCATCGCCGACTTCCGGATGCCGCTCGCGGACACCATGCGCGGCTACTGGCGGTGGGCGCTGCGGATCGCCGACACGGCGCGCTACGACCACACCGACGCCTACGAGCATCTCGTGCGGGTCGTGAGCCGCGCGGTCGAGACCAGGTCGGACAAGATGGAGGAGATGCTGCGGTTCGTCACCTCCTGCCGGACGGTGGCGCAGCCCGCCGCCCGGTAGGAGTCAAGGGCACCGGAGTCAAGAGCACCGGACGTCCCCGGCCCGCAGCGGGCAGGGCGGGGATGTCCGGTGCTGACATGCAAGCGGGCAGCCCTCGTACGATGCGTACGCCCCGGGCCGACCGAGCCCGCTGCTATGCGGGGCCGGAGGCTTCCTCAGGCCCTTGAAGCCCCTCGAGTCCCTCAAGTCCGAAGACACGGCGTGCGTTGCCCGCCAGGAACAGTTCGCTCGTCTCCTCGTCCAGGCCCAGGCCCTTCACGTCGGCCAGGGCCTGCTCCGCCGTGATCATGGGGTAGTTGGTGCCGAAGAGGACCTTGCGGCGGCCGTGCCGGCGCAGATACTCCACCACCTCGGCCGGGTAGCGGCGGGCCGTGTAGGCGGAGGTGTCGATGTACACGTTCGGGTACTTGGTGGCCAGCGCGATCATTTCGTTGTGCCACGGGTAGCCGATGTGCCCCGCCACGACGGTCAACTCCGGGAATTCCAGGGCCACATCGTCCAGGTACGGGATCGGGCGTCCGGTCTCCGAGGTGCGCAGCGGGCCGGTGTGGCCGACCTGCGTGCAGAACGGGATGCCCAGCTCCACGCACTCGGCGAACAGCGGGTAGTAGCGGCGGTCGTTGGGCGGCAGCCCCCACAGCCAGGGCACGATCCTCAGCGCCCGCAGTCCGAGCTCCTGCACCGCGCGCCTCAGCTCGCGCACCGCGGCCACGGGCTGGCGGAGGTCGACCGAGGCCACCCCGGTGAACCGGTCGGGGTGGCGGGCCACGAACGCCGCCACCTCGTCGTTGGTGATCAGCGGCCCCTCCGGGCCGTACCAGGCACTGATAAGACCGTGCCGCACCCCGCCGGCGTCCATCGCCGCGATGGTCGCCTCCAGCGGCACCTCCGCACTCGGCTCCTCGGCCCCGGTCCAGCGCCGCAGCGAGGCGAACATGTCGTGCCGCAGGAAGGGCAGGGTCGGGTGCTGCATCCAGGCATCGATGACTGCAGTCATGGCGGCATCGTTTCAGCATCGGAGCCGGACCAACACCACAAGGGACCGAAACCGGCCTCGTGTCCCACGCCCGGGACAACCGGCCCCGAAGGCGGCCTAGGTGGCCGCCACCAGGATCTCCTCGCCGCTCGACGTACTCAGGCCGTCCGTGCGGCCGGTGAAGTACCGCTGGTCCAGCTCGGCCGAAGCCACGTGCCGGACGCGTGGGAAGCCGGCTTCCCGGGCCAGTGCCAGCATGTCCTGCGGCGCGTAGAAGCTGATGAAGGGCGTGCCGGACGACCGCGCCCCGGCGGCCGCGGCCCCGAGCCCGGGTCGCTCGTCCTCTTCAGTCAGCTCCAGCGGCGGCAGGAACGACATCACCACCAGAGAGCCCGGGGCGAGCGAGGCGAGGCGGCGCAGCGTGGCCGCGTTCGCCTCCTGGGTGAGGTACATGCTGACCCCGGTGGACGCCACCACCGCCGGCCGGTCCGCGTCGAACCCGGCATCCGCCAGCTGGTCCCACCACGATTCGCCCGCTTCGAAGTCGCACGGCACCAGGCGCAGCCAGTGCGGCATGCCGTAGCCGAGTTCCCTCAGGCGCTGCTGTTTCCACGCCTGGTGAGAGGGCTTGTCGACCTCGAACACCCGCAGCCGGCCTGCGACTTCGGGCCGGCGCTGGGCGAAGGTGTCCAGGCCGGAGCCCAGGATGACGTACTGGCCGATGCCGTGCCCGGCCTGCTCGACGACCAGGTCCTCGACGAAACGGGCCCGGGCCACGATGCCGGCGCGGTAGCGGCTGGTGGCGCGCGGGTCCATGTCCCCGCGCCTTCGCCAGCCCTCCCCCGGGGCGGCGAGACGCAGCCCGATCTCGTCCGCCAGCACATGGGGCGGCGGATCGACCTGCACATGCAGGGCCCGCCACAGGGCGACCCGCTCCGCCGTGCTGTCCGCCACCGCGGCTCGCTCGTTCCGCATTCCGTTCTCTCCCTGTCGCCTGTACGCGCATGCGTGGCCCGCCTGTCCGTCCAGGCGGCCGTTCGCGCTCGCCCACGCTAGGCAGGCGGAGGTGCACGGTGCTTCTCCGGAATTGCGCCGCCGGCGCCGCACCGCTTCCCGGGGGCTGTCCCCACTTCCTGTTCCGCCTTCCTGTTCCGACTTGCGAGAGCAATGAGTGATGAGCGGCCCGTGGGGCACACGGGACAGGCACGGCACGACCACGCACCAGGGCGTCCCGGTCGGCCGGGATCCCGGAAGGGGCGGTCATGAGCAGCAGCGGTTTCATCGGACCCGAGGGCTTCGGGCAGGATCCCTTCGGGGAGGTCTTCGCCCGGTTCCTCGGCAGCGGGCGACGGCAGATCGACATCGGCAGGCTCATGAGCGGGCCCGCGCGGCAGCTGGTGGCCACGGCGGCCTCCTACGCCGCCCAGCACGGCAAGAGCAATCTGGCCACCGAGCATCTGCTGCGGGCGGCACTGAGCGCCGAACCGACCCGCAGCCTGATCGAGCGCTCGGGCGCCGACCCCGATCAGATCGCCGCCGAGATCGACCGGCGCACCGAGGAGAGCGACGGCGGTACACCCCCGCGGGCGGTGGCGCTCACGCCCGCCGTCAAACGCGCGCTGCTCGACGCGCACGAGGCGGCGAGGGTCGTGGGCGCCGGATACATCGGCCCGGAGCACATCGTCCTGGCCCTTGCCGCCAACCCCGACTCCGCGGCCGGGCACATCCTGAACGCGGCCCGGTTCGACCCGGGCGCCGCCCCGCAGGCCTCCCCGGGGCAGCCAGGGCCCGCCGAGCAGCAGCAGACCGGCGGGCAGCAGACCACGCCCACCCTGGACCGGTACGGCAGGGACCTGACCGCACGGGCCGGGGAAGGCCTCATGGATCCGGTCATCGGCCGCGAGGAAGAGATCGAGCAGACCATCGAGGTGCTCTCCCGGCGCGGCAAGAACAATCCCGTGCTCATCGGTGACGCGGGCGTCGGCAAGACCGCCGTGGTGGAAGGGCTGGCCCAGCGGATCGCCGACGGCGACGTGCCCGACACCCTCGCCGGCCGCCGCGTCGTGGCACTCGACCTGGCAGGAGTCGTGGCGGGCACCCGTTACCGCGGCGACTTCGAGGAGCGGATGAAAGGCATCATCGACGAAGTGACCGCGCACTCCGGCGAGTTGATCGTCTTCATCGACGAACTGCACACCATGGTCGGGGCCGGCGGCGGTTCCGAGGGCGGCTCGATGGACGCGGGCAACATGCTCAAGCCCGCACTCGCCAGGGGCGAACTGCACGTCATCGGGGCGACCACCCTGGAGGAGTACCGGCGCTACATCGAGAGGGACGCGGCCCTCGCCCGCCGCTTCCAGCCGATCCTCGTCGCGGAGCCGAGCGCCGCGGACGCGGTGGAGATCCTGCGCGGCCTGCGCGACCGCTACGAGGCGCACCACCAGCTGTGCTACACCGACGAGGCGCTGCTCGCCGCGGTGGAGCTGTCCGACCGCTACCTCACCGAACGCTTCCTGCCGGACAAGGCCATCGACCTCATGGACCAGGCGGGGGCCCGGGTGCGGCTGCGGGCCGGCACGAAGGGCACGGACATACGCGCCCTTGAACGCGAGAGGGAGCAGCTCACCCGCGACAAGGACCAGGCGGTGGCGGCGGAGCAGTACGAGCGCGCCACCGAACTGCGCGACCGCATCGTCGAGTTGACCCGCACGATCGAGTCCGGGCAGGACCGGGAACCGGGCGACGGAGAGAACGTCGAGGTACGGCCCGACGACATCGCCGAGGTGGTGTCCCGGCAGACCGGCATCCCCGTCAGCACCCTCACCCAGGAGGAGAAGGACCGCCTGCTCGGTCTGGAACAGCATCTGCACCGGCGGGTCGTCGGGCAGGAGGAGGCCGTCAGTGCCGTGTCCGAAGCCGTGCTGCGCTCACGCTCCGGCCTGGCGAGCCCCGACCGGCCGATCGGCAGTTTCCTCTTCCTGGGCCCCACCGGCGTGGGCAAGACGGAACTGGCCCGGGCCCTGGCCGAGGCACTGTTCGGCAGTGAGGACCGGATGGTCCGCTTGGACATGAGCGAGTTCCAGGAGCGGCACACCGTCAGCCGGCTCGTCGGAGCACCGCCCGGATATGTGGGCCACGAGGAGGCGGGCCAGCTCACCGAGGCCGTGCGGCGTCACCCGTACTCTCTGCTGCTCCTCGACGAGGTGGAAAAGGCCCACCCCGATGTCTTCAACACCCTGCTGCAGGTCCTGGACGACGGACGGCTCACCGACGCACAGGGCCGGACGGTGAACTTCACCAACACCGTCATCGTGATGACCAGCAACCTCGGCTCCGAGACCCTCACGGGCCGCGGCGCCCTGGGCTTCCGGGCGATGGACTCCGACGCCGACGAAGAGGCCCGGCGCGAGCAGGTACTGCGGCCGCTGCGCGAGCACTTCCGGCCGGAGTTCCTCAACCGCGTCGACGAGATCGTCATCTTCCGCCGGCTGACGGACGAACAGCTGCGCCAGGTCACCGACCTGCTCCTGGAAGAGACCCGGCGCCGACTGCACGCCCAGGACATCACCGTCGAGTTCACCCCGGCCGCGGTGGACTGGCTCGCCCGGCGCGGACACCAGCCGGAGTACGGCGCCCGCCCGCTGCGCCGCGCCATCCAGCGCGAGGTCGACAACCGGCTCTCCCGGCTGCTCCTGGACGGGCAGCTGAGCGCGGGCAGTCTCGTACAGGTGGAGGTGGAGGACGACGCACTGAACCTGCGCACCAGGGCGCGGGCGCCCAAGGGGTGAAGCCTGCGGGGCGGGGTGAGGCCTGCGGAGTGAGGTTCTCCCGTCGCGGGGACCAGAGACCCCGGTGGCCTCACGCCGCGGGAGCGCGTCGTAGGGTCGGTCCTCATGCAGGAGGACATACGAGGTCAGGTCGCCGCGGGTTCGACGTTCGGGCTGACTGACGCCGTGGAGAAACACGCCAGGGAACAGAACTTCACCTACGTCGGCGACCTCGGCGACGCACTCATGGAGCGCCGCGCCGAGGCCCTGGCCACGCTCGACGAACTCCAACGCCACCTCCAGCATCTGGTAAGGGTGTTGGCGCTCACCCCGGGACGCGAGTCCGTCGCCGAGCTGCTGCGGCTGACCGACGCGGACCGTACGTCGCAGGGTGGGCCTCGCAGCCAGCTGCCGTTCCTGGCGTCCCTCCTCGCCGAGGCGCAGCGCCCGGCCGACCTGGCGTTCGCCTTCACCGGGGACACCAGCAGCCTGTTCAGTCCGCTGCGGAGTCTGCTGCCCTGCCTCGCCCAGGAGTTGGTCCTGCGCGGCACCGACGTGATGGCTCTTCCGGAGATCGCGGGATGGGCCGGCCACTGGGACCGGGACCAGGCCTACAACCCGCACCCGCTGGCCTGGTTGCCGCTGCGGCGCACCGGGCTCGAGCGGGATCTGCGGTTCCCCAGCCGCGGCTACCGGACCGGCGCGTACGACGGGATGCCCCAACTACCCGCAGACGGCCGCCGGACCATCGGCCCCGCGGCCTGGACCGGCACTCCCGTAGCTTCGCTGCGTGAGGTCAGCACCCCGGACCTGCACGAGCGCATGGCCGCTGCCCCGACAGCAGGCGGGTGGGGCGGATTCGAGGTGAAGGTGTACGAGGCGACGGCACCCATCGAGCCGCACGACCTGCCGACGGTCCTGGCAGGGCTGCCCGCCGAGTGCCTGGAGGGCCTGGAAGACACGAGCCGTTTCGAGGTCGCGCCGTGTTCCGCCGCCGATGTCTGGGGCGCGCTGTTCCTTCTCGCCTCGCTCGGTGCCGGCTTCGGCACCGGCGTGTACGGCGCCTATGGGCGGCTCAGGGCGTGGCAGTCGCTCGGCGGTCTCAGTGGGGCGCCGGCCGGGGCGAGTTGGGCCGAGGTGCAGCGCCGGGCGATGTCCTGCACCTGGTTCCGTTTCGAGGCGGAGAGCGAGTGGTTCTACAACGAATACAGCGACCTCGGCATCGCGGCCCTCGCCCCCGACGGCCGCCGCATCGCCGTCCTCGCCGCGACGACCACGGACTGAACCCGCCGCACTGACGGCCACCGACTGAACCCGCCGCAGGCAGCTCCGGTACGGCTCCACACAGGATGCCTCCAGCGGCGCCGCCCGGCCCGCGCACGCCTCACAAAGCGCGCCCCGCACGGGAGCCCGTTCCGCGCGCCGTATCCTCCACAGCACAGCAGCCGTCGCGGACGGCCGGGGTGAGGTGAACGGAGGACGGGGCTCGTGGCGGGCAGCACGGAACAGACGTCGTTGAGCGCGCAGGCGCGCGAGGCCGTCCGGCAGCGCATCGTCGACCGCCGCTACGCGCTGGGCGCTCGCCTGATCGAGCGCGAGGTCGCCGAGGAGCTGCGGATGTCGCGCGTGCCCGTCCGCGAGGCCCTGCGCGCACTCGTCGCCGAGGGGCTGCTCGAGCTGCTGCCCAACAGCGGGGTGCGGGTGCGCCGCCTGGAGCGCGCCGACGTCCGGCACCTGTACGAGGTGTGGGAGCCCCTGGCCGTCCAGGCGTCGCGCCTCGCGGCCCGCCGGGTGTCGGCCCATGCATCCGACGGGTCCGCGGGCACCGCCGAACTGCCGGAGTTGGCCGAGTTGCGGGCCACGCTCGACCACGCCGAGGACGCGTCGCGGACCGATGACGGGCCACGTGAGGTCACCGCGCACACCGCGTTCCATGAGGGCATCGTCGCGCTGAGCGGCAACCCGCTCCTGGCGCGCACCATGGAGCAGCTCAGCTGGCAGCTGCAGCTACTGTTCGGGCTGCGCGCCGAGCCGGACCACATGCGCGCCCAGCACCACCTCCTGTACCGGCACATCGCCGCGGGCGACGAGGAGACGGCAGCGGCGAGCACGCTGCTGCACGTCCGGGACAGCCGGGCGGTGGCCCTGCGCTCGCTCTTCGAGGAGCGCGGTGCGGAGGGCACGGACGGTGCGGACGGTGCGCCAGGTGCGGAGACAGGCATGGCAGGCGGCGCGGGGACCGGCGTGGAAGGCGCGCACCAGGGCCGCTGAGGCCTTCCCCCGGCACGGAAATTCTGTATACCACCAGCCTCACGAGCACTCGACATTCCACCTATAGCACCCAAACAACGTCGACATATCCACGGTCTCCTTGCGGGCGCCCTCACCTTGGTATACAAAATGGCGGACGCGTCCCTCCGCTACTGCTGCCCCTGGAGCCGCCAGATGTGCGTCGAGTCCACCCCGCCCCCCTCCGCCCGGCTCACCCGGCGCGGCGTCCTCGCGGGCGCGGCGGCACTCGCGGGCACCACGGCCGCGCTGTCCGCCACTGCGCCGCAGACCTCCGCAACTCCCGGGCGCGCACGGCCTGTTGACGGGACACGGGGCGGTGACCTGGTCATCGAGGGCGGCACGCTGCTCGACCCGGCGACCGGCGAGGTGACCGAGGACGCTGTGGTCGTCATCGCCGGCGGTGTCGTCCGCGCCGCCGGTGCGCGCGGGCGGACCAGGGTCCCCGAGGGCGTCGAGACACTCGACGCGCACGGCCGCTGGGTGCTGCCCGGGCTCGTCGAGGCGCATATCCACCTCAACACCGCGGCCGAGGCGCGCGACGCCGTCCTCAAGGGGGCGACCACGGCCCGCAGCGGCTCGACCAACTTCTACCAGGACATCGCCGTACGGGAGTTGGCCCGCCAGGTGCCGGATGCGGCGCCCCGTCTGCGCGCCGCCGGTGTGTTCGTGACACCCGACCTCGGCGACACGGTCCTCGCCGACCCCGACCTCACCCCGCTCGCCCGGCTGCACGACGGAGTGCGCTCCCCCGAGGCACTCCGCCGTGTCGTCGAGATCAACCTCGCGCGCGGCGCCGACACCATCAAGACCCGCGTCAACGAGCGCGCCGGGCTCCCGGAGCAGGACCCGCTGACCCAGGTGTACGACCGTGAGCAGCTGTCCGCCGTCGTCGCGGCCGCCCGGCGCGGCGGCAAGGGCGTGCTGTGCCACAGCTACAGCGAGAAGGGCTGCCACGACGCGGTCATGGCGGGAGTCCGTTCGGTGGAGCACGGTACGTACATTGGCGAGCACACGCTGCACGAAATGCTGCGCAGGGGAACGTACTTCACGCCGACCCTGACCGCCATCGCCGGGCTCGCCGAGTCCGCCGACCCGGTGCTCGCCGAGCGCGGCCGCACCTATCTGCCGGTCCTCAAGCGTGCCGTACTCGCCGCCCACGAGCTGGGAGTACCGCTCGCCGCGGGTACGGACTCCTCCGGCGGCGAGGTCGACCCCATCGGCCGCGAAGTCGAGCTGATGCGCGCGGCGGGCCTGCCGGGCCTCGACGCGATCCGCACGGCCACCACCGGCGCCGCGAAGCTGCTCGGCCTGGAACGCCACGCGGGCCGTCTCGCGCCGGGCTTCGCCGGGGACGCGGTCCTCGTCGACGGCGACCCGCTGGCCGACGTCACCGTTCTCAAGTCGCCGGTGCGCGTGGTCCGTTCGGGCATCGATGTCCGATCCTCCGATTGACCCGGGACGACCGCACCGTCCCGCGGATCTTCCCCGAATGCCCGGAGGCCCGGATGCCCGAATGCCTGCGTCCCGAACGTCCGTCGCGAACGCCCATTTCGAGCGTCTCTCCTGCACATCTGCCCCCCCCCCCTTCCCCCTCCCCTCAAGGAGCTCCTCATGACGCCCCTGTCCCGCCGCGGCATGCTCGTCGGCGCCGCTCTCGCCGGCGCCGGAACCGCCCTGCCCGCCAGCGCCTCCGCCGCCACCTCCTCCGCCGCCGCGGACGCGCAGCGCACGGCAGGCGCTGCCGGCTCGCGGAACTCCGGCACCGCCGTCTTCCGCAATGTCCGCCCCTTCGGCGCCCGTGCCGCCGTGGACCTCACGGTGGTCGACGGCCGGATCACTGACGGGCCCGCCCCCAGGGGCGCCCAAGTGATCGACGGCGGCGGGCGCATGGCTCTGCCCTCCCTGGTGGACGCCCACATACACCCGGACAAGACGACGTGGGGCGGGTCCTGGGTGACGCGCAAGCCCGCGAGCGGCATCGCCGACTACGTCGCCCAGGACGTGGAGCTGTTCAAGACCCAGAGCCGCTCCGTCGGCGAGCGCGCGTACGGCCTGATGGCGCATGCCGTGACCCGCGGCACCCGGGCGATGCGTGCCCACGTGGACGTGGCGCCCGCCTACGAGCTGGCCGGTGTCGAGGGCGTGGGCGCGGCCCGCGAACGGCTGCGGCACGCGCTCGACGTGCAGGTCGTGGCGTTCCCCCAGCACGGCGTGGTGCGCGCACCCGGCACCGCGGAACTCCTGGAGGAGGCCGCCGCGTCCGGGGCTGTCGACCTCGTGGGCGGTATCGATCCGATCAGCTTCGACCACGCCCTCGACGAGCAGCTCGACCTGCTCTTCGGCCTCGCGGACCGGCACGGGGTCGGTGTGGACATCCACCTGCACGACCGGGACGAGAAGGGCCTGACGGTGCTGCGCGCCATCATCGACAGGACCCGGGCGCTGTCCCTGCAGGGCAAGGTCACCGTCAGCCATGTCTTCTGCCTGCCGGGCCTGTCCGACGCCGAACTGTCGCGGATGGCAGCCGACTTGGGCGACCTGGACATCGCGCTGACGACCGTGGCGCCCAGCGACTCCCTCGTCCTGCCCATCGCGAAGCTGCGCGAGCACGGCGTACGCGTGGGTCTCGGCTCGGACGGTGTACGGGACGCGTGGAGCCCGTTCGGCAACGCCGACATGCTGCACCGCGCGCACCTCCTCGGCTGGGTCACCGATGTGCGCCTCGACGACGAACTGGCGGACTGCTACCGCGTGGCCGCGCACGGCGGCGCCGACGTCATGGGCCTGGACCACGCCGATCTCCGCCCGGGCGCCCCGGCCGACTTCGTCCTCGTCCGCGGCGAGTGCGAGCCCCAGGTGGTGGTGGACACCCCGCAGCGGGACCTGGTGGTGCACGGCGGCCGCGTCGTCGCGCGGGACGGCGAACTCGTCGGCCCCGGCGGCACATCGGCGTAACACCGCACCATCCAGCCGGGCAGAGGCGCTTCTGCTCGCCTCTGCCCGCCCGTTCTTCCGGGTCCTCGGCGCCGGCGGACCTGGGTGATCCTCACCGCCTTCTTCACCGAACTCGTCGAACTCGTCGAACTCGTCGACACCAGCGTCCGGTTCAGCGCAGTCGGCGTCGCCGACAACGGGCTCCGGTCCCGGCCCCGAAGCCTGAGCCGAGACCGGATGTCAGCGCCCCGACGCGGCGGATGCGCAGTGGCGCGCCAAAGCGCGCGGGCTTCTTTGTATGCCAGGGCAGGGGTTTCCGGTGGGGTCGCGGTGGGCTCGTAGGGCGGCGTTGACACCCCCCGTAGCGCGGTTCGACGCTGGCGCCGACATCGAAGTGGCGCATGGCCTCCTGGGCGCCAGCCAGCTCACGAATCCCCACCATCCCGCTCACCGAGGAGTGTTCCGTGCCCGGATCCCACCGCCGGCACAAGCGGCTGCTCGCCAGGGTGTGCGCCGCGCTCGCCACCACGGGCTTACTCGCCGCACTCCTCGTCGGTGCCGCACAGGCCGGCCCCGCCGAGGACTTCTACACCCCGCCGTCACCGCTGCCCGCGGGCGCCAACGGCGACGTCATCAAGTCGCAGCCCTCGCAGTACAGCAACGCCAAAGCCACCCGGATCATGTATCTGAGCCGGGACGCGAAGAACAAACGGATCGCTGTCACCGGCACGGTCATCGTGCCCGACAAGGCCTGGGCGGGGCCCGGTCCGCGCCCCGTCGTCGCCTACGCACCGTTCACCGCGGGCATGGGCGATCAGTGCGCACCGTCCAAGACCCTCGCGGGTGAGAGTTCCGGCGACATCGCGGCCACCTTCCAGAACACCTTCGTCGACTCCCTGCTCGGCAAGGGCTTCGCGGTCGCCCAGACCGACTACGAGGGCCTGGGCACGCCCGGCGAGCACGCGTACGTGATGCGGCTGTCCGAGGCACACACCGTGCTCGACGTACTGCGCGCCGCCCAACGACTGCCCGGCACCGGCCTGCCCACCGACGGGCCGCTCGGCATCATGGGCTACTCGGAAGGCGGCGGAGGCGCCGCATCGGCCGCCGAACTCGCCTCCAGCTACGCGCCCGACCTCGACATCAAGGGCGCCTACGCCGGTGCCGCCCCGGCGGACAAGGCCAAGCTCGCCAAGTCCCTCGACGGAGGGCTGTACGTCGCCTTCCTCGGCTACGCGCTCATCGGCATCAACACCAGCTATCCCGAGTCGGGCATCGTCGAGAACCTGGCCAACGACAAGGGCAAGCAGCTCTTCGAGGCGGCCCGCAAGACCTGCACCATCGGCGCGGTCACGTCGTACATGTTCACCCAGTCCAGCACGCTGACCAAGGACGGGCGGCCGGTCTCGGCGTATCTCAACCAGGCCCCGTTCGACAAGATCGTGGCGGAGAACCGGATCGGCCAGGCGAAGCCGTCCATGCCCGTCCTCGTCGAACACGCTCTCCTCGACGACGCCATCCCCTACGAGAACGGCAAACAGCTGGCGAAGGACTGGTGCGCCAAGGGCGCGAGCGCCGAGTTCCGGGACCTGATCGCGTTCACTCCGGTCGGCGCCCACGCCATGGGGGCGTTGAGCGCCTCCGGCAATGCGGCGAACTGGTTGAACGACCGGTTCGCAGGCAAGCCCGCCACGGGCAACTGCGGGAAGTTCTGACGCACTTGCGGTTCCGCCCGCTTCCGCAGCCTTTCGGATACGGGGGAAGACGGCCCGGGCACGAAGGCGTACCCGGGCCGTCGCAGCGGACCTGCCAAAGCACGGCCCACCGACGCGGTCAGGCACGACAACACAACGCATCTGCCAGGTCTCCCGCCCTACGAAGGCAGGTTCACGTACCAAGCTGTAGATCTGCCGCGTTGTTCAGCGAGGGCGGCGCTTGGCGAGACGGCGAACGAGCAGGGGGACGACGGTTCCTGTCAAGAGGGCGGCGAGCGGTACGGCGACGTTCGCCCAGGGCGCTCGGATGGGTTTGTAGGTGGCGGTGCCGTCTTTGATCTCGATGTAACCGCGGGCGCGGGCGCCGACTCCGCCTCCCCCTTCACCGGCGTGGGGAGCCCCGGCTTCGGGGCCCTTGCCCCCGGCGAATCCGAAGGCGAACTCCGCGACCGGAATGACGGTGACTCCACCACTGGTGACGGGTTCACCGAAGACACCTGTCACGGAGGGCCGGCTGCCGAGCTGTTCGGCCAGGCGTTCCGTCAGGGCTGCGGCCGCGTCGGCCTGCGGGACGGCCTTGTCCGGTCGGTCCGGTGTGTGTGAGCCGGTCATCGGATACCTCCGGGGTGGCGGGTACGGCGGTACCGAGGATACGAGGGCGCCCGGATCGTGGTGAGTGAGGCCGAGTACCACTACGAAGCCCATGTGGGGCACGGCTGAACACCCCGGCCGTTCGGCCGACTGGTCAGGAGAGCGGCCCCAGGACCTCCTGGGATTCGATGAGCCCCTGTTCGCTGGGGGCCTCGCCGTCACCGAAGACGCGTGCGGCCTGCCGGTCGCGGAATTCGAGATGTGCCTCGGCGGGCTTGGCGTACCCGTGGCGTTCGCGGGCCTGTGCGGGGGTGAGCACTTCCTTGTTGCGGGGAGGAATACCCAGCCTGATCGGCGCCACCACCGGGACCGTGGAGGGCGAGATCATCGACAACAGGCCCATTTCCACCTGGCCGTTGAGGTGTGCCAGCGCGAAGGACACCTTCATGACAGGGACGATGAGCATGTCCAGGAGGCGCGACTGCCGGATCCCGGCCATCTCGCGCATCCAGCGCGGCATGGTGGCGATCGTGGCGATCCGCTGCGCCTTCGCGACGACCCAACTCGCGGGCTTCGCCCAGCGAGGCACCGGCGGCAGTACGAGTTCGGTCCTGAGCAGGTGAGTCATGGCCTGCCGGGCAATGGGACTGGCCGACAGCTGCGGGCGCATGCGTTCGAAGTACGCCCGGACCCCTTCACGGCTGCGGGGGACGTCGTCCGGGGAGCACGTCTGCAGTTCGGCAGCGAGAGCGCAGGCCTCCCAGTACTCCTTCTCCTCCTGCGCGGAGAGCTTCCCGGGCCCGTACTTCTCGTACGCGTAGAGGATCGAGTGCCAGCCGGTGAGCTGGATCCACAGCTGCGAGGCGGGGTCGTTGGCATCGTAGGTCCCGCCGCCGTACGGGAGATGGCCGATCGCCTTGGAATGGACTTTGACCAGGACGTCCGCGGCCTTGCACACCTCCCTGGAACCGGCGAAGGCCACCATCGCGAAGTACTTCAGCGTCCGGTCGTAGCGCGTGCGGGAGCGCCGGTAGATGCCCTGGGTCGCGTGGACGGCGGCGACCAGCGGCGGGTCGAGTTCCTCCACCACCACGGACCGCTGGAAACCCACCGTGGGCGCCGTCGGATAGCTCCAGACCTTCCACACCACCGAGCCCGGGCCGAAGAAGCCGTAGTCCTCGTGCGGTTCGACCTCGCTGCGCTTCAGCTTCGCCATGGAGACGCTCCCTCATGCGTTCGCGGCGTACGCCGCCGTCACTTACGACACTGCTGTCTTAAATTAAGACACGCATGTCGTAAACTGCCAAGGTGTCCGCACCTCTTTCTTCCGCCGACAGGCCACGCAAGCGCCGCCCCTACGCTCCACGCGTCCCGATCGAGGAGCGCCGCGAGCAACTGCTCGACGCCGCCCTCGCCGTGATCGTGCACGACGGCTACGACCGGGTCTCCATCGACGCCATCGCGAAGAGGGCCGACGTGGCCCGGTCGGTGGTCTACGGCGCCTACGTGAATCTCGATGCCCTGCTGAGCGCCCTGCTCGACCGGGAACAGGCGCGCGCATTCGACGCCCTGCTGGAGACCGTTCCCGACCCGCAAGGTGCGCGCGCCCCGGCCGAGTTCGCCACCGAAGCGGTGCGCCGGATGTCCTCGATGCTCCACCAGGACCCGGACACGTGGTGGCTCATCCTGATGCCTCCGGGCAACATGCCCACGGTCGTTCGGGACCGCGTAGAGGCGGACAGGGAACGGTTCCGGCAACGGGTCGAAGCATGGATCTCACGCACCCTGGCCGACCAGAGCGCCCCGGCCCCCACCCCGCAGCTCGATGCACGCGTCCTCGCCCACGCACTCGTCGCCTGCGCGGAACACTTCGGCCGCCTGGCGCTCACCGACCCCGGCACGTTCGATCAACAACACCTGATCGGCCAAGTACAGCTGATCCTCGGCGCTCTCCTGCCCCGGACACCTTGACAACAGCCGGCCTACGACCGCCCCCTGGATCCCCCAGCAGAGCCGGGACGCGGGTTTGCGGCAATGCGCTCCAGGTGACAGCCCGTGCTTCACACGCCCATCGCCGCACCAGCCACCGCGCAGGCGAGGGGCTTGGCGCCTTCGCTGGAGGTGTCGTTGGTGTGGCGGCCACGGCCGCACTCCCATCCACAGGTGTTGGATGTGTCGTCGCCGGAGCGTGTGGGCAACCCTCGGTGCATCCCCAGCCGGATCCTGGCTCAGACGCTTCCTCTAGACAGCAGGAAAGCTGAAGCAGGAGCCACAGCCCCAGACGGCACGGCCGGATTGAACGACACAGAGAAGCTCATCTCTCCAGCCTCCTAGTTCGGGCCAATGATCCGAAATCCAGTTTTGCACAGCCCATTTGGACTCGGGACGACGGTAGCCGCCCCGCGCCTGGACGGTACTCCCATCCGGCAATCGCCTGCCCCAACCCGCCCGGAATGCGCACCGACCTGGACCCGGCTCCTTCGACATGGAGTTCCTTCAAGAACTCCGCGGCGGCGTCCCCGCCCACGTCCGATTCCGACTCCAATGTCAGGCCATCGACACCCTCGGCAGCATCCTGAGCCAGATCACCTCCGGACGCCCCGTCCACCGCAGCCGTCGTCCGCTGACGTTGCCGTCAAAGCACCGCGAAGCCCCTCTGCATGAGCTGCAGGAAGAGGGGGCCCTTCATGTCAATTCGCTGTCGAAAACCATCCGTTGCGCAGCTCCGACAATCGTCCCAGCGCGACCAAACTTCTACACGCGGAAACGATTTCTTCCAGGCTTTCCGTGGATTCTTCACCGACGCTTATCGAAAGCCTTCTGACCCTCCAGGCATCAAATACCTCAGTCCCTTCTTCTAGGAAGTCCACGTCCACCTCGGCTCCACTGGACTCAATGAAAAGGCATCCAGAACCGTGGACGTGGTATTCAACACCTTCCCGGATACGACCGGCCTTCTCCAGGGCTCGCGACCGATACAGATGGAGGATGCTGGCCGGCTACAGATGGAGGATGCTGGCCGGCTACAGATGGAGGATGCTGGCCAGCCCTTGAGCACCCGGGTGACAGCGCTGAACAGCGCTGCGTACCCGCGAGAGGGCCTGCAAGCACGCCTCAACTTCCCTCAAAATCTGGCCCGTCATCGATACCCCGGTCTCTTGTGCTTGTTCACCAGACGGTCCGGCCCTACCTCGGCCCAGGCAGTTGCGCTGTCATCGGCGCCCCCGGAATGCCTGGCATGCAGCTCGGCACAACAGCTCTCAAGGGGCTTCCTCGTAGCAAGATGCAATCGCCACGGCCCGGTCACGCAAGGACGTGCGCAGCCACTGCGGGGCCAGGGCTTCCGCGTTCGTGGCGAGCTGCCACAGGGCCCATTCGGCGTGGCGGGGGTCCTGGAAGGTGGCTTCGAGCCGCAACCAGCCGTCTGCGTCCGTCTCTTCGGAGCGGACGGCCAGCGCGGTGGCCGTCAGCTCGTCGCGCCGGGCCGGGTCTACCCGTACCAGCACGGCGACTTGGTCACCGCCGGTGCGGAACTGGGTGCTGCGTTGTTGCCAGGCCCGGTCCAGGTCGACCCGGTCCGGTCGCTGTGCGGGTTCGTCGAGTTCCTCGGCGGCCATCACCCGCGACAGCCGGTAGGTGCGGTCGGCGCCCGACATCGTGGCCAGCAAGTAGCCCTGGTCGTGCACCGTGACCAGGCCGATCGGGTCCACCGTGCGCCACTTCGGGGCCTGGTCCACCGCCGCGTAGTGGATGCGCAGCTTGTGTCCGGCGAACACTGCGCGCCGGACCTCGGCCACGATGGTGTCGGGTATCTCCTCAGCGGCCACGCGGCGCGAGAGGAGGTCGGTTTCCGGGTCGATGAGCAGTCGCTGCGCCGCGTCGGCCGCGGTGTCCCGATAGTCCTCGGGCAGCGCGTCCACCACCTTGAGCATGGCCGAAGCGAGCGCCGAGCCGAGGCCGAACACCTGCGCGCCGCGCCGTGATCCGGCGACCAGCAGGGCCAAGGCTTCGTCGTGGTTCAGTCCGGTGAGCTCGGTCTGGAAACCGGGCAACAACGCGAACCCGCCGTGCCGACCGCGTTCGGCGTAGACCGGAACGCCGGCCGCGGACAGCGCCTCGATGTCGCGCAGCACGGTGCGGGTGGATACCTCCAGCTCGCGGGCCAGCGTGGCCGCGGACAGCCGACCGCGCCGGCGCAGCATCAGCACCAGCGAAACCAACCGGTCGGCGCGCATGCGGAGATCTTCATGGCATACGTGACACAGGATGTCGTGTATGCGTCGGGAGGCTCCCAACACGACGTCGGCGGTGGGCGGTTGCCTGGCCGTTGGACGTACGTGCTGTTGTCGACGTATCGAATGGAGCTGATGTGGCTGTGGAGCGAATGGCGGTCAACCCGTGGACGTGGTCGGTGGAGTTGGGCTACAACCAGGGCGAGGTCGTCTCTCCGGGCCCACCCGGACCCTGTACTGCGCCGGGCAGACCGCGATGAGCGGGGAGGGCAAGCCGCTGCACGACGGTGACATGGCGGCGCAGTTGGCGCTGAGCCTGGACAATCTGGAGGCCGTGCTCGGCGAGGCGGGTATGTCCCTCGCGAACCTTGTGCGGCTCGGTGTCTACACCACGGATGTCGATGTGCTGTTCCAGCACTACGGCGTGCTGGCCTCGCGGTTGGGCGGCGCCGGGGTGGCGCCGGCGACCACGATGCTCGGGGTGGCACGGCTGGCGACCCCCTCTCTGATGGTCGAGCTGGAGGGGACCGCCGTCGCGTGAGGTGACCTCGCCGCGTTTGCTGCTCGTGCCGGCCAGGCCGGCGCGAGCAGCGACTCTCCGCGGGAAGCTGGTCAGTCCCGGCGGACGGCAGGAGGCAAAAAGGAAAGGCAAGGAGAGATCTCTCCTTGCCACTCTCAACTTATAGCGCACAGGGGGGCTTGCGGCAAGGCCCAGGTGGTGGCGCACAATCCTCGCTCAAGGCCACAACCTGCGGAAATGGGGAGCACACGACGTGCGGGTGCTGTTGTCGATGTATTCGACGTATGCGACGTATGAGGGACGCGGTGGCATCCCACCGACAGCGAGGGCGGCAGAGGCAGGGCAGTCACGGACCGGGACGCGCCGGACACGAGGTGCGACGGAGCCGGGGGCGCCGGTGATTCGATCGGCCGGTGCAATGCAAGGGGACACGAACACGACTGCCTCGGAGGTAGCGCGATGATCGAGCAGTACGTGTGGGATCTGCAGGAGGCCGACGAGACGCACGTCGCAGTCGTCGGCGGCAAGGCGGCGCACCTGGGCGGCCTGTCACGGATCGACGGCATCCGCGTGCCGGCCGGTTTCTGCGTGACGACGGACGCCTTCCGGCGGGTGATGGCGCAAGCGCCGTCGTTCGACGATCGGCTCGATGAGTTGTCGCGCCTGAACCCCGGCGACCGGGAGGCGATCCGCGCACTCAGCGCGGAGATCCGCCGGACCATCGAGGACATCACCATTCCCGACGATCTCGCGGCGGCGATCACCCGCGGCGTCGGCCGGCTCGGCGAGGGGGCCGCCTGCGCCGTCCGCTCCAGCGCTACCGCGGAGGACCTGCCCACAGCCTCCTTCGCCGGGCAGCAGGACACGTACCTGAACGTGGTGGGGCCTGCGGCGATCCTCCAGCATGTCAGCCGGTGCTGGGCCTCGCTGTTCACCGAGCGCGCGGTGAGCTACCGCCAGCAGAACGGCATCGACCACCGTGCGGTGCACATGGCCGTGGTCGTGCAGCGGATGGTCTTCCCGCAGGCGTCCGGCATCCTGTTCACCGCCGACCCGGTCACGGGCAACCGGACGATCGCCACCGTGGACGCCGGCTTCGGCCTCGGCGAGGCCCTGGTCTCCGGCCTGGTGAACCCGGACGTCTTCAAGGTGCGTGACGGCGAAGTCGTCGCCAGGACGATCGCCGCCAAACAGCGTGCCGTACAAGCCTTGCCGGACGGCGGCACGCAGGAAGTGGCGATCGACTCGCAGCGGCAGGAGCAGCCGTCGCTGACCGATGCGCAGGTCGCGCGGCTCGTCCAGCTCGGGCGGCGGATCGAGGCGCACTTCGGCGGCCCGCAGGACATCGAATGGTGTCTGGCCGACGGTGACTTCCAGATCGTCCAGAGCCGGCCGATCACGACGTTGTTCCCCGTGCCCGAGACCGGCGACCAGGAGAATCACGTCTACGTCTCCGTCGGCCATCAGCAGATGATGACCGACCCCATGAAGCCCCTCGGGTTCTCCATGTGGCAGCTGACGGCCATGGTGGCGATGCACGAGGCAGGCGGCAGGCTCTTCGTCGACGTCACCCAGCGGCTGGCCTCGCCCGCGAGCCGCGCCGCCCTCCTGGACCTCGTAGGAAGAGGCGATCCGCTGATCAGGGACGCCCTGGAGACCGTCCTCGAGCGTGACGATTTCGTCCCGTCGCTCCCGGACACCGCTCCCGCCGGGCCGCCGCCCGGCAGTGCGTCGCCCGGCGGTGCGCCCGCCCCGATCGAGGCCGATCCGGCCGTCGTCACCGAGCTGATCGAGCGCAGCCGGGCGTCCCTCGCCGCCCTGGAGCTCGACATCCGCACCAAGACCGGACCGGAGCTGTTCGACTTCCTGCTCGAGGCCTTCAAGGAGCACAAGCGGGTCCTCAGTGACCCGCTGAGCATGAAGGTGATCATGGCGGGGATGGAGGCCACGTGGTGGCTCAACGACAAGCTGCAGGAGTGGCTGGGCGAGAAGAACGCGGCTGACACGCTCACCCTGTCCGCCCCCGACAACATCACGTCGGAGATGGGCCTCGCGCTGCTGGACGTCGCGGACGTGGTCCGCCCGCATCCGGAGGTGGTGGCGTTCCTGGAGGGCCTGCAGGGCGTCGAGGACGAGGGCTTCCTGGACGAGCTGGCGAAGCTCGCGGGCGGGCCCGAAGCGCGCGACGCCATCGAGGCCTATCTCGACCGGTACGGCATGCGCTGTGTCGGCGAGATCGACATCACGCGGCCGCGTTGGCGCGAGCGCCCCACCACGCTCGTGCCGGTGATCCTCGACAACGTCAGGAACTTCGAACCGGGCGCCGCCGAGCGGCGCTTCGAGGAAGGACGGCACAAGGCGCAGGAAAAGGCGCAGGACGTGCTGTCCCGCTTGCGGGCCCTGCCGGACGGGGACCAGAAGGCCGACGAGGCCCAGCGAATGATCGACCGGGTCCGCACCTTCATCGGATACCGGGAGTACCCGAAGTACGACATCGTCAGCCGCTACTTCGTCTACAAGCGGGCCCTGCTGGAGGAGGCCGCGCGCCTCGTGCATGCCGGCGTCCTGCCTGAGCCGGAGGACATCTTCTACCTCACGTTCCAGGAACTCCACGACGTCGTACGCACGCACCAGGTGGACGACCAGCTCATCCAGCAGCGCAAGGAGGCGTTCCGCTCGTACCAGGCGCTCACACCGCCCCGGGTGCTCACCTCGGACGGCGAGGCCGTCACCGGGGCGTACCGGCGCGACGACGTGCCGGCCGGGGCGCTGGTCGGCCTCCCGGTTTCCGCAGGGACCGTCGAGGGCAGGGCCCGCGTCGTCCTCGATATGGCGGACGCGGACCTGGAAGCGGGCGACATCCTGGTCACGACGTTCACCGACCCCAGCTGGTCGCCGCTGTTCGTCGGCATCGCGGGTCTGGTGACGGAGGTGGGCGGCCTGATGACCCATGGCGCGGTGATCGCCCGTGAGTACGGTCTGCCGGCCGTGGTGGGCGTGGAGCAGGCGACCCGGCTGATCCGGGACGGGCAGCGGATCCGCGTACACGGGACCGACGGGTACATCGAGATCCTGACCGACTGACCGACTGACCGACTGACCGACTGACCGACTGACCGGGCCGGGCCGGGCCGGGTGATCGACGCCGGCGGCCGCTTGACGCCCTGGCCAACTGAGATGGCTGCCGCCTCGCCGACGGTGACGAGGCGGCAGCTTCTCTCCGGTCCTACGGTTCTACGGGCGTTTCGCAGGCACCGGCTGAAGCGCGGGCCAGCGAGCGAGCATTCGTCGGCGCATCTCAGCGGTGAGGCCGCTGACGCCGCCAAGAGAGGGGTGGCCGACGGTCATCTCGCTGACGACACCGAGCCGGTGGACGAGGCGTTGCCTGGCTGTCGCCGTGCCCCACTCCCAGTCCTGGTGCGGAATCCTGGCCAGGTGGTCAATGCTTTCGCGGCGCGCCCGCTCGACCAGGGCGTCGCCGCGGAGCAGCCAGCCGGCGCATGCCTCTGTGAGGCCGTGCTCGGGCTCGGCGCCGGTCTCGGAGCCGGTATCGGGACCGGCTTCGGACCCGGTCTCGGCGTGCCAGGCAATGCGGTATGCGCGCTCAGCCCGTTCCAGCAGCGGCGCGGGCGACGACGTGACACACCAGCAGGTCGGGAACCCGATACGCAGATAGGCCAGCTCCATCAGGCCGCTGCCCAGTGACGCCTGCTCGAAGTCGATGAATCTGATTCCCGTGGCGGTGTGGAGATCGTTTCCAGGGCAGGGGTCCCCGTGCAGAAGGGCGTGCCCCGGTGCCTGGTCGAGCCGGCGGACGAGGTCACCGAGTTCGTCGGCAACGCCAGGCTCGACAGGAATCTGCAGAGCCATGGCCAGCCCGAGGAAGGAGTCGATGTCGGCTTGGCTCGGGCCCTTCCATCGGGGAAGTAGCCCCACGTCCGCCGGGCGGGCGGTGGCGTGCAGCCGTGCCAACGCGGCTGCGTAGGCGACGATCCAGTCGGCGGGCGGGTGCCGGTGATCCACATGCTCGAGGACCAGCACCCGCTCACCGGGGTCGGTAGCCAACAGTGCGGGCACCACGGGCGATTCAGCCCGGGCGGCGAGCCGCAGGGCGGTCACCTCCCGGGCGTACCGCTCATCGGCGTCGGGGCCGTCGACGACCTGCTTCACGACCGCAGTTCTCTCCGGCAACTCGACGCGCCACACCCGCGAGCGCGGGCTGCTGTCAAGTTGGCTCCAGTGCCTCGGCGTTCCCACCTCGGCCCGTAGCTTGTCCCCCAACGTCAACTGGGTCCCCATGGGCGCATCCTGCCACGCGGCCGAGTGCAACTGCGGTGGGAATACTGCCGGTTCTCACCACCCCTCGATGGTTCGCGTCAGCGGGCGCCGCCACTCACGAGGCCGCCGTGACCGCCGGGCAACGGGGACGCCGTCAGCCGCGCAAGCGCACGCGATAATCCCGGCGACGCGGACCTTCCTCCGGGATACTGCTCGCCCATGGACGAAGTCAGCGTCGTCGTCGCCCATTCCGAACGTGCGACCCTGCGCGTCGGCGATGTGTTCCTGAAGGTGGACACCGATCAGGGACGCATCGACGTCGAGGTCGAGGCGATGGCCCTCGCGCCGGTCCCGACCCCGCAGATCCTGTGGCGCAGGCCGCCCGTGCTCGCGCTCGCCGCGGTCCCGGGGGCGGCCCTCGGCCGTCTCGGCGAGCCGTCGACCGCGTCGCCGGAGGCGTGGGCCGCGGCGGGTGCGGCCATCCGGACATTGCACGACGCGCCGTTGCCGCCCCGGCCCGGCCGGGCGGGCCGGAGCCTCGACGAATTGGCGCAGGAACTCGACGGCGAGTGCGAATGGCTCGTGACGAGCGGCGTCCTGCCCGCCGACCTGGTCACCCACAACCGACGGGTCGCCGAGGCCGCGCTGCGGCCGTGGGCCGAGGTGTTCACGCACGGCGACCTGCAGGTCGCTCACGTATTCGTCGACGGCGACGACATCACGGGCATCATCGACTGGTCGGAGGCGGGCCGGGGGGATGCCCTGTACGACCTGGCCACCTTGACGCTCGGACACCAGGAGCATCTCGGCGACGTCGTCGCCGGCTATGGCACCGGCATCGACCTCGACGTCATCCGGGCGTGGTGGTCGTTGCGCAGCCTGCTGGGCGTGCGCTGGCTGGTCGAGCACGGCTTCGACCCGAGTTCGCCGGGCTGTGAGGTCGATGTCCTGAGATCCCAGATGTGAGGCTTCCAGGGTCCGACGGTTCCGCATGCGTTGTGGCCGGACGGCAAGTGGACCCGGTTGTCGGCTGCCTGTCGGCATTCCCCGCCCACGGCCACGGATCGAGCGCGGACCGGCCGCACCACCCGATCAGAGGGCCGGCCGACCTGCCCGTTACGGTATAGCTAGCCAGTCTCCGTACCGTCTGCCAGGAGCCCTCCGCATGTCCCCGCGCACCGTCCTGATCCTTCAGCACGTCGAGGTCGAGAAGCCCGGCCTGATCCTCGACGCTCTGCAGGGCAGCGGTCTCGACGTCGATGTGCGCAACCTGATCGCCATGCCCGGTGTCTCGGCCGACGATCTGCCGCCGGTGTCCGAGCTTGCCGGACTCGTCGTGATGGGCGGCCCCATGAACGCTGACGACCTGGCGGGGTATCCGGCGCTGAAGGTGGAGCGGGACCTGCTGGCCGAGGCGCTGCGGGCCGGCATCCCCACCCTCGGCGTATGTCTCGGCGCCCAACTGCTCGCCCGGGCCCAGAACTTGACTGTACGGACCGGTGCCGAGCTCGGCCTGGAGAGCGAGATCGGGTGGGCGCCGCTGAGCGGTGTGGACCGCGACGATCCCGTCGTGGGCCCCCTTGCCGACGCCCCCGCCGTTCTCCACTGGCACGGTGACCGCATCGAGCCGGCACCCGGCACCCGGGTCCTGGCCCGCACCGACACCACCACGTGCCAGGCGTTCCGGGTCGGCCCGGTCGCCTGGGGCCTGCAGTTCCACCTGGAGGTCACCCCCGACCTCCTGGACGACTGGCTCGCCGAACCGTCCTTCGCCGCCGAGGCACGTGACGCCCTCGGCCCCGGCGCGACGGAGCAGCTGCGGGCCGACGCCCACGCCACCGCTTCGGCCCTGCGCCCGCTGGCCGAGCGAAGCCTGGCCCATCTGCGCGCGCTCTTCCTGGGTCAGTAGCCGCGCGCAAGGAGCTGATGCCGCTGCGGGCGGGGCCCAGTCAGTCGTTTCCCCCGTAGTTCATGAACCAGTGGGTGTCGAAACAGCGGGCCATCGTGAACGGGTGGTGCGCGTCGGTGAGGATGCGGCAGACGAACTCCGCCGTCCGGCAGTCGAAGGTGAGGTCGTCCTCGCCGTCGAAGGAACGCACCACGACGGGCCAGCGGTCCGGATCGTCGCCTTCGACCCGCCAGCAGTGCACGTCCTCGTGCTCCGTGCCCGCCCAGATGAGCAGACCGTCCTCCCTGAGACTTGCCCATGGCTCCGGATTCAGGGTCAGGAAAGCATCGAAGGCGCCCTCTCCGAACGTCGCGACCATGGACTTGTAGTCGCCCGGCAGCGCGGTGCCCAGGCGCGATTCCACCTCTGCCAAGGCCGCATCCGGCCGCGGGGGCGGCTCGGTCCAGCCGGTGATCCGTATGAGCCGGTCCATCCAGTCGACGTCCTCGCCCGGAGCGAACGCCGGGAGTTCAGGCGTCTCCCGCCGGGCAACCACCAGCACTGGCCGCTCGATCTCCTCCCCGTCCCGCGCCGTACCCGTACCGACCCACTGGCCTCCGTATGCCCACGCCCGTATCGTCACGGCCCGGTCCTCGAAGGGAACGAGCAGGGCCGCGCCTCGGGAATCGTCGACCGTCGGATCGGTGAAACCGTCGAGGACGAGGGTGCGCGGGGCGCCGAATCTGGCGGCGAGCAAGTCGGTCAGGCTCTGCGGGTCCACGTCTCCCGGCAGGTACATGTACCCCTTTCCCGCGCCGAGTTGGGTCAGCAGGCCGTGGATGGTCACTTGCGTCAGCTCCATGGCCGACAGTGAAGCGCACCGCACCGCACCGCACTGACAAGGGACGCGCTCAGAGGACGTGGCCGGCCGTCCACGGACGACGACCATCCACGGGCGACGACCGGACCGCTCCGTGGGCGCTTTCGCCGTCGGCCGGGTCTACGCCGGCCCGCCGCTCCCGGACCACCCTCGCCTCTCTCCTTCATCGATGAGCTGGCGCCCTGCCTCCCACAGCACGCTGGAGGCGTCTCCGATCAAGGCCTTGCGGGCGCGCACGTCGTCCGCCGTCACGCCGGGCGTCTTCCAAGTGCCCTCGCGCGCCATCCAATTGAGCAGAAGCGGCTGGAGGCGGTCCATCGCCTTGGCGAAGCGCGCCTCGGGCGTGCGGCGCTCCTCGAACTCGTCCCACAAGGCACGCACGCGCAGCGCCTGGTCCTCGGGCAGCAGAGCGAACAGCTCATCGGCGGCCTCCACTTCACGTTCCCGCTGATCCACCCCGGCGGCACTGTCGTAGAGCGGAGTGTCCCCGGCGTAGATCTCGATGAGGTCGTGGATGAGTACGAGCTGCACGGTGTGCCCGATGTCGATGGGCTCGTCGGAGTACTCGGCCAGGAGCAGCACCATCATGGCCAGGTGCCATGAGTGCTCGGCGTCGTTCTCGCGGCGCTCGGCCGAGACCAGCGGCGACTGACGCAGGATTGACTTCAGCTGATCCACCTCGACGAGAAAGGTGAACTGCCGGCGCATTCGCTCCTCCAAGTCAGCGGGGAACGGCGTCTTGTCCGCCAGTAGTCTCCTGCCATCAGCCATGGACTCATCGTGACACGAGGCGCCCGCGGATACAGGAGTTGAGTCCCGTACAGAAGTTGAGTCCCGGCAGCCATCCCCCAGGTCTTGACAATTGATCATGCCCCTGACAGCAGTAGCCCTGTACCAATCCTGCGAACGGCAGCACATCCCAAGGGGGACGATCAGCACATGGCCCATCCCGAGAGCGCGGAATACGACTACGACGTCGTCATCAGCGGAGCCAGCCTCGCCGGCAGCGCCGCGGCGATCCTGCTCGCCCGGCGCGGTGTCCGCGTCGCCCTGCTGGAACGCCGCTCGGACGCCGAGGCGTACAAAGCGCTGTGCACCCACTCCCTCCAGGCCTGCGCCTACCCGGTCCTGGACGAGCTGGGCCTGGTACCCGCACTGGAGAAGGCCGGTGCCGTCCGCAACGAGGCCCGCTGGTACACCCGTTGGGGCTGGATCGAGCCGAGGGCCGCGGCGGCGGGTCCCGAGCTGCCGTACGGGTACAACATTCGGCGCAGCGTCCTCGATCCGCTCATCAGGTCCCATGCCGCCGAGACCCCTGGTGTCGAGCTGCTCCTCGGTCATCAGGTGACGGGCCTGGTCCGGGAGGGCGGACGGACCTCGGGGGTGCGTGCCTCGACACCTGAGGGCGAGCGTGAGATACGGGCCCGCCTGGTGGTCGGCGCCGACGGCAAGGACTCGGCCGTGGCGAAGTTCGCCGGGGTGCCCACTCGGCAGTACGAGAACACGCGGTTCGGCTATCTCGCGCACTTCCGCGATCTTCCGCTGCGCGACGGGATCAGCCACACCTGGTTCCTCGAGCCCGATATGGCGTACGCGTTCGTGAACGACGACGGCGTGACGGTCCTCGCGGTGCTCCCGGACAAGAAGCGGCTGCCGGCCTTCCGCGACGACCTGGAGGGCAGCTTCCTCGACTTCGTCCATGCCCTGCCCGAGGCTCCGCCCGTCGACTCCGCCGAGCGCATCACGAAGATCACCGGCACGGTCAACTACCCGCTTCACAGCCGCAAGCCGACCGCGCCGGGCGTCGCCTTGATCGGTGACGCCGCCCTGACCGGCGATCCCCTGTGGGGCGTGGGATGCGGATGGGCTCTGCAGTCCGCGAAATGGCTGGCGGAGGCGGTCGCATCGGCCGCAACCGGGCAGGGCGACCTGGACAGTTCGCTCGGGAGATACGCACGCGGCCACCGGCGCCGCCTTCGCGGCCACCAGTATCTGGCCGCCGACTTCGCCAAGGCCCGCCCGTTCAACCCCATGGAACGGCTGCTGTTTTCAGCGGCAGCACGCGATGAGTCGCTGGCGCGGCACATGCATCTGTTCGGATCCCGCCTGATCGGCCCGCTGCGTTTCCTCAATCCCGTGGCGTTGGCCAAGGCATCGGCCGTCAACATCAGGCATCGCCGGGCGGCTGCGTCCGCCACGGCGGCCCACTCACACAGGGAGTCGTGACCGGCTCTCCCCCGCCCACCCCGCCCACCCCGTTCGCTCCGTTCGCTCCTGGGGCCCTGCGGTCCTGCGGTCCACGGCAGCGAACGGTCTGCCGCCTATCGTGCGGGTGCCGTGAAGAACGCGGCCAGCGCGTCGGCCACGGCGTCGGGCGCGTTCTCCATGGGAATGTGCCCGGCGTCGCGGATACGGACCAGGGCGGTGGCCGGGATCTCCGTGGCAAACCGCTCGGCGAAGCTGACGGGCTGGAAGGTGTCGTCTTCGCCCCAGACCAGCAGCTTGGGCACCGTGGACGCGCGCAGGGCGGGCAGGAGTTCGCGCGTGTACGTGCTGTCGGCGGCACCAGCCAGCGCCATCCAGGAGCGGCACACACGCGGGTCCCGCCAGGGATCGACGTACTCCTCGATCTCCTCCCCGGCCGCCGCGCCACCACCCACTGGCGCCGCACCGCCCAACTCGCCGCCACCTTCCCCGAGGTTGAGGTGGACCCGGACGTGCTCTTCGTGGATCACGGCGACGTGGCGACCAGCGCCGGAACAGGCGCGGGTATCGACCTGTGCCTCCATCTCGTACGGCGCGACCACGGCGCGGCGTACGCCGCCCAGATCGCCCGGAACATGGTCCTGCCGCCGCACCGGGAGGGCAGCCAACTCCAGTACGCCGCACAGCCCGCACCGGCCAGGGCGGACGAGTCACTGGCGCCCCTGCTGGAGTGGACCGCCTCCCGGCTCGACGCCCCGCTGACCCTCGATCGCCTCGCCGAACACGCCGGGCTCTCCAGCCGGACCCTCGCCCGGCGGTTCACCGGACAACTCGGCACCAACCCGGGACAGTGGCTCCTCAGCCAGCGCCTCGACGCGGCACGGGTGCTTCTGGAACACACCGACCTGCCGGTCGAAGCCATCGCCACGCGCGTGGGACTCGGCTCGCCGGTCAACCCGCGCCGCCGCTTCCGGGCACACCTGGGCACCACACCCAGCGCCTACCGACGGACCTTCAGCGAAACCTGACGGGCGGCGATCGGCCCGACGAATACAGGGTTGTTCCTGACCCATTGGCCCGGTCAGCCGTGTGCTCTTCCTCGGCCCTTCCTCGGCCCTTCCTCGGCCCTTCCTCAGCTCTTCCTGAGGTCCTCGGCGAGCATCACCAGGATGCCGCTGGGACCGCGGAGGTACGTGAGCTTGTAGACGTCCTCATACGTCGCCACACCGCGAAGCGGATGGCATCCGTGCTGTGCGGCTGCCTCAAGGGCTTTGTCGATGTCGTCGACGGAGAACGCGACGCGATGCATGCCGATCTCGTTGGGGCGGGTGGGCTCCGACTCGATCGCTTCGGGGTGGATGTACTCGAAGAGTTCGAGGCGCCCCTGACCGTCCGGTGTCTGGAGCATCGCAATCTTGGCGTGATTGCCGTCAAGGCCGACGGCGGTGTCGGCCCACTCCCCACTGACCGTGTCACGCCCGAGGACCGTGAGTCCGAGGTCGGTGAAAAAGGCGATCGTCGCTTCGAGGTCGCGAACGGCGATGCCGACGTTCTCAAGTTTGATGGCCATGCGCCGCATGCTAGCGAGCCGGTCGGATCGGGTGTTTCCGGCAATTCACGATCGGGTGCTGTCCACCGGCCGGACATCGCTTCATGAAAACGCGGGGCTAGAGTCACCGCATGCGACGAAGGACAGGACTGGCGATCGCTGGGGCGGCAACCTTGGCCTGGGGCGAATGGTTGAACTGGCGCTGGTCGCGGGCTCTCATCGGAAACAGTGGGGGCGATTGCGAGGCCGTGGTCGTGCTGGGCTTCCAAAACCCCCAGGCGACGGCGAACTTCGTCAACCGCTGGCGGGTCCGTGCCGGAATTCGCTCCCTCTCCGCTGACAGCGCCCGCGGCTCCCGCGGCACTCGCGTGATCTTCAGTGGTGGTGCGGCCAACGGTGACGCCGCGGAGGCCCAGTTGATGGCCGACTACGCGACGTCGGTGCTCACGTTCGACGGCACGGTGCTTCTCGAAGACAGGAGCGCGACGACCTGGGAGAACATCAGGAACGTGATCCCCCTGCTTGAGGACGTCGACCGCATCAAGATCGCCTCCCAGCCGGCTCACGCGCTCAAGGCCCGCGCGTACTTGCGGCGCCAGCGCCCTGACCTTGCCGAACGGCTCGTGCGCGCGGATGACTACCGCCCCGGCGAGTGGATGCTCCTCAAGCCGCTGCTGGCTCTGTACGGACTGTGGACGCTTCGCGGTCTCGATGCCGACGAGCGGATGGTCTCGCCGTAGGAGCCGAGAAGTTCGTCGAGTACGGCACTCGAGTACGACACGACGGCCGCCACCGGCAGTGCCCACGCCGCCCACCCCGCACGATCCGCCTCAAGAGCCGTCTCTGGCGCCCCACCTGCCTCGGCGGTCTCACGCTTCAGTCGTGCCGGGTCGTCGGCGACGCCGGCCCGTGCCGCACGGCGTCCAGTGGCCAGGGGGGCCACCGCACGCTGAACTGCCGGATGGAATCGAGGCAGTTGGCGAGCAGGGCGCCGTTCGCGGATACGGCCGTGGCCACCCCTGAGGCGGCCACGGCGATGGCCCAGGAGACGGGGCTCAGCGGGGTGCAACCGAAGAAGCGGCTGATGGCCGGGGTCTGGACGGCGGCCAGGAGGGCGGCTCCCGAGGTGGCGCACGTGGCGACGACCAGGCGGCTGTGCCGGCCTGCCGTGAGGGTCTGGCCGAGCTGGCTGGCGATGAGGCTCACGAGTCCGACGGTGTTCGTCTCGTGCCGGCGGCCTCCCAGGCGGCTCGCCCCCCAAGCGAGGGTGGCGCCCAAGGTGGTGGCCGTACTGCGTACCGCCAGGCTGTGGATGAGGGAAGGCCCCCACAGTGTGGTGACGGGACCGGCCGCCAGTGGATCGCCGTGCATGCCGGGGTCGTGGGGTTCTTCGCTCTCACCGTCGGGGTCCGCCGGGGCGAGTGCGACCGCGAGCGCGGGCAGCATGTCGGTGAGCATGTTCACCAGGAGCAACTGCCGTGTGGTCAGCGGGGATCGTCCGTCGAGAGCCGTGCCGATGATGGTGAACGCGACCTCGCCGGCGTTGCCTCCCACGAGGATCGACACCGCGTCGCGTACCCGGCTCCACAGCGAGCGGCCCTCCTGAACCGCCGCAGTGATCTTCGACGGGTCGGAGGCCGCGAGGACGAGGTCCGCGGCGGCGCGTGCGGCGGTGGACCCCTTGCCCGCGATGGCGATGCCGACGTCGGCGAGGCGGATCGCGGCGGCGTCGTTTGCGCCGTCGCCCGTCATCGCCACGACATGGCCCGCGCGCTGCATCGCTTCCACGATGCGGGCCTTCTGCTCGGGTGAGATACGGGCGAACACGGTGGTCTTGGCGATGCGTTGCATCCGGTCGCGCTTGGGCAGGGTGTCGAGTTCGGCGCCCGTGAGGATGCGGTCGGCCGCGGGGATGCCGAGTTGGCGGGCGATGGCGGTCGCCGTGACCGGGTGATCACCGGTGATCATGGTGGTACGGGTTCCCGCGTCCGTGAGCTGCCGGATGGCGTGCACGGATGTGGCACGGGGGGTGTCGGCGAGTGCAACGAAGCCGAGCAGCGTCAAGTCGGTGGCAGCACCGTCCAGTTCGGTTCCGGGCACTGCGCCGTCCTGGTCCGGCAGGGCCTCTGCCACGGCGAGCACCCGCAGTCCGTCCTCGGCGAGGCGGCGTACCGTCGCCTCCGCCCTGCCGCGACGGGCGGGGGTCAGGGGCGCCGGGGTCGGGGAGGAGGCCGTCGTCACCGTCGCGCACCGGGCGAGCACGACCTCCGGTCCGCCTTTGACCTCCAGGCGCAGCCGGCCTGCGTGACTGCCCAGGGAGGCGGCGTAGCCGCGGTTCGTCTCGAACGCGAGCTCACTGACCAGACGCCAGTCACGGTCGGGGCCGAGGCGCTGGTAGGTGGCTTCGACGACGGCGCTGTCGGTGGCGTGGGCCGCCAGGTGCAGGTCGGTGGGGTCGGTCTGCGGGCACGCCCTGCCGGCGACCCGGAGCAGATGTTCTGCGCCGGGACTGTTCTCGGGCATGTCGCCATCGATGCCGGCCAGGCGGGTCACCGACAGGCGGCCCTCGGTGAGAGTGCCGGTCTTGTCGAAGCAGATGGTGTCGACGCGGCCGAGCGCCTCCAGGGCGCGTGCGGAGCGTACGAATGCCTCCTGGCCGCCGAGTCTGCGGGCAGCGGAGAGCTGGGCCGCCGTGGCCACCAGCGGCAGGCCTTCGGGGACCGCCGCCACCGCGATGGCCAGACCGGATGCCAGCGCCTGGCGCAGCGGCATGCCCCGCAGCAGGGCCAGGGCAGTGACCGTGGCGCCTGCGGCGGCCGTCAGGGGCAGGGTGACGCGGGTGAGTTCGGCGAGCCGCGCCTGCACGCCGACGGGGGGCGCGGCCCTGGTCGCGGTGGCGGCGCGGCCCGCCTCCGTGGCCTCGCCGACGGCGGTGACGACGGCCTGGCCCCAGCCCGCGACGATCGTGGTGCCCTCGAACAACATGCAGGAGCGCTCGGCGAGTTCGGCTCCGGGGATGGCCTCGGCGTTCTTGGTGACGGGCAGGGATTCGCCGGTCAGATTGGACTCGTCCACCTCCAGATCGGCGGCGGACAGCAGTCGCATGTCGGCGGGTACGACGTCGGACGCCATGAGTTCGACGACGTCTCCGATGGCCAGCCGGTCGGCGGTGACCGTCTCCCCCGGGGCTCGGTACAGCGCCTGCCGCCAGTCGCCGCTCTCGCAGCCCTTCGTCAGCCGCACTCTGCGGGCGGTGAGCTTCCCGGCGTCCAGGAGGTGACTCAGGGAGCGTTCGGCGCTTTGGCGCTGTGTTCCGCTGACCATCGCTCCGCCCGCCATCACTCCGCTGACCAGGAACGCGTCGACGCGTGAGCCGAGGGTGGCCGACGCCGCCGCGCCGAAGGCCAGGACCGGGGTCAGCGGGTCCTTGAGCTCTTCCATGGTCGCCACGACGAGGTCACCGGCCCGGCGTACAACCTTGTCGGCCCTCGGCGCAGCGGCGAGCCTGCGCCGCAGCAGGGTACGCAGGCGGTGGCGCGTGGTGGTGCGGCGCCGGGCCCGGTCCGGGTCGCCGTTGTCCGCGTACGAGGCCGCGTGTTCACGCAGGCGTACATAGGTCTCTTCGGCGTCGAGCGCGTGCCAGTCGCCCCGCGGCACGGGTGCGGGCTCGGGCAGCAGGCCGACGCGGTAGGCGCACCACACTCCGCGCAGCACCGCGAGCGCGGCCATGCTGTGCACCGGGGAGATGTGCAGCCCGCTCGGGCGCCGGCTCGGTGCCACGACGGTGGTCAGGGCTCCGAGTGCGGCGCCTCCGATCGCGGTGCGTGAGACCTCCTCGCTCACCCGTCTGGCGGGTTCGAGGGAGCGCAGCAGTCGCCAGGCGGAGAGCAGGCCGTCCCCGCAGATGAGGTCGGCCGCCCAGCAGGAGCCGAGCGGGTTGCGCAGGACGGCGACACCGATGTCGGCGGCGGCCAGGGCGGTGTCCTGGTGGGCCGTGACCACCAGGACACCGTGCCCGCCGCCCTGCAACTCCCGCACATGGTCGGCCAGTTCCGTGCCCGCGGGCAGGATGTCGTCGGCGTGCGCGCGCAGGTCCCCCATGCTGGCGTGTTCGGTGAGCAGTACCCGGTCGACGCCGGTGCGCGCGGCCGTGAGGACGGCATCGGCCAAGGGGTCCAGTTCGCAGCCGACCTCGACGGTGCCGCGCTGTCTGCCCGCCCGGTCGTGGAGCTCCATCGTGACGCCGCGCGGGTCGTCGAAGGTGTGCGCCGGGCAGTCGTCCGCGCGCCGCAGCTCCCAGCCGTTTCGCCGCCATGACGTGCGCTGCTGCAGCTGCGCCGGGTCCTGGGCGGACAGCAGGCTCTGGGCCACGCGCCATACGTCGGCGTCGTTCCAGGCGGCGTCATCGTCGGCACCGCCCGAGGCGGCCGAGGCGGCCGAGGCGGCCGAGGCGGCCTGTGCGGACACCACACGGGGCCGGTCGCGGCACAAGGCCCCCGAGTCGACGATCACGCAGGAGATGCGGTCCAGCAGGCGCAGCGATCCGGCGTTCATGGCCAGCACACCGTGCTGGGCGAGCCACCAGTCGACCACCGCCGCATACGCCTGCCGGCCCAGCCTGGCCGCCTCGGGGACACAGGCGAGCAGGAACTCCATGGCCTGGCCGGGGCGTCGGGTGCCGGCCAGCAGGGCTCCCGCCCCGACCAGGGACGCCACGGCGACCTTGTCGCTCGCCGTCTCGATCGGGCCCGGCCGGATCGGTTCGGGCCTGGGCAGGCGCTGGACGGATTCGTGCGGCAGCGCGTGGGCGATGGAGTGCAGATCGATCTCGTGCCGTTCCCAGGCGGCGCGCCGCGCGCGGCTCTCCAGGAGCTGCGCGGTGCGGTGCAGAACACCGACGGCCAAGGGCGCGCCCCGGCGGTTGAGGGCGTGGGCGACGGTGACGGCGAGCGAGAGACAGACATCCCCGCGGATTCGGCCCAGGCTTCCGGTGACGGCGCCGCGCACTCGGAGGTGGTTGTCCACCAGGACCAGGCTCTCGCGGACGCCGTACGGCAGTAGCGGCAGATTGAGCACGCGGCCCACCGCGGCGGCGCCGAGGCCGGCCAGACCCGAGACGAGGGAGAGCGAGGCCGCTGCCTGGTCGGCGCTGTCGGTGGGGTGGGGGACGGCGGCGGGAAACGGCTGCTCGGCGATGCCGTGGGCCCGCTCCACCGACTCGACGATGTCCACGAGGGCGTCGACGTCCACGGCCTGCTCGTTGAAGATCACCAGGAGGCGCCGGGTCTCGCCGTTGACCTCGGCCCAGTAGACGCCGTCGGCGGCCATCAGCGCCAGGATGGCCGCCTTCGCCAGCCGCCGGTGGCGCAGGCCCCGGCCGGTAAGTCCGCGCATCTGCAGATGGGCGTGGCCTCCCTGGGCCCATACCTGCCGCTTGACGCGGGAGTCCCCGGAGTCGGCGATCTCTTCCGCGAGGGTCTTGATCTGCACCGGGGCGCCGGCCACCAGCTCCCCGATCCGGCCGGGTGCCACCGCGATCAGAGCGGCGGCCGCTGTTCCGCCGGCCTCCATGGCCTTGGCCACGGTGGGCACCGCCGAGTCGGCGAGCGCCCTGGCGCCCCCGTGGACCAGACGTCCCCCGTGGGAAATCAGCCGGACGGGGAAACGCCGCATCGTCTCGCGCAGCGCCGACCGCACACCAGGCACGCGTGTGCCCCTCCCTCGCACCCCGGCCGACGGCGTCGGCACACGAAAGGGCTCCCCACCAGAAATGACACGAAATGCGAATAAAAGCCACATAGTCCTACGCTGGTTCCCTCGAACGAATGCGAGGAGTGAGCCCGTGACCACGACGCGACGTGCAAGCCAGGGGGCCAAGAAGAGTCCCGCCAAGAAGGCCGCCGGCAAGGCCGCCACCACGAAGGCGGCACCGAGCGCGAAGAAGGCGACGCGGAGCACGAGCACCCGCACGCGATCCGCCTCGGCCACGTCCGCCACTGCGCACAGCACTCCCGCCAAGGCGAAGGCGTCAAAACCCGCCGCCCACAAGAGCACCCGCTCGCACACGGCGAAAAGCACGGACGGCTACACCCTGACGATTCCCCCCGTGAGCCACATGGCCGCCGGCGTCGCCAACGCCGCCAAGGCCCCGCTGGCCAAGGGACACGAGCTCCTGACGGCGAAGAAGGGCCTGCCGGTCTACCTCGGCCTCGGCGGCGCCGCCGTCCTTGGCGTACTCGAACTGCCGGTGGCCGCGGCCGCCGGGGGCGGCTACGCCGTACTGCGCCAGTGGGGACCGACGCGTGGCCTTCTCGGGGGCGGCGGGAAGACGGCGCACGCCTGACGCCTTTTGCCGTCGCGCGCTCTTTCGGCAGCCCGTCCTGTCCCGTCCCGAGCAGAGCCCGGTTCGGCGGCGGCCGCGCCAGGCGACAGGCCTCATGAGCCAGGCGCGCGGCGACGGTCAGTCGGCTGCCGATGTGCGCGGCCAGGAGGCCTCGGCTTCCTGTGTGGCGGCCCAGGAGGCGAGCAGACGCAAGCCCTCCTCGGAGGGGGAGCCGGGTTCGGCGGTGTAGATCGTCAGAGTGAGTCCGGGTTCGCAGCCATCTCCAGGCCCTCGTAGGCGAGGGTGAGGTCGCCGACGGCCTGGTGGTGGAAGCGCTTGGTGCCGGTGCCGTGATGGCGCACGTTGCGAGCGCCCCAGCGGGTACGGAAAGCGTCGCTGCGGGTGGACAGCTCGCCGACGAGGTCGTGCAGGTCCTTGTCGTGGGGGTTGCGGCCGGCTTCGGTACGCAGGATGGCGACAGCGATGTCGGCGGCCTGCTCCCAGTCGGGGTAGAAACGCCGGGAGGCGGGATCGAGGAAGTTGAACCGGGTGAGGTTGGCCTGGTTTGCGGGGGTCGCGTAGACGTCGGCGTAGAAGGCCCGCGCAAGCTGGTTGGCGGCGAGGATGTCCATGCGGCCGTTGCGGATGAAGGCGGGTCCTGCGGTGACCGCGTCCAGGGTCCACTGCAGGCTGGGGTGCGGACTCCACGGCCGGGCGGTACGGCGGCGGGGCCGGGCCAGGACGTCGGAGCCGTCGGCGGCCTGCGCCAGCCGAAGCAGATGCGCGCGCTCGGCGTCATCGAGCTGGAGGGCACAGGCGACGGCCTCCAGCACTGAGGGCGAGACACCGGCGAGGTTCCCGCGTTCGAGCTTGGCGTAGTACTCCACGCTCATGTCGGGGGTGCACCGCGCCGCTTCGACTACGACCTGTCGGGCGCCGCCACCCACCGCGACGCGCAGCTGCGCCACGCCCTGACCCGCCTGTTGCACTGGGCCAAAGCCACCGGCGTACAGGCCATCGCGATCGAAGACCTCGACTTCACCGACTCCAAAACCCGCGAGAAAGACGGCCGCAACAAGCGCTTCCGCAAGCTCACCTCGGGCCTGCCCACCGGCCAACTCCGCGCCCGCCTGCTGTCGATGTGCGCGGAGAGAGACCTCGGCGTGATCGCCGTCGATCCCGCCTACACCTCCCAGTGGGGCGCGCAGCACTGGCAGACTCCGCTGACCACCCCACATCACAAGACCAGCCGACACGCGGCCGCCTCGGTGGCCATCGGCAGGCGCTCCCGCGGACACCGGATCAGGCGACGGACGACACCGCCCCGCCGGCACCAGAGCGATGCCGGCGGGCATCGGACCATCCAGGCCCCATCCGGCATCCCAGGAAGCGAGGGAAACCGCCCCCGCGTCCCCGGACCACGGACACGATCCGCTGGCGCCGGACGCGGCAGGAACGCGGTCGACCAGAACACTCAACACCGTTCGGAGTGTTCGGCCGAGCACGAGTACTGGAAACAGGACTCACTACCGCTCAGCCCCTAGGAACGGTGTACCGGCAGTACACCCTTTGCTGGTGACTCGCTGCGAGTTGCTGCGTACCCTCGGCCGCCCGGGAGCGGGAGGCGCACGATCTCCCCAACTCCCGTGATGGTGGCTCCGGTTCAACGACTGTTCCTCGCCCCGGCCCGCACGCCGAGTACGCCGAGTGTCCCGAGTACGCAGAAAGCATCGCCCTGCCCGGCGGGACCTTCCGGATGGGCAGCGAGGACGAGGACGCCAACCCCGGTGACGGCGAAGGGCCCGTGCGCGCCGTGTCGGTATCACCCTTCGCCATCGACGCCTACGCGGTCACCAACGCCCGCTTCGCGGCCTTCGTCGAGCAGAGCGGATACCGCACCGAGACGGAGGAGTTCGGCTGGAGCTATGTATTCGCGAAGTTCCTTCCCGGCCCTCTGCGCAACACCGCACCACGCCCGCCGGGAACCCCCTGGTGGTGCGGCGTCCAAGGCGCCGCGTGGAACAGGCCGGAAGGGCCGGGCAGCGGGCTCGACGGCCGCTGGGAGCACCCCGTGGTGCATGTGACGTGGCGGGACGCGGCCGCTTTCTGCCGGTGGGCCGGTGGGCGCCTGCCCACCGAGACGGAATGGGAGTACGCCGCACGCGGGGGCCTCGACCAGGCCCGCTATCCCTGGGGGGACGACCTCACGCCGGGCGGGGAGCACCGGTGCAACATCTGGCAGGGCACCTTCCCGTTCCGCAACACGGAAGCGGATGGCTTTGCCGGTACCGCTCCGGTGCACGCCTTCGCCCCGAATGGCTTCGGTCTCCACAACGTCGCGGGAAACGTCTGGGAGTGGTCCGCCGACCGCTGGCAGGCCGACGATCCCGGCCGTCGCGTCATGCGTGGCGGCTCCTACCTGTGTCACGACTCGTACTGCAACCGGTATCGCGTCGCCGCCCGCACCGCGAACACCGTCGACAGCTCGACAGGCAACCTCGGCTTCCGTATGGCCCGGGACCTCGGCTGACAGCAGCAGCCCAGCCGGAACCCAGCCCCGGCCCGGACCGGCTCGGCCCGGATCGGATCGGATCGGAGGAGACCGGATGGCCACGCTCTGTCAGCCGGCGTGCAGGACCCGAAAGCGCCCGGGTTCCCCCGGATCCCGGTCGACGACCTGGATGGGCGCCGCCGCCCATTGCCACACGCTGATGCCCGGCGTGCGGGTGAACTGGATCCGCCCGCGAGTGCCTTCGACGTCGACGTGCGGCCAGGCCTCGGCGACGCGCGCCCGGTCCGTGCCACAGGTGCGCAGCACATCGGCGAGCACGGCGATCGTGTCGTAGCCCTCGAAGGCGACGAAGGAGGGTGCTTGGGCGAGGCGTGCGCGCAGGGCCGCCTCGACGCGGTCGCCGAGTGCGGTCAGACGCTCGGGCAGGTAGCGCAGGAACGGGACCGCCGCGCCGTCGGCGCCCAGGAGCGTGGCCCATTGGGCGAACTCCGGCTGCCCGGCCGGAGCGCCGATCAGGATCTCCGCGAGGCGCTGGTCGCGGCGGACCGCCTGGACGATCGGCACGGCCGGCTCGGGGTGCCCGGCCAGCAGGAGAAGGGCTGTCGCGCGATGGACGACGAGTGCGTCGCACAAGGCGGCCGGGGTGAGCGCGCTCGTGTCGAGTTCGGTGACGGTGGCGCCGCGCGGAGCGAGGTGGTCCCGCAGGATGCGGGTTCCCGTTGCCCAGTAGACGCTCGCCTGGGCTGCTACGGCGATACGGCTGTGGCCCGCGCTGAGGAGGTGGTCCGCGTAGAGCTGCCAGCCGCGTGACTGCGGCGGGGCGAGGCGCGCGACCCAGTCCGTCGGCTGCTCGGTGAGCGCGTCGAGCACCGCTGACGAGCAGAGGAACGGCAGGCCGAGGGCATCGGCCCTGGCGGCAGCGGCACGGCCGACGACGCTGTGGTACTCCCCCGCCAGAGCGGTCACACCCAGGCGGGCCAATTCCTCCACGGCCGCCTCGGCCCTCTGCGGATCGGCCGCGGTGTCGCGGACCACGAGCTCAAGGGGTGTTCCGGCGATCCCGTCGGCGCCGTTGACGTCACGGACGGCCAACTCGAGTCCGGCGAGCAGGTGTTGGCCTGCTTCGACCCAGCCGGGCCGAGTGAGCGGCACGAGAGCGCCGATCCGGACGGAAGGTCGGTCAGTCCGCTGCACTGCGGGCGGCGATGGCACTGCAGATGGCGATGGCGGCGTACTCATACGTGGGCGTCTCCCGAGTGACGATGCGGCTGCGGACTGCCGTGATCTTGCCGGACATTGCATCGACCACCATCGCCGGCGGGCAACCGATTATCCGTCCGCCGAGCTGCGCACCGTAGGGCACCTCCGATCACGTCGGGGCCAGTTGAGCAGCCCCCGGAAGAAGCCGCGGATGTCATCGACGAACAGTGCGGGAACTTCGAACGCGGGGAAATACCCGCCTTCGGTGTGCTCCCCGAAGAAGGCGGCGCTGTCGCCGGATACGATCCGATCATGGTGGACACGGCCCGGCCCGTCCGCGCGGCACGGAACATCAGCCGGCCCGCGGCATCGGCCCGCTCCCGGACAGCAGCCGCGACCCGGCCGGGCGCCGCCGCCTGGTCCAGGTCCGCCGTCTCGTCATGGCGCCCGTGCCTCGGTTGATTCGGCGACAGGAGAGTCCTCATGGCCACAGCCCTTCCGCAGCCCTCCCCGATCCATGTCCCCGACTCCGTCCTCGACGACCTCAACACCCGCCTTCAGCAGGTGCGTTGGCCGGATGACGTGGGCAACGACGACTGGTCCTACGGAGTCGGCCGCGGCTATCTCCAGGAACTTCTCGCGTACTGGCGCGACGGCTACGACTGGCGCCGGGCCGAGGCCGCGATCAACGCCTACGAGCACTACCGGGTGCGCGTGGACGGGGTGCCCGTGCACTTCCTGCGCAAGGCGGGCACCGGACCCGCGCCCACCCCGCTGATCCTCACCCACGGCTGGCCCTGGACGTTCTGGCACTGGGCCAGGGTCATCGACGCGCTCGCCGACCCCGCCGCCCACGGCGGCGATCCGGCCGACGCCTTCGACGTGATCGTGCCCTGCCTGCCCGGCTTCGGCTTCTCCACCCCGCTGCCCGACCATCCGGACATGAACTTCTGGAAGGCCGCCGACCTCTGGCACACCCTGATGACCGACACCCTCGGCCACGAGAAGTACGCCGCGGCGGGCTGTGACATCGGCGGGCTGATCTCCGGGCAGCTCGGCCACAAGTACGCCGACGCGCTGTACGGCATCCACATCGGCTCCGGTCTGCGCCTGGACTTCTTCAATGGCGAGCGGGCCTGGGACCTGACCCGCGGCAAGCCCCTGCCCGACCACGTCCCGGACGACATCCGGGCCGGCATCATCACCCAGGAACGCCGCAACGCCGTCCACTTGAGCGCGCACATGCTCGACTCCAGCACCCTCGCCTACGGCCTGACCGACTCCCCCGTCGGCCTGCTCGCCTGGCTCCTGGAGCGGTGGGCGAGCTGGAGCGACAGCCACGGCGACGTGGAGAGCGTCTTCACCAAGGACGATCTGCTCACCCACGCCATGATCTATTGGGTGAACAACGCCATCGGCACGTCCATCCGCTACTACGCGAACGCCAACCGCTACCCCTGGACGCCGTCCCACGACCGCTCCCCCGTCGTCGAGGCCCCGACCGGCATCACCTTCGTCGCCCACGAGAACCCGCCGGGCGTCACCACCGCGGGGCGCGTCGAGAGCTGGCTGGCCACCGACCGCGCCGCCTGGTACCGGCACACCAACCTCACCGCCCACGACCGCGGCGGCCACTTCATCCCCTGGGAAGTCCCCGACGCCTGGATCGACGACCTGCGCCGCACCTTCCGCGGCCGCACACCGGCCACCTCCAAGTAGCGGCGCCGCAGCACCCGTTGACGGCCGGAGCGGCGCGCCGCGTCACCACCTCACCGGCAGCGCGACGAGACCGCCGGTCAGCACATCGCCCCGGACGCGGAGTTCTTCCACAGGTACGGCAAGACGCATGCGGGGGAAGCGCGGGAGCAGCTGCGCGAAGGCGCTCCGGAGCTCGATGCGGGCCAAGGGTGCGCCGATGCAGTAGCGGGCGCCGTGCCCGAAGGCGAGATGTCCGCTCGCCTGTCTGGTGACGTCGAGTTCGTCGGGGGCGGGGAAGGCGGTCGGGTCGTGGTTGGCGGCGCCGGTGTCGAGCATGACGAGGTCGCCGGCCTTGATGGCGACTCCGGCGATCTCGAGGTCGGTCCGGGCGTAGCGGGGAATGCCTCCGCCGCCTTTGCCGGGGGCGCGCAGGATCTCTTCGACGGCGCCGGGGATGAGGGCCGGGTCGGCCAGCAGGGCCTTCCACTGGCCGGGGTGGGTGAGCAGGAGCAGGGCGCCCAGGCCGAGTTGAACGACGGTGGTCTCGTGGCCGGCGAACAGCAGGGCCATGGACAGCATGGCGATCTCGTCGTCCGCCGGGGTGTCGTCCTGGCAGAGGCGGGAGATGATGTCGTCTGCGGGTTCGGACCGCTTGCGGGCGACCAACTCCTTTCCGTAGCCGAAGAGTTCACCGATGCCGTTCTCCGATCGGGTGCGGTCGCGGATGTCGGCGGCGGCCCGGGTCCAGGCGCGGAAGCGGGTGCGGTCCGCGTACGGCACGCCGAGCAGTTCGCAGATCACCAGGATGGGCAGGGGTAAGGCAACCGCCGTGTGCAGGTCGGCGGGTTGGGCCTGCCGGGCGAGGTCGTCGAGCAGTTCGGCGGTCAGCGTCTCCACCCGGCGGCGCAGGGCGCGCATGCGGGCCGGCGAGAAGTGCGGCTGGAGCAGAGCGCGCATCCGGCGGTGGTCTGCCTTCTCCGTCGCGTAGTTGCCGAGCGGGCCGCCGAACAGCGCTGATGCGCCGGAGCGTGCAGCCGTCCCGGGATGCGCATGGGAGCGGCCGAGACGATCGTCGTCGAGGAGCCCGCGCACCTCTTCGTAACCGGTGACGAGCCAGGCGTCGTCGCCGACCTGGGTGCGAACCCGGTGAACGGGCGCTTGCGCTTGCAGTTGCCGTTGCAGGGGCGGGACTTGCAGGGGGTGCGATTGCGCGAAGGGCAGCCGGACGGTCATGGCGCCTCCTGGTGACTGCAACGTAACTGCACTTTGTATACTCGTACTTCTACAACGCTACTTGTACACTTCGGAGTTCACAAGGGATTGCGTCCGGGGCAACTTCGGGGAGGCTGGGACTCGATGACTCCAGCGGCGGCTTCCGGCGGCGCACCGCCGGTGACGAGGATGCGCAAGGCCGAGCGGCGGGAGCAGATTCTCGCCGCGGCCACACGGGCCTTCGCCGCTGCCGGGTACGCCGCCACGGGCCTCGACGACGTCGCGGTGGAGGCGGGCATCACCAAGGCGTTGCTCTATCGCCACTTCGAGTCCAAGGCCGACATGTACCGGGCGGCCCTGGAGCGGGCCTGCGCCCGGCTCGCAGAGAGCGTGGGAAGCGATGACTTCGACGAGGGGTCGATCCCTGCCCTGGTCCATGCGGCCTCAACCAACCCCGACGGCTTCCGGCTGATGTTCCAACATGCCGTCCGTGAACCGGAGTTCCGTGACCTCGTCGACGCCCTCGGCGCCGCATCCGCCGAGGTCGCCCACCGCAACCTCGCCAAGCTCATCCCCGCAGGCCCGTGGCTGGACTGGGCGGCACACGTCATTCCCGCCCTGACCACTGACGCGGTCATCGCATGGCTCGATGCCGGCCGGCCCGATCCGGAGCTGGCCGCCGAGCGCATCAGCCACGCCGTCCACGGGGTCATCCAGGCGGCTCAGATCTAGGATCCAGGACGCTCCGCGGGAAGTCCGGTGCGTTCACTGTGCCCCAAAGCGGCGCGGGCTGCGCCGATGCGGACGTGTCCGGACGGTTCGTCACCAGACGTACAGGGTACGGCAGTTACCCACGCAATCGACTTCCAGGTTGAGCCCGTGGCCGACTGGTTAGTATCGCTGGCGTGGGACGAACGGGGGCGTCTGCGCTCCCGGTTGAGGGACGACGGGAGCGGTGCGGTTTGCAGCACGGGGAGATCGACTTCCGGGAGAACCGGGCCGGTACGGTGCGTGTGCGTATAGGTGGTGACGAGTCGTCCGCATCCGATTGCGGCGACGAGGTCGCCGAGCTGACCGGCGGTTTCGCGGACTGGCTGGCGCAGGACCGCGGCGTGGGGCCCCACCTGAGCATGAGCCGTGTCCGTTCCGCCCCGGCCGACGGGGCGATGTCCGGGCAACTGCTCGAGTGGATCAGCCTGACCCTGGGCAGCGGATTCTCGGCCGCCGGCCTGATCTACGCGCACCTGAACTTTCGTGCTTCCCTCCCGCCGCGCCGGCGGCGTGCCGCCCGGATGGTGATCGAGCGCAACGGTGTCCGCCTGGTGATCGAGGACGGCACCGAGGAGGAGACCGCCCGCCTCGTCCGCCTCCTGGGAGGCCTCCCGGACAGTGACGGGGATACCGACGGTGACGGGGATACCGACGCCGAAGGCGAGGCAGCCGGGGACGGTGATGGTGGCGATTCCTGACCCGGGCAAGAGCCGCGCGGTACTGATCGGAATCGGCGACTACACACACCCCGCACTGTCAGCGATGCCGGCGGCACCGGCCGGAGCCCAGCACCTGGCCGGCCTGTTGCGCGATCCGTCGATATGGGGCCTGCCCGAGGAACACATCACGGTGATCGGCTCCACCACCTCGGTCGAACAGGTCCTTGGAGCGGTCAGGGATGCCGCGCTGGGCGCCCAGGACACCCTGTTGGTGTACTTCGCCGGACACGGGCTCCGGGACCGCGATGAGCAGCTCTACCTTGCCCTGGCAGCCGCCGACGTCGACTATCCACAGGTCGGTGCCCTGCCCTACGGACAGTTACGTGACGTGGTGCGGCGCAGCGGTTACCGCGCCAGGCACCGTGTCACGGTGCTGGACTGCTGCTACAGCGGCATAGCCGGCGGCATGTCCGGTACGGCTGCCCCCACCCGTACGGAACTGGCGCGCGCCCTGGGCGAATCCGAGGACGCCGGCGGCGCAAGCGACGATCAAGAGGGGGCCGAGGACCACCGTTACGGGGACTGTGTCCTGACCTCCGCCCCGCCGACGAGTCTCTCCTTCGTTCCCCAGGGCGCGCGGTTTCCGGAGTTCACGGGCGAGCTGATCGACGTCCTGGAAACCGGAATTCCCGGGGCGGACGTCACTGTAAGCCTGGAGACGACGTGGCGAAGAGTCCGTGACCGCCTGCGCCGACGAGGCAGCCCGGAACCACAGCAGTTCGCCCAGAACGCTGTCACCCGCCATCTCCACCTCCGCAATCGCGCCGTCCCGTTCGGCCCGGAACCGGAAGCCAAAGCCGAGCCGGATCCCTCGACCCAACAGGCCGCAGAGGCCCCCGACCCGTACTCCTGGAACAGCAGTGGCACCGACCAGACTCCGTTCGCCGCAGACGCGTTGCTGCCCCGGAGGTTCACCAACGACAGGGGCATCGAATTCGCCCGGGTGGCCGGGGGCCTGCATTCCTGCGTCGATGCGGGCGGCATGGACGTGGTCGCGGAACTCGCCGGCCGTGGCTGCCTGCGGGTGCTGACCGGGGTCTATCTGGAGCAACCCGGCCCGTACGCCACCCCCGAGAATCCGGTCCTGGTCTCCGTCCAGGTCTTCGCGTTCCCCGACGCGGTGACGGCCAACGACATGAACAACCTCCTGAGCGGCGACGCGCGATGGCGTCTCACCGTCTGGTGCACGCAGAGCGGGGTCGGCAACAATCCCTGCTCAGGTGACTTCGACGGCAGTCGCAGCTTCGAGCATCACCGGGCGTTCCACCGGTACGTGATCGCCGCGAGGTCGGTGCGCACCGACCTCGCTGACGACACCACCATCGACCCCTGGCTCAACTCGGCCGCCCACGAGGCCGTCATGTCCTGCGGCCCGCAGAATCACCGCGGCGACGCCCGCCGGACACCGCCCTTGCCGGAACCTGTGGCCTGGCGCGGTCCCTCCTGGGACAGCAGCAGCAGCGACCTCACCCCGTTCACCGCAGAGGCGTTGCTGTCCCGGAGGTTCACCGACAGCAAGGGCATCGAGTTCGCGCGGCTGGCCGGGGCGCCGCAGCCCTGCGACCAGGCGGGCGCCGTCGACGTGGTCACCAAGCTCATCGGTCGTGGCTGCCTGCGGGTGATGACCGGGGTCTTCCTGGAGCAACTCGCCCCGCACGGCGCTCCTCCCGCCCTGGTCTCCGTCCAGATCTTCCCGTTCCCCGACACGGCCACAGCCGTCGACATGGAGAGCTATCTCGGCGAAGCACGCTGGCGCCTGGCCATTTGGCACGCCCCCACCGGGGACGGTCACACCCCCCGCGCCGCCGGCGTCGAGTGGCATCAGTGTTCTCGCTGGCTGATCGTGCGGCGCAGACACCGCTACGTCATCACCGCGCTGGCCCTGCGTACCGACCTCGCCCTTGACGACGGAAGTGACCCCCAGGTCGTGCCTCGGCTCATCACAGCCGCCGAGGCGGCCTTGGATGCCTGTGGGCCGCACATCTACCGCGGCGACTGATCGATGACGGCGTCACCCAGCTGGTACAGCTCGGGCACCGACACCTTGATCGGCTCCTGTGTGGTCCGGGCGATCACGACGACCGCGGGCTCGTTCGGGTCGGGGTTCTCCTCGCGGTGCGGGACGAACGGCGGCACGAGAAAGAAGTCACCCGGGTTGCCGGCGAGCCGTACCTCCTGCGTGCCGTCGTGGTAGACGAACACCGGGTGTCCGCTGACCACGTAGATCCCCGCCTCCGAATCGCCGTGATGGTGGTTGTCCGTCGCACTCAGCGGCGGGTTCTCCACCATGCCCATCCACAGTCGCTTCGAGCCGACCGTGCTGCCGCTGATGGCGGCGAAACCGTCCAGCTGACCGGAGCCGACATGGTGGACGCGATTGTTCAGCGGCGCGTTGTCACTCGTACCCGGTGCGGTTCCGGCGCTTTCTTGAGTCGTCATCGTGCTGCCTCTCTGGTTCGGTTGCCTGCCGGACCAGACTGCAGCTCTCCTGTCAGTTACGGCAATCGATCTTGCCGTTACAGCAAATCGCGCGGTCACCCCTGGCGAGACGTAAGGGTTTGGTCATCTCGATCCCGGCGACAGACCCGCTCGCCGTCTCGTTGAATGGGGACGAAGCAGGTAGTACCGGGAACTGAAGGAGTGGGCGCATGCGAGGGCTGACGAAGAAGCCGGTGCTGGTGGGAGTGCTGGTGGCCGCGGTACTGGCCGTCGGTGTGGGCCTTTACTGGTTCCAGCCGTGGAAGCTGTGGCAGGACGAGACCGTGCACGACGCCCTGCCCACGGCCGATGCGGCGGCAAAGCCCTCGAAGGCGGCCCCTTCGGAAACCGCCCCCGACGAGCCCGCCGGCCCGAAGACCCTCGCCAGGGGGGACTTCATCAGCCATGAGCACACGACCACCGGCACGGTGAAGGTCATCCAACTCCCCGATGGCTCACGGACGTTGCGCCTTGAGGGACTCGACACGAGCAACGGGCCCGATCTTCGGGTGTGGGTGACCGACGCCCCGGTCAAGGAAGGCAAGGCGGGCTGGGGTGTGTTCGACGACGGCAAGTACCAGAGCCTCGGCAAGCTCAAGGGCAACAAGGGCGACCAGAACTACGCCCTGCCCGCGGACCTCGACCTCGGCACGTACACGAGCGTGAGCATCTGGTGCGACCGCTTCAACGTGTCCTTCGGCGCGGCCGAACTCGCCGCCGCCTGACCCCAGGCAGTCCAGCCGCCTGACCCCAGGCAGCCCGGGGTCAGGCGGCGGCGCGGCACCGTCAGGCCAGGGAGACCAGGTCCCGGTACTCCTCGCTCCACAGATCCTCGTCCGCGTCCGGCAGCAGCAGCACGCGCCCGGGGCGCAGGGCGTCGATGGCGCCCTCGTCGTGGGTGACCATCACGATCGCGCCCGGGTAGGAGTCGACCGCGGCCAGGACCTCGGTACGGGAGGCGGGGTCGAGGTTGTTGGTGGGCTCGTCCAGGAGCAGCACGTTCGCGCTGGAGTGGACGAGCCCGGCCAGCGCCAGACGGGTCTTCTCCCCGCCGGACAGCACTCCGGCCCGCTTCTCGGCGTCGTCCCCGGAGAACAGGAACGAGCCGAGGACTCTGCGGACCTCGCCGTCACTCAGGTGCGGGGCGGCCGCGGCCAGGTTCTCCCGGACCGTACGGTGCGTGGCGAGGGTGTCGTGTTCCTGGGCGAAGTAGCCCAGACGCAGCCCGTGTCCGTGCACCACCCGGCCCGTGTCCGGGCTCTCCTGGCCTGCCAGCAGACGCAACAGCGTGGTTTTTCCCGCCCCGTTGAGGCCGAGGACGACCAGGCGGCTGCCCCGGTCCACGGCCAGATCCACACCCTCCAGTACCTGGTGGCCGCCGTACCCCTTGGACAGGCTGATGGCGCCGAGCGGCATCCGTCCGCACGCGGCGGGCTCGGGCAGCCGGATCTTCGCGACCTTCTCCGTCCGGCGGGTCGGCTCCAGGTCCGCCAGCATCCGGTCCGCGCGGCGGGCCATGCTCTTGGCCATGACAGCGGTGGCGGAGCGGGCCTTCATCTTGTCGGCCTGGGTGTGCAGGGCCGCTGCCTTGCGTTCGGCGTTGGCCCGCTCGCGGGTGCGGCGCCGCTCGTCCGCGTCCCGCTGGGTGAGGTAGGTCCGCCAGCCGGTGTTGTGGATGTCGATGGTGGCGCGCTGCGGGTCGAGGTGGAAGACGCGGTTGACCACGTCGGCGAGCAGCGCGGTGTCATGGCTGATCACCACCAGGCCGCCTTGATGGCCTTGGAGGAAGGTGCGCAGCCAGGCGACGGAGTCGGCGTCCAGGTGGTTGGTCGGCTCGTCGAGCAGCAGCGTGCCGTCGTGTCCGGCGAACAGGATGCGGGCGAGCTCCACCCGGCGCTTCTGGCCGCCGGACAGGGCGCCGACCGGCTCGCCGAGGACACGTTCCGGCAGCCCGAGACCGGCGGCGACCCGGGCGGCATCGGCCTCGGCCGCGTACCCGCCGCCGGCCTGGAAGGCGGCCTCGGCGCGGGTGTAGGCGCTCATCGCCCGCTCCAGCGCGGCGGGCCCGGCCGCAGGGCACTGGGCGGCGTCGGCCATGGCGGCCTCGGCGGCGCGCAGCGTGTGCAGGGCCCGGTCCAGGCCGCGGGCCGACAGGATCCGGTCGGTCACGGTGACGTCCGGGTCGGCGGCGCGGGAGTCCTGGGCCAGGAGACGGACCTGACCGGTCCGCGTGATCGTCCCGGCGGCGGGTGCGGTCTGCCCGGCCAGGGCTGTCATCAGGGTGGTCTTGCCCGCGCCGTTGCGGCCGACCAGGCCGATGCGGTCGCCGGGGGAAACGGAGAAGGAGATGTCGGAGAGCAGCAGGCGGGCGCCCGCGCGCAGCTCGACACCACGAACGGTGATCATGGGGAAACGCTCCGAGAAAGCTAAAGGACACACTTCTGGCGTGGAAGCGGGTCCTCAGCTAGGAAACTCGGGGCGTAGACATGCCCCCACTTTAAACGACACCGCCGCCGGGGCCGACTCCTTATCGGATCCCGGGCAGCACGACGCCGGAGGCCCGGCCGGTGTCGCCGGTGACGTCGTCGTTGTTCTGCACCTGCGCCGTTCTGGAGGCGACATGGCCGACGAGGCCAAGGACCAGGAAGACCACGACGAGCACCTTGGCCCCGGTGCCGAGGAGCAGCGGACGGGTGGCGGAGCGTACCGGCTCCCGGCCGGCTGAGGATGCGGCCGAGACCTCGGCTGAGGACGCGGCCGGGACCTCGGCTGAGGATGCGGCCGGGATCCCGGCTGAGGACGCGGCTGCGGATTCGTCGCCGAACAGCCGCTTGGGGTAGGAGGGGGTGAGCATGGTGATGTACGCGGAGCAGCGCATCCGGAAGCGGGCGACCGCGGCACTGGCCGCGAAGACCGGCTCGGGCAGCCGGCCCAGGAACAGCGCGGCGAACCATCCCGCGACCATCACGAAGAACGCCGCGATGGCCAGCACGAACACCACCAGGTACTGCGGAGTGAGCAGCAGCCAGCGCAGCAGGATCGTCCAGCGGCGCTGGCGACCGGGCGCGGGCACATCGAGGCCCGGCAGCCACTCGCCGCTGTGAGCGGCGGCGGAAGGACGGTGATCCCAGCCTGCAGTCATGGTCGCTCCAGACGTCCTGGCCATTCCGGTTTTCCGGTTGTTCCGGACACGGCCATCGTCCTGGCCTACGGCCACGCACGCCCGGCCGGAGAGGGCCACACGGAGTTCCGCCGGCGCCCGTGCAGTGCCGGTATTTGCGTGAGCCTCAGTCAGGACATGCTGCCGGTCCGGTGACCAAGGTCCCCTTTGTCCCGTGACCATCGGGCGGGGGCTGAGGACTCTTGCAGGGCCGGGGTGCCGGTCCGGGCCGCATACGTTGATCGACGTAAAGCGGGCGTAAGGCGCGGAACGGGCTACCCCTCGGCGGCCCTCTCGATGGCCCCCTCCGCGGCCCCCTCTCCGTCTCCGCTCACTGCCACTGACATCCCGTATTTCCCCGGTTCACCGAAGGTTTTGTATGAAGCAGCGTGTCCTGATCGGCGCCATCGCCCTTGCCGGCATGGCCGGTTCGATGCTGGTGGGCGCCTCCGCCGCCCACTCCCACGGCTACATCACGAACACCGCGACAGAAGGCGAGCTCACCGCTCGTGTGGCGATGGACGAGAACAAGCCGCACCTGGGCGACATCCAGTACGAGCCGCAGTCCGTCGAGGGCCACGGCGACGAGGGCGGGGCGCCGCTCTCCGGCCTCACCGACGGCAAGATCGCCTCCGCGGGCGTCGCGATGGCCGCCGGCCTCGACAAGCAATCGGCGGACCTGTGGGCCAAGCAGGACGTGAAGACCGGCCCCGTCAAGGTCAACTGGAACTTCACCGCACCGCACAAGACCGACTACTACGCCTACTACATCACCAAGCAGGGCTGGGACCCGGACAAGCCGCTCAAGAAGAGCGACTTCGAAAAGGTCACCCACATCGAGAGGAACGGCGAGATCCCCGCGCTGGGCGGCGCCAACGCCCCGCAGACCCTCAACATCCCCGCCGACCGCTCGGGTTACCACGTCATCCTGGGCCAGTGGGAGATCGACGACACCCGCATGGCGTTCTACAACGTCATGGACGTGAACGTGCAGGGCAAGGGCGTCGAGGACACCGAGGCCCCCTCCGTCCCCGGTGACCTCGCCGCCTCCAACGTCACCCACAACTCGGCGCGCCTGGACTGGCGGCCCTCGAAGGACAACGTCGGCGTCACCGGCTACGACGTCTACCGCGACGGCACGAAGGTCTCCACCACCGAGGGCACCTCGTTCACCGACAAGGGCCTCAAGGCCGAGACCGCGTACACCTACCAGGTCGTCGCCCGCGACGCCGCCGGCAACACCTCGGACAAGTCCACGGTTCTCAAGGTCACGACCAAGGCCGTTCCGGCGGACACCGAGGCCCCCACCGCCCCGGGCCATCTGCACGCGCACCACACCACCTCGTCCGAGGTGATGCTGATGTGGTCCGAGTCCTCGGACGACGTCGCGGTGACCGGCTACGAGATCTTCCGCGACGGCAAGAAGACGGGCGCGGTGCAGGACGCGACGACGTACACCGACAAGAGCGTCGAGCCCGGCACCACGTACACGTACAAGGTCCGCGCCCTGGACGGCGCCGGCAACACCTCCGAGTTCTCGAAGAGCATCGAGGTGAAGGTGCCCGCGTCGGACGGCACGGAGATACCGGAGTGGGACCCGAAGGGTACGTACGAGAAGGGCGACAAGGTGACCCACAAGGGCACCACGTACGTCTGTGTCCAGAGCCACCAGGGCAACGGCGACCCGAACTGGATCACTGCCCTTTCCCTGTGGCAGCAGGCCTGACCGGATCCGGGCCGCGGCCCGACAACTGAACCCGGCTGCTGACCATTTCCAGCGCGGGGCTTCCCATCCCACGGGAAGCCCCGCGCTGTACTGCTGCCGCCGCCGTCATCGCCGCCGTCGCCGTAGTCAACATCTCGCGTTCAACACCGCGCGTCATACGTCCAGTTGCGCGCGGATGAGCATGTCGATGCGCCGCCATGCCGGGGACGCGGCGTTGACCGTGCCCTGGATGAGGTCCGGGATCTCGGAGGCCGCGTCCAGCTGGGGCAGTTCGGCGTCCGCGTAGCGTTCCCGGGTCGCGTCGGTGATCCGGCGGGCGAGGTCGTCGATACGGGAGTCGTCGGCGTCGAGGCCGTACGCCTGGTCGTAGTCGAGGAAGAGCCCGCGCAGCGCGGGGTCGGTCAGGCTCTCGGCCTGGTCCCGGAACAGGGCGCCCGCCCGGTCCGGGTGGGTGGCGAACACGAGGATCCACAGGTCGCGTTGGAGCTCCACCCACCGGGACGTGAATCCCCATCCGGCCAGGTCCTCCAGATGGGCGAGGACCTCGGCGGGCAGCGGTGTCAGATCACCGGCGGCGAGCCGCCGCAGGCGCGCTTGTGTGGCCTGCAGGCCGCGCACGCGCTCGGTGAGCTCGTCGTCGATCTCGCGCAGTGCCTGCCGGAAGTCTTCCTCGGGCGCCGATCTGAGGTCCCGGATACGGGCCAGCGGGACGCCGGCCTCCGCGAGCGTCCTGATCTTGATCAGGTCGATGGCGTCCGCGGCGTCGTAGCGCCGGTAGCCGGACGCGTCGCGGTCGGGCTCGGGGAGCAGTCCCTTGTCGTGATAGACGCGGATGGTCTTGGTCGACACTCCGACGTACCTGGCCAGCTGCCCGATGGTGATCACGACGTACATCGTTCCACTTGACCTTGCCCCAGGGGCAGGGCCGCACCATGGCGTCATGGCGAACACGAATATCGACCGGGACACCCTGCGCGAGCTGGCCGACGAGGGCAACGAGACGGCCCTGGACCGGCTGGCCGATCTCGCCGACGCGGCCGGAGAGGTCGAGGAGCTGAGCGAGCTCCTCGACGAGGGATGCATGCGCGCCGGGTTCCTGCTCACCCGGCGTGCGACCGCGTCCGGCGACCTGCGCGAGCTGCAGCGGATCAGCGACGCCGGCTACGAGGAGGCCGGCGGCGAGCTTGACCGGCTGCTCAAGGCGCCGGCAGCTGAGTACCCCGACTCATGACAGCTGCGGTCCGGGGCGGGAAACTCTGCCCATGCCTCTCAGACGTTCCGCCACGGCCGCCGCAGCCATCACATCCGCCGTACTGGTCGCGATCACGATGACCGGCTGCGGAAGCCAGCGGGGCGGACAGGCGCAGTCGGCCACTCCCCTGCCTTCCTCGACTCCCCGGCCTTCCTTCATTCCGCGGCCGAAGTGCGCGGAGCCTGCCGAGGTGCCCACGGAGCTGCCGTCGTCTTCCGGTCCGAGCGCGGGCGGCACGCGTCAGGGAGACGGCGACGGGGACGGGGACGGGGGCATCAACGAGGACCGTCCGCCGCACTATGCCGAGAACCACGCCTACCAGATGCAGTTGCCGATGACCGCGGGCCAGCGTGCTCGGGGCGAAGCGTCGGCGAAGCTCATTCGCAAGGAGCTGGAGCGGGTCCGGCGGGAAGGCGGCACCGGCCGGTACGGCGTCTTCGGTGCGGAGCGGATCGCGGCGGCGCTGAAGCGTCTTGGCTGCGGCGAGGAGCACGGGGTCTACATCGCGCAGGGGTTCTACAGCGTTGACACGGGCGGCGCGTGCGTGTCCGGTCGCGTGACGAAGGACGCCCTGACCAGCAAGGTGCATGGCGTCTACGCCGAGCCTCAGCCCGGAACGGGGCCCTGTGTCAAGAACCAGGGAGGTCATTGAAGTGGGCCTGCTGCAGGGGCCGTTGGGCCGGGCGGCGAAGCGCCGGTCTCACCACGTCAGGGTGAGTGAGCCGCCGGTCGGCAGCTGGTGCCAGCGCTCGGCGTAGTCGTCGAAGCGGGCCACGATGCGGTCGACCACGGCAGGGATCTCCCCCGCGGTCACATACGCGGGCAGCTCCTGCGCGTGGCCGTGGCGCACTTCCCATACGGGTACGCAGATGCCCGCCAGCTCCTCGGACCGGGCCATGTCCGCCTGGGCCTCGGGAGTGGGCTTCACCGGCTTGGACTTGCGGCGCCGGGCGGCCTTGGCGCGCTGGGCGGGGTCGGCGGGCCAGAACATGCCGTTGTCGCCGGTGGCCAGGCGTCCGTAGACCCCGAGCCTGATACCCGCCTCCGCCTCGACGAGGAAGTGCACCAGATCGTGCGGCAGATACGGATGGCCGCCGGGTCCGTTGCGCGGGGCGAGCGCGGCCCCGGTCTCGCGGTGCACCGCGATGTGGTAGCTCGTCCCGGGGCCCTTGGTGAAGACAACGTGCATGCCGGGAACGGTAGGAGACGGCCGCGGGTGGACGCACGCGGTTTTCGGGCGGGCGCGGGCACGTGTGGCGTCGTCTGTGCTCGACGCCTACGCGTTGGTCACTCGACGCCTACGCGTCGGTCAGTTGCGGGCCGCTGTCGCGCGGCCGGTGGAGCGTGGCGGCAGTTGCTGCGGTCGGCTTCGTCCTGCGCGAGGACGGAGAGCAGGGACGCGACGGTCAGGCCTGCCTCGGCCGGGTGGCGCAGGATCTTGCTGGGGTCTATCTCGTAGGTGTTGCCGCGTCCTTGGCGTGTGTGCGAGAGGTAACCGTCCTCCTCCAGGTCGGAGATGATCCGCTGGACGGCTCGTTCGGTGAGCTGGGAGTGCGCGGCGATGTCGCGGATGCGGGCCTGGGGGTTGCCGTCGATGGCCGCGAGAACGCGCGCGTGGTTGGTGAGGAATGTCCATCCGGTGTGTGTTTCAAGCTGTCCCTCCATGGCAGGATTCTACGACCGCACCTTCACGCATCGAAAGACACGTACTGAATTTCAGGTATTCGTTGACGTGTTGAGGGGTGGGACGCCACTCTGTTTCAGGAACCGGGGGCAGTGCCGGAGGGAAAGGCGGGTCATGCCAGAGTTCGCGCACAACTCACCCGCGGTCACCGCGCAGGTTGCGGACGAGGCGGAAACCAGTACGACGGTGGGACCGATGCGCACCGTACTGGCCGTGGAGTTCTTACCCGACAAGGATCGCGAAGTCGTCGTGGTGCGTGGGGAGGTGGACCTCGCCGCCGGCCCTCAGCTGCAGCACGTGCTGCGCATGGCCCTGTCCCGCTCGGCCCTGGGGATCGACCTCGACCTGAGCGGCGTCGGCTTCTTCGACTGCTCCGGGCTCAACATCCTGCTCGGCGTGCGCAAACGGGCCCTCGACGACGCCAAGACCGTCCGCATCCGCGCGGCAAGTCCCGCCGTCACACGGCTCCTTGCCCTGGCCGGGGCGGAATCCCTGTTCGACAGCGCCTCCCCCGACCGCCCCGCGGCACCGGCCGCGGACGGCGGCGATGGGGCGCAGGACGGGGCCACCGAGCAGGATCTGCGGATCGAGATGGTGCAGTTGCGGCGGGCTCTGCAGACCCGGCCCACCATCGACCTGGCCCGCGGCATCCTGATGGCCTCTTTCGAGCTGAGCTCCGACGAAGCCTGGCAGGCGCTGGTGTCGGTCTCCCAGAACACCAACACCAAGCTGCACGGCCTGGCCCAGGTCGTGGTCGACACCATCAAGGGCGACGCCCTGCCCGAGCACGTCATGCGCCATCTGTCCGCGGCCATCTCGACGGTCCAGACGGAGCCGCCGCCACCGCAGCCCCCGCCCGCCGCCGACGGCACGCCCGCGGCTTCCTGAGCTGTTCAGGACTGTGCGCGCAGCGCGGCGAGCGCACGGTCGGCGTGCACGCTCATCCGGATTTCGCTGCGGATCACCTCGATGACCGTGCGGTCCGTGCCGATGACGAAGGTGACACGCTTGGTGGGCGCCAGGGAGAAGCCCCGGGCCACGCCGAAGCGGCCTCGCACCACACCGTCGGCGTCGGACAGCAGGGGCATACCGAGGGTGTGCTGCTGCGCGAACTGCCGCTGGCGCTCGACCGGATCGGAGCTGACCCCCACGGGGCGGGCGCCGACGGCGGCGAACTCCGTGGCCAGATCACGGAAGTGGCAGGCTTCCGCGGTACAGCCGGGCGTCAGCGCGGCAGGGTAGAAGAACAGCACCACGGGCCCGTCGGCGAGCAGCTCCGAGAGGGTGCGCGCGGTGCCGGTCTCGTCGAAAAGGGTGAAGTCCTCGACGCTGTCGCCGACTTCGATACGACGACTCACGCCCGCCCCTCCTCGCTCTTCGCCACGCTCAGGGCCCAGCGCACAAGCGGCACCTGCAGCGGCAGCCGCGCCAGTGCGGCCGCCTTCAAAGGCGCGGGGCGATGCCACCAGTCGGCGGCCATCTGCACGTTGGCCGGGAACACCGCGACGAAGAAACCCGCCGTGGCCAGAGCGGCGGCACGGCGGGTGCGCGGCACCGCAAGACCTGCGGCCAGCGTCAGCTCGACGGCGCCGCTGGCGTAGGTCCACGCGCGCGGCGAGCCCGGCAGGGCCCGCGGGATGGTCGCGTCGAACTGCTTGGGGACGACGCAGTGCGCCACCGCTGCCCCGGCAAGAAGTCCGGCCAGATACAGCGGGGATCGAGACGATCGGCTTGACGGTGACATGGCGCCTCCTTCGGTGACGCCGCCACCTTACTCGACAGTAAGTCGCCGTCACCGCTCTGCACGATCAGCCGGACGGCCCCTGCTCCGACCGGCCCCCGTCAACTCTGCTCATGCGACGAGGCCGCCGTGCGGGTGATGTTGCGGGCCATGCCGCCGAAGAGGACGGCGTGGAAGGGCGCCACGCTCCACCAGTACAGGTGGCCGAGCAGCCCGTGCGGATGGAACAGCGCACGCTGGCGATAGCTGACCCGGCCCTCTTCGTCCTCATGCACCCACATCTCCAGCCAGGCGAGACCGGGCAGCCGCATCTCGGCACGCAGGCGAAGCAGCCGGCCACGGTCGATCTCCTCGACCCGCCAGAAGTCCAGGGTCTCCCCCACTCTCAGCCGATGGGCGTCGCGCCGTCCACGGCGCAGGCCGACCCCGCCGACGAGACGGTCGAGCCAGCCGCGCACGGCCCAGGCGTACGGCGACGAGTACCAGCCGTTCTCACCGCCGATACCCTCGATGACCCGCCACAGCTGCTGCGGCGTGGCCTCGACGTCCCGGCGGCGGCAGTCGGTGTAGAGGCTGCCGCCCGCCCAGTCGGGGTCGGTGGGCAACGGGTCACTGGGGGCGCCGGGGACGGCCGCGGAGGACCAACGGGTGGCGACCTGGGCGCATTTCACGCGCTGCAGCGCCAGGGACAGGGCCGTGGGAAAGTCGATGGGGCGGCCCGGCTCGTCGGGGGCGTAGCGGCTGATGTCGTGTTCCCCGCAGACCACTTCGTGGCGCAGCGATTCGGCCAGGGGCCGGGCGATCGACCGGGGTACGGGCGTCACCAGGGAGACCCACTGGCTCGACAGGCCGGGGGTGAGCATCGGGACGGGCAGGATCAGCCGGCGCGGCAGCCGGGCGACACGGGCATAGGTCCGCATCATGTCGCGGTACGTCATCACATCGGGGCCGCCCACGTCGAAGCCGCGGTTCACCTCCGCCGGCATCCGCGCGCCGGCCACGAGGTAGCGCAGGGCGTCGCGTACGGCCAGGGGCTGCAGCCGAGTGCGCACCCAGCTGGGGGTGACCATGACGGGGAGGCGTTCGGTGAGGTAGCGCAGCATCTCGAAGGACGCCGAGCCCGAGCCGATGATGACCGCGGCGCGCAGTACGGTCGCGGGCACGGCCGACTCCAGGAAGATCCGGGCGACTTCCGCGCGCGAGCGCAGATGCGGTGACAGGGAGCGTTCCGGGATGCCCGCGGGGGTCAGCGCCCCCAGATAGACGATCCGCCGCACGCCCGCGTCCTCGGCGGCGGCCGCGAACACCTGGGCGGCCTCGCGGTCCTTCCGCTCGAAGTCGCGGCCGCTGCCCAGGGAGTGCACCAGGTAATAGGCGACGTCGACGCCGCGCATCGCCGCCGCCGCGGAGTCCGGGTCGCAGACATCGCCCTGCACCACCTCGACGCGCTCCGACCAGGGATAGTCGCGCAGCTTGAGCGGCGTACGGGCCAGACACCGCACGCGGTGCCCGGCCTCGAGCAGTTCGGGCACGAGGCGCCCTCCGATGTAGCCGCTCGCTCCCGTCACCAGGCAGTGCAGCACCTCGGGAACGCCATCGTCTCCGTCTTCGCCGGCCATCACACGACTCCTCGGACCTGTCGACCTGCCTTGCGGGCCGCGTGCGATCCGCGCCGCCGGAGTGCGTACCGGACGCGCGCCGATCGTTCGCGTTCCCCCAGGTTTCGTCGTCCGCGCCCGCATCGGGGACAGCCACGCCGCAGATGGGGGTGGCTGCGAGGCATCCGGGCGTAGTCGTGGCCGAGCCGCATGAACAGCCCATGCGCCCGGTGCGTGAGGCGGCGGCGACCGTGCTGGTCGCGGCCATCAGCGGATGGCTGTGACTGACGGTGGTGGGGCACGAGGGTGAAACCGGGCGGGGCCGCGACGATGACGCAGGAAAGCTCCCTGCCTCTGGCTAGATTCGGCTGAATGTCTCCCACTTTGATGCGTACCGGAAGTGATCTGTTCCTCGGTGTTCCGGGCCTCCAGCGCGCGGTGCGCGCCGCCGCCCTGCAGGGACTGCTGCCCCGCCAGGTATGGGGTCGCCTGCACCCCACCGGGGGCTGGACCCTGCGGGCGCCGGACGGCCATCCGTTCCGGTACATCAGCAGCAAGGACGACATCCTGGCCCGCAGCCTGATCTGGACCAATATGCGGCACTGGGAGGAGACCACCATCCCGGTCTTCTACGCCCTGGCCCAACAGGTCCGCTGTTTCGCCGACTTCGGCGCCTTCTCCGGCATCTACACCCTGCTGGCCTGTCGGGCCAACCCCTCTCTGCGGGCCGTGGCCGTCGAACCCAACCCCGGCGCGGCCGCCATGCTGCGGCGCAACATCGAGGCCAACGACCTCACCGGCCGCGTCACCATCAGCGACCACGCCCTGTCGGACTCCCCGGGCCGCACCCACCTGGGCATCCCGGCCGACACCACCGCTGCCTCGCTGCTGGCCGCACCGAACGCCACGCATACCGTGGAAGTCGAGGTCACCACCGGGGACGAGCTATTGAAGGGCCTGCCCGTGGACCTCGTGAAGATCGACGTCGAGGGACTCGAGCCGCAGGTCCTGCGCGGCATGGCACGGACCATCGCAGCCCACCATCCCGCGATCATCGCCGAGTGCCTCAGCAAGCAGGCCCTGGACACCCTCTGCGAGACCGCCCGGGAGCTGGGCTACCACCACATCCACCATCTCAGCAGCACGGGCCCGGTCCCGGTCACCGACGATCTCGTACCACCCGACAGCTACGCCAACTTCCTGATCACCTACGAGCCGATGCGGCTCACGCACGTCCGCTGAGCGCTCCGCGGGGAAGTCCGGTAGAGCACCTGCGGGTGCGTCGTGGCTGGTCGCGCAGTTCCCCGCGCCCCTTTGGGGCACGACGAACCGCACCGCACTTCCCCCGAGCCGCTCAGAGGCCCTGGTCCAGTTCGCCGTGCAGGACCCCGAGCAATCGGGCCACCTCGGTGGCGACGGCGTCGCGGGCGGGGCCGAGGTATTTGCGGGGGTCGGCGGTTTCGGGGTGGGACTCCAGATAGGTGCGGGCGGCCTGGGTGAAGGCCTTGTTGAGGTGAGTGGAGACATTGACCTTCGTCATGCCGGACTTGACGGCCCTGGCGAGGCCCGCGTCCCCCACTCCTGACGAGCCGTGCAGGACGAGCGGCACGCTCACCGCGTCGCGCAGCCGGCTGATGAGGGCGAAGTCGAGGACCGCGTCCCGGGTGAGCATGGCGTGCGAGCTGCCCACGGCCACCGCGAGGGCGTCGACGGCGGTGGCGGCGACGAAGTCGCTCGCCTCGCCGGGGTCGGTGCGTACGCCGGGGGCGTGTGCACCGTCCTTGCCTCCGACCTCACCGAGTTCCGCCTCGACCCATATGTTCCTGGCGTGGCAGTGCTCCGTGATCTCCCGGGTGGCGGCCACGTTCTTCGCGTACGGGAGCTTCGAGGCGTCGAACATGACGGAGGTGAAGCCGAGTTGGACGGCCTCGTGCACCAGGTCGGGGGACTCGGCGTGGTCGAGGTGGACGGCGACGGGGGCGCGCGAGGCGCGGGCGACGGCGAGGGCGGCGACGCCGATCGGCTCCAGGGAGCCGTGGTAGCGGACGGTGTTCTCGCTGATCTGCAGGATCACGGGCCGCCCCGCGGCCTCGGCCCCCCGCACGATGGCGACGGCGTGTTCGAGCTGCACGACGTTGAACGCCCCGACGCCGACGCCGCCTCGGGTCGCGGAGCGCAGGATCTCGCCAGTGGGCGTGAGCGGCATGGACTTCCTCCACGGTTACGGCGATACAGGCGGTATGGGCGGTACGGAGACGGCGGTCGGCGGTAGGTGCCGGCGTCGGGGGCGATCACGCTGCGGTGCCCGCTGTGTTCCTCGGGCCGGGTGCTCGGATTGCTCAGGCGTGGTGTTCGAGGACGACGGACCGGGTCAGGTTGCGGGGCCGGTCGGGGTCGTGGCCGCGGGCTTCGGCGAGCAGGACCGCGAGCCGCTGGACGCGGATGAGGTCGGCGAGCGGGTCGAGGGCCGGGCCTGCGCCGGTGGAAGCCGGGACGGAAGCCGGGTCCGAGGCGGCGACCAGGGTGCCGCCGACGCGTGCCACGTCGTCGGCCAGGCCGGCCGGCAGGGGGCCGAACGCCCAGGTGACGCGGCCGGGTCCGGTGATGCTGATCGGTCCGTGGCGGTACTCCATGGCCGGGTACGCCTCGGTCCAGGCACCCGCGGCCTCGCGCATCTTCAGTCCGGCTTCCAGGGCCAGGCCGTACGTCCAGCCGGTGCCGAGGAAGGTGAACTGTTCCGCTCCGCGCACGGCGGCGTCCAGCGGCTCGGCGAGGGCCTGTTCGGCGTCGCGGATGGCGGCGTCGAGGGGTTCTACGTCGGCCGGCAGGGCGCCCTGCTCCTCCAAGTGGGCGCGCAGCAGGGCGAGGGTGGCGGTGGCGAAGCGGGTCTGGACGACGGACCCCTCGTCGGCGAAGTCCAGGACGACGGCGGCGTCGGCGGCATCCATGACGGGGGTCGCGCCGTCGGCGGTGATCACGGCGGTCGGTGTGCCGCCCTTCACCCGGTGCAGCAGGTCGAGGACTTCGGTGGTGGTGCCGGACCGGGTGATGGCCAGGACGCTGTCGTAGCGGCGGCCGTGCGGGAACTCGGAGGCGGCGAACGCGTGGGTCTCGCCGTGGCCGCCGCTCTCCCGCAGGGCGGCGTAGGACTGGGCCATGAACCACGACGTTCCGCAGCCGACGACGGCGACGCGCTCCCCCCGGCGGGGCAGGGCCTCGATGTGCCGGGGCAGCGACTGTGCGGCGCGCAGCCATACGGCGGGCTGCGAGGCGATCTCGGCCGAGGTGCGGGAGGAACTGTTGGCGGACAAAGCGGCGTACTCCTTCGGGAAGGACGGTCAGCGGCCGACTGCCGCCCCACCGTCATCCTCGGTTGCGTGAACTTGCGCTATCCAGCGGCATATTGAGCACTTGTGAGCACTCATTGTGGTGCGCAGTATTCAGCAGGAGGGAACGCCGAGTCCAGGGGTTGTTACGCGACCGTTGCCGAGAAGCCGACGCCCTGCATGGATACGTCTGCGCGGGCGGCGCGCCTTTCGATCAGTTCCGCGCACTCCGCCGCCCTCGTTCCCTGCTCGTTCACGCATCCCTTAACGTGTCGAGAGCGCAGGACCGATGCCCGAAGGAGCCCGACACATGTCCAAACATGAGCGGTGGAGCCGACTGCTGGAGTTGCTGGCCGCCGAGGGCAGGTTGGACGTCGAGGACGCGGCGACGACGCTCGAGGTGTCACCCGCGACCATCCGACGGGATCTCGACGAACTCGACGAACAGCAGATGCTGGTACGCACCCGGGGCGGCGCCGTCGCGCACGGTGTCTCCTACGAACTGCCCCTGCGCTACAAGTCCTCCCGGCACACCTCGGAGAAGCAGCGCATCGCCGCGGCCGCCGCCGAACTCATCGGCGAAGGCGACGTGGTGGGCCTCAACGGCGGCACCACGACCACCGAGGTGGCACGCGCACTCGCGCTGCGCGCGGGCAGCGGCCGCCGGGACACGTCGGACACAGCGGCCCCCTCGTTCACCGTGGTCACCAACGCGCTCAACATCGCCGGGGAACTCGCCGTACGCCCGCAGATCAAGATCGTGGTGACCGGCGGGGTCGCACGCCCCCAGACATACGAACTCGTCGGCCCCCTGACCGTGGGGGTGTTGAACGAGGTCTTCCTCGACGTGGCCGTCCTCGGGGTCGACGGCGTCGACCCGCAGCTGGGCGTGATGACCCACCAGGAGGACGAGGCCAGCATCAGCCGGCTCTTCGCCGAGCGGGCCCGCCGCGTCATCGTGGTCACCGACTCCTCGAAGATGGGCCGGCGCGCCTTCGCGAGGATCTGCGGCATGGACCGCATCGACGTCCTGGTGACCGATGCGGCCCTGCCCGCCGACATGGCCGCCCAGCTCACCGAGGCGGGCATCAAGGTCCACATCGTCTGACCCGCCTCCGGCCAGATTCCCTGCCGCGACCCTCAGGCCACCGGAGGCATCTCGGACTTACGCGAGTCCAGGCCCGGGCGCTGATTCACCCAGGAGCCGCGGGTGAAGTCCGGCATCTCGACCGGACGGCCGCCCGCAGCAAGGGACTTGACGCTCAGCGGCACCGGCGAGCACCAGGTTGCGGAGTCGTAGACGTCGATGTCGGGGACGAGCCCGGCGCGCATCAGCTGGACGGTGCGCCACTGCAGCACGTAGTCCATGCCCCCGTGGCCGCCGTTCTCGGCGTCGTCTCCGATCTCCTTCCAGATCCAGTGGTCGAACTCCTTGCCGTAGGTGTCGAACGGCTGCCAGGCATGGCCGCTGTGGTCGGGCTCGAGGTAGACGCGCCCGCCGTCGGTCGCGTTGACGCCCGCGTAGTCCTCGAAGATGCCCCGGCTGCCGGCGAGGGTGTTGATCCGGCTGTACGGCCGGGGCGAACTGACGTCGTGCTCGGCCCTGATGACCCGGCCCTTGTCCGTGTCGATCAGGCAGGTGACCAGGTCACCGTTGATGTAGGTCTCTTTCCACGAGGGGTGCGACTTCGGGATGAACCGCTCCCGGTAGTCGGCCAGGCCCCTGGGCTCGGTCGCGGTGGCCCGCAGCACCGTCATCCGGTCGCCGCGGTTGATGTCCATGGCCGCGGCGATCGGCGCGAGGCCGTGCATCGGGTAGAAGGAGGCGGTGCTGCGGGTGTGCCACAGGCGACGCCAGGAGTCGGTGTAGTACGTGTCGGAGAAGAGCAGTTCGCGCAGGTCGTGCAGATAGCCGCCGTGCCCGTTGGTGACGTCGCCGAACAGTCCCTCGTGCGCCATCCTCAGCATCGCCAGCTCGTTACGGCCGTAGGAGCAGTTCTCCGAGAGGATCAGATGGCGGCGGGTGCGCTCGGAGGTGTCGACCAGGTCCCACAGCTCGTCGAGCTCGGTGGCGATGGGCAGTTCGACGATGACGTGCTTGCCCGCCTCCAGTGCGTCCTTGGCCTGGCGGTAGTGGAACTCCCAGGGGGTGGCGATATAGACGAGGTCGATGTCGTCGCGCCGCAGCAGCTGCGCGTACGACTCGTCCGAACCGCCGAGCTCTGCGGGGCGCGGCTTGCCCTTCGCGACCAGCTGGTCCGCGGTGCGCTTGACGCGGTCCGCGCGTATGTCACAGACGGCGGTCACCGTACAGCCGGGAATGATGGACCAGCCCTCGCACATGGGACCGCCCCGGTTGCCGAGCCCGATCACGCCGACGCGGACGGTCTTGTGGACCTCGAAGGGCACGTTGACCATCGACTTCTGGCCGGTCCCGCGCCGGGGCGCTGGGGCCGGCACCGCCCCGGCCCGCTCCAGCGGCGCCGCCTGCGCGGAGCCGCCGCCGGCCGCCAGCGCCCCCGTCGTGGCCAGAGCGCCGCCCAGAAGCAAACGGCGTGAGACTGCGGGGAATTCGGGCATCAGGGAACGCTCCTCGGGTCCGCGATTCGGCATCACTGCGGCACGACTCTGGTGGGATCGACGCAGGCATGTCAATAGTTGCTTGCAGAGGCGCTGTTGCGAACAAGACCGAACATCAGGGTCGATTGGGCTCCGCTTCCGCCACCGGCCATCCGGGCCCCCGGCACGGCGGCTTCTCGGCAGCAGCTTGCTTGAAGCTGCTCTCAACTCCCCTCTTTCACGCACCCGTTGACACCTCATGCCGGGTGCGCTGCACTGTCAGCCATGCGTCGAGCAGCCCCCGTGGCCCCCCTGTCCGCCGCCGCCCTCCTGGCCGCCGCGCTCAGCACTACGCCCGTCGACGCCGGAGCGGCCGAGGCCCGCAATCCGGCGCCCGTGACCGTCCCGGAGATCCGCAACTGGCAGGGCAGCAGCGGCAGTTGGCAACTAGCCGCACAGAGCCGGATCGTCCTCTCCCCCACCGACAAGGCCGCCCTTGCCGAGACCGCGACCATGCTCGCCACCGAACTGCACCAGCAAGAGGGGGTCCGGCCACCCGTCGTCACCGGCACCCCGCGGACGTACGACATCGCGCTCACCCTGAGCCAGCCGCCCGGCGTCAACTCGAAGGAGGGCTACCAGCTCTCCTTCGACGAGACCGCCACAGTCCGGGCCGGCACCCGCCAGGGCGTCCTGTACGGCACCCGCACCCTGCTCCAGGCGCTGCGCACCGCCGCGACACCCCGCACCGTCGTCCGCGGCACCGCCACCGACTGGCCGACGCAGGGCTCACGCGGCCAGATGCTCGACGCGGGCCGCAAGTACTACCCCGTCGACTACCTCAGGCAGCAGATCCGCCAGACCGCCTGGTACAAGCTCAACACCTTCCATCTGCACCTGTCCGACTGGAACGGTTACCGGATCGAGAGCACGAAGCATCCGGAGATCGTCTCCGAACAGCACTACACCAAAGCGGAGTTGAGGGACCTCGACGCCTACGCGGCGCGCTACGGGGTGACGATCGTGCCCGAGATCGACCTGCCGGGCCACGCAGCCGCCATCGGCAAGGCCCGTCCCGACCTCGCCTTCGCCTGCGAGCCGATGTCCCGGCCCGACAACAACTGGGAGGGCTCGGACCAGGGCCACTGGACCCTCGACTACACCAAACCCGAGACCCGCGCCTTCGCCCGTGACCTCGTCGCGGAGGTCGCCGGCATCTTCAGCGGCCCGTACGTCCATGTCGGCACCGACGAGGTGCCGCTCACGCCCGCGCAGCAGGCCTGCCCCGAACTCGTCGCGTACCAGAAGCAGAAGGGCTACCCCCACCCCGGTGACGTCCTGGTGGAATTCATCAACGACCTCGACGCGGCGGTACGCGCCCAGGGCAAGACCACACAGATCTGGCAGTGGTGGGACTACGAACAGCAGACCAGCATCGACCCGGACCAGCGGATCGTCGTCAACGAGTGGCTCTCCAGCCCCGAGGGCCGCGCCGCCCAGGGCTACCCGGTGATCGGCACGCAGGACGGCCCGCTGTATGTCAGCCCCGGTCTCGGCTCCAAGCCCGGCAGTTACGGCTTCTTCGACGTCCGCACGACGTACAAGGACTATCCGTTCACGGCGCAGGAGGGCATTCTCGGCTACCGCGTGGCCCGCTGGTCGGACCGTACCCAGAAGCTCCCGGTCGGCTGGGTCGACTACTTCGCGCGCCGCCCCCTCGCCGTGGTCGCCGACCGCACCTGGGCCAAGCCGGCCGGTTCGGATGTACGCCCCTTCCTCAACCGCTACGACCAGGTGGGCGACGCCCCGCCGGTGGCCGCGGCCGACCCGGCCGACCTCGGCTCGCAGATCGGCGCCAACCCGGGGATGCTCGGCCAGGACGGCTGGACGGCAACCGCGAGCAGCGCCGAGACGGCGGCCGAGCCGGGCGCCGCGGGCCGGGCCGTGGACAACGACCCGTACACCCACTGGCACAGCGCCTATTCCGCGACGCTCCCGCAGCAGCTCTCCGTGGACCTGGGCGGCACGCGGCGCATCGCGGGCGTGCGCTACATGCCGCGCCAGGACGGCGGGGTGAACGGCGTGGTCAAGGGCTATGAGGTCCTCGTATCGGACGACGGGACCGGCTGGCGGAAGGTGGCCGAGGGCGGCTTCCCCGCCGACCGCACCGAATACGTCGTCCCCTTCAAGGCGGTTTCCGCGCGGCACATCGCGCTGCGGGTGCTGAGCGAGCACGGTCCCGAGGGCAGGTACGCGTCGGTGGCGGAGCTGGACGCGGTACGGGCGCGCTGAGGCTCACCCTCCGGGGCGCGGGACGGCGGTGTGCCGGCCGCCTCCGGCCGCCCCGCTCCTCAGCCCCTGGCCACCGCGATCGCCCCCGAAAGCCGCTCGCCCGCCTCGTACACCATGTACGGCACGCCATGGTCGGTGCCGAAGCTGGGTGAGGCGGCGCGACCGTTCTCGGGGGCGGTGGCGCGGGAGTTGTAGAAGACGCCGAGGTGGTCGCGGCGGGTGAAGTCGTTGCCGACTTCGGTGATGAGGATGTCGCCGCCGCTCTCCTTGTCCGTGTTGCAGACGACGTACGCGGAGCCGTCACGGGTCAGCAGGTGCGGGCCGCCGACGTTGACGGCGCCCACCGCGGCGTGGTCGATGAGCGGCTTGGGGTCGATGGTCCACTTCCGTCCGTCCGCCGACCAACCCCAGCCGATGTCACGGTGGTTGGCGGTGGTGTTGCGCATGAACAGAATGACGTAGGCCGCTGCGCGGGCCGGCAGGTCGTGCCGGAAGACCCGGGCGTAGGAGGTCTCGGTGGTGCCGGCCGGGAGCATGGCCGTGCTCAGCACCACGGAGTCGTAGGTGAAGTTGATGCCGTCGCGGGAGCGGGCCAGGCGGGTGGTGGTGTTCTCGCCGTGGAAGTACAGCCACAGCTCCCGCAGGCCCGCATGCCACATGACGTGCGGGGAGGAGACATGGCTGACGGAGTAGTGCGGCTGCCAGTTGTTCGACACGATCGGGTTGCCGGGGTGTTCGGTGAACGGCCCTTCCAGGGAGTCCCCGTAGGCGAGGCAGATTCCGCCGGGGGCGTCGTGCGGCGCGTAGTAGAGGTAGTAGCGTCCCAGCGGGTCGGGCAGCTTGTCGTAGACCCCGCGGATACAGGGGAAGATGATCTCCCCGGTGGGGTTGTACGCGAGGTCCTCGGGGCGCAGCAGGGTCCGCTGGTAGGTGTAGTCGGGGAAGCCGCCGGGGGCGGCGAGCGCGGGGCGGGCAGCCGCTTCGCCGAGGGCGAGTGCGGCGCCGGACGCGGTGGCGGTGCGCAGGAGAGCGCGGCGGTCCATGGCCATGGAAGGTCTCCTTACAGGTCGTTGTGGGGCTTGCAGGTTGGTGGAAGCGCTGGTCGTCACCGGCCCTACAGGTAAGTGGAAGCGCTGGTCGTCACCGGCCCTACAGGTAAGTGGCGGCCGTGACGCACATGCCGCCCAGGCACACGCACCACACGTACGGCATGGTGCGGAGCATCACTTGGTGCGGGCTGACGCCGGAGTACTGCGCGGCCCACACGGTCTGCGTGCTGGTCGGGTCGGCGACGCCGAAGACCTGGTTGTACGAGGTGGTCATGCCGAGGACCGCGACGGCCGGGTAGATACCGGCGGCGATCAGGACGCCGGCGATGCCCGCGCCCAGGCCGTAGACGTTCAGCGGCCCGCGGTACAGACACAGCGGCGCGAGGAGCGTGAAGACCAGGACGAAGACCACCGGGTGGTGCGGAGTGACGGCCTTGACCAGCGGCTCCAGGGCACTGATGGACTCGGGCAGTTTGACCGCGGCGAGCAGGATGCCGATCGCGAGGAAGAGCACGATGGGCGGCGCCGCGACATCGAAACCGGCGTAAAGGGTGCGCAGCATGCGCTTGTTCATCTGCCGGGGCCTGGTCGTGGTCACGAGGGCGTACAGCACACCTGCCAGCAGCGACGGGATGATCGCCAGCTCGAATCCGAGGGCCAGGATCAGCGGTACGGCGGGGGCGAGCAGCGCGTACCAGGGGGCGTCACCGAGCCGTGCGGCCCGGTTCCGCTTCGCCTTCGGCGCGGCGGCCGAGGTGAGTGACCAGGCGTGCTCGACGCCCTTGCGCCGGGTTTCGATCAGTACGTACGCCACGGCCGCGGCCAGGGCGAACGGGAACAGCTTCAGCATGAAGCTCTTCACGGTGGCGATCGGCAGATCGAGTGCGGTGGAGAAGAACTGCCAGGCCGGCAGCTCGAACGGCACACCCACGGCGATGCCCATGAGGATCGTGCCCGCCGCGGTCACCTTGGGCACACCGACCGCGATCATCGCGGGGATGCCGATGATGCCGGCGAGCATCGCGGCCGGCGCGGAGCCGGTGACGGTGCCGACGAGGGCGGAGACGGCGAGGACGCCGAGCGCGACGACCGTGGGCCGGTCGCCGCCGAATTCGACGATTTTGCGGACCAGGGTGCCGGCGATGCCTGTCTCCTCGAGGAGCTTGCCGAGCCAGGAGCCCATCAGCACGGCGAGCATGGTGGCCGCGAGCATCACCGAGCCCTCCTGGAGCACGGTGTCGATGATGCTGTTCTTTCCGGTGAGCGGGGCGCCGGTGACGGCCGCGACGGCGAGTGCCACCAGGACGAGCGCGAAGGCCGTGGGGAGCTTGCGAGCAAGGATGAGCCCGACCCCGGCCAGCATGAGCAGCAGGATGACGATTGCCATGACGGGCCTCAGTTCTCTCTCAGGGTCTCGGCGGCGCGGGCGAGCGCGGCGGTGAGCAGGAGGGGGGTGCGGGGCAGGCCGAGGGTGGCCTGGGCGGCGGCGTGGGCGACGAGTTCACCGGCGCCGGCGACGTGGGCGGGCAGCCGCCACACGGTGTGTCCCAGGCGGCACTTGAGCGCGGCGCGCGCTGCCTTGTCGTGATGCAGGAGGTCGTGTGCCTTCTCGTGCGCCACGGCTGCCGCGCGTGCGGTGCCGGGCGGGAACCAGGCCTGCCAGCCGAGGAGTTGGACGGCTGCTTCGGCGAGCGCGAGGGTGTCGGTGAACAGCTCGACCGTCGGGGTGGGGCGGGTGCGGTAGCGGGCGAGCAGCAGCCGGTCGGGGTGCAGCCCGCCGGTGCTCTCGCGAATGGTCACCGCGGCCGGGGAACGGCCGCGGTGCGGCCCGGGGCCGGAGGTGTGGTGGACGCGGTGCTGCCCGGGGCCGGGGCTGTTGTGGCCGTGGTGCTGCCCGGGACCGTGCGTGGCGGCGAGTTCCGCGCCGAACCCGGTGGCGGCCGCGGCCCATCGTCGTAGCACCGCGGGATCGCGTCCCTCATGCGTCGGTGTGTTCGCCAGCAGTCGTACGCCGAACTCGACGTCGTCCAGGGCCGCCAGGCCCTCGCCTTCGGCGCGCAGTGCGGCCCGCCGGTCCGCCGCGAGTTCGCTGAGGCCGCCCGTCCGGGCGACGGCCCTCATGTGCGTACCTCGACAACCGCCACCACCGGCTCGTCGGCCGCGCGTGCGCGCAGCTCGCTGCGGGCGAGGGCGAGCAGCGGATCCGCCTCCAGGACCCCGGACAGATCCGCGATCCGCGAACCGAGCAGGAGCCGCAGCGCGGGGGCGCGGACACCGCCGTCGCCGTACGAGGTGGCATGGCGCACCAGCTCCGCCAGCACCTCCGGGGCCTCCCCCACGGTGGTCACGGTGACGCGTGCGTCGGCCGCGTGCAGCCGGACCACGCCGTCCGCGTCTAGCACCCGCACCGGGTGCAGGGGTTTGCGGAAGCGGCGCCGGCGCTGCGCCCCGTACACGGTGTGCGCGGGCGTCGACGCCAGTACCTCCACCGCCGCTTCCGGGGACTTGAGGCTGGCCGCGGCTTCGGTCAGCCGCTCCGCGGCGTCCGCCCGGTGGGCCCGGTCCTGGGTGCGCAGTTCGGTGGCGCCGGTGGCGATGGCGCGGACGGTGTTGGTCTGCGGGTCGACGGTGACCTCCACCTCGACGGCCGCCGGTGCCGCGCCCTGCTCGACGACGGCCGCATCGGCCTCGTTGCGTACGCCGAGGATCTGCTCCTGTGTGGCGCCCGGGATGATCCGTTCGACCTGCTCACGGACGAGGGCGAGCGCGACACCGATCGGGCTGATCACCTCGGCGTTGGCGGCGATCCGGCCGGTGAGTCCGGCGGCCGCGGCGAGGTGCGGGGTGACCGCGGCCGCGCCGCCGCCACCGCCGACGAGCAGCGCCGCGTCCTTGTCGAGGCGGTAGTCGCGGATCATGGTGTCCACGGTCTTGTGCACTTCGCGTATGCCCGCGTCGAGGACCTGCGTGGCAGCTCCCGCGATGTCGGTGCCGAGTGCGTCGGCGAGCGGCTGCAGCGCGAGGCGTGCCGAGGCCGGGTCGCAGGCGGCGAAGTCGCCCTCGGGAACGCGGCCGAGGGCGTTCGCGGCGCAGGTCATCGTCACCGCGTAGCGGCCGCCCGCGGCGTCGAGGACCGCGTAGTCGGCGGGGTCGCCGTCCAGGGGGCTCACGGTGGTCAGTTCGGCGCCCGCCAGGTCCGCCGGGGTGGCGTAACAGGCGTACGGCAGCCCGGCGATGTGCGCGCTGCGCGGCCCCGCCGCGGTGACCTTGCCCGCGCCGACGCGCACCATCGAGCCGCCGCCGACGCCCACGGTCCGCACGTCGAGGGCGGACAGGTACGACGGCTTGCCGAGGATGGTGGCGTGCCGGACCGCGACCTTGCCGCGGCGGATGACACTGATGTCGGTGGACGTGCCGCCGGTCTCCAGGAACACCCCCTCGCTGACCCGCTCCTGCATCAGCGCCCCGGCGACTCCGGCCGCGGGGCCGGAGAGGACGGTGAGCAGCGGACGGCGCCGCATCTCGTCCAGGGACATCACGCCGCCGTCGCAGCGCATCACCATCAGCGGCGAACTCACCCCCGCCGAGGCGATGCTGGAGTCCACCAGATCGGCCGTGGCCAGCATCTTCGGCAGGATGGCGGCGTTGACGACGGCGGTACGGGTGCGCTTGCGCAGCCCGTACAGCGACGTGATCTGGTGCGCGGCCGTCATCGGAAGGCCGTACGCCGCGGCTTCCGCGAGCACCGCCTCCTCTCCCGCGGGCACGTCCACGCTGAAGGGCTCGCTGGCGACGAGCACCTCGGCGCCCTGCTTGCGCACCTGCTCCACGGCCGTGCGCACGGCCGCCGCATCGTCGGGCTCTGCGATGTGCGCGTAGTGCAGCGGCAGCCGCTTGCCCGGGGCGAGTTCGAGGTGCGCGAGGCCCGCGAGGCGGCGGGTGGGCACGGCGCCGGGCCCGGTGCCGATGCCGAGCAGTCCGACCGGGGCGACATCGCCCTCAAGCAGGGCGTTGGTCGCCTGGGTGGTGCCGTGCGCGAGGAAGGCGACGTCCTCGGCTGCGCGGCCGGTTTCCTTGAGGAGCCGGTCGAGCGCCTCCACGATGCCGTGCGCGACACCGTCCTCATGATGGTGGCTGGTGGGCACCTTGACCTGGCCGACGAGCTCCAGGGTGGCGGAGTCGACGGCGACGGCGTCGGTGAAGGTTCCGCCGACGTCGATGCCGACGCGGATGCGGTGCGTGGTCATGGCTCGGGACACCTCCTCGTGTCGTAGGGGTGGAACAAGGGGTACGGGTCGTGGGGGCGAGCGCGGGTGCTGGTGCTGGTGCGGGTGCTGGTGCGGGTCAGTAGCCGCGGACGTCCGGCCAGTGGCGCTGGACGCCGGCGCGGTCGAGTACGCGGCCGAACTCCTCGAACCGCTTGTCCTCGGCCTGCACTTGGTGCGGCTGCACGCCCTCCTCCAGGCAGTGCGCGGCGAGGGTGCCGGCGACTTCACCGGCGTTCCACTCCACGGGGTGCAGCCGGAAGCAGCCGTTGGTGATGTGGGTGGTGCCGAGGTTCTTGCCGGCCGCGAACAGGTTGCGCACGCGGCGCGGGATGAGCGCTCCGAGCGGGATCTCGAAGGGGACGGAACCGATGTCGATGTAGTTGTCGCCGCCGGTGGACGGGTGCAGGTCGATGCGGTAGGCGCCGACTCCCACCGAGTCGCGGTGCTTGGTGCCGCCGTACGGACCCACCAGGTCGATGGCCACGTCGTGTTCGGTGACGGTGGTGACGGCCTTGATACGCCGGGACTCGCGCACGTAGGGGGCCTTGGCGAGGCCGTCCTCGGTGCCGGTGATGTCGGGGCGGATCCGCAGGCCGGGGAAGCCGGTGCCGCCGTCCGGGCGCGGGGCCTCGGTCTGCAGCCAGTACAGGACGGAGAGGGACAGTTGCCGGGCCTCGGCCACGGCCTGCGCGGCTCCCTCCTCGCCGGCGCCGATCAGCGGCTTCAGCCAGTAGTCGTTCAGGGGCCAGTTGACCAGTGTGATGTCGGAGTCGAAGGCGCCGGGGCGGTGCAGCCTGCGGGCCAGGATGCGGCGGAAGCCCCACAGTTCCTTGTCACCGGCGTCGGCGCTCTGGTCGGCGTTGACGTCGAGCGGATCGACGTCCGGGTTGGGTTCGAAGGTGCGCGCGACGGCTTCGAGGGTGCGCGGGTCGGGGGCGAGGAAGCCGAGCAGCGGCCCCGGCCAGAAGTCCGGCCGGTGGGCGCGCCAGAAGCCGTAGTCGGCCGGGCGGTCGATGGTGTGGTTCTCGCCCTCGTGGTGGGAGAGGGCGAAGCAGGCCGTGATGCCCTGCTGGTTGAGCGGGTCGGCGGCCTCGGGTGCGTGCGGCTCGTCGTACTCGGCCCGGGCCTCGGCGCCGAGCGCGTGCTCCACGTCGGCCAGGTCGGTCAGCTCGCCGGTCTCGGTGGCGTCGATGACATAGCGGGCGGTGATGGTGTGCCGGGCCCCGTCCCGTACGTCCTCGATGGTCACCGCCCGCACGATGTCACCGTCGGTCTCGGCCGCGACGGGGCGCTGCTCGGTCAGCACCGTCAGGCGGCCGGCGGCGCGGTGCGGTGCGAGCATCGCCTCGAGCACGGCGAGGGCGACGCGCGGCTCGTGGCAGAGCTTGCTGACCCGCCCCGCGCCCGGGTTCAGCTGTCCCGGCTCCAGCGCTTCGGCGCGCAGCGGATACCACTGGCGGTAGTACGCGCGGATGCCGTCCCGCAGCGCGCGGTACGAGGCCGTGGTACCGAACTGCTCCACCCAGGGGTGCTCGTCGGGCGGCACCGCCTGGGAGGTGAGCTGGCCGCCGATCCAGTCGGTCTCCTCCGTGAGTACGGCGGTGCGGCCGGCCCGGCAGGCGGCGAGGGCCGCGGCCACGCCGCCGAGCCCTCCGCCCACGATGAGGACTTCGGTCTCGGCCGGGACGGCGGGGGAAATGGGCATACGGGCATGACTCCTTGGCGGTTGTACGTGAGGTGTGTCGTGGGTCGGGTTGGGGTCAGGGTGAGCCGAGGCGGTCCGGGCGAGGCGCAGGGCTCAGGGTGAGCGCGGCGGTGCGCCTGCCGTCACGCCCGGCCGGAAGGCGCAGGTGACCAGCGGCTCGGCCCCCTGCCGCGCGCAGAGCAGCGAGGTGAGCAACCGCACGGCGGCGGCGCCGAGTTCGGCGCGTGGCACGTCGAAGCCGGTGGGCTCGGGGTGGCCGGGCCCGTTGAGGTCGGCGGGCGGTGAGCCGAGCAGGCCGAGGGAGAGGTCCCGGGGCGCCTCAAGCCCGGCCGCCGCGACAGCTCGGTACAGGGCGCGCCAGGCGGCACCGGTGTCGGTCTCCTCGGCGACGAACGCGGTGACGCCCTCGTCGCGCCGGGCCCGCACCCACTCGGCGGTGATGTCCGTGGCCGGGCGGGCGCTGCGTACCACTCCCCCGTGCACGCCCGCCCCGGCCGCCGCGTCACGGAAGCCCTGTTCGCGGTCGGTGGAGGCGGGGGCGTCGTCGTCCTCGCGGACGTAGGCGATCCGGTGGTGGCCGAAGTCGGCGAGGTGGCGCACCACTTCGGCGGCCGCTGCCGCGTAGTCGACGCCGACCCAGGCGAGTTCGGCGAGCTCGTCGCGGCGGCCGATGTGCACCGCCGGGTAGCCGTGGGCGACCAGTTTGCGCAGTTCCTGTGCCGGGATGTGGCGGCCGAGGAAGAGGCAGCCGTCGGCGAGGCGGACCCGGTCGAGGGCGCCGGGTGCGGCGGCCCTGCGGCCGGCGCTCGAGCCTGTGAAGAGCACCAGGTCGTAGCCCTGAGCAGCGGCCTCCTGCTCGACGCCGACGAGGATCGGGTAGTACGAGTGCTCGACGGCGGTGGGGAAGGTCGTGGTGAAGCTGAAGACGCCGAGCAGGTTGTTGCGGGCGGCGGCGAGCCTGCGGGCGGCCGGGTCCGGGACGTAGCCGAGTTCGTCCGCCGCCTGCAGCACGCGCCTGCGGGTGTCCTCGTGGATGGCTATGCCCTGCTTGTTCCCGCCGAGCACCAGCGACACCGTCGTCTGCGAGACCCCGGCAAGCCGGGCCACCTCGGCCTGACGGGGCCGGCCACGACGGGCACGCACAGGTTGATTTCCGGCCACGGGTGATCCCTTCACTAATACGCATTAGCCGAAGGGTCGGCTCGGGCGGCTCAGGGCTAATGCGGATTAGCCATGACTCTGCGCCCGGCACAACACACCGTCAAGACGCTCGCGTTGACTAATAGCTGGCTAATTTCGTGCAGGTCGGGGCGGGGCTGCGGCCGGGCACGGCGGGGCTGTTCCGGCTCAGCTCGCAGTGACCTTGAGCGAACGCTCGACAGCCGTACGTGTGCGCCGCCCGGCTCGGCATGCGACACTGCCCGGCCACGCTTGGCGTCGAGGGATGCGGACCTGGCGCGCGCCTGACTGGTCCCGCGAGGGATGGTCGCAGCCGGATGGCTTGAAGGGTGAGCGAGTGATGACGGGCATACGACACGCGCGTACGGCGCTCCGGACGACCGCATCCCTCACGGCAGCGGCCCTCCTCGCCGCCGGATGCGCCGCCGGGTCCACCGGCGCGCACGAGCGCGAGGTGCGCGAGGTGCGCGAGGTGCGCGAGGTGCGCGAGGTGCGCGAGGTGCGCGAGGTGCGCGAGGTGCGCGAGGTGCGCGAGGTGCGCGAGGTGCGCGAGGTGCGCGACGACGAGTTGGCGGCGGTCGCCAAGCGTGCCGGTGACGCCACCCCGGTCTCCGACGATGTGCTGCAGGTCCCGAAGGACTGCAAGAGCGACGGTGACAGCGGCTGCCTCACTTCCGAGCAGCTGCGCACCGCGTACGGCATCGACAAGCTCGCCGGCCAGGGGCTGACCGGCAAGGGCCGCACCATCGCGGCCATCGGCCCGGTCGGCTCGCCCAACGCCCGCAAGGACTTGGAGACATACAGCCAGAAGATGGGCCTGCCCGAGCCCGATCTCCAGGTGGTGCAGCACAAGCCGGACGGCGGGTCTGCTGCACCGTTCGACTGGAAGGACAAGGACGGCATGGTGGGCGACACCCAGGGGACCGCCCTCGACCTGCAGGCCGCACACGCCATGGCTCCCGACGCGAAGCTGATCCTGCACCAGGTCGGGCTCACGCACCAGGACGAGGACGACCCCCTGGACCCGAAGGCGTTCGCGACGACCCTCCGGTGACACCGGCGCCTTCGACAACAACGACGCGCCCGACGACAAGACCCAGGTCCGCACCGTCGACTGGCCGTCCGGCGACCCGAACGTCCCCGCGGTCGGCGGCACCCGGCTCTCCGTGGACGACAGCGGCCACCGGACCGAGCCGGACGTGGCGTGGAACGACAAGGGCGGCGCGGGCGGCGGCGGCCGCTCCTCCGTGTTCCCGCGCCCCGACCACCAGTCGTCGGTGGCTGCGGCCGCCGGGAACCACCGCGCCGTCCCGGACATCTCGATGGCGGCGGCCGACGGCAACAGCATGCTCACGTACTTCACCGACGACACCGGCGGCGACTGGATCGCCCAGAACGGCACCAGCCTCGCGGCCCCGCTGTTCGCGGGCGTGGCGGCGCTCGCAGCCCAGAAGAAGGGCAGCGGCCTCGGCAACGTCAACCCCCGCTTGTACGCCCTCGCCCCCGACAGCGCCAAGTCCGGGATCCTGGACGTCACTTCGGGCACCAACGGCAAGGGCGGCTACCCGGCCGGGCCCGGCTACGACTTGGCCACGGGCCTGGGAACGCTCGACGGCGCGGTGCTGGTACCCAAGCTGGCCACCGGTTAGGCCGGGCCCTCCAGGTCTCCGCGGACACCGCGGCGGCACGCGCAGGACCACCCCGAGCCGTCCTGGAGATCCACCGAGGCATCAGGCGACGGTCAGTGGCCGCAGCGCGCCGAGCAGCGACCCGACGCAGATCTCCCGCAACTCCTCGCGGCTGAAAGCGGGTTCCTGAAGCCACTCCACGCACAGCACACGGACGAAGACCAGCCAGCTCATGACGACGGCACCGACGGCCTCCCTCGGCGCGCCCCCGAGCGTGCCGCCGTCGAGGAGGCGGTCGCACATCACCTCCAGCTCGTCGGCCATCATCGCCTGGATCGTGGCGTCGCCCGCGAGGACCCGGTTGGCGGCGAGCACGGCGTGCCGGTTGGCCGTGAAGTAGTCGAAGTGCGCGTCGAGTCCGTCCCGCAGCTGCTGTTCAAGGCCGACTGCGGGGTCGAGCCGGACCGTGTCGATGAGCTGGTCCGTCGCCTGCCGGTAGACGGCCGTGAACAGGTCCCGTTTGTTCGGGAAGTACCGGTACAAGAGCGCGCGGGAGACCCCGGCGCGCGCCGCGACCTGGTCCATGCGCACCTCGTCGTACGGCAGTTCAGCGAACAACTCCGCTCCGATACCGAGGAGTTGGCGGCGGCGGTCGGCTGGGGCGAGTCTCTGGCGTCGGCTCGGTGTCACCCCGCCACCCTACTTGACACACGTCTACTAGTGGACTTGGCTGCCGCCTATTGGACACGTGTCCACCAAGGTGCGTGTCACCCACGCCGAAGGGGCGGTACGTCGTGACGAAGGCCGGTTGGCTCAAGGGGCTGGCTCTGCTGATGGGTTACTCATGTGTGGCCATCGGGCTCTTCCACGTGGTGCTGGGCATCGCGTCCGTGCCGGGCGAGGAGTCGGCGGGCGCCACCGTCGACAGCCGGGAGCGGTTCTACAACGCGATCTTCCTCGGGTTCGGGCTCGCCTGGATCTGGGTCGCCCGGCAGTCACCGATCCCCGCGCGGATGGTGCGCGGGCTCGCCGCCGTGTTCCTGCTCGGCGGCGTGGGCCGACTGCTCTCGATGGCCGTACACGGCCTGCCGCACTGGTGGCAGGTGCCGCTGACGGTTCTCGAACTCGTCCTGCCGCCGCTGTACCTCTGGCTGGCGCCGGCCGACGAGCGCGCCTCAGCGGACCGCGCGACAAGCGCGCAGGCCAAGCCGTACCCGTAATTCCCTTCCGCCTCCGCGGCACCCGGCAGACCGTCAGGGCGTCAGGGCGTCAGGGCGTCAGGGCGTCAGGGCGTCAGGGCGTCAGGGCGAACGATGTGTTCTTACGGAAACGGCCTGGCGGCCGGCCGCACAACGAGCCCGGCGTCCGGGCCGCCGCCGGGCCGGACCGGCGAATGCGCCGCGCCCTGGCCGGCTGCCGCCCGGAGCGCCGCTACCACCGCTCCTCAACTCCGTTCACGTGCCGAGCAGTTCCAGACCCGGGCCGAGCCCCAGCGTGTTCACGCGCTGCTGGAACGCGTCGTAGGCGAGGCCCGCCGCGTCCCCGCTCCCGCTCCACATCTTCTGCGCGAGCACGCCCAGCGTCTTGTTCACGAGGCCGTGTACGTCCAGTTCGGTGTACGTCTCGTGCACGAGGTCGTTCCAGACGGCGAACAGCGCGCCGTGCAGCGCCGGGTCGAACGGTTCGACGCTCTGCCCGTCCGGGAAGACGTGCGGGGCCCACTCCTCGTAGAGGTAACGCCCGTCCAGGCCCTGCCCGTGGTAGTAGTCCGCGAAGGGGACGATGTAGAGGGTGACGTCGTTGATGTTGACGAACTCGAAGCCGTCCCTCTTGATGGCCTGCGGGCCGTACCAGCCGTTGTTCCAGCTGTAGATCCGCGCGTCCTTGTCGTAGCCCTCGGCCGTATTGCCGATCCGGGCCAGGCTGCCCCAGGCGGCGGGCTGTTTGTCCAGGTCCTTCAAGTGTGCGGCGAGCGCGTTGAAGTAGCCCTTGTACTGGTCGACGGGGCCGCCGTACTCGTCGACTCCGTAGTGCACGACCGGGCTGCGGAACCACGGCACGAAGTGGGTGAACAGGTCGCGCATGAACTGCGTGGCCGCAGGTTTGGCGAGGTCCAGATGGTCCGAGTTCCCGCCGTCCAGGCCGATGTCGGGACGGAACTTCACGAACGCGCGGGAGTGCGCCGGGGCGTCTATCTCGGGGGTGAGCCGCACGGCATGCGTCGCGGCCAGCTCCTCGAAACCGTCCCAGGTGGAGCGGTCGTACGAGCCGTCGCGGGCCGCGAGCCCGGCCCACTTGGGGTCGTCGCTGGCGAGCCGGAACGCGGACTGGGCCTTGCTCCAGTCGCCTTCGGGCGGCTTGATCTCGTTGTCGTTGAGATGGATCTGGAAGTCGTTGAACTTGAACCAGCTCAGGGCGCGGATGTAGTCGCGGATGAACTCCGGTGTGAAGTACCGCCGTCCGACGTCCAGCATGAAACCGCGCCGCGCGTAGTCCGGCCAGTCCGCGGCCGTTCCGGCGGGCACGACGCGGCGCTCGTCCTGTACGAGGATCTGGAGGAGGCTGCGCGTCGCGTGGAAGGCGCCCTCGTAGGTGGGAGCGGTCACGGTGATGTGCTGGGCCGTGACGGTTGTTGTGCTGCCCTCCTCGCGGTAGCGGGCCCCGCCTTCCGGGTGGCTGGCGGACGGGTCGAGGAGGAGCCGTATCTCGCCCTCGTCGGCACGGCCGTTGTCCACGAGAGGTTCGAGCAGCCGTATGCCGGTCAGTTCCACCAGCTCACCGGTGAGCGTCCGCGCGAGCTTCAGCAGCCGCGCGTTTCCCCGGGAGACGACGACGCGGCTGTTCGCGCCGAGCCTGAACTCCCCCTCCCCGCCCTGCCATCGCTGAAGCGCGGGGACCACGAACGGGGCTCCCTCCGGTGCGCGGCGCGCGAACGCGGCGCCGCTCCCCAGCGGTACGGAAAGGCCGCCGGCGGCCAGGGCGGCGAGGCCGGACGTCACGGCGCGTCTGCTGGGTCGGAACTTCTCGTTATCCGTCATGGGGGGCCTCTCGGAGGGGACGGGATTGGACGGAATTCCCATGCTTCAGTGGTGTGTCCGAGGTGTGTGCCGGTGGCAGGTACGCCGGTGCCCGTGCCGTAGGCGCGCATCAGGTGAGATGACGTACGGGACGGGCACAGCCGATGCGGCAGGCAGAGGCCTCAAGCGCGCACGGGATCGCCGGGCGCTTGCACCAGGATTGGACTAAACCACTTCCCCGAAGCCTGGGGGCCGATGCCCCGAGTCGTCAAGCATCCGAACCAAGAGTCCAACTCGACCCGAACCAAGAGTCCAACTCCAACTGAGCGCCCGGGCGGCGTTGGATGCCGACGCTCCAACGCCGCCCGTCTCTCGGCTCCTTGAGGAACAGAAGCTCTGTGTCAGCTCTGTGTCAGCTCAGTGTCTTCAGGGCCGCCGCGTCGTACGGCTTCAGCTCCTCGGTCCGGCCGGCCAGGATCTTCGCCGCCCACTCCGGGTCCTGGAGCAGGGCGCGGCCGACGGCGACCATGTCGAACTCGTCGCGCTCCAGGCGGTCGAGGAGGTTGTCGATGCTGCCGACCACCGCGCCCTCGCCCGCGAACGAGCGGATGAAGTCCCCGTCGAGGCCGACCGAACCGACGGTGATGGCGGGCCTGCCGGTGAGCTTCTTGGTCCAGCCCGCCAGGTTGAGGTCGGAGCCCTCGAACTCGGGGAGCCAGTAGCGGCGCGTGGAGGCGTGGAAGGCGTCGACACCCGCCGCGGCGAGCGGGGCCAGGATCGCCTCCAGCTCCTCCGGTGTCTGGGCGAGCCTCGCGTCGTAGGCCTCCTGCTTCCACTGCGAGTAGCGGAAGATCACCGGGAAGGCGGGCGAGACGGCGGCGCGGACGGCCGCCACGATCTCCGCCGCGAACGTCGTGCGGGCCACCGCGTCGCCGCCGTAGGCATCGGTGCGGCGGTTCGTCCTCTCCCACAGGAACTGGTCGAGGAGGTAGCCGTGGGCGCCGTGCAGCTCGACGCCGTCGAAGCCGATGCGCTCGGCGGCCACGGCGGCCTCGACGAAGGCGGCTATGACATCGTCCAGGTCGGTCCGGGTCATGGCCCGCCCCGTGCCCTCGGTGCCGTCGACGCGGATGCCGGAGGGGCCGACGGCGGGCGCGTCGGCGAAGGGCGGCTCGCCCTGCTTGCGCACCATGCCGATGTGCCACAGCTGCGGCACGATCGTGCCGCCCGCCGCGTGCACGGCCTCGGCGACCTTCGCCCAGCCCGCCAGCTGCTCTTCACCGTGGAACCGCGGCACGCTGTCGCTCTGACCGGCCGACTCGTGCCCGACGTAGGTTCCCTCGGTGACGATCAGGCCGACGCCCGCGGCGGCGCGGCGGGCGTAGTAGGACCGCACGTCCTCACCGGGCACGCCGCCCGGCGAGAACATGCGCGTCATGGGCGCCATCGCGATGCGGTTCGGGACGGTCAGGCCGTTCAGCGTGACGGGTCGGGACAGGATGTCGGCCGCGCGGGAGGCCGAAGACGTTGTGACGCTCACGGAGGTGCTCCTCGTAGAAACTTGCCAACTTCGATGCTTGATGAACTCAAGTAATGGCCCGACGGTAGATCTAAATATTTGAGATCGTCAAGTTTCTGAGTACAGTGCTACGCATGGCAGGCACCCCCCGCACCGACACTGAGCAGCTCATGGAGCTGCTCTCGCAGTCGCTCAGCGCCTACTACGGCGAGTTCACGATCGCCGCGGCGAGCGAGAATCTCACCGCGAGCCAGGGGAAGGTGCTGACCGTGCTGCGCCGGGGGCCCGCCGCGATGCGCTGCCTGGCCTCCACACTGACCTGCGACGCGTCGAATATGACCGGGATCATCGACCGCCTCGAGAAGCGCGCCCTGGTCCGCCGCGAACCCAGCGCCTCCGATCGACGCGTCAAGAACGTCGCCCTCACAGCCGAGGGCGAACGCGTCACCGACGCGATCCGCGCGAAGATGCACGCCACCCGCGACGGCCTGGACCGCCTCAGCGACGAGGAGCGGGACTCTCTGCACGCCCTGCTGGAACGCGTCTTCATCACGCCGCCCGCGTCCTGACTTCGGGGAGGGCTCGTAGCGCTCGGCTCACCTGGGACGCCGGTCCGAGTTCGCGACCGGGTCCGAGTTCGCGGCCGAGTCCAAGTTCGCGGCCGAGTCCAAGTTCGCGACCGGGTCCAGGTTCGCGATCGAGTCCAGGTTCGCGATCGAGTCCAGGCCCGCATCCGGCTCCGAGTGCGAGGCGCCGTCCTTGTTCCGCGAGGCGACGGGCGGCAGTTGCAGCAGGCTGCGCAGTGTTTCGTAGGAGTGCTCCCAGGACCAGCTCGTACGCACCCACTGCTGGCCCGACTCCCCCATGGCGCGGGCCAGTTCGGGGTTGCGCAGCAGTCGGGTGAGGCGGTCGGTCACCGCGGCCACCGAAGTGCCGTCGACCACGTGGCCGGTGATGCCGTCGCGCACCGTGTCCGGTGCGCCTCCCGAGTCGCCCGCGACCACGGGCAGCCCGGCGGCCGACGCCTCCAGGTAGACGATGCCGAGGCCCTCGATCTCCAGGCCCGCCTTCCGGGTCCGGCAGGGCATGGCGAAGGCATCGGCCGCCGCGTAGAAGGGCGGCATCTCGGCGTGGGGCTGTCCGCCCGCGAAGACCACGGAGTCCAGGACGCCTTCCTGCGCGGCGAGTTGGCGCAGGTCCGTGGCGTACGGTCCGTCGCCGACCAGGAGCAGCGCCGCGTCCGGAATCGCCCTGCGCACCCAGGGCAGCGCCCTGATCAGTGTGTCCTGGCCCTTGCGGGGCACCATGCGGGCGGCGCACAGCACCACGGGCCGTTGGCCGAGGCCGTACCTCCGCCGGACCTGTGCCGCCTGCGCCTGCCACCGGTGCCCGCTGAACAGCTCCGCGTCGACCCCCGGGGCCAGGCGGGCCGTGCGGGTGCCCGGGGCGAGCGCGGCCCGCAGCGGACGGCGGGTGCTCTCGCCCAGGTACGTCACCACGTCGACCCCGGCTCCGATGCGCCGCAGCAGGCCACGGGCGCCCGGGGTGCGGGCCCACCACACCTCGTGCCCGTGGGTGGTGGCGACGGCGGTGCGGATCCCGGCCGTGCCTCGCAGCCGCGCCGCCATCAGACCGAGCGGTGCCGCCGCCCCGAACCACACCCGGTCGCAGCCGTGCCGCCCGGCCACGGCCACGGCGTGTGCGGTGGCCCTGGGCGTGGGCAGCAGCGTGCGGGCGCGGTCGCGGATCACGGGATACGGCAGGGCGCCGTCGGCCTCCTCCGCGCCCGCCTCCGCCGAGGTGAGGACCACGACGTCGTCCGGCGGGAAGCGGTCGGCCAGCTGCCGTACGAAGGTCTCGATACCGCCCTGGCGGGGCGGGAAGTCGTTGGTGACGATCAGGGTGCGGCCGGTGGGCGCGGTGCGCCCGGCGGGCGAGGTAAGCGCGGGCGGACGTCGGTCGCAGCTCATACGAGGGCCTTCCTTCGGATCGAGTGCTCGCGCTCGGGCCCGGTCGTGATGTCGGCCAGGGGCCCGGTCTCCAACTCGGCCGCGGACACGGCCGCAACCTCGACCCGGGGCCCGATCCCGAACTCGGCCCCGGACAGGGTCAGTTCAGGCAACGGTCGCGAACGGTCGGGTGTGCCCGACGCCATGACCCAGAGCACGACGGGGTACACGAGATAGCCGAAGCGCGTCGCGGGCATCAGGCACATCGCCAGGGCAAGGCCCAGGGCGAGGCGGTGTGCCGCAGCGGTGGCCGTCGCCGGCGGCCGCACCACCAGCGACACCGCGAGCAGCAGCGCGGACCCGGACAGCAGGACCAGGGCGATCATCCGGCCGCCCGGGACGAATGCCGTGAGCAGATGGCCGGGCAGCGGGCTCGCCGCGGGCGACACCGTCTCGGTCAGGCCGAGGGGGAAGGCGACGACGTTGGCGTAGAAGGCCGAGGGGTGGGTCAGGGCGAAGGGCAGCACCACTGTTCCGGCGGTCACGGTGGCCACGGCGGCGTAGCGCAGGGCGGGGCCGCGCCCCTGGCGCACGGCGATCAGGGCGAGCGCCACCGGCAGCGCGGGCCAGGCCGTCCATTTGAGAGCGGAGGCCGCGCCGAGCGCGAGACCCGCGACGGCGGGACGGTCACGTCCGGCGAGTGCGAGGCCGAGGCAGAGCAGACCGGCCACCGGCAGATCGATCCCGCCCACGGCCAGCGGCAGCGCGACCAGGGGGCTGGCGATCAGGGCGCATGCGATCAGGTACAGAGGGCGGTGGGTGCGCCGCGCCGCCGCCTGCGGTGAGTCCGGAATCATGTGCGCGACCCGCTGCCCGGCCCATCCACCCGGCCCCCTCCCCCGGCCGCGCCCCGCCACCACCACAGCACCGGCCAGCGTCGCGGCGAACATGCCGCCCAGCCACCAGCGCGCATCGCCCGGCAGCACGCCGAAAAGTGCCATGCCCGGCAGATACGGATTGAAGTCGGCGACGGCGGAGGGGTTGTCGACGTAGGGACTTCCGGTGGTGAGCAGCAGGTGGGCCGACCGCTCCACCACCGTGACCTCCAGTTGCCGCAGCCCGAGCGCCACCAGGGCGATGAGCGGAAGGGCCACGGTGCCGAGGAGTGCGATCACCGCGGGCACGGCCGACGGTCGCGGGCGGCGCCGATGCCGATGCCGGTGCCGTAGGGCTGCAAGCGCCGCGGCCGCGTATCCCGGCGCGGCGACCAGGCCCCATACGCGATGCGGCAGCAGGTCCGTGAGGGTGGCCAGGGCGAGCGCCACGGCTGCGCAGAGTGCCCAGGCGTGCGGTTCGTAGTGTCGGGGGTCAGCTGTCGGCAGCCGCCTGCCCAGCTGTTGGCCCAGCCGTTGGAGCGGCCGCTGGCCCCGCCGTTGGAACGTCGTCCTCGTCATGCTGTACGAGGCTAGAAATCCGCAGGTCAGGGGGCGTCAACCGAGGGGTCGCAGCTGCGGTTCAACCCGTGGTACTACGTCCGCGCTCAGTCTCCACCCGTACGGTGACGCGCACCGCCCCGCACACATCGCACCATGGACGGCATGAGCACGTCCGTCCACCAGCGACACGAACGACAGGAGCGGCACCACCGGTACCGCTCGTGGCACCAGCGACTCCGCGGCCGGATCGCCGCGCCCGCCTTCCCCTGGATCAGCGGCGGTGCCCTGACGCTCGGCGCGGTGGCAGAGCTGATCGCCTACCCCGGGTCCGTCACCACGACCGTCGGGGTGCTGCTCTCGGCAGCCTCGTTGATGTGGCTGCGCGCCTGCCCGCCCGTCGCGGTGCTCACGGTGGCCGCCGCTCTGGTCGGCTTTGCCGGTGATGTGAGCCTGTACGTGTCCAGCATCGTCAGCGGACTGATCGGCCTCTACACGCTGGGGCGGCACCGGGTGCGCCATCCGGCGGTCGTCGTCGCGGGCGGGGTACTGGCCTCCGTGGCGGTGAACCTCGTTCACATCAACACGTGGGCGGGTCTCGATCTGCCGGTGCCCGCGCTGGGCGAGAAGGGGTCGCTCGGGCTGTTCGCCGAGGCGTTCATCCTCAGTGTGGCGATTCTGGGAGCGGTCTCGATGGGTGACGCGGTGCGTGCCCGTGCGGAGACCCGGCACGAACGTCACCGCGCGCAGGCCCAGTTGATCGCGATGGAGCGGCAGCAGGCGGCCCAGGCCGAACGGGCGGCGATCGCCCGCGAGTTGCATGACATCGTCGCGCACTCGGTGTCGATGATCGCGGTTCAGGCGGAGAGCGCGACGTACACCACCGAAGGGCTCACTCCCGCAGCGCGTGCGGGGTTCCAGGAGATCGCCACAACCGCCCGGGCGTCGATGGCCGAGCTGCGGCGGCTGCTCGGTGTGCTGCGCGCACCGCAGAGCGACGGCGCGGCGCTCACCTCTCCGCAGCCGACGCTTGACGGCCTGCCCGAACTTCTCGGCCAGCACCGCGCGGTGGGCGGTGCCGCCGAGCTGAAGGTCACCGGAGAACCGGTCGCCCTGCCGCCCACCTGGGAGTTGTCGGCGTACCGGATCGTGCAGGAGGCGCTCACCAACGTACGCAAGCACGCGCCCGGGGCCCGTACCGTAGTGAAGATCGACTACGGTGCCGGCCGGCTGCTCTCGCTGTGCGTCACCGACGACGGTCCGGGTCCGGCCAGGACGCCGGGCACCGGGCACGGGCTTGCCGGGATGCGCGAGCGGGCGGCTCTGGTCGGGGGGCGGCTCAGCGCGGGCTCGGGCCGGGACGGAGGATTTGTGGTGGAGGCTGAACTCCCTTGGTGAACACGGCGAACGGGGCAAGCGGGGAGAGCAGAGTGAGCGGGGCGAACGGAGCGAGCGGGGCGAACGGTGTGAGCGGGGCGAACAGAGCGAGCGGGGCGCACGGTGTGAGCGGGGCGAACGGAGCGAGCGGGGCGAGCGGGGCGAGCGGGGCGAACGGTGTGATCAGGGCTCTGATCGCGGACGACCAGGCCGTGGTGCGGACCGGTTTCGTGAACCTGCTCTCCACGCAAAGCGACATCGAAGTCGTCGGCGAAGCCGCGGACGGCACCGAGGCGGTGCGGCTCGCCGCCCGGACACGGCCGGACCTCGCCCTGCTCGATATCCGCATGCCGCACAAGAACGGTATCGAGGCGGCGCGCGAGATCCTCGCCGCGTCCGACGGGGCGACGAAGGTGCTCATGCTGACCACCTTCGACCTGGACGAGTACGTGTACGACGCGCTGGCCGCCGGAGCCGGAGGCTTCCTGCTCAAGGACGCGACGTTCCCCGAACTCCTGCACGCGGTACGGGTCGTGGCGGCCGGTAACGCCCTGCTCGCCCCGGAGGTCACCAAGCGGCTCGTCGCCCAGTTCGTGCACAGCAGGCCCAGCGCCCTGCCGACGGCCGCGGCGGACGACCTCACGGCGCGGGAGGCACAGGTGCTCACGCTCATCGCGCGCGGCCTGTCGAACGCGGAGATCTCCGAGCGGCTCACCATCACCGACCACACCGTGAAGACCCACATCAACCGGCTCTTCGCGAAGCGGGGCCTGCGCGACCGGGCCCAGGCCGTGATCCTGGCGTACGAGACGGGACTGGTACGGGCGGGCTGCGACGAGCGCTGCTAACTCCGGGCCGTGCCGTGGGTCAGATCGGCCAGTCGTTCCGCGTCCGAGGTGCCGGGTTCGGCCGACCAGAGCACGAGTTGCTGTTCTGGTGCACCGGCGTAGCGGAAGGTGTCCCAGTCGAGGGTGAGTTCGCCGACGAGGGGGTGGGCAATGCGCTTACGGCCGAAGTCCTGGTGCGCGACGCGGTGCTCGGCCCACCAGACCCGGAATTGCTGATCGGCGACGGCCAGCTCGCCCACAAGAGCTGTAAGGGCTGGATCGGTCGGATTCATTGCGGCTTCCATCCGCAGGACTTCGACGCATGTGCGGGCCACGTCTTCCCACTCCGGATAGATTTCGCGCATCACCGGGTCGGTGAAGACCATGCGGACGTAGTTGCGCTCGGACTCGGGCACAGCCGCGAAGTCGCACAGCAGCTCTGCTGCCAGGGGGTTCCACGCGAGGATGTCGAGGGGCTGCCGGAGCAGGCTGATGCCGAGACCCCCGCCCCGACGGCTGAGCTCGTCGACTACTACAAGACGCCCCGCGGCAGGCACCCGCGCTCCACCGGGGACATGGTCGTGCGCAGCGCGGATCTCCTCGACCAGTTCGACTCCTTCGCCGACGTCGCCAAGGTCGCGCCCCGCCCGCTGCTCATGATCGCCGGCACCGAGGCGGTGACCCGGGGGTTCTCCGAGAAGGCCGTCGCCGACAGCCCTGGCAACGCGGAGCTGTTCCTCGTCGAGGGTGCCACCCACGTCGATCTGTACGACCGCGACCAGTACGTGACTCCTGCCGTCGCCAAGCTGGTCGAGTTCTTCAGCAAGCACCTCGCCTGAGTCGGCAGGCGTGAGCGGCCATCCGGCGGACGCCTCGTCGGCGCTGCGGGTTGAACCCTGGTCAGGTGGGACGTCCCCGGCGCGGGTCAGGCTGCCACATGACGCGAAGGTGCTGCTCGCAGCCCCTCTCCGATGGCTGCGACCAGCACCACGGCCTTGTGGCGGACGGAAAGCCTGTCGTATCGCGTGGCGACGATTCAGTTGTGGTTCTCGTCGATGGTGACGGCGATGCCGTGGTCGACCTTCACGGCGACGCTGACGCCGTCCTTGGCGGCGGCCTCGAGCTCGTCCTCGCTGCACTGCTTCATGTCTTCACGGTCGCCGCAGATCCAGCCGGCCCCGTTGATGACGGTCTTGTCGGAGGTGACGAAGGCCCACTCGCCTTCGTCGTTCACGACGGAGTACTTCCCCGGAGCCAGGTACGCGAGCTTGCCGCTCCACAGGCCCGACGTCTTGTCGCCGTCGTCGCTGCCGGAGCGGTCCTCGACGACGCTGACGGCGATGCCGTCCTTGAGCTTGACCGTGGCGGAGACGCCGTCCTTGGCGGCGGCCTCGAGCTCGTCCTCGCTGCAGGGACTGGCGGCCTGGCCGGCCGCGTCGCCGCAGATCTTCCCGGCTCCCTGGATGTCGGTGTCGGTGGACGTGAAGAACTGCTGCTGGGTGTCCTTGAGATCGGAGACGGTGTACTTGCCGGGAGCGAGGTAGGAGACCGTCCCGAACCACGTACCGGTCACCTTGCCGCTGCCGGACTTGCTCTTCGCAGTGTCGTCGGCCGGCGCCGTGCCTCCACCAGAAGCAGCGGTGTCGTTGCCGGAGCCCTCCTTCGCCTCCGAGGCCGAGGGGCCGGAGGAGGGCACCTTCTTGCCCTCGGTGTCACCGTCCTGACAGGCCGTGAGCAGTGTCGTCGTCGCTATCAGCGCGGCGGCAGTGAGGACGGTCTTACGGTGGCTGCGAAGCATGCTGTATCTCCCCCTGGTGATACTGATGTGCGGCCGGTCGGCGGGGCCCGGCGGGTTGGCCCGGCTCGGCTGTGCGGTCTGCCGATGGGCCCGGCCCGGCCTCGTGCCTGGTCGATCAACACCCTGCCTGCTGCGGCGATCACGGGGGAAGGGCGGTTACGAGGTGATGACAGGCCTGACGTGACCGCGGAACGTTCGGACCCAATACGGGCACCAACTGCCCCTGTACGGGCACCATCTGCCCCTGTACGGGCACGGCTCCCACCCGGCTGCGGCCGCCCGCTCCCTCTCCGAAGGGATCCGCCCGGGTCACCACGCCACGCGGCCAGCAGGCCACCAGGCGGCGAACGCGCAGTGGACCGTCGATGGACACTCCATGGACTCTCCGCGCCTCCTACAACCACGGCCCTCGACCCGTGTGTCGAACCCCGTGCCGGTACCAACGCCGGCGCGACCTACGACACCAACGGAGTTCACGCGCCCATGCGTTCACCTCTAGCGGCCACCCGACTGGCCGTCATCGCCGTACTCGTCCTGGCCACCAGCCTCGCCCTCGGAATGCCGGCCGCCCACGGAGCGCAGAGCGCACTCGCGCCGGGCGAACCGCCGCAGCCCGACTTCGAGGTGTCCATCTCCAGCAGTCCCGCGGAAACCGACTTCGGCCGTCGCACGGTGGACCTCGCCGGAGCGGTGACCCGCGCCGACGGCATCCCCGTGGCGGACGCCCCGGTCCAGCTGACCAAGAGCGTCCTGTACGACACGTGGAATCCCTGGGGCGATCCCATCGATCCCACCGAGCGGGAGACCCTCTCCCTTGGCACCGTGCACACCGACGCCGAAGGACGGTTCACACTCTCCGGCGTGACGGCGGACCGCTGGCAGAACGAGCCGAGCATCCACCTTTTCCCCCGTCACCGAGTGGAGTTCGGCGCGCTCTATGACCCCGGCGACCCCACGGACCACTACGCCTTCTTCGGGGACACCACGGTGGCGGTGCAGCCGGTCACCAGCACCCTCACCTACAAGGTCAGCCGGACCAAGGTGCGCGCCGGTGACACCCTCGTCGTCGTCGGCCAGGTCACCTGGCCCGCCGGGCACGGGCCGGTCGCCGGCACCCGGGTGCTGCTGCGGACGTACTTCGAGTCCGCGTACAACGCCAGGGCCACCACCGACGCGAACGGCAGGTTCGCCATCCGCGTCAAGATCCGTTCCTACGACCGCGAGTTCGTGGTCTTCTCCGCGCCCGGTGACTACTACATCGCGGGCGCGAGCCACGTGCTGCCGGTCAAGAACGTCACTCCTTGACTTCCGCAAGGGTGAGTTGACCTGCCCGGCGTGGTCCGAGCGCGCGCTCGGGCCCCGTCGGCGGCGAGTGCGGCGGCCGACCGCAAGACCGTGTTACCGGCCAACTTGTGATATGGCGTGGAAAAGCCCCGTAAATGACATGACCCCATGCCTACGGTGACTCGGCGCCGCTCCTCGTGGCCTCGCCCGCTTCCACCACCCATGACGTCCACCTGTGAGGTCCACCCGTGGGATCGGTGCCCACGACCGAAGTCCGTACTCAGGTGCTCAGGGAAGGGGAACCATGGTCAGGGTGACCACGTCCGCGATCTGGCAGCTCGTGATGACGGTGCCGGAGAATGTGCAGGGGTACCGCACCGACCACATGACCTGGGCAAGCCCGACGCGGACAACCGCACCGCGGGACTGAGGTTCACCGGCACCACCACCGAGGCGCCGCTGGACGGCCACGGCTTCACGGTCGGCCAGGTCACGATCGACAACTTCGTACGCGAACAGGCCACCCCCTCGATCACTTCCCGCTGCGCCTCGACATCCGTCTGGAGGCCGAGGGCGGGCCCGGCTCGACGCTCACCCCCTACCTCGAGTACTTCGCCGTCAACGACCAGGACCACGACAGCCCCGACATCCTCCAGGCGCACCGCGGCGGCGCCGCCGGAGACCGGATCACGCTCGACGGCGCCGCCTACGGCCTGGTCGTCACCGGCTTCCCCACCGGCCGCGACGAACCCCCGCCGATTCCGTTCACGTCCCGGAAGGACAGAGCGTCACCGTCGAGCTGAAGGCGATGCTGGTAACCATCAAGCCCGCCGACGTCGCGATCCGCACCGTGCAGTTCAAGGGCGGGACCGCCGGACTTCTGGGGGACGAATACATCGAGATCGTCAACCGGTGCGGCGCCCCCGTCGCGGTGGACGGCTGGGTCGTCAACGACGGTGACGTGGGGCAGGACTTCACGTTCCCCGCGGGTACCACCCTCGCGCCCGGCGTCCCCGTCAGGATCTACACCAACAAGGTCCACCCGGCCTGGGGCGGCTACTCCTTCAACAGCATGACGGGGGTCTGGCACGACCTGGGCGACACCGCCGAGATCCGCAACAAGCAGGGCCGAGCGATCGCCCGCTACGCCTACGGCAACGCCGCACTCTGAGCACTCCGCGGGAAGTGTCCGGTACGCCACCTGCGGGCTGACCGGCCCCTCGACAGCCGGGCGCCCCCGCCCGGCACGCACGATCAGCGCCTGTTTCCTGCGCGCAATCACGCCGAAACACGCTCTGCCTACGGTCGGGTGCACGTCGGTCATGGCTGCTAACGGCCGACGGGCGACCGGGGTCTCCTGGCGCGAACCAGCCGTCTTCCACCGCGTTTTGAGGGAGGAACGATGGCTGTGGACACGCATGCCACGGCGCCGGCGGGGCCGCACCCCGTCGACGTACGGCCGCCGCTGCACCGGATGGTGCCGCTGAGCCTTCAGCATCTGCTGGTCGCCTACTCGGGCATGGCCACCATGCCACTGCTCGTGGGGGTCGCCCTGGAGCTGCCCGAGGACCGTATACGGCTGCTCATCAGCGCCAATCTGCTGGTGAGCGGAGTGGCGACGCTGCTGCAGACCCTTGGCTTCAAGTGGTTCGGGGCGCGGCTTCCGATCGTCATGGGCTCGACGTTCACGGCTATCACTCCGGCCGTGCTCATCGGCCAACAGCACGGTCTGGCCGCCGTGTTCGGTGCGACGATCGTCGCCGGGCTCCTGACGGTGGCTGTCGCGCCGTGGTTCGGGCGGCTCCTTCATCTCTTCCCGCCGCTGGTCACCGGCACGGTCATCGCGGTCATCGGGTTCTCCCTGGTGCCGTCGGCGGCCGGGCTCATCACCGGGCACGGCGGCCACGGCGAGGACGGCAGCGGGGCGCGGGGGCTCGCGCTCGCCGCCGTGACGGTGCTCCTCGTCGTCCTCGTGGAGCGGCTCGCCCCACCGGCCGTCGCGCGCTTCTCCGTGCTGCTCGCCCTGGCCGCGGGCACGCTGCTCGCCGTTCCCTTGGGCCTGTTCGACGGGGCGGAGGTGGGCGCGGCGCCCGCCGTGAGCGCGCCGGATCCCACCGCGTTCGGGGCGCCGGTGTTCGTCGTCCCGGCGATCGTGGCGATGCTCGTCGTCCAGCTGGTCAACATGGTCGAGTCCGTGGGCGACACCCTCGCCGTGGGCCAGATCGTGGGGCGCGGCGACGACGCTCCGACCGTGGTCCGGGCGCTGCGCGCGGACGGCGCGGCCACCGTGGTGTCCGGCGGGTTCTCCTCCTTTCCCATCGTGACCTTCGGGCAGTCCGTGGGGCTCGTCAGCGTCACCAGCGTGATGAGCCGTCATGTCGTCGCGCTGTCGGGCGGGTTGATGGTGCTGCTCGCCTTCGTACCGGCCCTCGGAGCCGCGGTGGCCGCCGTGCCGGGGCCCGTGCTCGGCGGGGTGTCGCTGGTGATGTTCGGGACCGTCGGCGCGGTGGGCCTTCGCATCCTGGCCCGCGCCGACCTGTCCGACGGCCGCAATCTGCTCACCGCCGCGCTCGCCGTCGGGCTCGGCATGATCCCCGTCGGGGCGCCCGAGTTCTACGCCCCGCTGCCCACGTATCTGCGCACGGTCCTGGACAGCGGCATCGCCGTGACCGGCCTTGTCGCCTTCACCTTGAACCTGCTGTTCCACCACGTGGGGCGCCGCCACCGGGAGGATTTCTGATGTCCAACGACACATACGCCGACGCCTCCGCCGGCACGTGCGCCGACAGGCACGTCGACACGATCACCGATGCCTGCGTGTGGAGCGGCGGACAGTGGCTGCAGGCGCAGGACGTGCACCTGGCCGACGGCCGTGTGCGCGCGATCGTGCCGGCCGGTCAACTGCCTCGTGGTACGCGGGTGTTGGAGGCGCGCGGCGGTCACCTCATTCCCGGCTTCGTCAACACCCACACCCACCTCTACCAGGCCTGTCTGCGCGGTATCGGTGAGGGCGAGCCGCTGCTGTCCTGGCTGCGCACCGTCGGCGAGGAGACCGTCGCCCTCACCCCCGAGCGGGCGTACGCGGCAGCGGCGGCCGCGGCGACGGAGGCGTTGCGCAGCGGCACCACGACCCTGGTGGAGCACATGTGGCCGCACCCGTCGGCCGAGATCCACGACGCCGTGGTCCGTGCCCTGCGGGACGCGGGCATGCGCGCCGTCCTGTGCCGGGGCGTTGCCGACCGCGCCGACCCGTCCCGCAAGTGGGGCTTCGATCCCCGCCTGATGCAGCCCCTGGAGGCCGCCCTCGCGCACACCGACAAGCTGGCGGCCGCCACCGCGGGCACCAGGATCTCGACCGGTCTCGCCGTGCCCAACCCGCGCTGCCTCACACCGGAGGGCATGCGGCAGGTGAGGGCGTACGCACAGGAGCGTGAACTGCCGGTTTCCATCCACCTGTTGGAGACTCCGACGGATGATCTGATGTGCCGCGAGCACACCGGCCAGGGTGCCGTGGAGTATCTGGAGGCAGCCGGTTTTCTGTGGGGGCGGCTGCTCGCCGTGCACTGTGTGGAGCTGGACGCGGCGGGCCGTGCGACGCTCGCGCGGCACGGTGTCGGTGTCTCCTACAACCCGCTCAGCAATATGCGCCTGGGCAGCGGCATCGCCCCGGTGCCCGCCATGCGCGACGCCGGGCTCCGGGTCGGGCTCGGTGTCGACGGGGCCGCGAGCAACGACACCCAGGACATGCTGGAGACGATGCGGATCGGGGCGTATGTGCAGCGTGCCGCGCACCGGCAGGCAGATCTGCTCGGCTTCGCGGAGATGCTGCCGATGGCGGCGGGCGGCGCCAACGAGGTCCTTGGTCTGGAGAGTTACGAGGGCGGCGTCGCGCCCGGCATGACCGCCGATCTCGTACTGCACCGCTTCGAGCGGGACTACGCCTGCCTTCCGGTGCGCGATCCGGGGGCGACGCTGCTGACGTGCGCGTCGAGCCGGACCGTGGACTCGGTGCTTGTGTCGGGCGAGGCGGTGGTGCTCGACGGGCTCAGCACACGCCTTTCCGATGAGTTCCTGGTGGACGTCTTGTCGCGGTAACAGAGCCGGTTCACACACGAAACACGGTGCCGTCAGGCTGACTCCATCGCGCACGGCCCTTCCGTAGGGCCGGTGCCAGCCCACGGCGGCGGACCCGATGACGGGTCCGATGACGGCCGTGCCCGCGGACCTCTGCGTGTCCGCGGTGGGGATGCAGGGGCGGTGACTGCATCCCGTACGACACATCTCCCCTGCACACAGGAGCAGATACCGCGATGCACGACAACACCACGTACAGCCTCGCCGAACTCGACCGCGAGACCCGCATGGGCGGGGCCGGCACCGAGACCGGCAGCCGCGAGATCCGCCGGATCGACCTCGGCGACTTCGAGAACCGCAAGGCCGAGATCGCCGATGAGCTGTGGGCGGCGGCCACCGACATCGGTTTCTTCCAGCTCGTCCACCACGGCATCGAACAGGACCTGGTCGACGCGGCGTTCGCGAACGCCGAGGACTTCTTCGCCCTGTCCGGCCACCTCAAGGCCCGCCACGCCCTGAAGAAGGGGCTCAACTCGGGCTGGGAGTCCATGACCCAGGTCAGGCCGTCCATCGGCACGCCGGACCAGAAGGAGTCGTATCAGCTCACCCGGCCCCACATGGACGGCCTGTGGCCCGATGACGTGCTTCCCCACTTCCGGCCGCGCGTGCTGGAGTTCGAGGCGCGCTGTCGTGAGGTGGCGATGCGGGTTCTGTCCTGCTTCGCGGACAAGCTGGGCTTCGACAGCGACTTCTTCGCCCGTGCCCACGACCCGGCGAGCGCGCAGTACCAGTCCACGCTGCGGCTGCTGCACTACTTCGCGCTGCCCGCCGACGCCGAGTTCGACCCGGATGTGTGGCGGGCCGGTGCGCACACGGACTTCGACTGTCTGACGCTGCTGTTCCAGCGGGACGGGCAGGGCGGGCTGCAGGTGTGTCCCGGCAAGGAGGCGGAGGCGCAGGAGTGGACTCCGGTCGTGCCGTCGGCCGAGGTGATCACCTGCAATATCGGGGACATGCTGACGCGGTGGAGTGACGACCGGCTGCCGTCCAACTTCCACCGGGTGAAGTCGCCGGGCCCGGACGACGACCGAGGTGCCCGCTACAGCATCGCGTTCTTCGCGCAGGCCGACCGTGACGTGGTGATCGAGGGCCCGGAGGGCCGCTATCCGCCGATCACGGCGGAGCGGTACATCCAGGAGCGGATCGCGGCCAACTTCGCGCAGGCCGGCCGCGCGCAGGCCAACTCCACACAGAAGTAAGGGGGTTGCCGTGATCTCCGTGATCATGCCCAAGGACAGCGGCCGGGGTGCGCCCTTGGGGAAGCTGGCCGTCCTCGGTCTGCAGCACGTTTTGGTGATGTATACGGGCTGCGTCACCGTGCCGCTGGTCTTCGGCGCCGCCGCCGGGCTCGATGCCGCGACGATCGCCGTGCTCATCAACGCCGACCTGCTGGTCGCGGGCATCATCACGGTGATCCAGGGCGCGGGCGTCGGGCGCGTGCTCGGCGTCCGTATGCCCGTCATGGCGGGCGCGGCGTTCACCGCCGTGACGCCGATGATCCTGATCGCGGGCGAGTACGGCATCCAGGCGGTGTACGGCTCGATGCTCGCCGCGGGTGTCTTCGGGCTCCTTGTCGCCTGGCCCTTCGCCAAGGCCGTAAGGTTCTTTCCGCCCCTGGTCAGCGGCATCGTGATCACGGTGGTGGGGCTCGCCCTGATCGGCGTCGGCGTGGACCTCGTGGTCGGCAGCGATCCGAAGGCCCCGGACCACGCGGCGCCCTCGCGGCTCGCTCTCGCCGCCTTCGTGGTCGTGGTGATCCTGCTCGTGGCCCGCTTCGGGCGCGGTTTCCTCGCGCAGAGCGGTGTGCTGCTCGGGCTGCTCGCCGGCACCGCGGTCGCCGTGCCGCTCGGGCTCGTGGACTTCTCCACGGCCCGCACCGCCGACTGGCTCGGCGTGAGCGCGCCGTTCCACTTCGGCGCACCCGAGTTCCCGCCGGTCGCCGTGCTGTCGATGTGCGTGGTGATGCTGGTGCTCTTCGCCGAGTCCACGGCCGATCTGATCGCGGTCGCGGAACTCACCGGCAAGGAACTGACCAGCGCGGACATGGCACGGGGCCTGGCCGCGGACGGCCTTTCGGGGGTGCTCGGCGGCGTCATGAACGCCTTCGTCGACACCGTGTTCGCGCAGAACGTCGGCCTGGTGACGATGACGAAGGTACGCAGCCGCCATGTCGCCACCGTCGCGGGCGCGATCCTCGTCGTGCTCGGTCTGGTGCCGAAACTCGGTGCCCTCGTCGCGGGGCTGCCCGAGCCGGTGGTGGGCGCGGCGGGGCTCGTGATGTTCGCGACGGTCGCCGCCGTGGGCATCGGCACCCTGCGCAAGGTCGAGTTCGACGGCACGAGCAATCTGCTGATCGTGGCCGTGTCGATCGGCGCGGGCCTCGCGCCCGAGGTGGCGCCCGACCTCTACTCGCGCTTTCCGGACGGGGTGCAGATCGTGCTCGGTTCGCCGGTGACGAGCGCAACGCTCGTGGCGTTCGGCCTGAACCTGGCGTTCAACGGGACCGGTGGCCCCAGGAACGCCCCGGGCGCGCCCGCCCCTTCACCCGCTCCCGCACTGGCCGCCTCCGGCTCCGGCTCCGGCTCCGAGTAGGCAGCGTCTTGCTTCTCGCGCTTCTTCCCCTCATGATGAACGCAGGTTCATGAACGTGCGTTCATTACGAGGGGGAGAATCCGATGACCGGCATCGTCAACACCGCCCAGGCCGAGGCGTGGAACGGCTACGAGGGTGAGCACTGGGCCACGCACGACGACCGCTACGACGCCGTGAACAGCGGCTTCAACGACTTCGTCCTGGACGCCGCCGGCGTCGGCGAGCGCGACCGGGTCCTCGACATCGGCTGCGGCAACGGGCAGTTGACCCGTCTCGCGGCCCGCCGCGCGCGGCTCGGCGAGGTGTCGGGGGTGGATCTGTCAGGACCGATGCTCGCCACGGCGCGGGCCCGTACGCAGGCCGAGGGCCTCGGCAATCTCTCGTTCGTACAGGCTGACGCGCAGGTCCACGCCTTCGCGCCGGGCTCCTTCGACGTGGCGATGAGCCGCTTCGGCGTGATGTTCTTCGCCGATCCGGTGGCGGCGTTCACCAATATCCGCCGGGCGCTCGCCCCGGCGGGGCGGCTCGCCTTTCTGTGCATGACCGACCTCGACGGCACCGACCTCGGCCGGGTCTTCGCCGCGATGGAGCCGTACCTGCCGCGCCCCACCGGCCAGGACGGCACCGGGCCGACCTCCTTCGCCGATCCGGCCCGCAGCCGTGCGGTGCTGTCCGGCGCCGGCTTCGGGGACATCGGCTGCGAGCGGGTCGAGGCGGATCAGATCTGGGGCCGGGACGTCGCGGACGCGGCCGGGTTCATGGCGGACTGGGGACCGGTCAAGTACCACCTGGGCCTGGTCGACCCCGAGGCCGCGGCCCGCGCGCGAGGCGCCCTGGAGACGGCACTGCGCCCATTCGCCGGACCCGACGCCGTGCGTTTGCGCGGTACGGCCTGGCTCGTCACCGCGGTCGCGCCCTGAGGGCCAAGTAAGTCACACCCCGAGGGCCGGGCACTGCGGGCATCCAGGACCATGTGCGGGAGAGGAACAGGGAGTTGGCCCCACGAAAAGCGGCGGCGCTGCGCCAGGGCGACGGCCGTTCGCTGCGCGAGCATCTGATCGCCACGGCGGAGCAGCTGGTGTCGGCGCGGGGCACAGCCGGGCTCACGGTGCGCGCCATCGCCCGCGAGGCCGGTGTCGCCGACGGCGTGCTGTACAACCACTTCTCCGACAAGGAGGAGCTGCTCGCGCATGCGTTGCGGGCCCATGTGCGTTCCGTCGAAGGCACGTTGGGTGCACTTCCCGAGCCCGGTGTCGGCACGCTTGAGGACAACCTCCGCACGCACCTCCGCTACGGCATGGCCCTGCACCGGGCGATCCTGCCCGCGTTCACGGGACTGCTCGCCCAGCCCGCTGTCCTGGCCAGGTTCGGGGAGCTCGACGGCCCCGGCCGGGACTGGCGGGACCGGCTTCGCGGATATCTGCGCGCCGAACGGGAGTTGGGCAGACTGGCCGAGGGTGCACGGACGGACGCGGCGGCGGCGCTGCTGGTCGGCATCTGCCACGAGACCGTACTGTCGGCGCTGTTCCCGCACACCGCGCACGACTCCCCCGCGGAGGATGACATCATCGCGGCGGTACTGAACGGCATCACTGCCTGACGGGGTTTGCTGCCTGACGGAGTTTGCTGCCTGACAGGGTTTGCTGCCTGACGGAGTTTGCTGCCTCACCCGTACAGTCTTCGCCTTCTCGTCACTCCAAGTTGTTCCCTTCCGCGGTCCGTCGTGCTGAGATCACCGGTGTGCTGAACTCCGTACTGACTGCCAAGAGACTGCTGACCAGGCCGTCGCGGCGCATACGCCGGGGCGCCGTGCTGCTCACCGCCGTTGTCGCCTCCGCCGCGCTCACCGCGCCCTCGGCGGTGCCCGCACCCGCGGACTCCACGAGGGCCGAGTCGGTGCGGGTGCTGGCGTGGAACATCTTCCACGGCGGCAAGAACGACGGCCTGGGCGGCGAGAAGAACTTCGCGCTCCTCCTGGACCAGCTGGCCGACATCGCCCCCGATGTGTTCTTCTCCGTCGAGACGTACGGCTCCGCCGAGGAGATCAGAGCGGCCCTGAGCGAGCGTGCGGGCAAGGGCGCGTACCACGCGGTGCGGATCACCGACGCCGCCAACGACAACCTGTGGGTCTTCACCCGCTACGACGTGGTGACGACCTTCCCGAACCCGACCGGCACCACCGTCACCGACTTCAACATCGGCGGCGCGCGCGTGCGGCTTCCCGGCGGGCGGCAGCTCAATCTCTTCGACACCTGGACGTCGTACACGGAGCCCTGGATCGGCGACATGATCGACACCAACGCCAAGGACGTACAGGCGGGCCGCCCGCCCACCTACAGCCCCAAGCAGGTGGCCGACGCCGAGAAGGGCAAGCAGATCCCCCAGGTCACGGACATCGTGCGCAAGCAGGTGCCGCGCATGCTCGCCGGGAACACCGACCCGGTCCTGCTCGCCGGTGACCTCAACACGATCCCCGCCGCGGACTGGACCGACCGGTGGGCCGGATGTGCCCACCACTTCGGCCTCGGCTACGACCTGGCCGCCACCGACATCCTGACCGACGCGGGCTACACGGACACCTACCGGGCCGCCCACCCCGACGTGTGCGCCGATCCGGGCCGCACGTGGAGCCCGCACCCCGACTACGCGGGCATGGTCACCAAGGACCGGATCGACTTCGTCTTCGCCAAGGGCCCGCAGATCCAGGTGAACGACGCGCACGTCATCGACGAGCGCCTGCCGCAGCACGAAAGCGGGCCCTTCTACTCGGATCACGGCGCGGTGGTCACGGAGCTCACCGTCCGCTAAGCGGCTTGGGGCAAGTCCGGTGCGGTTCGTCGTGCCCCAAAGGGGCGCGGGGAACTGCGCGACCAGCCACGACGCACCCGCAGATGTCTTGCCGGACTTCCCGCGGAGCACTTGGCCGCCGGGAAACTCAGTGGCGCGACCGGCCGCCGTGGACGACCATGCAGCGCATGAGTGACCAACCCGCGCGATGGACCCAGGCGACCGTCTACCCCGACATGTGGGCGGACCCGGACGACGACCCCCGCAACAGTGAGGGCAACAGCCCGGACGGCGAGCTGGCGACGCTGCAGGACTTCCTGTCGGGCTACCGCTTGACCCTGCGGATGAAATGCGAGGGCCTGGACCCGGAGCAGCTGGCCCGTCGTTCGGTGCCGCCGTCGACGATGTCGCTGCTCGGCCTGCTGCGCCATATCGCCGAAGTGGAGCGGGACTGGCGCAACTGGATCAGCGACGGTGATCCGCTGCCGACGCTGTACGACAAGGACGACGGGGACTTCAACGGGGCCGTCGCCGACCAGGCCGTGGTCGACGCCGCGTACGCCGACCTGGAGCGCGAGCAGGCCGCCACCGACGCCGCCCTTGCCGCGCACCCGGACCTGGGTGAGCGTCTGGGCAAGGACGGCACGGCGGTGCGGGAGTTGCTGGTGCACAGGATCGAGGAGTACGCCCGTCACTGCGGGCACGCCGATCTGCTGCGCGAGTGCATCGACGGCAGGGTGGGCCAGTGAGGTGCGCCGGGGTACGTGGTGGTGTCAGCGCAGTTCGCGGGGCAGGGCGAAGTGCTGGTGCTCGTCGGCGGCCGTGACGACGTCGACGTCCTCGAAGCCGCGCCGCGCCAGCCACTGAAGCACCTCATCGACCAGGGTCTCGGGCACTGAGGCGCCGGAGGTGACGCCGGCCGTGCGCACGCCGTCGAGCCAGGTCTCGTCGATCTCGTCCGCGGTGTCGACGAGGTGGGCCGCACGGGCCCCGGCGTGCCTGGCGGCCTCGACAAGGCGCTGGGAGTTGGAGGAGTTCACCGAGCCGATCACGATCACCAGGTCGGCCTCGGCGCCCAGCTGCTTCACCGCTTGCTGCCGGGTTCTGCGTCGCGTAGCAGATGTCGTCGCTGGGCGGCGAGGTCAGCTGCGGGAACTTCTCCTTCAGGGCGCGAGCGGTCTCCATCGTCTCGTCCACGCTCAGGGTGGTCTGGGACAGCCAGACCACCTGCGAGTCGTCGCGCACCTCGATCTCCGCGACGTCGTCGGGGCCGTCGACCAGGGCGATGCGGTCGGGGGCATGCCCGAGGGTGCCGATGACCTCCTCATGGCCCTCGTGCCCGATCAGCAGGATGTCGTAGCCCTCCCGCGCGTACCGGACGGCTTCCTTGTGGACCTTGGTGACCAACGGGCAGGTGGCGTCAACAGCGTTGAGATTGCGGGCGGTTGCGGCCTCGCGGACCGCGGGGGCCACGCCGTGCGCGGAGAACAGCACCACCTGGCCCTCGGGCACTCGTCGGTGTCCTCGACGAAGACGGCGCCCTTCTTCTCCAGCGACCTGACGACGTACTTGTTGCGGACGATCTCATGCCGGACGTAGACGGGCGCCCCGTGCAGCTCCAGGGCCCGCTCCACCGCCTGGACGGCGCGGACGACGCCGGCGCAGAAGCCCCGCGGGGCGGCGAGCAGCACCCTTTTGTGCGGGCGCCGTTGAGGTGCAGAGCTCATGTGGCCCTCCAGGCGGCCTGGTCGGCCAGCTCGCTCAGCCGGTCCCGGGCCTCGGTGGGCAGAGGTGCCTTCTCCAGTGCGTCCAGGGCCTGTTCGTGGCGCTCGCGGATCATTTCCTCGACGGCCCGGCAGGCTCCGCTGGCCTCGATCAGGTTGCGTACGGTGGCGGCGCCGTCCTCATCCAGGGCGGGGTTGCCGTACAGGGTGCGCAGCAGCCTTGCCTGGGTGGCGTCTCCGTGGCGCAGGGCGAGGGCGATCAGGGCGGTGGGCTTGCCTTCGCGCAGGTCGTCCAGGGCCGGCTTGCCGGTCCTGGACGGTGTGCCGGTCCTGGACGGTGTGCCGGTCCTGGACGGTTTGCCGGTCCTGGACGGTGTGCCGAAGACGCCCAACAGGTCGTCGCGCAGCTGGAAGGCCTCGCCAAGCGGCAGTGCGAACCGGCTGAGGGCGCGCGGGAGTTGGTCGTCGGCGGTGGCGAGGGCGGCACCGATGTGCAGGGGGCGTTCGATGGTGTATTTGGCGGTCTTGTAGCGGATGGTGCGCAGGGCGCGGTCGAGGTCGGGGGCGGGACTTGCCATGGCCATGACGTCCAGGTACTGGCCGTAGAGGACTTCAGCACGCATCGCGTCGGCCAGCGGCAGCAGCCGCTGCAGTTGGCCGGGGGTGAGGGCGGCGGTGTGCAGCAGTTCCGCGGCCCAGGCCAGCGCGAAGTCCCCGACCAGGATCGCGCCCGACTCCCCCAGCTGTTCTGCAGCTGCGGGACTTCGCCCTGCGGCACGGCAGCCCGCGAGGGTCCGGTGGACGGTGGGCCGGCCACGGCGGGTGGCGGAGCGGTCCATGACGTCGTCGTGGATGAGGGCGAAGGCGTGGAACATCTCAAGGGAGGCCGCCACCTGCAGCACGGGGCCCAGGTCACCGGGTGCGCCCGCGGCGTACCAGCCCAGCACGCACAGCTGGGGCCGGATGCGTTTGCCGCCCGCCACCAGGAACTCCCCCAATACCCGGGGCACCTCGGCCGGCAGTCCGGCGGCATCGGCCGCGGCCTGTTTGCGTACGACGAACTCCGCCAGCTCCTCCTCGACGCACAGGCATACCTGGTGGCTGTCGGGCAACTCCTGCCTGCCCGCTCGCTGTTGCGCCGGTGACGGCCACGGCTCATACGCGGCGACTGTGGGCGGCAGGACCGTCATGACGTCACCGTCCTCACCGCATGGCCCGCATCCGTATCCGTATCTGCGTCCGTATCCGTATCCGTATCCGGTACGTCGATGTCCTCGTCCTTGGCGGATTCCTGCTCGATCAGGGCAAGGGCTTCTTCGAGGAGGGTTTCCACGATCCTGGATTCGGGGACCGTGCGCAGGACTTCGCCGCGGCGGAAGATCTGGCCTTTGCCGTTGCCGCAGGAGACGCCGAGGTCGACCTCGCGCGCTTCACCGGGGCCGTTGACTACACAGCCCATGACCGCGATCCGCAGCGGATGGGGGAAGTCGTCGAAGGCGGCCTCGACCTGCGCGGCGAGTTCATGGATATCGACCTGCAGACGGCCGCAGCCCGGACAGGAGACGATCTCCAGCTTGCGCGGGCGAAGACCGAGCGAGGACAGGATGTGACAGCCCGCCTTGGCCTGCTCCCCCGGCGGGGCCGAGAGGGATACGCGGATGGTGTCACCGATGCCCTCGCCCAGCAGGACCGCGAAAGCGGCAGCCGATTTGATGGCGCCCTGGAAGGCCGGGCCTGCCTCGGTGACACCCAAGTGCAGCGGGTGGTCGCACTGCTCGGCGAGCAGCCGGTTCGCGGCGATCATCGTGAGCGGGTCATGGTGCTTGACCGCGATCTTCAAGTCACTGAAGCCGTGTTCCTCGAACAGGGAGCACTCCCACAGCGCGGATTCCACCAGGGCCTCGGGAGTGGCCGAGCCGTGCTTGGCCAGGAGGCGCTGGTCCAGCGAACCGGCGTTGACCCCGATCCGGATCGGGGTGCCCGCCGCGGCCGCGGCCTTGGCGATCTCGCCGACCTTGTCGTCGAACTTCCTGATGTTGCCCGGGTTCACCCGGACCGCGGCACAGCCCGCGTCGATGGCGGCGAAGACATAGCGGGGCTGGAAGTGAATGTCGGCGATCACTGGGATCGGTGACTTCCTGGTGATGGCGGGCAGCGCCGCCGCGTCGTCGGCGGAGGGGACGGCGACCCGGACGATGTCACAGCCCGCCGCGGTGACCTCGGCGATCTGCTGCAACGTGGCAGCCACGTCGGCGGTGTTGGTGGCGGTCATCGTCTGTCCGGAGATGGGTGCGCCGCCGCCCACGGGCACCGACCCGACACTCAGCTGACGGGTAGGGCGGCGGCGCACCGGACCAGGAGCGGACGGCAACGCGGGCAGGCCAAGATCGATCGTGCTCATCGCGCCCTCCGGGCTGCGGTCGTGGGTGCTGGTGCGTAAGTGGCCGTGGGCTCGGACGTGGTCACGCGCTCGGACTCGGACGCGGTAGTGGTCGCGGGCTCATGCTCGTGCTCGGCCGTGGCCGTGGGCTCGGGCGTGGCCGTGGCCGTGGCCGGCGAAGGGTGCGTGCGGGGGTGTTCGCCGGTGGCCCGCAGGACGGTTCGGGTGATGCCCGCGGCGTCCAGGCCTTCCTGGGCGAGCAGCGCCGCGCGGGTGCCGTGCTCGATGAAGGCACGGGACAGCCCCAGATTGATCACCTTGCTGCTGATCCCGGCGTCCTGGCAGGCCTGGCCGATGGCGCTGCCCATGCCGCCGGTGCGTACGCCGTCCTCCACCGTGACCACCAGCCGGTGGCGCGCGAGCAGGGCCGGCAGCGCGGCGTTGACCGGGAGCACCCAGCGCGGGTCCAGGACGGTGCAGCCGATGCCGTGCTGCTCCAGTTCGCGGGCGGCGTCGAGGGCGGGCTTGGCGAGGGGGCCCGCGGTCACGAGTGCGACATCAAGAGGCCGTGAGGTGCTGCGGTGCAGGATGTCGATGCCGTCCATCCGGGCGAGCGTCTCGATGTCCGGGCCCGTGGTGGCCTTGGGCAGCCGGAGCATGCTGGGCCCGTCATCGATCGCGGCGGCCTCGCGCAGCAGTACACGCAGCCGGGCCGCGTCCCTCGGGGCCGCGATGCGCAGTCCGGGCACAGTCGCCAGCTGGGACAGGTCCCACATGCCGTGAGGGGACGGCCCGTCGGGTCCGGTGATGCCGGCCCGGTCGAGGACGAAGGTGACCGGAAGGCGGTGCAGCGCGACATCCATCAGCACCTGCTCGAAGGCCCGGTTCAGGAACGTGGCGTAGATGGCGACGACGGGGTGGTAGCCACCCATCGCCAGACCGGCCGCGGAGGTGACGGCATGCTGTTCGGCGATACCGACGTCGAAGACCCGCGCGGGAAACTCGCGGGCCATCGAGTGCAGGCCGGTGGGGCGCAGCATGGAGGCGGTGACGGCGATGACATCCTCGCGCTCGGCGGCCAGCTCCACCAGCTCCTGCCCGAACACGCCGGTCCATGACCTGCTCGCGCCGCTCCCGTTCGCCTGCGGAGCCGCGGGCGGCCGGCCGGTGGCCGGGTGCACGGCGCCGACGGCGTGCAGGCAGTCCGCCGTGTCGGTCTCGGCCGGCTCATAGCCCTTGCCCTTGACGGTGCTCACGTGCACCACCACCGGGCGGTTCAACTTCTTGGCCCGCCGCAGCACTTGTTCCAGTGCGGCGGTGTCGTGGCCGTCGACGGGGCCGAAGTAGGTGAAGCCGAGGTCGGTGAAGAGATTCCGGCACACCGCCGCGCCGTCTTTGTGCCGCAGCAGTTCCAGATGACCGGCGAGAGCCCCGGTCGTAGGCGCGTAGGAGCGGCCGTTGTCATCGAGGACGATCACGACCGGGCGCTCGGGTGCGGCGCCGAGGTTGTTCAGCGCCTCCCATGCCATCCCGCCGGTCATGGCCCCGTCGCCGATGACCGCGACCACGGCCCGGTCGTGGTCGCCGCTGAGGGCCCGGGCCTTGGCGAGGCCGTCGGCGTAGGACAGGGCGGTCGAGGCGTGCGAGTTCTCCACCAGGTCGTGTGCGGACTCCTTGCGGGAGGGGTAGCCGGACAGGCCCCGCGCCTGCCGCAGCGTGTCGAACTCCCGCTCCCGGCCGGTCAGGAGCTTATGGACGTACGCCTGGTGGCCGGTGTCGAAGACCAGCGCGTCCCGTGGCGAGTCGAAGACCCGGTGCAGGGCCATCGTCAGTTCCACCACACCGAGGTTCGGCCCCAGATGTCCGCCCGTCGCGCAGACCTTCTCGATGAGCAGGGAGCGGATGTGCGCGGCGAGGTCCGGCAGCCGGTCCGGTGGCGTGCCGCGCAGTTTCCGTAGATTCACCGGGCCCACCGCAGCGGGGGCGGACGTGGCAGCAGCCATGCCGGACACCTCGGCCTTCCCGCCCCGTCACCGCACCCATTCGGCCTGAAATGCCGTGCCATGGCAGGGGCATGATGGATCGTCACCATTTTCGGAATGCGGGGTGCACAGCGGTACGCCGCCCGAGAAGTAGGGGTGTCGTCCGCACCTTCCCGCCACTTAAGCTCACCGCGCGACCGCCTGCGGGACAACCCTCGGCCGAGGTACGGAGCGTGAATGCGTTGAACGATTGCACATTTGCGAAGTGCGCCGGAAGGGAATTCGGACGAGGGCTGAATTCCTATGCGGGCGGCGGCACTTCATAGCGTCGCCGACTGCTGTCATCACCGGAAAGCCCGGCGAGGGGCGGCCTGAGCGCGACCGCCCCCCTGGAGCCAGTCCTACGAGTTCTGCCAGACCTGGCCGGCCCTGTCAGCCCTGCGAGTCCGGCTTCCACTCCTGGGCGAGGAGCCCGAGCAGTACCTGGTCCAGGAACTCCCCGAGGACCCAGGCAGAGGAGCGCAGTACACCCTCGCGGACGAAGCCGTTGCGCTCGGCGGAGCGCAGCATCGCGTGGTTGTCCGCCAGCGTCTCGATCTGCAGCCGCTGCAGGCCACGTACGACGAATCCGTAGTGGCACAGCGTCGCGACCACGTCGGTGCCGTAGCCCTTGCCCCGGGTGGAGGGCAGCAGCCCGAGGCCGATGTGCGCGGAGCGGTGGTGATTGTCGATGCCCCACAGGTTCGCGGTGCCGACCAGCGTGCCGCCCTCAAGCTCCACCACGGAGAACGGGACGAGCCCCTCCGCCTTGTCGTCCACCACGAGCCGCGGGTCCTTCGAGCCGGGCGTGATCGGCCGCCACGGCGCGCCTTCGGCCCGCGAGCCGTTGACCACGTCGTCGTAGAGCTCGGCCCGCAGGATCGGGATGTCGTCCTCGTGCCGGGCCCTGAGCCCGACCTTCTTCCCCTTTAGCATGCACGCTTCATATCCGACCCGGGTCACACGCGGCAAGCCAATCGGCGCACGTCACAGGCGGGCCGCCACTGTTTCACAAGGGCGCAAGCATGCAACACGTACATCAAGGGCGACAGGAGCAACTCTGTCGCACCATCACTTTCTGAGCTTCTCTGGAAATGCGCGCCGCCTGGCGAAAATACGGAGGCGCGAATGATGGAGTTCGATTCCAAGAACCCCTGTGAGTGCGGGATACCGGCGAAGCATCCGACGTAACCCGGCCTGAGCGCAGGCGAGTTGGATTCCTGGACTGTCGAACTGCGCGCGTGACCCCGGATGCAGGAGCCCGCCCGAGCCCATTTGAGCCCATCGGAATTGCTGAACAGAGGAGTGTGCTCGTGGCTGTGCTGTGCCGTCCGGCGGTGTGGTTGCCGGAACATACTCTTTCGATGGAGGAGACTCTCGCGCTGGCCCGCCGATTGCATGCCGGGCACGAGAAGCTGCCGCTGGTACTGCGACTGCTCCGCAACACGGGGGTGGCGAAGCGGCATCTGATCCAGCCGCTGCCTCTCACCCTCAAGCATCCGGGGCTCGAGGCGCGCAACCGTGTGTATGTGCGCGAGGCACGGTCGCGGATTCCGGCTGTGGTCGATCAGGCCCTGACGTCGGCCGGGGTGACGGCGCGGGACAGCGACGCGATCGCGTGCGTCCCCTGCACGGGTTCACGATGCCGCCGCTCACCTCATGGATGATCAACGCGCTCGGGTTCAGATCCGATACGCGGCAGCTCCCGATCGCACAACTGGGCTGCGCGGCCGGAGGTGCGGCCATCAACCGGGCGTACGACTTCTGCCGGGCCTACCCGGAGGCGAATGTCCTGATGGTGGCCTGCGCGTTCTGCTCACTCGTCTACCAGCCCGACGACATCGATGTCGGCTCGCTCATTTCCAACGGACTCTTCGGGGATGCGATCGCGGCGGCGGTGATGCGGGGCAGCGGCGGGGAAGGCATGCGCATCCTGGGCAACGCCTCCCACCTTGTGCCGGACACCCTGGACTGGATCGCCTACGACGTGAAGGCCACCGGCTTCCACTTCCGCCTCGGCAAGCGCTGGCCCCCCTGGGCGCGGACGAGTTCACCGTCCTCGCCGAGGCCGACACCGCCGTCCACACCACCTTCACCCTGCCCACGGGTCAACGCGCCCTCGTACCCGCGTACTTCATGGTTCTGCGCCGACGGCCCACGTGAACGGGCCCGTACCTCCGCCCCCCAACGGCCGCGTGATCCGCATCCGCGATTCCGCCCCCTGAAGCAGCCGTCTGGACTACTTTCGTCGTGTGGATCAGTTGATCGCGGAAGACCCCGCCCGCATAGGCGCCTACCGCCTGATCGCCCGCCTGGGCGCCGGCGGTATGGGCCTGGTCTACCTGGGCCGCTCCGAGGCCGGACGGACCGTGGCCGTGAAGGTCGTGCAGGAGGAGTACGCCCAGCACCACGAGTTCCGCCGCAGGTTCGCCCGGGAAGTGGCGGCGGCCCGGCGCGTCGGCGGGTCCTGGACCGCGGCCGTGCTCGACGCCGACACCCAGGCGCCCGTGCCATGGGTGGCGACGCAGTACATCCCGGGGCCCGACCTGCAGACGGTCGTGGCCGATGACTTCGGACCGCTGCCCGAGGACTCGCTGCGGGTCCTCGCGAACCGTCTCGCCCTCGCCCTGGAGGCCGTGCACCGGGCCGGCCTGCTCCACCGCGACCTCAAGCCCTCCAATGTCCTGGTGACGGTGGACGGACCCCGGCTCATCGACTTCGGCATCGTGCGCGCCCTGGACAGCATCTCCGGGGACAGCCTGCACACCCGTACCGGCATGCTGATCGGGTCCCCCGGTTTCATGTCGCCGGAGCAGGTGCGCGGGCACCAACTCACCCCCGCGTCCGACGTGTTCTGCCTCGGCGCCGTCCTTGTGTACGCGGCCACCGGGCGGCTCCTCTTCGGCGCCGGGGACACCGCGCTGCATGCCCACCTCTTCCGGATCGCCGAGGACGAGGCGGACCTGAGCGGCCTGCCGGCGTCACTGGCCGAACTCGTCGCCGCCTGCCTGCACAAGGACCCGGCCCAGCGGCCCACCCCGGCGCAGATCGCCGCCCGCACCGACGGGGACGACGGCAATGTCTGGCTGCCGGGCGAAGTCCTGGCCCAACTCGGCCGCCATGCCGCGCAGTTGCTCGACTTCGCCCCCGAAGTGCGGGCGGGGGCCGCCACCGCGGCGCTCGCCGAAAGCCCCGCCGAAGGCCCAGCCGAGAGCCCTGCCCACAGCCCCGCCGAAAGCCCCACTCAGAGCCCCGCCGCACAGCCGGACACCCTCATCGCCCCCGCACAGCCCGAGGCGCCCGCCCACACGCCTACGGTCCCGGCGCAGTCGGGCCCGGCCCGGGACGAGGGGCAGGTCCCGGCCGCCGCCCCGGCGCGCAGCCGCAAGTGGGGCCTGGCGGCGCTCGCCCTGGCACAGCTCATGGTCCTGGTCGACGCGACGACGTACACCCTGGCGACGGAGAGTCTGGGCGGCGGGTCGGCCTCGAACCGCGAGTATCCGCCCGTCTACGCCCATCTGCTCGCGTTCGTCGGGCTATTGCTGCTCGGCGGGCGCCTCGTGGACCTCGTGGGGCGCAGACGGATCCTGGTCATCGGCCTGTCGGGGTTCGCGGCGGCCTCAGCTGTCGGCGGCTCGACCGGCTCCTACGACGGAGACATGCAGGTGGTGACCCGCGCCCTGCAAGGCGGTTTCGGCGCGCTGGTCACCGCGTCCGTACTGGCCCAGGTGCTCACCGGCAGCGCCGACCGGCAGGAGCGCCGCAGGGCCCTGGGGGTCTACGCCGCGGTCGTCGGGAGCGGTTCGGCCGTCGCGCTGTTCGTGGACCAGCAACTGGACCTGCCCTCGTCGTACGTCCCCCACTACACCAACGTGCTCCTCGCCGCGATCGCCCTGCTCGGCCTGCGGGCCCTGCCCCACGATCCCCCGCGCCGCACCGGCCAACGCCTCGACATGACGGGCGTGCTGCTCAGCGCCCTGGGACTTGCCTCCTTCGTCTACGGCTTCGTCAAGGCCGGGTCGTTCGGCTGGAGCCATCCCTTCGTCCTGGGCATGTTCGCGTCCGGCAGCACCCTGTTCGCGGTCTTCCTGTGGTGGCAGACCAAGACGTCGAGCCCACTCCTGGCGCCGCACATCATCAGGGACCGCCACCGCCTCGGCGGGCTGCTCACCCTGGTTCTGGTCCAGGCCGGAATCAACGCCGGGTTCGTCATCGACACGACCTCCCAGGACGTGGCCCGCCTGAGCCTGCTGCTCATGATCGCCGCGACCGTGCTCGGCACGAGCCGTCTCCCCGCCCGGCTGCTGCCTCACGACACGCCCCGCTTCCTGACCGTGACGGGCGTGCTGACGACGGCACTCGGGCTGGTGGTCCTGTGGGGCTCCTTCGGGACATACACGGTCTACACCGCCCAGTTGCTGCCCGCGATGTTCGTCACCGGGCTCGGCACGGGCCTGACCTTGAGGTCACTGTTCGCCACCGCGACCGCCGGGATCGCGCCGGAGCACGTCGGCGCGGCCTCGGCGGCCGTCTTCGTGGCCCAGCAAGTGGGCGAGGCGATCGGTTTGGGATTCCTGGAGCGACACGGTCACGTGCTCAACTGGATGCTCCCGGGCCTGCTGCTCGCGGCGCTGACCGCCGCCCTGATGCTCAGAGCCCGGGGCGCCGAGAAGCCTTGATCTCGCCGGCCGCCAGGACCCGCCGCCGGGCCCCGCTGCCGGGCCCGGCTCACCGGCCGCCTGCAGCGAGCAGTGTCTGCGACGGGGGCTCACCAAAGCGCCTGCGGTACTGGGCGGCGAACCTCCCCAGGTGGGTGAAGCCCCATTTATGGGCCACGTCCCCTACGCGTACGCACGACGGATCCGCGACGCGCAGCTCTTCGTGGACTTTCTGCAGACGCACCATGCGCAGATGCTCACCGGGCGGCATGCCCACATAACGGCGGAAGCCCTCTTGCAGCCAGCGCACACTGACGCGGGCCACGGCGGCGAGCTCCCCGTTGGTGAAGGGATGCTCCGGGCGGTCATGGATGGCGTTCAGGGCCCGCTTGACGGGGGCGGGCCGCAGGGCCAGTGGGGGCTGGTCCAGGTCGTCGCGGTAGCGGTGGTCCGCGACGCGCAACATGCCTGCGATCAAGGCCTCTTGAAGAGGTCCGGACACCAGTGGGTGGCGCAGTTCCTGTGAGTCGAACAGGCTTCGGGCCGCGGCCCGGGCCACGCCCGCCCAGTGCTCACCGGGCCCGCCGGAGACGTCGAAGGTCGGCGTGAACCGCAGCGGGCCGCGTGGTGCTCTGCCCAGCTGCAGTTCGAGCTGCCGGTAGATCTCCCGCTCGTCGATCTTCAGAGACAAGGTGCGGCAGTCACCTGTGCGCCGCTCGACGTCTATGTCCCCCTCGGGATGGAACACCATGGCCCGTCCCACGCCGGCGTTCTGCGGCTCCCTGCCACCCTGGCGCCAGGCCATGCTGCCCTGAAGGACGAGGCCTACGTGGAAAGCGCCCAATTCCCCGACGTGCATACCCACATCGGTACCGAAGGACAGCCGGGCGACCGTGGTGGCGGACAGCGGAAGGAAGTCGAAGGAGGCAAGGAAGTCGGAACTCGGGCCGAGCGGGCGCATTTGGTTGGCGTAGAGAGCCTCGCTGAAACTTACGCGCGCTTCGTCAACATCTGCGGTGCGCAGCGACGTTGGATTCCCCAGCAACTGTTCTCTCCAGAAATCGTGCATCTGGCCGTGCGTTGGCGCTTGCTCTTTTCCGAGGGCTCCGGTCACGCCGCTGACCGGCCCCGCTCAGCAGCAGCTTCACACGGAGTACGGGGAACTGGCAGACCCACCTGGACCATTCCTCCTGCCGCCCGGGCAGAGCCCCGGCCCGATCGTCATATCGCGACCGAGGTGGCCGGCAGGGCTCTAGCGTCTTGATATGACGCGCGTCAATGGCTCAGCGGGATGATCAGCCATGGCCCGCATGGTGACTTCACCCCAGGACGGGTCCTGACGCCAGCACCGGCACCGGCACCCGGACACGGACCAGCGCACCAATGTCGGAAATACCTGTTTCAGAGGACAGTTCGTGATCTGGACGGTCAGCGCACATGACGGATCGTTCATCTCATTTGGGCGGCGCATCCTGGGGTGTGCTCTCTCGCCGTGGGAGGGCCACGACGGCACGGGGACGAACAGGCCCCTGCCCCATGCGAGGTCGCCATGGCACGCGGTGCACCCAATCGCCGGCTCGCGGCCCTGCTCGCCGAAGCGGACTGGACCCGTGGCGAGCTGGCCATCACCGTCAACGCGCTCGGCCCGCAGGGATCTGCTGCAGGTCTTCCTGCGCCCGGACGCGGAGGTCCGCCAGGAGGTCATCGACGAGGTCCTGGCCCGCACACTGTGGCTGGCGCCCAACCTCATCGGTGTGCAGGTCGCGGACGGTGTGGTGACACTGTCCGGGAAGCTGGAGCGGCGCAGCGAGATCCCGGTGGCCGTCCGTATGACCCACCAGGTGGACGGGGTGGTCGCGGTCATCGACAAACTCACCTACCGCTACGACGACTCCCATCTGCGGCCCACCGACCCGGCGCTGCACGGGGTGGCCGACGACTGGCTGCGGAAGCTGTGAGGTGGCGGCGATGACGCTCAGGATCCTGGTCGCGTACGGCTCCAGGTACGGCTCCACCGCCGAACTCGCGCAGGCCGTCGGTGCGGCGCTCCGGAAGTCCGGCCTGGAGGTGGAGGTGGCCCCGGCACGCCAGATCCTCGACCTCACCTCCTACGACGCGGTGGTGATCGGCGGCGCGCTGTACGCGGGCCGCTGGCACCGCGACGCCCGGCGCTTCGCCCGCAGGCACGGGCGCGCGCTGTCCCGCCGTCCGGTGTGGCTGTTCAGCAGCGGCCCGCTCGACACGACCGCGTCCGACCGGGACATACCTCCCGCCCCGGGAGTACGCCGGCTCGCTCACCGCCTCGGGGCCCGCGGCCATGTCACCTTCGGCGGCTGCCTCGACGAGCGCGCCCGCGGCCGCATGGCCCGCATGATCGTCAATTCCGGCAAGGGCGGCGACTTCCGCGACTTCCCCGCGGTCGACGCCTGGGCCGAGGACCTGGCCCGCACCCTGGCCGCGGATCCCCCCCCATACACAGTGGACGTAGTGGATGCGCTAGACGTTGACCCCGTGGTCCCAGGCGATGCCCCGCAGGCCCGTGGTGAAGCCCTGGCCGATGGCACGGAACGACCAGGCGTCGTCGTGGCGGTAGATCTCGCTGAAGAGCACGGCGTGTTCGGTGGAGGCTTCCTGGAGGAATTCGTAGCGTGCCGTCTCCCGGTTGCCCCACGGGTCGATGAGACGTGCGCACAGATGGGTGAGGCCGGCGAAGGTCAGCTGTCGGCTTTCGGCGTCGTAGATCGAGGCTGCGAAGACGACTCTCATGGTCTGGGCCGGCAGAGCAGACAGGTTGATCTTGATTCTTTCGACGCCGAGGACGTCTCCCACAGTGAGGTGTTCGACCGAACCGTCCGTGCTCCTGGGGTTGTTGAAGAACACGAAGTGCCCGTCGGACAGCACCCTGCCGTCGGCGCCCACCAGCAGTGCGCTGGTGTCGACATCGAGACCCGGCCCGTCCGGGTCCCGCAGACCCCAGTTCAGCTCGACCATCGCCACCGTCAGAGGCGGTGCCCCGTGGGTCAGCGGGACCTCGCCGCCCCTGTGGAGCAGCGCGCTCGCGCCCGGAGACGGTGTGCGGGTGCCGGCCGGCGCGATCAGGGTCGTGGCGTCCTCCGCGCCAGGGCCCGGGGCAGGAGTGAGCATCGCCAACGCCTTCGCGGCGGTGGGGCGTTGACCGGGGTCCCGTTCCAGCAGACCGGTGATCAGCGGGGTCAGGCGGCCCGCGCGGCACGGTGGGCGCGGCGGTTCGGTGAGCGCGGCGGTCGGGTTGCCCCTGGGAAACGGGAGCACCCCTTCGACGGCCTCGTAAAGAGTCACCCCGAGGGAGAACAGATCCGCCCGGCCGTCCGCGCCCGCTCCCTGCAGGCGCTCGGGCGCCATGTAGGCGGGCGATCCGACGACCATGGCGTCGGCCGTCAGCCTCGTGTCCGTGTGGCCCACGGCGATACCGAAGTCCGCGAGCAGCACTTCCCCCTCCAACGTGCCGAGTACGTTGGCCGGTTTGACGTCCCGGTGCGTCACGCCCGCCCGGTGGGCCGCGTCGAGGGCGCGCAGCAGAGCCTCGGCGACCCGGCCGGCCCGCTCCACCGTCAGCGGACCCTGTTCCCTCAGCTCGTCCGCGAGCGAGCGGCCGTCCACCAACTGCATGACGATCCAGGGGACTTCCTCCACCTCGATGACGTCGTAGACGGTGACGATGTGGGGATGGTCCCGTAACCGCGCCGCGTGGCGGGCCTCCCGGGCGGCACGCGCAAGCAGCATGGCCCGTTCCCCTTGCGGCACCTGGCTGTTGAGCAGCACCCGCTTGACCGCCACGTCCACTCCGAGGAGCCGGTCGTATGCCTTCCAGACCTGGCCGAAGCCACCGGCTCCCAGCGGACGGCTCAGCGCGTACCGTCCACCGATCACCGTTCCAGGACCTACGCCGTCCACCATCGCCCCGCCCTCCCGCGATCCAACATGCCGCGTACCCATTTGAGGGCGTACGCATCGTGGCTTGAACTGGAGACGCGGACTTCCCCCGGTCGGGTTCCGGCGGACAGGGAAGCCTGCCCCGGCCGGGGAGCAGGCCACCCCAGTGCGTCTCAGAGTGTCATCAGCTTGCCCCGCTTCAGCCGGACGATCTCGTCGGACGCGTCCGCCACCTCCCGTGAATGGGTCACCAGGATCACGCACTTGCCGTCGTCGTGCGCCAGCTTCCGGAACACCTCGATGATCCCGTCAGCGGTGTCCTGGTCGAGGCTGCCGGTGGGCTCGTCGGCGAAGAGGATGTCGACCTCGCAGGCCAGCGCCCGGGCGATGGCGACGCGCTGCTGCTGGCCGCCGGAGAGCTCCAGGGTCTTGCGGTGCTGGTCCTCGTCCTCCACGCCGAGCAGGCCCAGGAGTTCGACGGCGCGGCGCTTCTTGTTGCGGCCCTTCACTCCGGTGATCTCCATCGCGGAGGTGATGTTCTGGACGGCCGTCATATACGTGAGCAGGTTCAACGACTGGAAGACCGTGGCCACATGGCGGTTGCGGTACCGGCCGAGGCCGATCTCCGCGACGTCCTCGCCCCGGAAGCGGACGGTGCCTCTGGTGGGTGAGTCGAGTCCGCTGGCCAGGGAGAGGAGGGTGGTCTTGCCGCTGCCCGAGGGGCCGATGACGGAGTACATCCGGCCCTGCTCGAAGGAGTAGTTGACGTCCTTGAGGGCGGTGCGGCGGCCGTTGCCCGACTGGTAGGCGCGGCTCACGCCGGTGAGCCGGAGGATCGGGGCGGCCGTACCGGCGGATGCGGTGCCGTCGGCCGAGGTGTTCGTCCCGGTCGCGCTGGACGCGTCGGTCGCACCGGACGTGTCGGTCGCGTGGGGCGTGTTGGTCGTACGGGACGCGTCGGTCGGGGAGGCCATGTCAGTCGCCCTTCGTGAGGATGTCGCGCGGGTTGAGGCGGAGGATCCGGGTACCGGGGACGACCGTGGCCAGGGCCGCGATACCGAGCCCTGTGACGCCGACCTTGGCGATGTCGCCCGCGCCGAGCTTGATGTCGATGGAATCGATGGGGTCGGTCTTCGGGGTGTCCTGCTTGTTGGCGCCGCCGGTGGGGTCGGAGGGGTCACGCCCGCCCGCCTGGTCGGCGGCCGAGCTCTCGGCCGATGAGACCTCGCTGGAGAGCAGCCGGTCGCCGATGGCCTGGGCGAGCATCTGGCTGCCCGCGGCGGCGAAGCCGATCGCCAGGACGGCGCAGGCGACCACCTCCACCAGGTGCTGGCCGAGCAGCTTGGGCTTCTTCTCGCCGAGGGAGAGCAGAATGCCCATCTCCTTGCGGCGTTCGCGCATATTGGAGGCGATGATCAGGGCGAGGATGACGGTGCCCGCGGCCGCGACCAGCCAGACCGTGAGGGAGGCGAAGTCCGCGGTCTTGTTGATGGGGCCGACCAGGGTCTTGTACTGCTTGTCGTTGACGCTCAGCGGGAAGATCTTGAGGTTCGCCCCGGCCGCCTTCGCGTCCTGCTTCAGCCGGTCGAGGTCCTTGGGGCTGTGCAAGGTGAAGGTGGCCGAGCGCAGGGTCGCCCCGTCACCGCTCGGGTCCTTGCCGAGCAGGCGGGTGCCGCCGTTGGGCGTGACGTAGATCTGGTTGGCGGGGTCCGCCATCGCCGGTACGTACGAGCCGGTGTCGCGGGTGTTGTTCTTGTAGATGCCGCCGACGGTGAACTCGACCATCTTCTTGCTCATACCGCCCGCGACGGGGTCTATCTGGCCGACCCTGAGCTTGACCTTGTCACCCACCTCGAGACGGTTCTTCTTGGCCACCCGCTCCTCGATGACGAGCATGTCGTCCTTGCTGTCCTGCGTGATCCCGGAACCCGAGATGATCTTCGAGTCGCCGTTGCGGAAGTCGGGAACCGAGTCGAGGTCACGGACGCCCTCCCCCTTGAAGAGGTCCGTGCCGAGGGTGTCCTGGCCGGCCGGCGGCGGTACCGGCTGGTGCAGCTTGAAGCCGTCGCTGGGGGCTGCGCCGGTCTCCACGGTGTAGTTGCACTGCGCCACGGCGGACGACTTGCAGATCTTGTCGACCAGGTTGCTGTGCAGATCACCGCCGGGGCCGATGGTGCCGCCCTGGCTGCCTTCGGGCTTGCTCGCCTGACCCGAGGCGATCAGCGCGTCCACGTCCAGCTGCATGGTGGCCACCACACCCACGCTGTTCTTGGCCGACTCGGCGGCACGGGCCGCCGCCGACTGGATCAGGAACCCGGACAGGACCAGGGTGCAGATGACGAAGAACAGGCCGACGAGCATCACTGTTTTGCCGAGATGGGCCCGCAGCCGCCACCAGGCTCGCTTGAACAGATTCATGAGCGTCACGCTATGGAGGCGGCGTTTTGAGTGGTGTTTGCGAGTTCGCGCCGTGCCAGGAGTCTCATACACGGATCAAAGACGACCTTTGATAAGACGGACCCGGTAAAGACCCGCAAGGAGCGGCGGCACGCCGGAAACGCCTCCGCTGAATTAATGAAAAGCAAAGGTTTTCGCGCGTGCGCGTATTGGTGGTCGAGGACGAGCAGTACATGGCGCGGGTCCTGGAGATCGGACTGCGCCGTGAGGCCATCGCGGCCGACGTGGTGCACGACGGCGCGACGGCCCTGGAGCGGGTCACCGTCTACGACTACGACGCGGTGATCCTGGACCGCGACCTGCCCGGCGTGCACGGCGACGAGGTCTGCCGCCGGATCGTCGCGATGGACATCGGCTGCCGCATCCTCATGCTGACCGCCGCAGGGCGCCTCGGCGACAAGGTCGAGGGCCTGGGCCTGGGCGCCGACGACTATCTCGCCAAGCCCTTCGACTTCCCCGAGCTCGTCGCCCGGCTGCGGGCCCTGTACCGCCGCAGTCCCATGGCCCACTCCCCCGTCCTCACCTTCGCCGACGTGCGCCTCGACACCCACCGCCGCCGGGTCACCCGCGCGGATACCGAGATCCGCCTCACCCCCAAGGAACTCGCCGTCCTGGAGCTCCTGATGCGCGCCGAGGGCGGCGTGCTGAGCGCCGAGTACCTCCTGGACAAGGCCTGGGACGCCCACACCGACCCCTTCACCAACGCGGTTCGCCTGGTGGTGCACACCCTGCGCAAGAAGCTCGGCGAGCCCCGCCTCGTGCAGACGGCGATCAGCGCGGGCTACTACCTGGGCACGGAGTGAAGCGGCCCGGCACCGGCTCACCGCGACGCCGGACGCTGAGTATCCACGGCCGTCTCTTCCTCGGGTTCGGTGCCGCGCTCGGCGTGTGCGCCGCCCTGATGGTCGCGATCATCTACGTCGGGATGCGCTTCCTGCCGACGTACGACTTCGCCGACACCGTGGTCCTGCCGGACGGCTCCCACCAGCCCGGTCAGATGGTGTCCCCCGCTCCGACCCCGGAGCCGGAGCCCGCCCCGACCCCGACCGCCGGGCCGCTGCCCTCGGGCACTCAGGGCCCGGAGTATCTGCCGGGCCGGCAGGTCGAGCACCCGGGCAGCATCTCCAGCAAGGAGGACGTCTGGAACACGGTGCTGCTGGTGTCCATCGGCGGTGTGCTCCTGGTGATGACCGTCGGCCTCGGCGCCGGCTGGCTGCTTTCCAAGCGGCTGCTCGCACCCCTGCACAGCATCAGTGAGGCCGCGGCGAAAGCGGCGGACGGCAACCTCAAGGAACGCATCGGCGCCGAGGGCCCCGAGGACGAACTCAAGCAACTGGCCGACACCTTCGACACGATGCTGGCGCGCCTGGAGGAGTCCTTCGCCGCGCACCAGCGGTTCGCCGCCAACGCCTCGCACGAGCTGCTCACCCCGCTGGCCACCACCCGGGCCGTCCTCCAGGTCGCCGCCGACGATCCCACCGGCGAGGAGTTCGCCGAGCTCGCCCCGATGCTGCGGGAGACCAACGAGCGCAACATCAGCGTCGTACGGGCCCTGCTCGACCTGGCGGGCGCGGATCACGCCCCGGTCGACCCCGACCCCGTGGACCTCGCGGACCTCGCCGAACGGGCCGCCGCCGAGCGCGCCGACTTGGCCGCGGCACACGGGGTCCGCCTGCGCGCGGACACCGGGCTCGACTGCGAGATCCCCGGAAACGCCACCCTGCTGCGGCAGTTGGTCCTCAACCTCCTCGACAACGCCCTCACCCACAACGTCCCCGAGGCGGGCTCCATCCGCCTCGCCGTCTTCCGTACCCGTGACGACCGCGACGACAAGGGCGAGGTGGTGGTCCTGGAGGTGGAGAACACCGGCCCCCATGTGGACGAGACCGTGGTGGACCGCCTCTTCGAGCCCTTCTACCGCGCCCAGTCACGGGTCGGCAGCGACCGCTCGGGCCATGGCCTCGGCCTGGCGATCGTCCGCTCGATCACCGCGGCCCACCACGGCACGGTCACGGCCCGCGCGAACCCGCAGGGCGGGCTCACGGTCAGGGCCGAGTTCCCGGCACCCCTGTGACGAGGACGACGGCACCGCTACTCCCGTGGGAGTAATCCCGCGCCCGGGTCACCCCGCGGAGTACGCCGTAACTCAGCAGTGCGCGCGACGTATCGGCCTGCCGTCGCCGGGAGTGTGGTGCGTGTCAGTCACCCGCCCTGGAGGGGAGCGCCGTTGTGTGGGCCGAGGCCGGAAACGAAGCGGGCAAGAGTGAGGAAGCAGGCAGGAGAAAAGGGAGCGGTGCGGGGCGGCGGCGCGTGGTGCCCTGGGCGGTGCTGGTGCTCTGGGTGGCCGTGCTCGCCCTTGCCGCCATGCCGTTCGCGGGCAAGCTCGGGGACGTACAGCAGGACCGTGCCGTGGACTATCTGCCGGACGGCGCGGACTCCACGCAGGTCGCCAGGATCCAGGACTCGCTGCCGGGCGGCGAGGCCACCGAGGTGGTGCTCGTCTACCAGCGCGCCGCCGGTCTGACCGGCGCCGACCGCGCGGCGGCACAGCGGCAGGTGACCGAGATCGCCTCGGCACACGAGCTCACCGGCGGTGCCCCGAAGGGCGTCGCGTCGAAGGACGGTACGACTCTGATGGTCCCGGTGGCGAGCAACGAGCCGGGCACCGACGAGGAGGCCAAGTCCGCCTTCGTCGAGGACATCCGCGAGAAGGCCGGCGGCGGTGACGGGCTGAGCGTCGAGGTCGGCGGGCCGGGCGCGCTCCAGGCGGACATGGGCGAGGTCTTCGAGTCCATCGACGGCACCTTGATGATCGCGACCGCCCTGGTCGTCACGGTGCTGCTGATCCTCACCTACCGCAGCCCGTTCCTGTGGCTGATCCCGCTGATCGGTGTCGCGGCGGCCGCGCTGTCCTCAAGGGCCTTGGTCTACGGGCTCGTTCAGGGTTTCGACCTGACCGTCACCAGCCAGGGCGCCGGCATCATGACGGTCCTCGTCTTCGGCGCGGGCACGGATTACGCCTTGCTCATCGTCGCCCGCTACCGCGAGGAACTGCGCCGCATAGAGCGGCCGTACGACGCGATGCGTGCCGCGTTGCGCGGCTGCGGCCCTGCTGTGCTCGCCTCGTCGGGCACGGTCGCGGCCGGACTGCTGTGTCTGCTCGCCGCCGATCTCAACAGCAGCAGCGGCCTCGGTCCCGTGGGCGCCGTGGGGGTCGTGTGCGCGCTCGCCGCGATGATGACGCTGCTGCCCGCCGTGCTCGTGCTGCTCGGCCGCCGGGTGTTCTGGCCGCTGATTCCCGCGTACGGCAGCCAGCCCAAGGCGCGGCGTTCACTGTTCGCCGTGATGGGCAGCTCGGCGGGGCGGCGGCCGGTCGCCATCCTGGTCAGCGGTGGCGTGCTGCTCGGCGCCCTCGCGCTCGGCGCCTTCAACCTGCCGGGCAATCTCTCGCAGGAGGACTCGTTCACCAGCAAGCCCGAGTCGGTGGCCGCCATGGAGACCCTCGCGGAGGCCTACCCGGAACGCAGCAGCCAGCCCATCACCGTCCTGGCCCCCACCGGCCGGGCCGACGAGGCGCTGGCGACGGCCCGGTCCACCGAGGGTGTCGTGGGCGCCGAGCCCGGCCGCAACGGCGACGGCTGGACCGAGATCGCGGTCTTCGCCAACGACGCCCCGGAGACGGCAGGCGAACGGTCCACCATCGAGCGGCTCCGCGCCGAACTCGACGACAACGGAGCGTACGTCGGCGGTCCCAGCGCCCAGCAGATCGACCTGGAGGACACCAACGCCCGTGACCGTGCGATCGTCATCCCCCTCGTGCTCGCCGCGATCCTGCTCATCCTCGTCGCCCTGCTGCGCAGCCTGGTCGCACCGCTGCTCCTGGTCGTCGCGGTCGTCGCCGTGTGGGGTGCGGTGACGGGGCTCGGCGGGCTGCTCTTCGAGCCGGTCTTCGGCTTCGCGGGCGTCGACCCGTCGATGGCGCTCCTGTCCTTCGTCTTCCTGGTGGCACTCGGCGTGGACTACGGCATCTTCCTGATGCACCGCATGCGCGAGGAGGCCCTGTCCGGCGCCGAACCCCGTACGGCGGCGCTCACCGCCCTGCGCACCACAGGCGGCGTCATCGCCTCCGCGGGCATCGTGCTCGCGGCGACCTTCATGGTGCTGATGACCCTGCCGCTGGTGATGCTCCGCGAGCTGGGCTTCCTGATCGCCGTCGGGGTCCTGCTCGACACCTTCCTGGTCCGCACCTACTTGGTCACCTCGGCCGCCATGCTGCTGCGCCGCAAGGTCTGGTGGCCGGGGCCGCTGTCGCGCGCGCCGCGACCGGACGGGGAGCCGCACCGGGAACCCCGTGTCCCCGAACCGGCGGGCCGGGGAAAATAGCGCCGTGAACCCGTCAGCTCCCGGCCGCCCGCGCTTCGCCGACCGCGTCATGGCCGCGGTGAGCCGTGACCCGGTCACCGCGGCGAACGCCCTGCGCAACGACGCCTTCATCGCCGCCGGTGCGACACTGCTCGCCGTCGCGTTGGCGCTGTCCACACAGGACGGGCGGCGCCCCGACGCGGTCGGCTGGGTGCTGCTCGTGGGCAGTGCGGTGCCGCTCGTGTGGCGCCGCCGGCATCCGGTCCTGGTGCTGCTCGCCGTGGTGGCCTTCATCTCTCCGTACCACGGCAATGACTTCAACCACCTTGCCCCGCAGCCCAGTTCGATGATCGCCCTGTACACCGTGGCCACCATCTGCCGCCCGCTGCACACTCTGGTGACCGGCGGCGCCGTCATCGCCTTGTCCGTCTCCGTCATGAGCATCGTCGGCGCCCACCAGGGCCTGCAGACGCTGCGTACCTCCGGCTGGATCGTGGCCGTGCTCTTCCTGGGCGTGGACGTCCGTGTCTACCGCCGCTACATCGCCTCGGTCGTGGAGCGCGCCGAGCGGGCCGAGCGCTCCCGCGAGGAGGAGGCGGCCCGCCGGGTGGCCGAGGAGCGGCTGCGGATCGCCCGCGATCTGCACGATCTCCTGGCGCACTCCATCACGCTCATCGGAGTGCAGACGTCGGTGGCCTCGCATGTGCTGAGCGTCGACCCGGACCGGCTCGACCGGGCCGCGATCTCCAAGTCCCTGGACGAGATCGCCGAGACCTGCCGTACGGCGCGCGGTGAGCTGCGCACCACCTTGGAGGTCCTCAGGGCCGGGGAGCAGGACTCGGCCCGCGGCCCGCTGCCCGGCCTCGACGGGCTGCCCGAACTGGCCGCCGCGGCCCGGGCGTCGGGCGCGAAGGTCGACCTGTCGGTGGCTGCGGGCCCCGCGGCGCTCGCGCCCGCCGTGGGCGCCGCGGTCTACCGCATCGTCCAGGAAGCCCTGACCAACGCGGTCCGGCACGCGGGCCCCGACGTCGCGGTCAGCGTGGAGATACGGGAGCGGGCCGGGGCCCTGGAGGCGTTGGTACGCAACGACGGCCGCACTGTCGAAGCCACGCCAGAAGACCCGTCCACACCGCCCGGTTACGGTCTGATCGGTATGCGGGAACGGGCCCGCAGTGTCGGCGGCACCCTGGACGCCGGGCCGCTGCCCGAAGGAGGTTTCACCGTCACCGCCGTACTGCCGACGCCGCCCCCGCAGCCCTCCGCTCAAGCCTCCCCGCAGCCCTCCGCTCAAGCCTCCCCGCAGCCCTCCGCTCAAGCCTCCCCGCAGGAAGGGAACCGTTGACCACGATCCGCGTCCTCCTCGCCGACGACCAGACCCTCGTCCGCGCCTCCTTCGCCATGCTCGTGGAGTCGGCCGCCGACCTTGAGGTCGTGGGCCAGGCGGGGACCGGGCGCGAGGCGTTGGAGCTGGCGCGCAGCGCGCGTGCGGATCTCATCGTCATGGACATCCGGATGCCCGACCTGGACGGCATCGAGGCCACCCGCCTCATCGCCCAGGACGAGGACCTGGCGGGGGTCAAGGTCCTCGTCCTCACCACGTACGACACCGACGAGCATGTCCTCGAAGCGCTGCGGGCCGGCGCCTCCGGCTTCCTGGTCAAGGACACCCGGCCCGCCGAACTCCTGGACGCCATCCGGACGGTGGCGGCCGGTGAGGCCCTGCTCTCCCCCGGGCCCACCGCCCGGCTCATCGCCCGAGTGCTGCGCACGCCCGTCCACGAAACGCCCGCGACGGGCGGCCCCGACGGGCTGTCCACCCGGGAGCGCCAGGTGCTCTGCCTCGTCGCCCGCGGCCTGAGCAACGCGGAGATCGCCGACGTCCTCGAGCTGAGCCCGCTCACCGCGAAGACCCATGTCAGCCGCATCATGGGCAAGCTGAGCGCACGCGACCGGGCTCAACTGGTCATCGCCGCCTACGAGTCGGGCCTGGTCACGCCTGGCACCACGTGAGCGGGGCCCGGCACCGGCTCCGCCTGCGGCCGGCCCTTTCGCAGATCCATTAGGCCCCGAAGTCGCGAAAAGACGCTTTCCTCCGCAGCTCACATCAGAAATCCCGCCATGACCCCCGCCTCAACATCTTTGTCCCTATCGAGGAAGAAGGCGCGAAAGCAGCAGCGAAAGGGGTTACGTGAACGGACGAAGCCCGCTAACTTCCGTGACCTGAAACGGCGTTGGTCGGTGCGCGGCCGAGGAACTGAGGCTGCGCACTCCGTGTCCGAAGGCGCGATGTCACGCGTCTTCGCCTTCCTCGCACTCGCTCGCTCCGGCATGCCCCGTTCCGGCCGTCGGCTGCCCCCGCCCCATGGGAGTCACCCATGCGCGAAACCCGTCACAGATACAGATCCCGATCCAGCCGCCTGGCCGGGATGGCCCTGGCCGTCGTGCTCGGGGCGCCCGTCGTGGCGCCGACCGCCTCGGCGGCCGAGCCCGCACGCTCCGCCGCGGAGTTCCAGCAGATCACTCTGGCCAAGGGGGTCGCGGAAACGGGCGAGCCGATGAGCATGGCGGTGCTCCCCGACCGTTCCGTCCTGCACACCTCACGAGACGGCACACTCCGCCTCACGGATGCCGCCGGAACCACCAAGGTCGCCGGCACGCTGCCCGTATACAGCCACGACGAAGAAGGCCTCCAAGGCATAGGCGTCGACCCGGACTTCACCAGCACCCGGGCGATCTACCTCTACTACGCCCCCAGACTCTCCACCCCCGGCACGGACGCCCCGGCCAATGGCTCCGCCGCCGACTTCGCCCCCTTCGACGGTGTCAACCGCCTCTCCCGCTTCGTCCTGAAGCCCGACGGCACCCTGGACACGACCAGCGAGAAGAAGGTCCTGGACGTACCGGCCTCGCGCGGTCTGTGCTGCCACGTCGGCGGCGACATCGACTTCGACAAGGACGGCAACCTCTACCTGTCGACCGGGGACGACACCAATCCCTTCGCCTCCGACGGCTACACGCCGATCGACGAGCGCGCCAACCGCAACCCCGGCTACGACGCCCAGCGTTCGGCGGCCAACACCAACGACCTGCGCGGCAAGATTCTGCGGCTCAAGGTGAAGGCCGACGGTTCCTACACCGTCCCCGCGGGCAACCTGTTCGCTCCCGGCACCGCCAAGACCCGGCCCGAGATCTACGCGATGGGCTTCCGCAACCCGTTCAGGATGAGCGTCGACAAGCCCACCGGGACGGTGTACGTCGGCGACTACGGCCCGGACGCGGGCACGGCGAGCGCCACCCGCGGGCCCGCGGGGCAGGTCGAGTTCAACCGCATCACCAAGGCGGGCAACTACGGCTGGCCGTACTGCACCGGCAAGAACGACGCCTACAACGACTACGACTTCGCCACCAGCACCTCGGGCGCGAAGTTCAACTGCGCCGCGCCCAAGAACACCTCGCCGCGCAACACGGGCCTGACCGACCTGCCGCCCGCGCAGCCGGCCTGGATTCCCTACGACGGCGGCAGCGTGCCGGAGTTCGGCAGCGGCTCCGAGTCCCCGATGGCCGGCCCCGTCTACCGCTACGACGCGAACTCCGCCTCGGCCGTGAAGTTCCCCCAGGGGTACGACGGGGACTTCTTCGCCGGAGAGTTCGGCCGCCGCTGGATCAAGCGGATCGAGCAGGGCGCCGACGGCACCGTGCAGTCCATCAACGCCTTCCCCTGGAGCGGCACGCAGGTGATGGACATGGCCTTCGGCCCGGACGGAGCGCTGTACGTCCTGGACTACGGCACCGGCTACTTCAACGGCGACGAGAACTCGGCCCTGTACCGCATCGAGCACGTCACGGGCGGTCTCTCCCCCGTCGCCCAGGCCAAGGCGGACCGCACATCCGGCAAGGCGCCGCTGACCGTGGCGTTCTCATCGGCGGGCAGTTCGGACCCGGACGGCGATCCGCTCACCTACGCCTGGGCGTTCGGCGACGGCGCCACCTCGACGGCCGCGAACCCCTCGCACACCTACACGGCCAACGGCCAGTACTCCGCCACGCTCACCGTCAAGGACAGCACCGGCAAGACGCACTCCGCCTCCGTGCAGATCACCGTCGGCAACACCGCGCCGACCGTGAAGCTGGAACTGCCCGTCGACGGCCGCATCATCGACCCCGGCACCGCGGTCCCGTACAAGGTCACCGTGACCGACCCGGAGGACGGCACCATCGACTGCTCCAAGGTGAAGATCACCTTCATCGTCGGGCACGACAGCCACGGCCATCCGCAGACGTCCAAGACCGGCTGCTCCGGCACCGTGCAGACCCTCGCGGACGGCGAGCACGACCCGAACGCCAATATCTTCGGCGTGTGGGACGCGGAGTACACCGACAAGGGCGCGAACGGCCAGCCCGCGCTGACCACCCACGACGAGCACATCAGCCAGCCGAGCCACCGCCAGGCCGAGCACTTCGGTGACTCCCAGGGCGTCCAGATCGTCAGTCACGCCCCGGCGCACGGCGGCAAGACGGCCGGCTACATCGAGAACGGCGACTGGATCTCCTTCAAGCCGTACGCCCTCGACAACACCACCCGCTTCACCGCCCGGGTCTCCTCCGCGGGCTCCGGCGGCACCATCGAGGTGCGGGCAGGCTCCCCCGGCGGGACACTCCTGGGCACGGCGACCGTGCCGGTGACCGGCGGCTGGGAAACCTTCACGGACGTCAGCGCCGCCCTCTCCGGCCAGCCAACGGCGCCCACGACGCTCTTCCTCGTCTTCAAGGGCGGCAGCGGTTCCCTCTTCGACGTCGACGACTTCGCCTTCACTACGACGAGTGCGGTGCGCGCGGGTGCGGTGAAGGGCGTGGGCGGCAAGTGCATGGACGTCGCCGGCGCCGACTCCGCCGACGGCACCCAGGTCCAGCTGTACACCTGCAACAACACCGGCGCCCAGCACTGGACCCTGCCCGGCGACGGCACGATGCGCGCCCTCACCAAGTGCCTCGACGCCAAGAACGGCGGCACCACGGACGGCACCCGGGCCCAGCTCTACACCTGCAACGGCACCGGCGCCCAGCAGTGGATACCGCAGTCCGACGGCACGATCCGCAACCCCAACTCCAATGAGTGCCTGGACGCCTCCGGCAGCACCTGGGGCGACGGCACCCCGCTGCACCTGTGGACCTGCCACGCCAGGTCCAACCAGCAGTGGATCCTGCCCTAGCGGCCCGTAACAAGTGAGGTTCTCTGAGGGACGGGCAGGTCCACGCCTGTCCGCCCTCTGCCGCGCTGCAACGGAGGGGGTGGGATCATGGAGTGATGGAGCACCCGCCTGCGATCTTGCCCTGTCCCCGTGCCGAGCTGCGCCGCTGGCAGGTGGACGACATCGACGCAGTCGCGCGGGCGATCAAGGAGTCCCATGACCATCTGGCCGCCTGGTCCACGCTGGCGATGGGTGATCCTCATGAGGTGGCGAGCGAGCTGGTCACCACGGCTGTACGGGAGTGGCAGCGGGGCGAGTCGTACAAGTACGCCATCACCGTGGACGGCTTGGTGGTGGGCGGGGGCGGGCTGATGCGCCGGATCGGCCCCGGCGGCCTTGAGGCCGGCTACTGGCTGCACGGGGACTGGACCGGGAAGGGCCTGGTCACCGAGGCCGTCGGCGCGCTGGTCGCGGCGGGTTCCGCGCTTGACGGCATCGACCGGATCGAGATCCGCCACGACGCGGCCAATGCCGCCAGCGCGGCGGTGCCCCGGCGGCTCGGTTTCACCGAGGTCGGGCGTGGCCCCGCGCCGGAAGGGCAGCGGCCACGGATGCCGGGCGAGTCGGGGACGGTCGTGGTCTGGCGCAAGACTTGTGGGCCGTCGGCGACGGCGTGAGCCCGGACCTGCTCCGCCAACGCGCAACCCTCACCCCGCGCGTCTGCGGCCGTTGACCGCCGTCTTGTCCACGTCCGGGCCGCCAAGCGTTCCGCTGGTGACGAGGCCGAACTTGAGAGCGGCCACCGCTGCCTCGGTGCGGTGGGTCACGCCGAGTTTGCGGAAGACGGACTGGAGATGGGCCCGCACCGTGTGGTCGCTGATACCGAGGCGGGCGGCGATCTGACGGTTGGCGAGTCCGGTGACGAGGAGCCGCAGGACTTCGTACTCCCTCGCGGTGAGCGGGTCTTGCGATGTGTCCGCAGCCGGAGCCACCCGGGCCGCCCGCTCCCCGTCGACGTCGCGCAGCGCGTCCAGCAGGCGCTGGATCGACACCAGTTGGAGGCGGGTGGACGCCAGGAGGTCCTCGAGCGCTCGGGGCAGCGCCTCGGGGTTCTCGGCCAACGATGAACTCGCCATGCGTCCTCCAGTTCTGCCGACGTGATCCTTCCCCATTGACCCAGGCGTCCACTTCATGCTGACGCAGAGCGGGAGCATTCATCCCAAAGGAGAGGCGCACAACGGCGGTCGCCTGCTCCCCGGCATGCGCCGATCCACGCCCCCGCGAACACGGCGCGACCTCTCCCGTGCGCATTCCGGCCCGCCCCCGGCCGACCGGTCCGGGCCCTTTGTGTGACAGACAAAGCGACTATGGCGCGCAGATATATGCGCACATCATTGAAGGGCGCCGGCGCCTCGCCCGATCCGGCGCTTCATGTTTCGTTCTCGAATTTCCACGCGCGGACTCACCGGCCGTCGTCGATATAGGCATCGGCATTGGCATTGGCATTGGCATTGGCATCGGCACCGTCATCGGTCTACCGCGTCGTTCCTCCCCGTCACATTCAGGAGAGAGTCATGTCCGTTCTCCCGCAGTCCTCCGCATGGCAGTGGCATGGCGCCGGAAGGACTTCAGCCCCGCTCCGCCACCGGCATTCCAGGACCTCGAATGAGCCGGCTTCGTACGCCGGGGAAGGCGCGCGGGGAGTTGGCGAAGTAGTGCTGGGTGGTGCCGCCCACGCCGGAGCACGGCAGGGCGAAGGAGTGCTGCGGCAGTTCGCGGACCCAGGCGCCGTGCCGGCGCTCGGCCGGGCCGAACCGCAGGAAGCCGGTGAGGGGGTGGTCGGCGTCGTGCTCGAAGTGGGTCCACTCCGAGCGAGGTGCGGCGTGCCGGGGTCCGGCTTCCAGCAGGAGTACGTCCAGGCCCTGGGCGGCGAGTTCCTCGGCGACGACGGGACCGCCGCCGCCCGCTCCGATCACGATGACATCACGCATCTCCGGCGGCCTCCTCGCGCCCCTGGTAGTAGCCCTTGAAATCGGGGAGCCCGTCCACGCGGCCCTCGTACCCGGTGAGTCGCCAGCCGACGGGCCGGGCCGTCAATTTCTTGGTGGCGGGGTCGTAGACCGCGTACTCCCCCAGCGCGGCGAAGAGCGCGAGGGTGAGCAGCGCCCCGCCCACGAACTTCAGCAGCCCCGAGACCGATCCTGTGAGCGGTTCGGGGAAATGCACGTCGAGCAGGGCCACCAGGTCGGAGTCGGTACGTTCGAGGAGTTCGAAGGCCTTGGCCTTGCGGGCGTACGACAGCCGCGGCAGCGGAGTGAGGAAGGGGCCGACGAGCGAGGCGGGGGCGGCCTGGGTGGCGAGCAGGTTGAGCAGGGCGGCCGCAAAGGCCGACAGCGGGATCTTCTCGTTGCCTTCGAGGAGGGTGCCGAGGGCGTCCTCCAGGGTGGTCAGCGAGCCGGGGCCGGTGTGGTCGTCGGGCAGCGGGATGCCGAGGCCGGCGCCGCCCGTCGCGAAGGCCATGGCCACCGGGCGCGCCAACTCCTGGCAAACGGCAGGTAGTTGTCGAGAGTGTCGAGGAGGTTCTCGGCGGCCTCGGCCGCGACACCGCCGGGACGGGTGCGGGGTGTTCCCTGGACCACGGAGTACCGATCGGAGCCGGGCAGCACGAACGCGGCGAGACCGCGGAGGGTGTCAAGGGCCAGATGCCGCAGCGCGGTGCCCAGGAGATCGGCCCGGGCGGCGGGCCGCGCCTGCGCCTCGGTGGCGCGCAGGCCCGGAAGGTCGAGGAGCCCACCGGCGACAGCCGCGCCGACCAGACCGGTGCGGGCGAGGAAGACACGGCGGGGCAACGGGATGGCCGGGTGCGGAAGTTCGGAGGACATACGGGGCCTCCACGACCGTCATGGACCTGACAGTAAGGTCAGGAGAGACGGTAGAGAATGGGCGACCACGGCTCAACCAGAAGCCACATCTCCGACCCGTGCAAGGACTGTTTCAGCTGGAAATCGCCGCCGCCGCGCGCCGCCACCCGAGGCCGGGTCAGCTAAGGCTTGTTCAGGTGAGGCTTGTTCAGGTAGGCGAGCACGGCGCGCACACGGCGGTTGCTGTCTTCGTCGTTGGTGATGGCGAGTTTCCCGAACAGCGAGGTCGTGTATTTGCTGACGGCGCCCTCGCTGAGAAAGAGGCGGCGACCGATGGCCTGGTTGGACAGTCCCTCCGCCATGAGGCCGAGGACGGAGTACTCGCGTTCGGTGAGCTGCTCGAGTCCTCGGCTCGGAGTGCTGCTGGACAGCAGCTTCGCGATCACGGCCGGGTCCATGGCGGTCCCGCCGCCCGCGACGCGCTCCAGGGCGCCGATGAACTGCTCGGCGTTGAACACGCTCTCCTTGAGGAGGTAGCCGACGCCGCCGGAGCCGTCGGCCAGGAGCTCACGGGCGTACAGCTGCTCGACGTGCTGGGACAGGATCAGGACGGGCAACCCGGGCATCTCAGCGCGGGCGGCGAGCGCCGCGCGCAGTCCCTCGTCCGACTGGTCCGGCGGCATCCGGACATCGATGACGGCCACATCCGGCCGCCAGGTCCGCAGCGCCTGCAGCGTCTCGGGGCCGGTGGCCGCCGTCGCCACCACCTCATGGCCGCACGCCTCGATCAGGCGGACCATTCCGTCACGCAGGAGGTACAGGTCTTCGGCTACAACGATTCGCATGGCACCGTAATCCTCACACGGGTCGGTCCGCCCGGCGGACTGGTGATCTCCAGAGTGCCGTCGAAGACCGCGAGGCGGCGGCGCAGGCCCGCGAGTCCGCCACCGGCCCGGACGTCGGCCCCGCCCCGGCCGTCGTCGTCAACCTCGGCGATGACACCGTTCTCATCCCGTCCGAGGGAGATGTACGCCCGGGACGCCTGAGCGTGCCTGACCGCGTTGGTCAGCAGTTCGGCGACGGCGAAGTAGACGGCCGACTCGATCGGCGGGTCCAGGCGCAGCGAGGTGCCGGCGCTCACCGTCACGTCGAGGGGGGCGTCCAGGGCGAGAGCGCGAACGGCGTCGATGAGCCCCCGCTCGTTGAGTACCGGCGGGCTGATCCCCTGGATGAGCCCGCGGAGTTCGGCCAGCGAGGCGGTGGCACCGGCCTGCGCGTCCCGCATCAGTGCCCGCGCCTGGTCGGGGTCGCTCTCCATCAGGATCTCCGCGGTCGCGAGGGACAGGCCGAGCGCGACGAGACGGGCCTGCGCTCCGTCGTGCAAATCCCGCTCGATCCGGCGGATTTCGGCGGCCTGCGCGACCGTCGCATCCGCGCGCTGCGCGGTCAGGTCGTCCACCCGGTCCGCCAGCTCCATCGCGAGCGACGGCCGCAGGAAGCGGACGGCCACCGGCTCGACCGGCCGCCAGGCGTACGGCGATGTGGCGACGGCCACCACCACGCCGAGGGCCCCGACGAGGCGCGCGGCGGGCCCCGGCTGTGCGAACCCGAGGACCGCCACGGCCACCCCGGCCGGCGGAAGGGCCGCGGCCAGTCCCGCGGTGAACGGCACGATCCCCGTGAAGCGCAGATCCCGCCAGGTGGCAGGGTCGCTCCACCAGATGCGCCGCTTCTGATCCAGCAGGGCGTCGCGACGGCTGCGCTCGTAGGTGAAGCCGTTCCACCAGAACCCGGTGGACATCCGCGTCACCGGCCCGGCCCGGCGGTATCCGGCGGAGATCACGGTGCCGGTCCACCGCGCGACGAGGTGGCGGACGATCCGGCAGACCGGGCGGCACAGGGCGAACGTGCCCACGCACACCAGCACCAGCGGCCCCACCCATGACCACGGGTTCCCAGCCCCCCACCAGATCCCCCACGCGACGGCCGCGGCCCACACGACGGGGACCAGCATGCTGACGGCCGCCACGACACACGCCCGCACGAACCCCACGCCGGCGCGCGCCGTCCACGATCCCAGCTGTCTCATGACGCTTTCCTTCACTCCCGCTCCGCTCCCGTCCGATCGTCCGGTGCTCCCACTGTGCACCTCGCGGAGCCCGCTGCGGCCCAGGTCAGCCCTGGAGTGGGGCTGGCCCCACCCACCCGTGGGCCCAGACCGATACCGCCTCCGCCGAGCGCTTCGTAGCGTCGCTGAGCATGGAAACCAACACGCACACCACGCCCGGCGCGGCACTCCTCAGCACCCCCCGTACGCAGGCCGCCTTCGACACGGCGAAGGCTGCCGTCAAGGTCTACGGCGCACTGGGCGCGATCGCCCTCCTGGCAGTCATCGTGCTGTGGGGCAGCGGTCATTCGGTGAATACGTTCATGTGGGTCCGGGCCGTCCTGCTGCCTGTGGTCGCCGTCCTGCTCCTCCGGATGACCGTCTCCGCCTCCCGGGGATCCCGGCGGGCCTTCGAGCGCGTGAGCACCCTCGCGGTCGTCATGCCGGTCGCGATCATCGGCGTCGACCTGATCCCGGGCGTCTGCCCGCCGTGGTACGCCGTGCTGCAGACCGTCTGCATGCTCCCCGTCATCCGCCTCGCCTTCCTCACCCGCGGCCACGCGCTGCGCGCGGCGTTCCCCAAGGGGCGCTGACCGGGCCGCGAGGCCTGCCGCGTCAGCGCAGGTCGAGCCGCATCAGGACACGCGGATGTCCGGCCAGGACCGAGGTGGTGTCGGCGGCGTGGGTGAACCCGGCGCGCTCGAAGTTCTTCCGGATCCCGGCGTAGGCCATGGTGAGGTCGACCTTGGCGTCGCCGTTGTCGAGGGGGTACGCCTCGATCGCCGGGGCGCCGTGTCCGCGGGCGAACGCGACCGCGCCGGCGATGAGGGCATGCGAGATGCCCTGCTTGCGGTGACCGGGGCGTACCCGGATGCACCACAGTGACCAGACCGGCAGATCGTCGATATGCGGGATCTTCCGGTTGCGCGCGAAGGAGGTGGCCGAGCGCGGCGCCACGGCGGCCCAGCCGACCGGTTCGTCACCGTCGTAGGCGAGCACTCCCGGAGCGGGGTCGGCTCGGCACAGCCCGGCGACGTACTCGCCGCGGGCCGGTCCGCGCAGTTCGTTGTTGAGCTTGGACGGGATCCGGTAGCTCAGGCACCAGCAGACGTTGGCCCCGGGGGACTTCGGGCCGATGAGCGTACGGACATCCTCGAAGGCCGATGCCGGGCGCACCTCGATGGTCATGCCGCCACGATGCCACGGCGCACGCGCCGACACCGCCCGGTCCCGGGTGACCGCCATATCCACCCCTTGCCCCGGTCTGCGCCCTAACCTCCGAACTGTCCGCAGCGATGCTCGCACGCGAGCATCCGAAAAGAACGAGCAGCAAGGGCAGCCATGAGCCTCAGCGTCCGCAATCAGCTTCCCGCCACCGTCACCGCCGTCAACGTCGGACAGGCCATGGCAACCGTGAAGGCTCGCCTGGCCGGTGGACAGGACATCACCGCAGCGATCACCGCGGACGCCGTGCGTGACCTCGGCATCACCGAAGGGACCGAGGTCCGCGTACTGGTGAAGTCCACCGAGGTGTCGCTGGCCACGGCCGCGGTCGACGGCATCAGCATCCGCAACCAGCTCGCGGGCACCGTCACCTCCCTGGCCAAGGGCCCCGCCATGGCCACGGTGAAGGTCGGTGTCGAGGGCGGACAGCTGACCGCCGCCATCACCCGCGAGTCCGCCGAGGACCTCCAACTCGCCGAGGGCGCCCGTGTCGTGGCCCTGATCAAGTCCACCGAGGTCGCTCTCGCGCTCGCCTGAACCTGTCTGCACGGCTATCCGCTATCCGCCCAAGAGGACCCAGGGGCGTCGGGTGCGGCGGTCAGGACGACTGGACCTGGTCGAAGAGGGCGAGGGCTTCGGCCGGGTCCGGGCTCACGAGGCGTTCAAGACCGGCCGTCGTGAACGTCGCCCACCTGCCGGCCCGTTGCCACATCCGTTCCTCGAAGGCGCGGACGGCATCGTCCAGATCTCCGGGGCCTCCGGGGCCGGCGGCTATGGACTCGGCGAGCTCGGCGCCTTCCAGCAGCGCGAGGTTCGCCCCCGCCCCCAACGGCGGCATCAGATGGGCGGCGTCGCCAAGGAGCGTCACCCCGGGGACATGCGTCCAGGCGTGGGACTCGGGCAGGACGTAGAGGGGCCGATGGACGAAACCGGTGCCGCGGCGCAGGAGTTCGAGGACGGGATCGGCCCAGCCGCCGAACAGCGCCAGCAGACTCGACCGCACGGCCTCGGCGTCGGCCAGGTCCAGATTCAGGTTCGTGTGCCAGTCCAGCGGCGCGCGGAACTGGGCGTACACCTTGACGTGGCCGCCGCGGTTGCGCTGGGCGACGAGAGCCCGGTTCACGCCGTACACAGCCAGGGAACCGTCACCGACCAGCCGGGCGAGGCCGGGGTGGCGGGTGTCCACGTCGTCCAGGGACGTCTCGACGAAGGTGACGCCGGTGTAGTGCGGCGTCACCGGCGAGACGGCCGGGCGGACCCGGGACCAGGCTCCGTCCGCCCCGACCACGAGATCGAACGTCTCCTGTCGCCCGTCCGCGAAATGGACCAGTACGCCATCCCGCGTTCCCGGCACGACCTGCGTCACCCCCTGCCCCCAGCGCACATCGAGAGAGCCGAGCAGCAGGTCACGGAGCTGCCCGCGGTCGATCTCGGGATTGGCCCGGTCCTGCGGACGCGGCCGCCAGTCGCGCAGGACGGTCCCGTCCACGTCGAGGATGCGCATGGCCTGCCCCTCGGGACGGGACAGCGCCTGGAACTCCGCGAGCAGCCCCGCCTTGTCCAGCGCACGCTGGCCCAGGCCTTCGTGCAGGTCAAGGGTGCCGCCCGGCGGGCGGGCGTCGGGGGCGGCATCGCGTTCGAGGACGGTGACCGGGTAGTCGTGGCGGTGCAGGACACGGGCGAAGGCAAGGCCGGCGGGGCCGCAGCCGACCACGGCGATACGTTGTCTCATGTCGATACACCGTATCGCATCGGATACGGTGTCCCGCATGACTGTCTGGGACCGTCCCGAGCCACCCGCCCGCCCCGTGCCGCTCGACCGGGAGCGGATCGTCGCCGCCGCCCTCGCGCTGGCCGACGAGGGCGGCCTTGAGGCGGTGTCGTTGCGCAAGGTCGCCGCCCGGCTGAACGCCGGCCCCATGCGGCTGTACGGCTATATCTCCACCAAGGAGGAGCTGTTCGACCTCATGGTGGACGCCGTGCAGGCCGAGATCCTCCCCGAGGAGCGGCCCGGCGACTGGCGGGAGGCGCTGAGCGTTCTGGCCCACCGCACCCGGCAGGCCGCTCTCCGTCACGAATGGCTGGCCGACCTGCTCGGCGGCCGTCCGGCCATGGGCCCGAACGGCCTCGCCGTGGCCGAGTCCACGCTGGCCGCCCTCGACGACCTCGCCGACATCGACACCGTCATGCGCGCCGTGGAGACCGTCAGCGCCTACTGCACCGGCGCGATCAGACGCGAGATCACGAACCTGCGGGCCGAGCGCGCCACGGGCCTGTCCAAGCACGACTGGCAGCGCGCCAACGGCCCGCACATGACGCGCATGCTGGCCACGGGCCGCTTCCCGGCGCTGAGCAAAGCCGTGTACGACGGCGCGGACGTGGACGCCGAGGAATCCTTCGCGACCGGCCTGGACTGGGTCCTCGACGCCGTGGCCGCCAAACTCACCCGGCCGCGGACGTGACGCTCAGCGCTTGCCGTTATCGAGCGAGGAGATGAGCGAGAAGGCAAGCGAGGACGGGCCCGGGCGAACGCGCGGCCCCGGCCTCATCCCTGCCCCTCGCCGCCGGACGCGTCAGGAAGCAGGGGGAACAGCCGAGCGATGAGGGCGACCGGGCGAGCGCCGTCGGGCCGGGCCAGAGGGCGTTGTTCGCGGTCCTGGTAGGGAGCGAGCGCCCGTCGGATCACCTCCGCGACCCGGCTCATCTCGTCGGGTGTCAGATACGCGACGGCGCTGAAGGCCTCGTCATGGCGCCATGAGGGCGGGACCTCGTCCCGCTGGGACAGCCAGCGCTGCCAGCTTTCGTCCTCAAGACCCCGGGCCAAGTCACCGAATTGCTGCTCGGCGGCCGCGGGCCCGTCGGCCGCAGGGGTCTGCCGCCTCAGGCGCCAGGGGCGGGCACGGCCCCCGCTGTGCGGGGCCTCCTCGATGTAGCCGTGACGTGCGAGCTGGCGCAGGTGGAACGAACAGAGGCCGGAGCTGTGGCCGATGCGGGCGGCGGCTTCGGTCGCCGTGACGGTGCCGACTTCGGCGAGCAGGTCGAGCAGAGCCGTACGGACCTCGTGCTCCCGCAATTCGCTGCCGGCTGCCTGGCCGCCCGGTGCATTGAGGTCATCTTCAGTCACTTTGCAAAGTCTGCTACTTTGCAAAGCCGTTGGCAAGGGGCAGTCGAGCAGTCGGGGCGGCAGCGCCTTGGTGACGCGTCAGCAGAGTGCGCAAGAGGGAAGACAGGGGAGACAGCCATGTCCGTTGGTCACGAGCGGCCCGGCGCCACGGACCGTCGGGTCCGCCTGCAGGGCAGCCCCGTTGACGACTGTCCGGCGCTGCCGCCCGAAGCGGACCGGGGCGCGGTCCGCAGGATCACGGTGGTGGGCGAAGAGGTACTGAGCCGTCCGTGCCGCGAGGTGAACGAGTTCGGGACTCCCGGGTTGTCGGCGCTGATCGACGACATGTTCCTGACCATGTACGTGGCCGACGGCGCCGGCCTTGCCGCCAACCAAGTCGGCGTGGACCTGCGCCTGTTCGTGTACGACTGCCCGGACGACCAGGGCATCCGGCATGTCGGCCACATCGTCAACCCCGTCCTTGAGCTGCCCGGACCGGGCAGCCGCCGCCTCGTGGACGACTTCGAGGGCTGCCTGTCCGTGCCCGGAGCCACGATGACGGTCCCCCGCACCGACCGCGCCGCCGTGCGCGGGTTCGACAAGGACGGCAACCCGCTCCTCATCGAGGGAACGGGGTACTTCGCCCGCTGCCTGCAGCACGAGTACGACCATCTCGTGGGCCATACGTACCTCGACCGGCTCTCCGCACGGGACCGCAAAGACGCGCTGCGGCAGATGGCCGAGCGCAGCGACGACGTCTTCGCCCAGCGCGCGCACAAAGCCGCGGGGGGCCGACTCCGGCGCCCGAGCTGAGCGGAGAGCCCCCTCGCGACCCGCCTCAGGGCCACCGCACCGATTCCGCCCAGCGGCTCAACTCGCCCAGGACGGCACGGCGTTCGTCCGGAGTGGACGAGGCCCCGGTGACCAGCGCGAAGTGCACGTCGCCGGGGTCCCGGCCGACCGCGGAGAGCAGCAGGCGGCGCGCGTTCGTGCCGCCGGGTTCGGCCGCGATGGCGCCTTCGCCCAAGTCGGAGACGACCGTGGACGTCTCCGGGTCGAAGCCGCGCGGCAGATGCAGCTCGGTCGGGGCTCCGTCGCTGTCACCGCCGCGCCACACCAGTACGCCGTAGGGCTGGCCGGAGGAGCCGAGCAGACGCTTCAAGTGCGGCATGTCGGCGGGCAGTTGGTTCCAGCTCGTGGCCTTTCCCTCCTCGCGCGAGCGGTCCTCGTACACAAAGGCCAGCGTGCGGCCCGCGACGGCGCTCGGGTAGAGCCGGTCGATCAGCCGGTGGTCCTGGCGGAGTTCGGTGCGGCCCTGGCCGTCGAGGCGTACGGCGGACAGGTCCTCGCCGTTCCACGCGTCGCCCTCGGTGAGGGTCTTGTCCGGGTTGCCGTTCATCTGCTCCCGGTGGCGGCCGTTGTAGAGGTCCCACTGCCACTGGGTGGAGGACAGGACCGGCCCCGACCCGGCCGGTTTCCGCCACCAGTCCGCACCGCTCAGGGCGCTGTCGAGCGCCTGGTACTCGCCCTTGACGACGGAGGGGGCCTTGTCGGACGAGGTGCCGGTCAGGGGATGTCCGAACTCGCTGACCACGGCGGGGGTTTCGAGGGACCGCGACCTGTCCCGTACGAGATTGAAGTCGCCGTTGTACTGCCCGTCCTTCGCCTTGTCGAGCTTGAAGAAGCCAGACATGGTCTGCTGGTCGTAGAAGTGGGTGTTGAACACATAGCGCGGGCCGAGGCCGCCCACGCCCTGGAGGCCGCCGGGCTGCTTCATGAAGAAGAGGTTGGAGTTCCAGAACATGCCGGGCTCCACGAAGGCGGGCTTCGCGCGCCAGCCCGCCGCGTCCATCCGGGCCCGGAACCTCTCGTAGAACGGCCAGAGGCGGTGCTGCTCCCAGGACTTGTTGTCCTCACCCTTCGCGTACTGTCCGGCGTAGGGCTCGTTGTACGGGTCGAAGCCCGCGACGCCCGCGAACTCCCGCGCGTCGAGGTGTCCGGCGAGATACGCCATGGTCTTCTGCGCGGTGTCGAGGAAGGCGTCCTGGACGCCGATCGTCCCGTTCTCCGTGGTGAGCAGGCGGTTGTGCCAGAAGTCCCGGGCCGCGTTCTTGACCGCCTGGTTCTGGGTGATGTTCTGGCCCCAGTGGACGCAGATCCCGCAGAACTCCTTGCCGTAGCCGCCCGCTTCGATCACCCAGCGCGGCGCGCCGTCGCCCTGGTACCAGCTGCCCTTGCCGAACAGGTGCTGGGAGAACAGGTCCTGGTGGAAGTCGGGGAACACCCTGAGGCCCACCTTGAGGAACTCCCGTATCTGGGCGGTCGCCTGCCGCAGATACGTGGTGTCCACGCGGCCCGGTTCCGGCTCGGCCGCCGACCAGGACAGCAGGAACCGCACCGTGTTGGCGCCGCCCTGTTCGCGCAGCGCGCGGGCCGACTTGCGGGCGTCGGCGACGGAGGCGAAGGGCAGGCCGCCGTTCTCGGCGAGCTTGGTCTCGCCCGAGACGTTGAAGCCCCGCAGCACCACTTCACGCCCGTACCCGTCGACGAACCGCGCGCCCCGTACGGACACTTCGGTGGCCGCGCTGTCGTATGCAACACCACTGCCGCCATCGGCCGTCCCCCACTCCGCCGCGGCCACCGGCGCTCCCCCGTACAGGCCGGAGACGAGCACGGCGAGCGCGGTGCCGCCCATGACGGCGGTACGGATCCTGGGCCTTGTCACACGTGTCGTCGCTTCCGTTGCCATGGGCGCACGATTTCCGTGGGCCCGCGAAGGGTCAAGAGAAGATGCCGACGGAGGGCGTGAACGTATGGGCGGCGTGCGGTGAAGGCGGGGGAAACTGCTACGAACGGGGCGAGGGGTGACATGGACAACACGCCAAGGCCTGATCGGCGATCGCGTTGCCCAGTTCGCTGAACAGCGGGAAGAAAAGTGAAGGACGCATGACCGAGCACGGATTCGACCTGCCGCCAAAAGCCCCGCCGGAGGTCATAGCCCAGCGCAACGCACTGGCCGACCAAGCCTGCCACGCACTGGCCCAAGCCGGGATTCCGGTTCACCGGATCGTCCTTGGCGGCGAGTCCGAAGGCAGGCCCGGGGCGGAGGTTCATGTGGACCCGCTTGCCGACGGTGGGGTGCTGGTGGAATGGAATACGAGTCCGGAACTGGCAAGAGCAGCTGTGAACCTTCTGGCGGGCGGAGTTGATCCTTCAGATCCGCCCTTTATGCTTCGCCATGCCGGAACTGTCCAAACCTGTATGCGGGCCGCTCTTCTGGAAATTCTTGCCTCGGCGCGATTCCACGTCGAAGAGGCGGATGGGCATACCTACGGGAGTGCTGTTCACGTATGGGGCTTCCGGCCCTGATCCCACCGGTCAGGCCGCGTCGATGCTGAACCATCACGGCGTCGACGCGGCCTGACGCCGAACTCACCGCCGCAGGGCGCCGAACCCCTGACCGGCAGGTGTCGTCGGCCCGGTGTCGCATACCTGGAAGGTCACCGCCAAACCGAACGGAAGTAGCCTTGCCGCCACCCCCCGCATCTGCTTGACTCCGCGCCCCGAAACCCCACCCAGCAGCGGGAGTTGCGCCATGGAGATGACCCGCAGAGGCCTGTTGTCCGCCCTGTCGGCCGCGGGGCTGCTCGCCGTGCTGCCGGCGTGGCCGGCCGGTGCCGCCGACCGGTCGCGGCTGCTCGCCAACACCGTGGCGCTGTTCGCGGGCACCGCAGCGTCCAACTCCCGGCCGGAGACGGCCGCCAAGCGGGCCGCGATCACCAGGACCGCGCAGGCGAACATCGCGGAGCTGGATGCCGCCGGTCCGGACGAGCTGTTCGCCGGCCTCCCCCTCGGCACCAGCGACTCCAACCTCAACACCACTTACCGCAAGCTTTACGAGATGGCCCTGGCCACACGCACGCCCGGCACGCCGGGCCCCGCCGAGGGCGGCCTGTTCGGTGACGTCTCCGTGCAGCGGCGGGTGATCGACGGTCTGGTCCTGCTGCACGAGCGGTACTACGGCGACCAGTCGAAGGGGTACTACGGCAACTGGTTCTTCTGGGAGATCGGCATCTCCCAGCACATCAGCAGGACGCTGGTCCTGCTCGCCGACGAGACAGCCGCGTACCGCCCCGCCCTGATCCGCACCTACGTCGCCTCCATGGACGCCTATCTGCGCAACGGCACCGACGGTGACGTGAATCTGGACTCGCGCTTCCACACCGGCGCCAACCTCGCGGACATCACCACCAACCGGATCCTGCAGGGCGCTCTCCTCGACGACGAGGCGCGGGTCCGCAAGGCCCTGACCGACCAGCTGACGGTGTTCGTCACGATCGACCCGTACGACCTCAAGCACGGTGTCACGGACGGCCATTACGCCGACGGCTCCTTCATCCAGCACTCCTCTGTCGCCTACACCGGCTCCTACGGCAAGGGTCTCCTGACCCGGGTGGTGCAGACCCTGAAGATCCTCGACGGGAGCGGCTTCGCGCACGGCGAGAACCTGGTGCCGACGATCGTGGGCTGGGTCCGGGACGGCTTCGCACCGCTGCTCTTCGAGGGCTGGATGATGGAGATCGTCAAGGGCCGGGCGGTGTCGCGGCCGGACTCCGGCTACGTCGACGCGGCGGTGGTGGTCGAGGCCGTCGTCGACCTCTCCGTCCTCGCGGGCGGGGCCGACACACGGGCCCTGCAGAGCTACGTCAAGCACATCCGGGCCACTTCGCGCGCCGCCCTCGACCCATCGGTCTTCGTCTCGCCGCTGAGCATCGTGGCCTACGCCGACATCCTCGCCGACGCATCCGTCCCTGCCGCCGATCTCAACGCCGCCTCGCGCAGCATCGCCTTCAACGCCATGGACAGGGCCGTGCACCGCCGCGCGGGCTATGCCTTCGCGCTCGCCCGCAGCTCCGAACGGATCAGCAAGTACGAGTACATGAACGGCGAGAACCTGATGCCCTGGTACCAGGGCGAGGGCGCGTACTACCTCTATCTGTCGGGCCAGGACCAGACACAGGCGTACGGCGTCGACTACTTCACCACCGTCTCCCCCTACGGCCTCGCCGGTGTCACCGCCCCGGTCGAGCGGCGCCGCACCGTCCCCGACCTTTACGGCAAGCCCTTCTACGACAACCCGGACCATCCGCTGCACTTCACGTCGTCATCGGAGTCCCAGAACAAGTACGTCTACTTCCCGCGCGGCACCGCGGCCCACTCCGGTGGTGTCGTCCTCGGTGCCTACGGCGCGGCCGCCATGGTGCAGTCCGACGACGCCGCCTGGCGCGACCGGGCCCTGCTGCCGGGCGACTTCGTGGTGTACCGCAACGCGACGGCCACCAAGTCGTGGTTCATGTTCGACGACGAGATCGTCGTGCTCGCGGCCGGTCTCGGTGACCGGGCACAGCGGGCGGTGACCACCACGCTCGACGCCCGTACCGCCCTGCCGGGCGACGCGGTCACCGTGACCGGGGAGTTGGCCGACGGGCGCCCCTGGAACCCCGGTACCAGCGGCAGCGGCAGCGGTACCGCCGACCTGCGCTGGCTGCGCTACGCGAACACGACCCGTGCGGCCGCCGTCGGCTATGTCCTCCTCGACGCCCCGCCGGTGACGGTCTCTCTGGGCGAGGTCTCCCGCAGCCGCCGTGTCGTACGCACCGCGAACCCGGACACGACCGTCACCAGGACCGTGTTCGGCGTCACGGCCGCGCAGCCGGCGGGCGCCCGACTCTCCCGGCTGGCCTACGCGTTGGTGCCGCATGCGAGCGAGCGGCAGCTGCGCTCCTACCGGCACGGCCGGCTGCGCGTCCTCGCCAACAGCACCCGTCTGCAGGCCGTGACCCACGCGGGCCTGGGCCTGAGGGCCGTCAACACCTTCACGCCCGGCCGCCACGAGGTGGCGGGTCTCCGTGTCGACGGGCCGGCATCCGTCCTCGTTCGGGACGACCGTCGCGACCGCCTCTCGCTCGCCGTGTCGGATCCGACGACGCACCGCGACACCGTGACCCTGCTGCTCCGGGGCCGACACCACCTGACGGCGGTCGAGGCGGACGACGCCGTACGCGTACGCCCCGTCCCCGGCGGCACCCAGGTCGAGGTGCGCACGCACCATGCCTACGGGCGCGGCTTCACGGCCGTCTTGAGCGGCTGAACCAACGAGGACTGTTCCTGGCCTATATGCGCACTAGCGTCGGCCGCGTCACTCACACAGGGCGGGACACAGGGCGAAGGAGCACACGATGAGCCAGGTCAGCCGGAACCAGCCGCTGGGCACACCCACCTGGATCGACCTCGCGGTCACGGACGTCGACGCCGCGAAAGCGTTCTACGGCGCCGTCTTCGACTGGGAGTTCGCCACCACCGCGGGCGGCACGCACTGTTTGCTGAACGGTCTGCCGGTCGCGGGACTGCGTCAGGCCGACGACGAGGCGGAAGCGGGTCACGGCTGGATCGCCCACCTGGCCACGGACGACTGCGACGGCCTCGCCAAGCGGGTCACCGCCGCCGGGGGCACGCTGCTCGACGCCCCTCATGAAGTCGGAGACCTCGGGCGCGCGGCCCTGGCCGTCGACCCGACCGGGGCACGGTTCGGGCTCTGGCAGGGGCGTGCGCGCCCCGGCTGCCGGCTGGTGAACGAGCCCGGCACGCTCGTCCGCAACGACCTGGTGACCACCGAGCCGGGCGCCGCACGGGCCTTCTACAGCGCCGTCTTCGACTTCACCCTGGACGGCAACGAGGACCTGCCCGGGATGGACTTCACCTTCCTGCGTCGCCCGGACGGACACGAGATCGGCGGCATCCTCGGCCTGCCCGACGCCCCCGCATCGGCCTGGGCGACCACCTTCGAGGTGGCCGACACGGACGAGACCGTGGCCCGGGCCACGGCGGCCGGGGTCTCCTCCGTCACCCGGGAGGAGACCCCGTACGGCCGTTCCGCCACCCTCACCGACCCGTTCGGAGCGGAGTTCTCCGTGATCGCACGCCCTTGATCCCGGCGCTTCGGCGATCCCTGCGCATCGGCGATCCCGGTGCTTCGGCGCTCAGCCGCCTCGGTGCTCAGCCGCTTGCGACACTCAGCCGCCGTTGACCCGATGGTCGTCGGCGAGGGTGAGTTCGAGGGCGTCGAGCACGCTCGCCGGGGCGATCTCGTTCTCGGCCGCACCGCGCAGGCAGGCCAGGACGTGGTCGATCATCGCGGTGTACTGGTCGGCGGGCGGCAGTTCGAGGTCACGGGCGCCGTCGGCGGTGTACGCGGTGACGGTGCCGGCCGGTTTGCCGTCGAAGCCCATGGACGCGGAGGCTTCCAGGACGCCCTCGCTGAAGGTGGCGGTGTAGCCGCCGCGGGCGCCCCACGCCATGGGCACCAGCGAGGAGACAGAGGCAGTTCGGCGTCGCGCCGCGTCGAGCCGCACGCGCTGGTGGCCGCCGGAAACCACTGGTACTTCGTTGCGTACGACCTCCACAAAGAAGCCTGGCGCACCTTCCGCGTCGACCGCCTCACCGGCCCGGCCGCCACCGGCCACCGCGTCCCCGCACGCGAACTGCCCGCGCCCGACGCCGCCGCCTATGTCGCGGCCACCATCGCGACGGCCCCTGCCCGCCACACCGCCCAGGCCACCGTGCCGGAGCCCGCCGAGACGGTCCGCGCCCGCACCGGCGCCCTGCCCCAGCGCGTCCGCCCCGTCGACGACAAGCACTGCACAGTCGATCTCGCCGCCGACGACCCCCGCCACATCGCCGTACAACTCCTGCTGCTCGGCCCGCAAGCGGCGGTGCGCGGGACGCCCCAACTCGCCCCGCATCTCCGATGAGCCGGGCGAACGACTGCTGCGCGCCGCCGAAGCGCTCGAAGCGGCGGACTGACCGGGAAAGGGCCGAGCCGGACTACTGATCATTGTCGCGGGAGTCGGGTTCCTCCCATGAGCCGGAACGGGGCTGCGGCTCCTGCGGAGGGCTGGGGCGCTCTTCCACATTGCGCCGCCCTCTCCAGAACAGGAACAGCAGAACCGCGACGATCACAACACCGATGATCACGAGCAGCAGAGACTTCCCGCCGCCCGCCGCGAGCACACTGGCAAGTGGAGTCATCTACTCCACCTGCCTCCGCCAGGCGCACAGGACACCCTCGGCTCGCGTTCGACCACTCGATCGGCCGACACCATGGTGCACTCGGCACAGCCGGGTGTACCGGGTGCACCCCAGTCCCTTCCCGTGGCGCAAACGTGGCCGGCTGGCGCCGCTCCAGGGCCCGTATCCACCCCTCGCGCCCAACTCCCTTCCCCCCGCGCGGAGTTCCCCACGAAAGGGCCCGGAACACAGCCGACCATGTGCAACAGCCGATACGGGTGTCACAAGTGACACAGGTGACAGTCGAGGCCCGAGCACCCGGACAGGGGCGAAACGGTCCCCGGCATGCCCCGCCGCCAGCGCGTTTTCGGCCACTCATATGCTTGCCCCGCTAAGCCGATCGTGCGCCAGTTCCCCGCCCAACTGAGCAGGCGCGATGGGGGAGATCGACCACAGGAGACTGTTGTGTCCCGCAGTATGTTCAGCCGTACGTCCACCCGCAGCGCCCGCCGTACCCGTGTGCTGCGCGCCGCCGCGCCCGTCGCGGTCCTGGCCCTTGCCCTCACCGCTTGCGGGGGCTCCGACTCCGGCGGCAAGTCGGACGACAAGGCGCAGCAGGGTGCGTCCAAGCCGAAGGGCGACGAGCCCGAGGAGGCCCAGGAGGAGTCCGGCCCGATGAAGGCCGGCGAGTCCGCCACCGCCTCCTTCAAGGAGGACGACGCGAAGATCACGTACGAGATCGCCGCGCAGAAGATCGACCTGAGCACCGAGGCCGAGGCGCAGAAGATGGTCGACGACCCCAAGGACGCCAAGGGTCTGGTCGCGGCCACCGCCCACGTGAAGTTCACCAACAAGTCCGGTGGCGTGGTGGAGAGTTCACCCAACGTCGGCATGGAGACCGAGATCTACGCGGACGGCGCCCGCGGCGGTCTGCTGATGTTCGCCTCCGAGGACGCGGCCGGCTGTGAGGACACCGTCGACATCGAGAACTGGAAGGCCGGGGAGAGCCACACCATCTGCCAGACCTACATGGTTCCGGCGGGCGCCAAGGAGCTCGAGGTCCGCTGGCCCGAAAAGGGCGGCGCGACGCACAGCTGGGCCTTCGCCGCCAAGTAACCGGACCGGTTACCCGGTGACCACGTACGCATCCTCCTGCGGACAGCCGCCCGCAGGAGGATGAGTGCGTCAACGCCCCGCCGGGCGACAACATCGGCCTAAGCGGCGCCGAAGCGCAGGAAGCCGGCGATCCGCGGGGAGAACGTGAGCGAGCTGTGCTCGCCGAGCGCCGCGCGCACACCTGCCGCCACGTCGGCGTCCGGCTCGCCGAACACCTCGAAGTTCTCCACCGTGCAGTGCTCCATCACGTCCTGGATATACGGGTCGGCGAGCTTCCAGTGCAGCCGGACCGCGTCGGAGTCCCGGTAGAGCTGGAAGCTGTGCGCGAGCATCCGCTCCTCGTCTACGAACGTCTGCACCATCAGCTGCGGCCCGTGCTCCTGCGCGAACTCCACCGCCCGGGCGATGGCAGCGCGGAAGCCCTCCAAGTGACCGTCGGTTATGCGCATGGTGTTTCGGAAGAGAAGAACCGCGTCGTCCTGCGTGGTCATGGGTCACCCTTTCTGGTCGTGCGCCCAGAGCGGAACGTATCAACGATCAGGGGCAAGATCTCAAGTCATCAGGGACGTCACGGGAGTTCAGAGAAGCCCGCGGAGTCGAGGAGTCCGTGAAGTCAGGCAGTGCCGACGTCAGGACGTCAGCGAGTCCACCGTCCGCACATCAGCCCCCATGTTGCGTTCCATCATGCGCAACGCGGCCTCGGCGAGGTCGGCTTGGATGTGTGCCACCGCATCGCGGACCACGGTCACCTTCAGGTGCCGGATGTGGGCGTCCAACGCCGAGTACAGGACGCACTGTTCGGTCACCTGACCGCACAGGATCACGTGGTCGACTCCCAGTTGTGACAGGAGATAGCTCAGCGGGGTCTCGAAGAAGATCGAGTGCCGTGCTTTGACGACGAAGAGGGACTTGTCATCGGGGCGGATGGGTTCGACCAGGTCGGCATGAGGGCCCGCGAGAGCGGTGGCCAGGATTTCGCCGTGGTGCGAACGCCACTCGCCGAAGTTGTCGTTGGCGTAGATGACGGGAGTGCCCTGCCGGCGGGCCGCCTCGATCAGGCGGACCACGGAAGGAAGGGCCGCTCTCGCGGCGGGCAGAAGCTGGTCGGCGTCGTCATGGTCGTATGTGTTGATCATGTCGATGACGATGACCGCGGTCTTTCCCATGGCGCCAAGGCTGCACCCGTACCGGCAGTGGTGTGGAGTGCGTCGACAGCGTGTTGCCGATCCCTCGCCGGGGGCGTGTCGGCTGGTGGACTGGCAGGTACCCGCATCCCCGAGACGAGGAGGCCACGACCGCCGTGGACGCGTTCATCGACCGCCTGGACTATCCGCTCTACGTAGTGACCGCCGCGGCCCACGGGGAGCGTGCGGGCTGTCTGGTCGGTTTCGCCTCCCAGTGCTCGATCCGGCCGGTCCGTTTCACCGTCTGGCTGTCCAAGGTGAACCACACCTTCCAGGTCGCGCGGGCGGCCGGTCACCTCGGGGTGCACACGCTGGGGCGTGACCAGGCTTGGCTCGCGGAGCTGTTCGGGGGCGAGACGGGCGACCGCGTCGACAAGTTCGCCCGCGTTCCGTGGAATCCGGGGCACGCCGCGGTCCCGGTCCTCGACGCCGCGCCCGCGTGGTTCGTCGGCCGGATCGAGCAGCGCACCGACGGGGGCGATCACGTCGGGATGCTCCTCAGCCCGGTCGAAAGCGGCGTCAGCCGGGCCGGAAGCGGCGCCCACGGTCCGCACGCCGGCACCGAAGACGAAGCCAATGCCGAAGCCGGAACCGAAGCTCCGGTTCGTCCTGCGCTGCGTCTGCGCGACACGGGCCACATCGCCCCCGGCCACCCCGTCGACTGACGTGATGCGCGTGGAATGGTGAGTCAGCCGGGCGCGACCGGGAACCCGTGGCCCGAAGGAGCGTCGCGGCATCGCATGCCGTGAACGTGGACAAGGAGAGCGTTATGCCGGTAGCCGAGTACTGTCTCGTGGCCCTGGACTGCCCCGATCCGCCCGCCCTTGCGGGCTTCTACGCCGGCCTCCTCGGCGGTGAGATCAAGCGGTACGACGACGACTGGTACGACCTGTACGTACCCGGCGGGCACCGGATCGCCTTCCAACGGGTCCCGCACCACCGCCCGCCGCAGTGGCCGCGCGCCGATGACAACTCCCAGCAGCTGCACCTGGACTTCAACGTCACCGACATGGCGGACGCGGAGACCGAGGCCCTCGCGCTCGGGGCCATGCCGCTGGATCTCGACGACCAGGACGGGAAGCGCGGCTGGCGGGTCTATGCCGACCCGGCGGGCCACCCGTTCTGCCTGTGCAAGGCCTGACACGGCGTCCGTCACTCGGCTGTGCGGGCCTCGGCACCGTGGCTGCAGCCGTCGCCGTGGTGCGTCGCCGTGGTGCGTGGCCGTGGTGCGTGGCCGTGGTGCGTGGTTTCAGCTCACGCACCACGGTTACCCACCCCCGTACTGCTGCGGACGCGGCCCGAGTCGCGGTCCGCCACCGAAGTGCCCACGCTGGTCATGACGGAAGTGGCCACGCCAGCTCACCGGAGGACTCCCCCATGAACCCGGACCCGCTCCAGGCCCCTGCCACCGGCGGTCACCCCGTCACCGTCCTGGTGAGCAACTGCGGCCCGCACGACGCGCGCACCGTCCTCGGCCGCCTCGCGTCCGTGTTCCCCGAGCGTGCCGCCGCCGACCAGGTCGCGGTGCCCGCCGAGGACTCCCCCGCGCCCGGAGCGTCCGAGCGGCCCACCGTATGGACGGCGGATCTCGATGCCGGTGCCTCGGCCGAGCCGCCCGCGTCGGGAGCGCCCCCGCAGGCGGCGAAGGAGGGGATCGAGGGCACGGTGGACGTCTCCGTACAAGGAGCGCCGCAGGACGTGGCGACCGTGCGCGCGGCGCTCGCGGACGCGTTCAGTGTGCGGGACTCGCGTGCGGCCGCCGGTGACCAGGAGCAGGACGTCGAGTTGCGTCTCGGCCCGCACTGACACGGTCACGGCCGGCCACGGCCGGGCGCATACGTGGGTCAGCGGGACCGGTGTCCCGTGAGCACGCGGTAGATGATCAGCACGAGCACCGAGCCGGCGATCGCGGCCACCCAGGTCGACAGGTGGAAGAAGCCGTTGATCGAATGGACTCCGAAGATCACCTTGCCGAGCCAACCGCCGAGCAGCCCGCCCACGATGCCGATCAGCATCGTCACCACACAGCCCCCGGGGTCCCGGCCGGGAGTCAGGGCCTTGGCGATGGCGCCGGCGATGAGGCCGATGAGGATCCAGGCGATGATGCCCACGAGTGTCCCTTTCCGTTGCGTTCCCTTGCGCGGACGAGGGCACATGTTCTGGCTGCCCGCCGCTCACAGGGATGTCCGTTCGCCCTGAGGGTTGTCCGTTCACAGCCGGTCCACACGGGACCAAGGTCCTTTCTCACGTCCGGTCTCACGTCCGGCGACCACGGAAAAGAAACAGGAGGACACCATCCGTCACCAAAGGCCACCATCCGTCACGGCTCAAGTGGTGCCCGTCCGCGAACGAGCGGAGGCTGGAAAGGGCGCCTCTCTGGTGCCGTCCGACGGGGATGCCACATGAGCACACAGACGCGGACACCGACACCAGCGCGGGCCCATCCGCCGGCACCGGTTCGCCGGGCCCGTCTGCTCACCCTGCCGGGCGTGTACGCGCCCCAATACGACACCGAGTTCCTGATGCGCGCCCTTCGCCGTGAGGACATCGGCGAGGGCGACGCGGTACTGGACCTGGGCACCGGCTCCGGGGCGCTGGCCGTGGCGGCGGCGCGGACGGGCGCACGCGTGACGGCGGTGGACATCTCCTGGCGAGCCGTGCTGACCGCGCGGCTGAACGCGTTCCTGTCCCGGCAGCAGGTCACCGTCCGCCACGGCACCCTTTCCGCCACGGAACCGGCGCCGGAGCGCGCGTACGACCTCGTCGTCAGCAACCCGCCGTACGTACCCTCTCCCCCGCTGACGCCCAGACGCGCCGCGGCACGGGCGTGGGAGGGCGGGGCGCGCGGGCGCACCGTCGTGGACCAGGTCTGCGACACGGCTTCTCGCGTACTGCGGCCCGGCGGCGTCCTGTTGATGGTGCACTCCGGCCTCAGCGGCGCCCAGGCCAGTATCGACAGGCTCCAGGGCCAGGGCATGCGCGCCGAGGTCGCCGACCGCACCTACGTCCCGTTCGGTCCTGTGCTTCGCTCCCGCCGTGCCTGGCTGCGCGAGCAGGGACTCCTGGCCGACAACGCCACCTGGGAAGAGCTGGTGATCATCCGTGCCGAACGCAGCTGAGCGCCCGCGCCGCGTCACGGTCGACCGCGACGGGCCGCTCCTGGTCGAAGGACCCGTCGAAGTGGTGGCCGATGACGGCAGTGTCGCCGTGTCCCGGCGCTTCACCGTCGCGATCTGCACCTGCCGCCGCAGCCGCACATACCCCTGGTGCGACACCAGTCACCGGCGGCGGGTGAAGGCCACAGACGGCGAACACCCTGACCGACCGTGACCACGACTGCCGCCCTGGAGGGAGGCCCTGCCATGACCACCCGAACCGAGCCGCCCGTGACCACCCGCCCCGAATCCCGCCGACGCAGCCCCCAACTCCCCCCTCCGCGCGGCGAGTTGTCCCGCGCCGTGATCGCCGCCCTGCGCGACGGCCGCCGTGCCCTGCCCGCACCGTCCCGGGCACAGCAGGCCGACCCGTACGGAGACGATCTCCAGCTCGCTCTCTACCTCCTCTACGAACTGCACTACCAGGGGTTCGACGGCGTGACCGACGAGCGGGAGTGGGACCCGGAACTGCTTGGCTTCCGGCGGGCACTGGAGCAGCGTTTCCTCACGGCCCTGCGCGCCGACGTACCCACAGGTGCAGGCGAGAGCGACGGCGAGGACGCCGACGAGGCCCTGGCCGCGCTGCTCGTCGAGCCCGTCGGGCACGACGAGGCGAGCGTCAGCCATCATCTGCGGCGCGACGGCGAGATGTGGCAGCTGCGCGAGTACGCGGCGCTGCGCTCCCTCTACCACCTCAAGGAGGCCGATCCGCACGCCTGGGTCATCCCCCGGCTGCACGGCCGGGCCAAGGCGGCGATGGTGGCCGTCGAGTTCGACGAGTTCGGAGCCGGCCGCCCCGAGGACATCCACGCGAACCTCTTCGCGGAGCTCATGGCCGATCTGGGCCTCGAGACCGATTACGGACGCTACGTCGAGATCGCGCCCGCCGAGGCCCTCGCCACCGTGAACCTCATGTCCCTGTTCGGTCTGCACCGCGCGCTTCGCGGTGCCCTTGTCGGGCACTTCGCCTTCGTCGAAGTGACCTCATCACCCGGTTCGCGGCGGCTCGCCGAGGCCCTGCGCCGGGTCGGCGCGGGGAGCGCCGCGCAGCGGTTCTACGACGAGCACGTGGAGGCCGACGCCGTGCACGAGCAGGTGGTACGCCGCGACGTCATCGGCGGCCTCCTGGCTGCCGAACCCGCTCTCGAAAGTGACGTCGCCTTCGGCGTCCGGGCCACCGGGTTCCTGGAGGACCGTCTCGGCGTGCGGCTACTGGACTGCTGGCGACAGCGGCGCAGCGCCCTGCTCGCGCCCTGCCCCGCCACCGTGAGCGGGCCGCCCGCCGCCTGAGGGTGATCTCAGGGACTCACCAAGCCGGCTGCGGGACAGTAGTGTCACGGGAGCGGCCTGAGACCGACCCAAGACCAGTCACGCCAAGTCCGGTCGCGCACAGCCCAGTTGTACGCGGTCCCGGAGGAGTCCTGTGGCGGAGGCGGAGAATGTCGAGGTCGTAGTCGTAGGGGCGGGCATGTTCGGTGCGGCGGCCGCCAAGTACCTCAGCCGCGCCGGGGCCGACGTCCTGGTCGTCGGTCCCGGAGAACCGGAGCGGCACGCGACGGCCGGACTGCGGGAGTTCGGCGCCCACTTCGACGAGGCCCGGATTGTCCGGCGCCTTGGCTGGGACCGGTTCTGGGGCACGGTGGACACGCGCTCCACGGAGCGGCTTCGTCACATCGAGGCCGAGTCGGGAACGGCCTTCTTCCAGGAATGCGGCGCTCTCGCGCTGATGGCGCAGTCGCACGCGGGCCAGGTGCAAACCATGCTCCGCGAGAGCGCGGACGACAGCGACAGCGGCAGCGGCGACGGCAACAGGAACGGGAACGGCGGCGGCAACGGCGTCACGGTGGAACGGATACCGGAAGCAGACTTGCGCCGGGAGTTCCCCCCGCTGGGACTGCCGCCGCTGCAGGGCGGCGTCGAGGGGCTGTTGGAGCGCAAGGGGGCCGGGTATGTGAGCCCACGGCGCCTTGTGCAGGCCCAGCTGGATCTGGCCGTGGCCGCGGGTGGACGCCTGCGGCGCGGTTCCGTGACCGCTGTGCGCAGGGACGAGTCAACAGGCCTGTGGCGCTTGTACGTTGAGGGCAGCGGCGCCACCGGATCGACGATCGGAGCCGAGAAGGTACTCGTCGCCGCGGGGTCCCTGGTGAACCAGAGCGGCGCCCTGCCCCCGGGCCACGCGCTCGATCTGCACGCCTTCACCGAGCCCAATGTGTTCTTCGAGCTGGACGGCACTCAGCTGGATCGGTTCATGGGCCTGCCCGCTGTGGTGACCATGGATCCCGAGGACCGGGGCGACGCCAACCTGTCGCACTATCTCCTGCCGCCCGTTCGCTACGCCGACGGCACATGGCGCATGAAAATCGGTCCGGGGATGCAGCCCATCGTGCGTGAACTGCGCTCCGCGCAGGAGATGCTCACCTGGTACGCCGAGCAGCGGATCACCCCTGAACAGCGCGATGTTCTCACCGAGTTGATGCGCCTGATGGCGCCCGGTCTGGAGCCGGTCTCCGTGCGCGAGGCCTGCTGCATCATCGACAAGACCCACTCCCACCACCCCTACATCGGGCATCTGGACGAGGACGGGACGCTCTCCGTGGCCGTCGGCGGCAACGGGCGTGGGGCCCGTGGTTCGGATGAGATCGGACGGCTCGCCTCGCGCGTGGTGCTGGGGCAGCGGTGGGACTTCCCCCTCCCCCAAGAGGTGGTCGCGCCGCAGCGCGCGGCGCCACTTCCGCGCGGCGCCGGCTCCCGGCCGGAGTTTTCCGTACCGCCCTTCGGGCTCTGCTGACACTTCAGTGGCGAGACGGCGGGCCGTCGCCTACTTCGCCTCCCTCCGATAGGCGCGCAGGCCCCGCTTCTCGTAGTTGGCGAGCGCGTGGGGATGATCGCGGGTGTCGGTATGCAGCCACACCCGGCGCACCGCCTCCGCTCCGACCGGCCGGGTCGCCCACGCCTGCCGCAGCGAGAGCGTCAGCGCGTAGCCGCCAAGGCCCTTGCCCACGTACTCGGGCAGCAGACCGAAGGCGGTGACCTCCACGTCCCCGCCCTGCTGGGGTTCGAGGTACGCGACACCGGCCGGCTCCGCACCGTGGACGACGATCCAGTACTGGCGCAGCGGATGGTCCCGGAAGTGGGTCTCCCATTGCGCCGCGGTACGGGTCGACTCCTGCCAGCCGTACGGATCACCCACCCGGGCATGCACCTCACGCACGAGCGGGGCATCCGACTCCAGGCGCCGCAGCGAAAGGTCCGGCACCGGGGCAGCGGGCCGCAACTGGGCTTCGTCGGTCATCTCAAGGTAGCTGACGACTCTCTCCATCGGCCCAACATACGCAACCGCTTCGGCGGGGCGACGGCCCTGACGGCCCTGACGGCCCTGAGGAATGATCAGTCGGGCAGAGCGGTTGGCACAGGCGCGGCCCTGACTCGGTGCGGTGCAGCGGCTGTTGAGAGAGCCCCCTCCACAAGGAGATACCGTTGAGCAGCCCTGACCCCCGGTTCATCACCTTCGACATGTACGGAACTCTCACGGACTTCGCGATCGGGCCCGCCGCCAGAGAGGTCATCAAGGATGTGGCCCCGCCTGCGAAACTGGACACCTTTCTCCACCGGTTCAGCAGTTACCAGCTCGACGAGGTGATGGGCGGCTGGCGGCCCTACGACGAGGTCGTACACCGGGCCTTCGAGCGGGCCTGCCGGAGCACCGGAGTGGAGTTCCGGCCGGGCGATCCCGCCAAGGTCTTCGCGGAGATCCCGGAATGGGGACCGCACCCCGATGTGCCGGAGCCTCTCGCGAAGCTCGCCGAGCGCTTCCCGCTCGTCATCATCTCCAACGCCGCGGACAGCCAGGTCGGTTCGAACGTCGCGAAGCTCGGCGCCCCGTTCCACGCGGTGTACACGGCGGAGATGGCCCGGGCGTACAAGCCGCGGCTGCGGGCGTTCGAGTTCATGTACGAGCAGTTGGGCTGCCGGCCGGAGGAGACGATGCATGTGTCGTCCAGTCCGCGCTACGACCTGCAGTCGGCGACCGACCTCGGTGTGCGGGACAGGGTGTATCTCAACCGGGGGACCGAGCCGTCGGCGCCCTTCTATCACTCGTACGAGGTCACGTCTCTCGCCGGAGTGGCGGAGATCCTGGGCGTATGACCACGTACGAAATCGTCATGGCCCAGCGGTCAGAGGCTTCAGAGACTGGCGAGCAGGCCGTCAAGCGGTGCGGGTACACGGTCGGGTTCGAGGGCCTCGACGAGAACACGGCCGTAATGGATCTTGCGGCCCTTCTTCGTACCGAGGAAGCGCCGCAACTGCTGCTGCGGGGCGCGGCCCAGTTGTGCGGGCTGACGCAGGAAGGTCTCCAGGGCGCGCACATCGCCCTGGGCCCGGACAAGCTCCTGCACCCGGGGCACGCCGAGGGCGCGGATGAGTTCGTCCTCCAGGTCCGCCGCGCAGACGAAGAACTCCTGCTGCACCGCGCCGGCCCGCTCCAGGCCGCGGGCGTAGTAGCGGCGTTCCGCCTCGTCGCACAGTCCCGCCAGGCGGAGGCCGAGGCCGGGTGGGCCGAGGAGCTGGGTGAAGCGCCCGACGCTCATCGCGCCGCCGATCGACAGGACGCAGACTCCTTCGGCTGCCAGGTCGCGGCCGCGGCTCGCGGCCAGCGCGTCGACCGCGGCGACGTCGCTCGGCCCTTCGAGCAGAACGACCGCCCGTACGGGCAGTCGTTCGGCCAGCTCGCGCGCAAGGTCGCCGGGGCCGCCGGCCGCCCATGCGGTGACCGCCTCCCGGAACGTCTCCATATCGTTCATGACAGGAGTCTCCGCTCTTTTCGGCCGCCGGGACAGGCAATTTCCGCCGCTGCGCCGGTCAGCCGTCACCGCCGGCAGAGGTCCAGGGGTGGAGCGCCGGGGTGCGGTCCTCGATGGCCTGTGCGGCGTCCAGGAGCAGGTCCTCCTCGAAGCGCCCGCCGATGAGCTGCGCTCCGATGGGCAGCCCGTCGTGGAGGGTGACGGGGAGGGTGACGGCGGGGAAGCCGAGGATGGGGACGGCTGTCATCGGCCACATGGCGGGGAAGAGGGCGAAGACCCGCTCCTGGCCGGCCAGGTCCGCGTCCTGTTCGAAGGGCGGCTCGGCACATACGGGAGTGAGCAACAGCCGGTCGGAGCCGAGGAGTTCCTGCAGGCGCGTGATGAGGGTGGCACGGCGGGCCCAGCCGTCGATGTAGGTCTGCAGCGAGGGCTGCTCGCCCCACAGCGTGGCCGCGGCGGCGAAGTGTCCGGCGAGGGCGGTACGGATCGCGTCGTCGCCGAGCTGGTCCACCACGGGGAGCAGGGAGCGGGTGTCCTCGGTGATGAGCAGGGACCACAGGCGGCTCGCCTCGGCGAGCAGCGGCATGTCGTCGCGCTCGTCGAGTTCGTAGCCGGCGTCCTCCAGGTGTGCGGCGGCCTCGGTGAGGGCCCGGTCCACGGCCGGGTGGTTCTTGACGGTGCCGATGCCACGTACGACCGCAACCTTCAACGGGCCTGTGGGGCGCGGCTGTTCGGTCCGCGCAGGCAGGACGGGCACGCCGTGCGGGGTGCGCAGGTCGGGTGTGCTCATCGCGTGCAGGATGAGACGGGCGTCGGCGACGGTCCTGGCGAGCGGGCCCTGCACCGCGCAGGAGTGCACGGTGGGCGGGAAGTCGAGCTCCCTGGGCCCGTGCGGGGTGTCGACCCGGGCGGGCGGCCCCCAGTCCGAGACCCGGCCGACTGTGGGGCGTACTCCCACCACTCCGCAGCAGGCTGCGGGGAAGCGGATGGAGCCGCCGATGTCGTTGCCCTGGGCCAGTGGCGTCATGCCTGCAGCAAGGGAGGCGGCGGCTCCGCCGCTGGAGCCGCCGGGTGTGCGGCTGTGGCCCCACGGGTTGAGGGTGCGTCCGTGCAGGTCGTTGGTGGAGAACCAGCGCAGCGAGAAGGCGGGAGCGTTGCTGCGGCCGAGCGGGATCGCACCGGCGTCGCGCAGAGCGGTGACGCAGGCGGCGTCACCTTCGGCGATGTTGTGGGCGAAGGCGGTGACGCCGTTGGTGGTGGCGTGGCCCCGCTGCTCGGTGTTGATTTTGATCGACACCGGAATCCCGTGCAGCGCTCCGAGTTCGGCACCGGCGGCGGCCTGTTCGTCGGCCCGGCGCGCGGCCCTCAGGGCTGCGTCGGGGCGGACGTCGACCAGCGCGTTCAGCTCCGGGTTCACCTCCTCGATGCGGCCGAGGCAGGAGCGCACCACGTCGACGGCGGAGATATCGCGCTTACGGAGGGCGGCGGCGAGTTCGGTGGCGGGGCGCTGCCACAACTCGCCGGACGGGGCGGGCTTGGCGGCGGGCTGAGCGGGCGTGTCTGGATGTCTCATCGGAACCTCTTCACGGGAGGGTGCCGGGCCGCGGCAGAACGCCGCCGGGTGTGCGCGGCGGTACCGGCCCGGCGGGGAAGCCAAGGGAGGACACGGGAAGGCAAAGGAGGGAAAGCAAGAGCGGGAAGGCAGGCGAAACAAGGAGGCGGAAGCGAGACAGGGAGGCGGAGGCGCGGCAGGCGGCGCGCGCCCCGCGAGCACCGTTATGCAACGGCGTTTCATCTCGGGCAGAGCCTGCTTCCACCCATCGCCGCCTGTCAACCCCCTCCGCACTCCGCTGAGTTGCCCAGCCCTCCGCCCCCCGACTTGTTCAGCCCTTCGTGCGCTTCTGCGGTGAGCCGTTCTGCAGGAGGTCGATGGCGGCGAGCGCGGCCCGCGCTCCGCGCTCGGCGGGCCAGCCCTCCGGGTCCTCCAGGGTGGCCAGCCAGTAGCCGCGGAACAGCAGGTGCAGGATGTCAGCGCCGAGCTCACCGGCGGGGAGTCCGGCCTCGCTCACCAGCTCGTTCAGCTCTTCGTGGCCGCGGCGGGCGGCTTCGCGCTTGGCCTCCTCCACCTCCGGTCCCGCACCGGGGCCCGCGCCGGCGATCTCCATCCGCAGGCGCCGCTGTACATGGTCGTCGCCCTCCGTGGTGCACATCCAGCGGGCGGCGGCGCGCAGCTTGTCCTGGCCGCTGAGGCCGTCGAGTTCGGCGTCCATCTGCTGCCCCCAGTCCTCCTCGGACCGGCGCAGGGCGTTGACCATGAGGGCGGCGCGGTTGGGAACGTAGTTGGTCACCATGGCCGTGGATCCGCCGAGTTGCTCGGCGACGGCGCGGATGGTGACGGAGCGGACGCCGCGCTCGCGGGCGACCTGGATGGTGGCGGCGGCGATCTCGTCGAGTCGCCGTGCCTCGTCTACCTCGATCGGCATGTCGCAGACCTTAACGCAGAGGGTTGACCCCGTTTACAAGGAGCTGCAATGTTGTCATACAACGCCGTTACATGACGCCGTTACATCTCATTCTCAGCCCGTTGGCAGCCCGTTGGCATCTCGTTGGACTCCCGTCGCCGAGCTCATCGGATCCCCTCTCCCCGCCTCCCGGAGGCCACCCACATGCCCCTTCGCCATGTCCGGACCGGCCCCGGTCCCGTACCCCAGCACGCGCAGCAGCATCTGGTGCGGATGCGCGACGGAGTACGGCTCGCCACCGACGTCTATCTGCCCGAGGCCACCGGAACCACCGGAACCACCGAGATCACCGGGACCACCGGGACCACCGGGACCACCGGGACCACCGAGGGCGACGCCGCGCACCTCGGCGCGGGTCCAGGCTTTCCGGCCGTCCTCGTGCGGCTGCCGTACGACAAGAACAGCCGGTACGTGTACTTCGACAAGATCGCCGCCCTCTTCACGGCCCGCGGCTACGCGATGGTCGTGCAGGACGTGCGCGGCAAGTTCCGCTCCGAGGGCCAGACCCTGCCGTTTCTGCGCGAGCCCGACGACGGGTACGACACCATCGACTGGATCATCCGACAGCCCTGGTCCGACGGCCTGGTGGGGATGTTCGGCGACTCCTACTACGGCTTCACGCAATGGGCCGCCGTCGCCGCCGAGCACCCCGCGCTGCGCGCGATCGTCCCCCGGGTGACCACCGTGAACTTCAATGCCACCGCACAGAGTTCACCCGACGAAGCGGTCGGGCGGCCGGTGTGGCTGGAGGGCATCGAGTACTACGCCCATTTCTGGGTGGACCAGGACGCGCACGAGTACGAACCGGACCGCTCGCTACGCCCCGTCATCGAGCAGTACGAGGAGGCCTTCCGCGTCATCGGGGCGCGCTCGGCCTGGTTCGACGCGGTCGCACCGCGCTACACCGATCTCCTGCCCGCCCTCGGCCGCCACCCTTTCGACGCCCGGCCGGTGCCGGTGCTGCACTGCATCGGCTGGTTCGACAACATCGTCATCCCGCATCTGCGGGACTATCTGGAGCTGGCGGCACGGCCGGGCTGGGACGCCGTGCAGTATCTGTGGGCCGGCGCGATGGACCACGAGAACTACCGCCTGGAGCACGCGCCGGTCACCGCGGAGAACGACCACGCCACCAACGAGGACGCACTGGCCCGCGCACTGCCCGATTACGCGCATCCGGCGCTCGACTTCTTCGACGTGTTCCTCAAGGGCACCCGGCCCGTCTCCACCCTGCCCAAGGTCAAGTGGCAGCTGGGGCACGGCGATTGGCGCACGGCGACCGCCTGGCCGCCGCCCGAGGCCCGGGAACGCACCTTCTGGCTGAGCCGGCCCGAGCGTGCCCCGGGGCCGCTGCCCGGAGGCACGCTCACCGACGCCCCCGATGCCCCCGACGGCGGGCAGAGCCGCGCGCAATGGGCCTACGATCCCGCGGCGCCGGTGCCCTCGCTCGCCCCCAACTCCTTCGCTTGCCTGCAGAGTTACCCCGACCTGGCGCCTGTCGCCGAGCGTGAGGACGTCCTCGCCTTCAGCGGTCCCGTGCAACGCGCGCCACTCGACCTGGCGGGGCCGATCACCCTGCACCTGTATGTCACCAGCACCGCCCCGCGGTACGACGTCTTCGCCAAACTCCTCGACCTCTCCCCCAGCGGGCAGGCCCATGTGATCGCCCGCGGTGAGGTGTCGGTACGCGGCGACCTGGCGCCCGAAGAAGTACGTATCGACCTCGGTCACACCGGCTACCGGCTGCGCTCCGGACACCGTCTCGCCCTGACGGTCGCGAGCAGCGACTACCCCATGTTCCTACCGGCCTCGGGCACCGACGACAACCCCTGGACCACGCTCACCGCGAAGCCCAGCACCCAGACGCTGCGCACCGGCGGGGCGAGCCCTTCCCGACTGACCGTCAGCGCCTTGTCACAGCGAGGCAGTTGAGCGACCACTCCCACTCCTGGCCCGCCTCCCCCAGCCGCTCTCAATGAGGAGCCACCCATGCATGCTCCCCGTACCACCACCGCCGCCCTGGCGTCCCTGACCTGCGCCCTCGCCCTGTCCGCGTGCAGCGGCGGCGGTTCCGCGGCCAAGGCGCCGCAAGAGGTGAAGCTCACCACCACCACACCCGCCGCGGGAAAGCCCCTCGACAGCGTCACCTGGAATCTGACGACGGGCGAGCCGACCACCCTCGACCCGGCCAGGGTCGGCGACTACTCCCCCAGCACCGTGGGCTCCAACCTGTGTGAACCACTGGTCAGACTGAAGGCCGACTACTCCTACAAACCAGGCCTCGCCACGTCGTGGCACCGCCCCGACAGCAGGACCCTGGTCCTGGAGCTGCGCAAGGGTGTCACGTTCTGGAACGGGCGCCCCATGACGTCCAAGGATGTCGTCGCCAGCCTGTTGCGCCAGCGCGACCCGGCCACTCAGGCTGTCACCCCGCAGGCCTTCACCGCCGTCTCCACCATCAAGGCCACCGGCAAGCACCAGGTCACCGTGCGGTTCAAGGCCTCGGACCAGCTGTTCGTGAAGTATCTGATCGGCGGCTTCGGACAGGTCAGCGAGGCCTCGTACCTGAGGAAGGCGGGCAAGGCGTACGGCACGGCCAAGGGCGGTCTGATGTGTACGGGCCCCTTCGAGCTCACCCGGTGGGAGTCCGGGGAGTCCATCACCGCCGTGCGCAACGACGCCTACTGGGACACCTCGCTGCGGCCGAAGGCCAAGAAGCTGACGTTCAAGTTCATCACGGACCAGTCGACCCTCACCAGCGCCCTATTGTCAGGCCAGATCGACGGCAGCTATGAGATCCCCTCCACCACCGCCAGGGCGCTGCGCGACTCGAAGGCCGGTCACCTCTATTACGGGCCCTCCGCCCAGACCGCGTACCTCTACCCCACCAGCGGTGCGTCGCCCCTCGCCGACCGCCGCATCGCACGGGCGCTCTCCCTCGTCCTGGACCGGGACGCCCTCATCAGGAACGTCTATGACGGCGCCGCGCAGAAGCTCAAGACGGTCATCCCGTCCATGGTCTGGAAGAACAGCAAGGCCGCCGATGTCTACGCCAAGGCCTACGACCGGCTGCCCGCCGTCCCCGCCGTCGATCTGGCCGGGGCCAGGAAGCTCGTCGGCGAGGCCGCGCCGAAACAGCGCACCATCAGCATCGCCATGCCCGCCGGCGACCAGCAGTCCCTGCAGACCCTCACCTTCCTCCAGGCCGGCGCCAAGAAGATCGGCCTGAAGGTGGATATCCGGCAGCTCCAGCCGACGCAGATGTCGAGCCTTTTCTACGACCCGTCGGTGCGCAAGGGACTGGACGCGACCGTGGTCGTCGGCTACGTCGAGATACCCGACCCCGTCACCTACGCGGAGCTGTTCACCGCCCCCGGCTCCCCGCTCAACTGGATCAACTACCGCAACCCCAAGGTCACTTCACTGCTTGAGCGGGCCAAGGCGGCGGAAAGCGTCGAGGAGAACGCGAAGTTGTTCGGGCAGGCCCAGGCCCTGTACTCGGACGAGCTGCCCATTGTGCCGCTGGCCTGCCCGTACGAGCGCGTGTTCCTCAACAAGCGGCTCAGCGGCGCCCCCGCCTCCTTCGCGTACATCAACATGCCGTGGGCGGCCCACCTCGGCGGCACCGGCGAGGGGTCGTCATGATCTGGCGCTTCGCCGCCCGCCGCACAGCGGCCCTGGTGGTGACCGCGCTTGTCGCCAGCGTCCTCGTGTACGGCGCGCTGTTCCTGGCACCCGGCGATCCGGCGACCCTTCTGATCGGCGGTGGCAAACCCCCGAGCGCCAAGCTCCTTGCGGAGATCCACCGCCAGTACCACCTGGATGATCCGTTCCTGCAGAGCTACTGGCGCTGGCTGACGCATCTGCTGCAGGGCGACGCCGGTCAGTCCCTCAGCTACAAGGACGCCGTCACGCATCTGATCTCCGAGCGCATCGGCAACACCCTCTTCCTCGTCCTCTACGCGGCCGTGCTCATCGTCGTGCCGGGTGTCGCCCTGGGCACGCTCGGGGCGCTGCGCGGCTCGGTCGGCGACACCCTCGTCACCGTGCTCACCACCGCCCTGATGGCGGTGCCCACCTTCGTGATGGCGGTCCTGCTGATCTGGGGGCTCTCCGTGCAGGCGGAGGTGTTCCCGGCGTACGGCACCGGCACCGGTTTCACCGGGCGCCTGCACCACCTCACCCTGCCCGCGCTCGCGCTCGCCGCGACCTGGCTCGCCTACGTCGCCCAGGTGACCCGTTCCGCGGTGCGCACCGAACTCGCCTCGGAACACGTCCAGACCGCCCGCAGCCGTGGCATTCCCGAACACTTCGTCGTACGCAGACACGTGCTGCGCAACGCCTCCGGGCCGATCTTCTCCGCGTCAGGAGTCGCCGTCGCGGGACTGATCGCCGGATGCTCCATCGTCGAGCAGGCCTTCGGTGTCAACGGCATCGGCGCACTGCTCATCCAGAGCGCCGCGAAACAGGATCTGGCCGTGGTCCAGGCCCTCGCCCTGATCACCGTGGTCGTCTTCGTCGGGGTCAACACCCTCGTCGATGTGATCACGGCTCTGCTCGATCCCCGTATCCCGCTGGGAGGCAGCGCGTGAGTACCTATCCACTCGCTTCCCTGGGCGGGGAGTCGCGTACGGGCCGGCTGCGCGCCCTGGCTCGCGGCCGTGGTGGGCTCATCGCCGCCGGGACGGTGGTCGCCCTGGTCGCGCTCGCCGCCGCCCTGGCGCCCGTCCTCGCGCCGTACGACCCCGACGCGGTGGATCCCGCCGCCGTCTATCAAGGCAGTACGCCCGCGCACTGGCTCGGCACCGACGACACCGGCCGCGACATCCTCTCCCGGCTCCTGTACGGCGCCCGCCTGAGCCTGCTCGCGCCTCTGGTGGTCACCGTCACGGCGGGCCTGGCCGGAACCGCCCTCGCGATCAGTTCCGCCTGGCTCGGCGGCTGGTACGACCGTCTCGTATCCGGCCTGCTCACCGTCGCGTTCGGCTTTCCCGGCCTGATCCTCGCGGTTGTCGCCGCGGCCGTGTTCGGCGCCGGGCTCGGCGTGGCGATGGTGACCCTGTCGATCGCGTATCTGCCCTATATGGCCCGCACCGTGCGCGCCGCCGCCCTGCGCGAGCGCCATCTGCCGTACGTCTCCGCGCTCGGCATGCTCGGCATGTCCGGATGGCGTATCTGCCTGCGCCATCTCGCGCCCAACCTGATGCCCCTCGTCCTGGTCCAGGTCACCACCGCGTTCGGCTACACCCTCCTGGACATCGCCGCGTTCTCGTTCATCGGGCTCGGCGCACAGCCGCCGGCCTCCGAGTGGGGCCTGATGGTCGCGGGCGGCGCCACCGGCATCCTGGCCGGACGGCCCGAACAGTCCCTCTACGCAGGCCTGGTGATCGTCGTCTTCGTCATCGCCTGCAACCTGCTCGGCAACGGCCTGTCCCGACGTCTGCTGGGAGACGAGCGTTGACCACTCCCCCGCCAACTCCTGTGCCTCTGCTCGTTGTTCGCGGTCTGCGCGTCACCCTGCCCATCGGGGGGCGGCCACGTCCCGTCCTGCACCACGTCGACCTCGACGTCCCGGCCGGGAGCGCCCTGGGCCTTGTCGGCGAGTCCGGCTCCGGCAAGTCCCTCACCGCCCGCTCGGTCCTGCGCCTGCTGCCGCCCGGAGCGGGCACCGACGGCGACATCCGCTTCGACGGCGCCTCCGTCACCACCATGGACTCCGCCGCGCTGCGCACGCTCCGCTCCCGTGACATCGCCATGGTCTTCCAGGACCCGCGTGCCCATATCAACCCCGTGCGCACAATCGGCGACTTTCTCACCGAGGCCCTGATCAGCGCCCGCGGCATCCGTCCGCGTACGGCCGAGGAGACCGTCACCGCCCTGCTGCGCGATGTCGGCATCGACGATGCCCCGCGCCGTCTTCGCCAGCACCCGGCCGAACTCTCCGGCGGCCTCCTCCAACGCGTCATGATCGCCGCCGCCCTTGCGGGCGAGCCGCGGCTGCTGCTCGCCGACGAACCCACCACCGCGCTCGACGTCACGACCCAGGCCGAGGTCATGGCCATCATCGACGAGGCCCGCGCGGAGCGTGGCCTTGCGATGCTGTTCATCACCCACGACCTGGCCCTCGCCGCCGCCGTCTGCGACCGTATCGCCGTCATGTACGCCGGTTCGGTGGTCGAGGAACTGCCCGCCGATCAGCTGCACAAGGCGGCCCGTCACCCCTACACCCGTGCCCTGCTCACCTCCCGGCCGCAGCCCGGACCCACCGCACAGCCCTTGCGCGCGATCGGCGGCCGCCCGCTGTCCGCGTTCGAGGCCGGACCGGGGTGCGCCTTCGCGCCCCGCTGTCCCTCCGCGCAGCCACTGTGCGACACCGAGCGGCCGCGACCGCGGCCGGTGGGCGACGTGGTGGCGGCGTGCCATTTCCCGGCCGAGTCCGACCCGACGGCCCGACAGGAGCACCTCACCCATGAGTGACCCATCGACGACCGCCACACCCTCTCAACCCGCCCTCAGCGTCAGCGAGTTGCGCAAGGCGTTCGGGGACTTCGTCGCCGTGGACGACGTCAGTCTCACGCTCGCCCCGGGCGGCTCCCTGGCCGTCGTCGGCGAGTCGGGCTCGGGCAAGACGACGACGGCCCGCATGATCGCCGGTCTGGAACGGCCCACCGCGGGAACCGTCCTCCTGGACGGGCGGGAACGAACCGGCGGCCGAAATCGTACCGCCGAGCGCAGGCGTTCCGCGCGGGAGATCCAGATGGTCTTCCAGGATCCGTACGCCTCACTCGACCGGCACCAGCGCGTCCGCGACTCCCTCGCCGAGGTGGTCGGGCTCCACACCGGCCTGCGCGGCGAAGCCCTGGCGGGACGGGTGGCCGAACTCCTCGACCAGGTGGGCCTGGACGAGCGGCAGGCCGCCGCGCTCCCCCGGGCCCTGTCCGGCGGGCAGCGTCAACGCGTGGCCATCGCGCGGGCGCTCGCGGTCCGCCCGCGCATCCTTGTCCTGGACGAGGCGGTCGCGGCCCTCGATGTCTCCGTACAGGCGCAGATCCTCACCCTGCTGCGCGAGATCCGCGAACAGACGCGGGTGGCCTACCTGTTCATCACCCACGACCTCGGGATCGTGCAGCACGTCTGCGACGACATCGTGGTCATGCGGCACGGCCGGATCGTCGAGCGCGGCGCGACCACGGCGGTCCTGTCCGAGCCCCGGGATCCGTACACCCGCACCCTCCTCGACTCGGTGCCGCGGCCGGGCTGGAAGCCGAGGCGGCGCAGCAGTACGCCGTCGGCCCTCGCCGAGACGGCCTGACCTGGCCGGACCTGACCTGGCCGGACCGACCCGGCCCGCACTGGCCCGGCGCGAATCGTCCTCAATTCACCTCAGCCGAAAGGCACTTCCGATGTCCCACTCCTCCGCTTCCTCCCGGCCCTTCGCCCCGTCCCTCACCTACGCCTTCGAGGTCTGGGCGGAGGTCGCCCCGCCGCTGCACATCGGGCACGGCGACGGCGAACGCACCGAGTTCACGCCCATCACGGGCGGCCGTGTCCACGGGCCCCGGCTGAACGGCACAGTGCTCGCCGGTGGTGGCGACTGGTCCAACACGCGCGGCAAGGTCATCGAGTTGGAGGCGAGGTATCTGATCCGCGCCGACGACGGCGCGGTCATCGATATCGTCAACCGCGGCTTCTACCACGAGGGCGGCGACACCTTCGACCAGTTCGACGGTGATCTGCAGGTTGCCGGAGCGGGCCACTACTTCCGCACGTCGCCCGCGTTCCGCACCGACGCCGCCGCGCACCGCTGGCTCGCCGAGACGGTCTTCGTGGGGCTTGCGCGCGAGGAGGACGGGCACGTCGTCATCCGCTTCTACAGCGTCGACTGACGGGGCAGGCCCTCTGGGCGGTACTTCAACTGCCCCTCGCTTTAGCGGTACTTCAGCTGTTCTTGTCGCCCCGGCCGGTCCCGGCGCCGCTGTCGTCGGGCCCGCCGCCGTGGAACTCGTCGCTGCGCTGCGCTTCGGCCTGGGCGAGCAGGGCCAGCAGAGAGGCCACCGTCAAGCCCGCCTCGGCCTCGGCCGGATGGCGCAGGACCTTGGCCGGCTCGATCCGGTAGGTATTGCCCCGTCCCTCACGCGTATGGGACAGGAAGCCGCTCTGCTCCAAGTCGAAGATGATCTTCTGGACGGCTCGGTCGGTGAGCCTGCAATGCGCGGCGATATCGCGGATGCGCGCGTTCTGGTCGTCGGCGATCGCCGCCAGCACGCGCGCGTGATTGGTGATGAACGTCCATCCTGTGTGCGGTTCCGGCACTCCACCCATGGACCAATCGTACGCCTAGCGGTTCGTGTCCTGAAACACACGAACTGGACTTCACGTATCTCTTGACGCACATTGCCTGCTGCGGCGACCCTGTATGCGGTGCAACTGCCCACGAACGCAGGGGGGATGGCCATGGCCGAGTCCGCAGACTCCGGAACCGAGCAGGTCGGCAGCTGCGGAAGAGGAGCCGCCGCCGACGCGCATCGGCTGCCCGGGCTGAGGATCTTCAGCCGTACCGTGGGCGACCGGACCGTGGTCAGCGTGCGCGGCGAACTCGAACTCGCCACGGACCACCGCCTGCAGCGCGCTCTGCGTACGGTGCCCGTCGGCTCGGACGGCGGCGTCGACCTGGATCTCCATGGCGTCGAGTTCTGCATCTGCTCCGCGGTCAACATCTGGTTCAGCACCAGACAGCAGGTTCTGGACGCGCCCCGGACGGCGGGCGCCGACGACACGAGCCCCCACGAGGCCCACGCCGTGGGCGGCGACGGCACCGAACGCGCCGCGGCACACCTCGACATGTCCGCGGAAGCCCTGCGACTCGAACTCGAGCAGCTGCGGCGGGCCATGCAGAGCCGCGGCACCATCGATCTGGCCCGCGGCATCATCATGGCCGCCTTCACGGTCAGCCCCGAGACCGCCTGGCAGGTCCTTGTCGCGACCTCGCAGAACACCAACACCAAGCTGCACCACGTGGCCCAGCAACTGGTGGACACCTCCACCGGAGGCACTCCCCTGCCCAAAGACATGCAGGATCAACTGTCCGCCGCCATCGAGCAGCTGGCCGCCGCCGAAGGTTCTTCGCAGCCCACCGCAGCAGCCCCCTGACCTGCGCGACGCGCCGGCATGCGGACACCTGTGCGCCCTGTGCGCATGGCGTGCACATCCCGTGCCCACTGCCCTCCCGGCGATCACTCACAGAGATCGTCTGACTAGCCTGATCTCACCAATCCATGCACGGGGGATCTCATGGCTCAAGGCTTCGGCGTACAGAGCGATGCGCTGCGTACGTACGCCCGCAACACCGAACCGGACGTCGGCCGGATCCAGCGGATCCGCAACCACATCACCCAACTCGAGCTGTCCGCGGGCACGTTCGGCAAGCTGCCCGAGTCCGACTCGCTGAAGTCCGACTACGACGCGAAGCAGGACGAGTCGCTCAGGGACCTGGAGAGCGCGGCCGAGGCCCTGCAGCGCATGGTCGACGCGGCGCGCGAGACCGCGGACCGCTACGACGGCACCGAAGTGCACACCGTCTCCACCTTCGGCGGCGAGTGATCGTGGACATACTCAGCCGCCTCGGCGTCAGCATCTCGGGGCCGTTCTCCGACACCCTCGACGAGATCATCCGGGGGATCATCAAGCAGTTCGGCCTCGAGGACGACCTGGAGAAGGTCAGCGGCGACAACGAGAAACTCGCCGAGACCGCCGCCGACTACCGGCAGGCGGCCCGGGATCTGCGCGGCGTCGTGCACGACCTGGAGGCCGAGCGGTCAACACTCCTGAAGGTGTGGACCGGTGAGGCCGCCGAGGCGTTCCGCCGCAAGTCGCTGGCGTTCGAAGAGGCGCTCACCGGCGAGGCCGAGGACATGGACACCATCGCCACGCTCCTCGAAACGGCAGCGGAATCCTGCGCCATGGCCGAGCAGCTGATGATCGACCTCATCGTCGAGATCATCGAGATGGCCCTCGCCGCGGCGGCCACGACGGCGATCCTGTCGCTCCTGACGGCCGGAGCCGCCGCGGCGATCGGACCGCTGATCGCCGCGGCCGGTATCGCCCAGAAGGCGCTGAAGGCCGTCAAGATCACTGCCAATCTGGCCGACAAGCTGAGCGATATCGCGCGGCGGCTGCAGGCGGTCAGGCGTGCCCGCAAGCTCGCGGAAGAGCTCAAGAAGCTGGGCGCGGGCAAGAAGAAGGCCGAGGACGCCTACCGCAGGGGCCTCGACCGCTACCGCGGCAAGGTCGACGGCGTCGAGGGCGGCAACCAGGCCGACTTGGCGCAGTACGCGGCCTACCAGGCGGCCAAGCGCGGCATCAAGAAGGGCATCGTCACACCCATCGTCGGCCAGGATGTCGGCGAACCCCTCGGGCAGGCGTACCAGGAGTACGGGCCGAGCGGCGCACCCGGCGTGGCACCGAAGGAACCGACGGCCTACGATCAGCGGCCCGCGTCGCAGAGTTTCGACCAGCGGATGGCCACGAACGAGACGGCCACCCAGCAGAGAATGCGCCAGGACTTCGGATGACCCGCGGCGGGGGCGAAGGCACAGGGCACGTGAGAGGACTCGTATGACATCGGCCAGGACGGACGCCGCACTCCGGGAGCGGGCGATGACCGTGCTGCAGGGGGACCGCGTGGCCCACCTGCAGCCCGTGGTCAGCCACTCCCAGATGCGCAGGACGCCGAGGCGGCTGCGGCCGCGCCCCCGCGTCCTGGCCAACGGCGGCCGCCCCGCGCCGCTTTCCGCGGGGCAGCGGACAGCGGCGGGCCTCGTCGGCTTCTTCTCCTGGGTCACCGCCCCGCTCGACTTCCTCGGCGATCTGCTCCTGATGCCCTTCCGCGGACTGGCGTGGCTGTGCCGGAGCAAGGAGAAGCGCCGCCGGGAGAAGCACCTCAACGGCGGCTGGGGCAGCGCGGCCGGAGGTCTCGCAGCCGCGGCGAGCGTCCGGGGAGGCCGCGTACTGGCCGTCGGCGAGCGGCAGGTCAGCCTCGTGTACGCCGGTGAGTACGAGGCGGAGACCGGCTGGTCCGTCCCGCGCGACCAACTCGCAGGCGTGGAGCACGCCGACTGGGACACCCACCACGAGCAGCGGGCCACGCTGCGGTTCCACTTCCGGGACGGGTCCTGGTGCGACGTGATCGCACAGGGCGGCGGCTGGAGGGCCCTGGTCGACGCCCGCTAGGCGTATCGGCCCGCAGGGGCGATCAGGAGCGCCTGCCGTGGACGGTCAACCGGGCAAGTCGCTGACGCCGGGCCCCACTTCCGGGTATCAGCGGCGTGGGGTCACAGGACGATGACGGTGCGCTCGCCGGGTGCGTCCTCGTGGGCCCAGGCGGCTTCGACCTCGGCGAGCGGGAACGGGTGCGGGCGCACGGCCATGGCACCTGCGGCGATCGCGGCGACGAGCTCGGTGAACTCCCGCTGCATCACGTCCATGGCGACCGCCCCGAAGCCGCTGCCCAGGACGCGGAACGCGTTGGAGCGCAGGGCGTGTCCGGACAGGGTGATCGCGTCGCCTCCCACGCCGCCGATCTGCACCCAGTCGAGCAGGCGGGTGTGCTGCGTACGCGCCCCGAGGACGGCGCCCATGGCGAGCTCGGTGGGCGGTCCCCACACATAGTCGAGGACCACGTCGACTTCTGCGGCGGCCCGGGCGAGCGCGGCCGTGGTGGCGTCCTCGTCGGGGGTGAGCTGGACGATGTCGTCCGCGCCTTCGGCCGTGAGCTCGTCGAGGCGGGTGCGGTTGCGCCCGGCGGCGATCACACGCCCGGCGCCGAGGTGCTTGGCGACCTTGACGGCCGTCGATCCGGCGTTGCCGGTCGCGCCGTGCACCAGGACCGACCGCCCGGCCTGGAAGGGCACCCGGGTGCGCAGCGCGGTCCACGAGGACAGGGCCGGGTTCATGGTGGCGACCAGCACCGCGGGATCGGCTCCGTCCGGGACGGGGACGGCGGTGGCCGGGTCGATGACGATGCGCTCGGCCAGGGAGCCGGCGCCCATCGGCATGACGAAGGCGAGGCTGCCGTCCGCCCGGCGGACGACGGCGTCGGCACCGGCCAGGGCGGGAAGCGTCTTGGGGCTCGTGTAGTGCTTGCCCGCGGCGATTCCCTTGGTGGCGCGGTGCACGCCGACGGCGAGGACGTCCACCACCTCCTGGCCGGGGGCGGCCTCGGGGGCGGGAACGGTACGGAAGTGCGGCGGCTCGTCGAAGGACTCCACGAGCGCAGCGTTGATCATGGACATGCGCGTTTCCCTTGCGTGATGCGTGCCTCCGCCAGGTGGACGGCACCGCAAACCGATTAGATACTATTCCGTATCTAATTGCTTCGAGCGTACGACGGCGGATTAAGATACGCAAGCGGATCTAATGATGGAGGAGAGCCTTGCCGAGCGAGGTATGGAGGCAGTGGTGAGCGAGCAGCACACGGCGGACACCGCCACCCGGCGCAGGGGGGCCGCCCTGGAGAACGCGATCACCGATGCCGCCTGGGACGTCCTGACCGAGCAGGGCTACAACGGCTTCACCTTCGAGGCCGTCGCAGCGCGCGCGGGCACCAGCAAACCGGTTCTCTACCGGCGCTGGCCGCGGCGCGAGGACCTTCTGATCGCCACACTCGCCCGGCACTGGAGCCCGCTCGACATTCCCGACACCGGCAGCCTGCGCCAGGACGCCCTCACCTTCCTGCGCACGGTCAACGCCGAGCGCAGCCGCATCGTGATACTCCTGCGCGTCCAGCTGGCGGACTACTTCCGCGAGACCGGCACCAACTTCGCCGGCCTGCGCAGCCGCCTTCACCCCACGGACCGGACACCCCCCTTCGCGCGGCTCGTCGACCGCGCGGTCGCACGCGGCGAGCTCGTCGATACGCCGCGGCCCCAACGCGTCGTGAACCTGCCCTTCGACCTGCTGCGCCACGACATGCTGATGAACATGGACGCGGTGCCCGACGAGACGATCGTCGAGATCGTGGACACGGTGTGGCTGCCCCTGCTGGGCCTGACACCTCAAGACGCCCCACGCGCCACCAGTAGGGCTCACAACTCATAAGGGCGACGGGGCAGTTGCGCGGACGCCGCATGTACAACGGTGGTTGTAATAAGTGCAACTACCGTTGTACTGTGCGGCTGTAGCCGTCGCAAGGAGCGCCGCCGATGCCGTCCCGTGAACGCGATCAGCCCAGCCCCCGCGAGGCCCTCTCGGCGAAGCGCCGGGCCACGCTGGCCGGGGCCCTCACCGTCTTCGCGAGAGACGGGTACGCCCGTGCGGGCATCGACACCATCGCCGCCGAGGCGAGGGTCTCCACGCGCACCCTGTACAACCACTTCGGCGGCAAGGCGGGGCTGTTCCAGGAAGTGATCCGGGACAGCGCCACCCGTTACGCCGAAGCCCAGATCGGCATCATCGACCGCCATCTGCGTGAAGTCACCGACCTGCAACGGGACTTGGCCGACTTCGCGCACGCGCTGCTCGCGCCGATGCCCGGGCACAGCGCGCACGAGGCGCTGGTACGGCAGATCAGTGCCGAGGCCGAGCACCTCCCGCAGGCCGCGGTGGAGGACTGGTGGCGCAGCGGCCCCGCCCGCTTCCATCACGAACTGGCCGGGAGATTCCGGGCGTTCGCCGGGCAGGGGCTGCTCCGTACCGCTGACCCGGAGCGGGCCGCCGAGCACTTCGCCCTGCTGGTCTCCGGTGGCACACCACCCTTCCGGAGAGCCGGCGGGCCGGCCGAGGCCGGGTCGGCGGAGTCCGTCGCGGCCGGTGTGCACGCGTTCTTGTACGGCTACGCGGGCTGACGTCCCGCGGAACAGGCCGCAAACCCGGCCGGCTCCGACTTCGACTCCGGCTCCGGCTCCGGCTCCGGCTTCGACACTTCCTCATCCGAGAAAGGCACACCCATGCGCACTCGGCTCTTCGGCAACACCGGCCTTCGTGTGTCCGAGTTCTTCCTCGGCACCATGTCCTTCGGCGCCCCCGATACGGGCACCGAAGGCCTCGACACCCACCGTCGCGTCCTGGACGCCTACGCCGAGGCCGGCGGCAACACCCTCGACACGGCCAACTTCTACCAGGACGGCCGCGGCGAGAGCACCGTCGGCGAACTCCTCGCAGGCCGCCGCGACGAGTTCGTACTCGCCAGCAAATACACCGGCCCGCGCAGCACCACGGACCCGAACGCCGCCGGCAGCCACCGCAAGAACCTGCGGCTCTCCCTGGAGCAGAGCCTGCGCCGGCTCGGCACCGACTACCTCGACATCTACTGGGTGCACATCTGGGACCGGCACACGCCCGTCGAGGAGACCATGCGCGCCCTGGACGACGCGGTGACCTCGGGCAAGGTCCTCTACGTCGGCATATCGGACGCCCCGGCGTGGGTGATCACACATGCCAACACCCTCGCCGACTGGCGCGGCTGGACCCCGTTCGCCGGCGTGCAGGCCCCGTACAGCCTGCTCCGCCGGGACGTGGAACGCGAACTCCTGCCCATGGCCGAGCGGTTCGGGCTGACCCTCGCCGCCTGGGGCGCCCTGGCCCACGGGGCACTCGCCGGCGCCGGGACCGCCGGCGGGCCCGAAGCCGGTGCCGGTCCCGGTGCCGATACCGGCCGGTGGCAGCGGGAGCAGCGGGTCCGGTACACCCTCAAGGTCGTCGCAGAGGAGCTCGACGTACCGCCGGCGCAGGTCGCCCTGGCCTGGCTGCACGGCCGGTCCCATGCGGTCCACCCCATCCTGGGCGCCGCCACTCCCGGCCAACTGGCGGAGAATCTGGAGGCTTTGGCCCTGGAGCTGCCCGCCGAGGCCCGGGCCCGCCTCGACGCCGCGTCGGACATCGCCCTGGGCTTCCCGGCCGACTTCATCACCACGGTCGGCCCGGACGTCTTTCCCCAGGACCATGCCCGTCTCGACGCCCGGGTCTGACTCCCTCCCTCATGCCACTGCGGGCCGGTCAGCCGGGCAGGCGCAGCGTGGCGACGGCGCCGCCGTCCGGGGCGTTGTCCAGGCTCAGTTCGGCGCCGAGCAGCCGGGCCTGCCCCAGCGCGATGGTCAGGCCGAGGCCATGACCCGAGCCGCGCTCCTTCGCACCCGTATGGAAGCGGCGGGGCCCTTCGCGCAGCAGGTCGGCGGGGAAGCCGGGGCCGTGGTCGCGTACGACGACGGTGTGGCCGTCGACGGTGATCCGCACCGGGACGCCGCCATGGCGGTGGGCGTTGACGACGAGGTTGCCGACGATCCGTTCGAGGCGGCGCGGATCGGTTTCGACGGTCCCGGCGGGGTCGGCGTGCCGCGTATCGGCGAGGGTGACCTCTGTGTCGAAGCCGGTGCGTGCCACGGCCTCGGCCACGACCTCGCCCAGCGGCACATGGGCGCGGACCGGCTGTTCGGCGCCGGCGTCGAGGCGGGAGATCTCCAGGAGGTCCTCGACCAGGCCGCGCAGATCGCGCACCCGGGCACGGAGCAGATCCTCCGTCTCGCCGGGCGGCAGCAGGTCGGCGGCGGCCAGCAGACCGCCGACGGGGGTGCGCAGCTCGTGGGCCACGTCTGCGGTGAACTGCCGCTCGGTGCGCAGCCGTTGGCCGAGGCTGTCGGCCATGAGGTCGACGGTGGCGGCGATCTCGGCCACCTCGTCGCCGCCCTTGGTGGGCCCGGTCCGTGCGTCGAGGTCCCCCGTGGAGATCCGCTCGGCGGTCTCGGAGACCCGCCGCAGCCGACGGGCGAGCAGCCCGGCCCCGTAGGCCGCCAGCGGCGCGGCCGCCGCCAGCGCGACCAGCGAGGCCACCGTCATGGTCGCGTCGAGCTGGCGCAGGGTGTGGAGGTCCGAACTCATGTTGACCTGGACGGCGAGCACCGGGCTGCCCGGGCCGCCGGTGCGCTGGGCGGCCCAGACACTCGGCCCCAGATTGTGGTGGATGCGCCCGTCGTAGGCCGTATGCCGGTCGCCGTCGGACAGGGTGCGCAGTGCGTTGGGCAGTCCGGCCGGATCGATCTTGGCACCGTCCGTGAGGGTTCCGGTGCGCCGGTAGACGTCCATGGCCGAGTAGACGGCGTTGCCGGCCTGTCGCACCGCGCGTTCACGGATGTCCATCGCAATCCACACGTGCACAAGGACGCCCACCGCCGCCGCGACCAGACAGGCCGTGGCCGCGGCCAGTGCGGCGATCTTCCAGCGCAGGGACGCGCGGACCGGCCGGAGCCGGCGGAACGGGCGCACCGGCGTCAGCGCCTGAGCTTGTAGCCGAAGCCGCGGACCGTCTCGATCCGCTCCCGGCCCAGCTTCCTGCGCAGCCGCTGCACACACAGGTCCACCACGCGGCTGTCGCCGTCCCAGCCGTACTCCCAGACGTCGCGCAGCAGCGTGTGCCGCTCCAGGACGACGCCCGGACGGGCGGCGAACTCGAGGAGCAGCTTCAGCTCGGTCGGGGTCAGCGCCACCGGGTCTCCGGCGACGAACACCTCCATGCCGGCCGTGTCGATGGACAGATCCCCGAAGACCAGGGTCTCCCCCTCGGACGGCGCGGGCCCTGTCGCCTGCTCGCCCCCGGCTCCGGCCCCAGGAACGGGAGCGGGCGCATACGTCGCCCGCCGCAGCAGCGAACGGATGCGGGCCACGAGGACGTACGTGTCCACGGGCTTGACCACGTAGTCGTCCGCTCCGGCCTCCAGACCGGCGACGACATCGAGTCCATCGCCGCGGGCCGACATCATGAGGACGGGCACCAGGCTCGTCTCCCGGACTCTGCGGCACAGGCCGATCCCGTCGAGACCGGGCAGCATCACATCGAGAACGAGCAGGTCGAAGCTTTCCCCGCGGAACAGCTCGAGCCCCGAGAGGCCGTCGGCCGCGGCCTTCATCTCGTAGCCGTAGCGTTCGAGGGCGACGGTGAAGGACCGACGCATCAGGTCGTCGTCTTCCACCAGCAGGACGCGCACGGGAGGCGCGGAGGCTTCGGCCGGGATGGACGAGGACACGGGCGGATGGCTCCTTTCGGATACGGCGGTTCGGGTGCGTGAGGGGCCCCGCCGCGCATCCGCGCAGCCGACGGCCTCAAAGGAACGATACGGCAGACACCGGACACGGCGACCGCGTCGCGCAGAGCGTCCCCCACCAGCCAACCCCAGGTCAGAGCGGTGACTCCGGCCAGGATGCCCGGCGGACGTGAGCACTGATCGACGGGCAACCAAGCGCTCCCTGATACCCACCCGATACAAATCCCGCGCGGTCACGGACAGGGGCTGCGCGTCAGCGCCGAGCCCGCGTCCGCGTCAGAGCCGAGCCCGCGTCAGAGCCGGGCTGGCGTCAGTGCCAGGCTGCGAGTACCGCCCTGATCGAGGCCTCCAGGATGTCGACGCCGGCGTGGAGCTCGTCCTCGCTCGTCGTGAGCGGCGGCGCGATCCGGAAGATGCCTCCCATGCCGGGCAGTTGGACGATGTTGAGGTGCAGTCCGCGTTCGAGGCAGGCCGTCGTGACGGCCTGGCCGAGCGCGTCGGCGGGGGTCCTGCTCTCCTTGTCGGTCACCAGCTCGATGCCCTGCAGCAGGCCGCGCCCACGGACGTCGCCGACGACCTCGTAGGTGTCGCGCAGTGTTGTGAGGCGGTCGGTGAGCTGGTCGCCCAGCTTCGCGGCCCGGTCGACGAGACGGTCGCGCTCGATGACGTCCAGGACGGTCAGGCCGACGGTCGCCGCGAGAGGGTCGGAGACATGGGTGGTGAAGAAGAGGAAGCCGCGGTCCCGGCAGACCTGCTCGATGTCGCCGCCGGTGACCACGGCCGCGACCGGCAGTCCGGCCCCCAGCGTCTTGGAGAGGGTGAGGATGTCGGGGGCGACCCCGTCGCGCTCGAAGGCGTACATGTCACCGGTGCGTCCGAGGCCGGTCTGCGCCTCGTCGAGGATCAGGAGCATGCCGCGCTCGGCGCACATCTCCTTGAGGCGGCCGAGGTAGCCGGGCGGCAGGTCGATGATGCCGCCGGACGACAGGATCGGCTCGACGATGCAGGCGGCGAGCGCGCCCGTCGACTGCTGGTCGACCGACGCGAACCCGTAGGCGAGCTCGGCCTCCCAGTCGTAGGAGCCGTCGGTGCGGCGGAACGGCGAGCGGTACGCGTTGGGCGTCGGCAGGGTGAGGTTTCCCGGCAGGGCCGGTCCGTATCCGCGGCGCCCGGCGGAGAAGGTCGCCGCCGCGGCCCCTGACGTCATGCCGTGCCAGGACCGGTCGAACGAGACGATCTCGTACTTGCCGGTGTAGAGCTTGGCCATCTTGAGGGCGGCTTCGTTGGACTCCGCGCCGGTCGTCAGGAGCAGCGTCTTGCTCAGGGTGTCGGGCAGGGTCGCCGCCAGCCTCTTGGCCAGGTTGACGACCGGCCGGCTCAGCATCCCGCTGAACAGATGGGACAGCGAGCCGACCGACTGGGAGACGGCCCGGACGATGTCCGGGTGCGCGTGTCCCAGGACCGCGCTCATCTGCCCGGAGGTGAAGTCGAGGATCCGCCGGCCGTCCGCGGTGAACACGGAGCTGCCGGCGGCGCGGTCGATGATCTCGCGGGTGAACTCGCCGCCGTAGCGCACGAGATGCCGGTCGGCTTCGGCCCAGAAGGACTCGTCGGGCGGCGAGGTGGGGGCGGACGGTACGGCGGGGGCGGAGGGCACGGTGGTCGTGGCCGGCACCGTGACGCCGGCCTCGTTCGGAGCGGGAGCAGCCATGCCATCGACCGTAGGCCGCGTCCGAGCGACACGTCCATCTCACAATTCCGGCTGTCCTGTTCGGTAAAACCGCACAACAATGGGGCAGATGATGAACCCCTGGAGGCTGCGGCTGCTGAGCCAGCTGGACACTCTCGGCACCGTCCGGGCGGTGGCACAGGCCGCCAACCTGAGCCCGTCGAGCGTGTCCCGGCAGCTCGCCGTGCTTGAGGCCGAGACACACACCCAGCTCCTGGAGCGGACGGGCCGCCGGGTCCGGCTGACCTCGGCCGGGCTGATCCTCGCGCGGCGGGCACGGGCGATCCTCGATCACATGGACGGCGTCGAGGCGGAGCTGCGCGGCTTCGGCGAAGAACCCTCCGGCCTGGTGCGGCTCGGGGCGTTCCAGAGCGCGATCCACACCATGGCCGTGCCGGCGGTGACCCGGCTTGCGCGTCAGCATCCGCATCTCGACATCGAGGTGCTGCAGCTGGAGCCGCACGAGAGCGTGCCCGCGCTGCGCGTCGGCGACGCGGACATCGTCATCACGACCACCGACTTCGACGAGCTGCCCCTCGGCCCCGACCTCGACCTCGTACCGCTGGCCACGGACCCGGTCCTGCTTGTGGTCCCGCCCGATCACCCGTCGGCCGGACGCGGCACCGTGGACCTCGCGGCCTGCGCGGACGAGCCGTGGGCGTTCGACATGCCCCAGTCGTACATGGCCAACCTCGCGCTACGACTGTGCCGTCAGGCCAGGTTCGAGCCGCGGGTGGTGGGCCGCTTCGGCAACTACATGATGACCCTGCAGCACGTCGAGGCCGGCCTTTCGATCGCGCTGCTTCCCGGCCTGGCGGTCGACCGCCGCTATCACGTCGCCACCAGGGAACTCGCGACTCCCGTGACGCGCACGATCACGGCTGCGATCCGCCGCGGTTCACCGCCCCGCGCGGCGGTGCGCGTCGTCCTGGACGCGCTGCGGCATCTCCCGGACCTGCCTCAGACGGAGTCGCCTTAGCACCTCCGCGCGCCTCCATACGGAGCAATACCGATACAAACGCACCTTTCAGCGGGTAGATGGTCCGCCAGAACACCTCGACCACCTCCCCGTCTGATCGAACCCAAGGTAGGCGTGATGCGCAGGTACCTCCTTCCGTGCGTGGCTGCCGCGATGTGTGCGTGCCTCGTGACCGTGCCGGCCACGGCGGCAGCCGCGGCCACGGACAAGCCGCTCGACGGCACCGCCGGAGTTCCCCAACCACCGGACCCACTGACCGAATTGGAGATGAAGAGACAGGCCAAGACGTTCCACACCTTCGGGAAGATGGGGAACGCGCACGCCGAGACCTCCAACTTCGCCGGCGATGTGTTCTCCGGTGAGAAGGATCCGCTGAAGCTGCGCGAAGGCCTCAAGAAGGCCGACGCGTCCCTTGACAACCTCCTGGCCATCGCACCCGGCGGATCCCCGGCGCACCGCGCCGCCTTCCCCGGTCTCGCCGAAACCGTGAAGGCCATCAAGGCGGAGAACCGCAAGCTGGCCGAGGCGCGCGCACGGGACGACTTCCCGGCACTCGTGGCGGGCGGCACGACCATCACGACCCAACTGAGCCTGCTCACGGCACAGGTCTTCACCGCGTTCGGCTTCGGTATCGCCCAGGGAGTCCTGGAGGGAATCTTCAAGCCCCCGAAACAGCAGACGCCGCAGACGCCTCAGGCACAGCAGCCACAGCAGACGCAGCAGCAGACGCCGCAATCACAGCAGCCGCCACAAACATCGCAGGCACAGCAGACACCGTAGGCGCGGCCGCCGCAGCCAACGCGACCGACGCAGCGGGCGCCGAGGTCCGCGGAGAGCTGTCGGTGGCGTATCGGCGGTGACGGTGTTCTGTCGGCCGCATATCGGTGAAGGTTGCGACTCTGGGCGGGTGGGGTGCTCTCCCTGAGCACCCCACCCGAGCGCAAGGAGCCCGTCACCGTGTCTTCCGCATCCCAGAGCCGTCCGTGGGACGTTCACCGGCTGCCGTCCGCCGAGGGCAACACCTTCCTGGTCACCGGGGGCAACACCGGGATCGGCTACTTCGTCGCGGAACAGCTCGCCGCCACCGGCGCCTTGGTCGTACTCGGCAGCCGGGATGCCGCGAAGGCCGGCGCCGCCATGACCTCGATCCGCTCGCGCGCGGCAGCAGCGCGCGTACGCCATCTGCAGCTGGACCTCGCCGACCTGTCGTCCCTCAAGAGCGCCGTGGACCGCCTCGGCCTCGATCATCTCGACGGCGTGGTCCACAATGCCGGGGTCGCGCTCGACCACCCGCCGCGCCGGGAGACCGCGGACGGCCACGAGCTGATGTTCGGCACCAATCACCTCGGCCACTTCGCGCTCACCCAGTGGCTGGCTCCCCTGCTGACCGCGGCGCCCGCGGGCCGCGTAGTGACAGTGGGAAGCTTCGCGGCCCGGTCCGAGCGACTGGACCTGGGCGATCTCCAGTCGACCCGGAACTACCGGCCCAAGCACAGCTACGGCCGGTCGAAGCTGGCCCAGATGAGCTTCGGCTTCGAACTCGACCGCCGGCTGCGGGCCGTCGGCAGCACGGTCCTCAGCGTCGTGGCCCACCCCGGCGGCGCGCTGGACGGCCTCACTCCCTCCCGCCCGCCGGTACACGTGACCACCACCGGCGAGCGGCTTCGCGCGCTGCCCGCCCGGCTGTTGGTGCAGGGCAAGGAGGCCGGAGCACGGCCCGTCGTACGTGCGGTCCTCGACCCGCGGGTGCGGGGAGGGCAGCTGTGGGGGCCGAGGGTCTTCGGCCTGCGCGGCACACCACGGCTTGAGCCCGTCCCCGCCCACATGGCCGACCCCGCCGTCGCCGCTCGCCTGTGGGCTGCCGGCGCTGAACTGGCCGGCACCGACCCCGACCTCGGGTTCCGGCAGTGAGTACGACGCCCCCTCAAGCCGTGCAGGCCTCGGCGATCGACAGGCTGTCCTCGTAGAGGTGGTGGCGGGTGATCCGGCCGTCCTCGACGGTGAGGTGCAGCGCGAACGGGCCCTCGAAGGACTTCCCCGTCGCGCGCACGGTGCCCGACACGTGCCCCATCAGGACGGCGTCGGTGCCATCGACGAGGAAGGTGTCGACGGAGGCACGTGCGTCCTCGGGCACGGTGTGCTCCATCAACTCCGTGAACTGGGCCGCGCATTCGGCGCCGGTGGACCGGGGGCGGATCCACGGGACGACGGGGTTCTCGGCGAGGAGCCAGTCGACCTCGTCGGCGAAGAGCTCGATGAGCCGCCCGGTGTCCCCGGCGAGACGGGCGGCAAGGAACTCCTGCACTCCGGCCCGGGTGGCATCCGCGACGGAGCCCGCATCGGTTGCCGAACCCGGCGTGGTGACAGTGGTGGCGGTGGACTTCAAAGACATGGCGCTCTCCTTGCGGCTGCGGCCGGACCCGGCGGGGGTTCCCGTCGATGTGCCCGATCGTGCCGCCGGAGAGGGAAACGGTCGATTACCCCGGGGGTAATGGGCGGCTACCCCGGGGGGATGCGCGCCCCTCACCCACCACGCGCACGCGGACCGCGAGTTGACCTTGTACCGGAACGCGTTCACTCCCTTCTGTGACGTTCCGTGAAGCCGTTGAACTCTGCACGGGAGATGTGCCGCATGGTCACATCAACGGGCCGTCCGGTGTGCGCGTCATAGGCGTATGCCCGTTTTCCGGCGGAGCGTCGGGCGGCGTTCCGGTGTGCGTTTCATGGGAGACGTGAAGGTCCCGCCGTATCTCTGCACGCGGGGCGCACGCGATGTGCGGGCTTCGCTCCAACTACACGTCGCACAGGGCGACTTGGCTCGCCAAGGCCCTCACGGACGTGCTTTCATCCAGCACGCAACGGGGGTCACAGCAGACTCCACGCGGTGCGACACGTACCCACGTACCCACATACGCGGTGACGAACGCACCGCGTTCCCTTTCACGGATCCACTTCGTGACCAGAATGCAGAAAGGCGCATCATCAACATGAGCATCGAGACCCGCGAGATAGCCGACGCCGACCTCGACAACATCGCGGGTGGCCTCAGCGTCACCGGCAGCGTGGACGGCCTGAAGATCACGGGCACTCCGGGCCCCGGCGGCGTGCCGGTCGTGACCGGCAGCGCGAAGTCCGCCTCCCTCACCGTGTCGGACATCCAGATCCCCGGCCTGGGCATCGGTGGCTGACATCAGGCAGCACCCGGGCTTCGCCGCCGCTCTGACACGGCGCTGAGCCGCTGGGCCCCGGGGGCCGTGCTTGCTCCCGGGGCCCAGCAGTGCAGCGCGTAAGGGCCAGGGGCGCACCTCGTGAGGGCCGGCAACGCAACTCGTGAGGGCCGGCAGCACAGCGCGTGAGGGCCTGGAATGTGCGTGACCTTCAGGCCGGCCGGGCACTCCTCTGCGGCTGCTCGGCCGTGGGCCGTGTGTCCGGCCCCGCGGCCGCGCCGGCCCCTTCTACCCTCGCCCTCATGGCTCCCCCTTCCGACGCCGCTGCCGCCCGCCTGACCCTTCCCGAGGAGTTGCTGCTGCTCGCCCTCGATCCCGGGTCGGGCCGTGTCCAGGGCCTCATGTGGGTGCGGTACGGGATGGCCGCCGCCGCCCTGATGGAGCTGGAGCGGGCCGGTGCGGTGCGGCCGGAGCACGGGGGCAAACGGTTCAGGGTGACCGGTGCGGCCCCGGCGTCCGACCCTCAACTGAGCGATGTACGGCGCGCCTTGGACCCGGCCGACCGGCCCCGCACCACCAGCTGGCTCGGCCGTCGGCCGCAGAAGGATCTGGTCGAGGTGTACGCGCAGCGCCTCGCGGCCCGCGGGGCGGTGCGCGTACACCCCCATCGCACGCTGCGTTTCTTCCCCTCCACCCGCTATCCCGTGACCGACCGTGCCCTGGCCGCCGCGGAGCGGGCGACGGTGGATGCGGCGGCGGAGTCGACGGCGAGCTCGGCGGCGGGCGGTGAGTCCGCGCCCGCCGACGCCCGTGCCCTGCGGCTCGCCGCGCTGGTCGGCGCCGTACAACTCGGTCGGCGCCTGTACCCCGGAGCCGGTCACCGTGCCGTGCGGCACCGCCTCACCGCCCTGGCCAAGGCGGACTGGGTGGCGAACGCGGTGCGCAGCAAGGTGACCAGCACTCAAGGGGCGATGGCGAGTTCGGGGGGTGGGGGCTAGGAGGTGCCCCTCGGCCGCCGGTTCAGAGCAGCTGCAGTGGCCGGATCGTCGAGCGTGTGGCCGCCGCCTGCCGGGCGGTGGGGCAGAACGCCGCCTGCATCACGTCGACGGAGATGCCGACCTGGTCGACCCAGTCGCCGTTGACGTTGGTGCTGACGGTCTTCGCCCCGTCACGAAGGCCCATGGTCCATGACTGCGAGCCGTGGATGGTGCCGACGTGACCCCACACCTGGACACCGCAGGACAGCTTCTGGCTGATCACGCCGAGTCCGTACCCGGTGTCCGGGATCCAGTTCTTGGTCGGGACGGTGGTGAACATCTCCTTCTGCTGCGCGGCGGGCAGCAGCCGGCCGCCGAGCAGCGCGCTGTAGAACCGGTTGAGGTCGCCCGACGTGGAGATCATGTTTCCGGCGGCGCCTGCCGATGTGGTGTTCATGTCGGTCACGTCATGGACCGGGGCCGCGGGGTCGGTGAGGAGCAGCTTGGAATAGTGCCGTGCGTGCGGCCCGTTGATGGTGGCGCTCTCGCCGGGCACATAGGTGTTGACCAGGCCGAGCGGCGAGGTGATCCGCCGGTTCACCTCGGTGGCGAGTGAACGTCCCGAGACCCGCTCGACGATCATCCCGGCGAGGATGTAGTTGGTGTTGGAGTAGGCCCACGAGGTGCCCGGTGCGAAGTCAGGTGCGTGCTTCATCGCCAGCGCGACGAGTTCGCCGGGCCGCATGCTGTCGTAGCGGTGATCGAGGAAGCCCTGGCCGACCAGTCTGGCCATCATGTCCGGGTCGTTGGTGTAGCTGAAGACGCCGCTGGTGTGGTTGAGCAGCTGCCTTACGGTGATCTTGCTGCCGTCGTGGCCGTTGCCCTTCACCACGCCGGGCAGCCACTTCTCGACGGTGTCGTCGAGGCGGAGTTTCCCTTCGCCCGCGAGCTGCAGGAGGACGGTGGCGGTGAAAGTCTTGGTCGCACTGCCGATCCGGTAGCGGTCGAAGGGCTGGCGCTTGCGTTCGGTCGCGGTGTCGGCGAAGCCGGCCGTGCCGAACCACGGGACGTTGCCGGCGCTGACCTCGGCGAGGATGCCCGGGGCTCCTCTCCCGCTCACCGCGCGGTCGAGCACACGCTGGACAGCGTCATTTCCCTGCACGGACGCCGCAGGTCCCTCCACGGGCGCCCCCGACGCGGCCGGTGACACGACCATGGTCATGACCGCGGCCATGACCATCGCCGAGATGCCCGCGATGAGGGCGGGGACGGTTATGGGACGACGGAACATAGGGCTTCCTTCCGTAGCGAGGCCGACGGCTGCATGCCCTCGGCCGGTGCTTGCGGGAAGCGTCATGGTCCCCAGTTGCGGCGCGTCATCGCTAAGGCGGGCAGCACGAAATCTCGTGCACCGATTGGTGTCCGGCACGAACCCGCATCGCCGGCATCGGCGTTCCGCAGGCGGGCTCGCCGGCAGCGGGCGGAGCCCCTTCAACACGCCGACAGCGTCAAATGTGGCCTACCACACCTTTTTTGGAGCAAATCGGAAACACTGGTAGATCTTGTACGCATGTTTCGAGCCGCATACATACCTCGCCACCGGAAGCCGAACCGCCGTGCGCCAAGGGCCGCGCTGCGCGCAGGAGTCACAGGCGGTGTCCTGAGCACCGCCGCGGCGATCGGCACCACCGGCTTCACCACCGCCGCACAGCAACCCGCCGCGAACGTCATCGAGATGGCCCCGCCCGCTCCCGCGCACGCCGACGAAGCCGGCCGGGTCCCCCACGCCCTCAGGGGCGCGGCCGCAGACATCGCTCTCCAGGCCGAGCAGAACGCCGCCACCCGGCACGCGGCCAAGACCGCCGAGCAGTCGAAGAACGAGGCGATACGCAAGCAGGCCGCAGCCGAGAAGGCTGACAAGGCCGAGAAGGCCAAGAGGGAAGCCGCTGAACAGAAGGCCGCTGCCGCACAGAAGGCGCGCGAGCAGAAGGCCGCCGATGCGAAGGCCGCCGCCAAGACGTCCGCGGCCGCCTCCTCGAAGGCCACCGAGCAGCCCACGCCCCGTCAGCGCCCCAAGCAGCACACCGGCAAGGCCACGGCCAAGTCGTACGGTGCCCATGGCGGCACCGCTGCCACACCGTCCGCCCCGTCGGCCTCCGCCCCGGCGAGCGGCAGCGCCGCTTCCGTCATCGCCTTCCTGCGCGCACAGGTCGGCAAGCCCTACGTCTACGGCGCGAGCGGCCCGTCCGCGTACGACTGTTCAGGCCTGACCCAGGCCGCCTTCAAGACGGTCGGCGTGAACCTGCCGCGCACCTCGCAGGCCCAGTCGTCGACCGGCACTTCCGTATCGCTCTCCGATATCCGGCCGGGCGACCTGTTGTACTGGGGCGGCAAGGGCTCCGCGTTCCATGTCGGTGTCTACATCGGCAACGGCCAGTACCTCGACGCCGCCAACCCCCGCTCGGGCATCTCCGTCAAGAGCCTCTCGGGGTACCCGGCAAGCGGCGCCGTCCGCCTCATCTGACCCGCCCCACCCGGACGCAAAGGCGCGCCCCCGCGTGGGCCGCGGGGGCGCGCTCCTGCTGTGACTTCACCACTTCCACGAAGGCCCCACCCGCATGTGCGGAGGTCCTGCGCTTACGCCCGCTTGCAGCCGAGCCCGCCGACCACCACGCTGTCGCCCGACTTCCCGCCGTAACCGCTCAGGCAGTGCCAGTCCTTGTCGTTGGTCAGGATGCGCGCGCCGACGAAGTGCCCTTCAGGGCCGCGGCAGTCGGTCGCGGTGACCGCGCCCTTGAGCTCGGTGTTCTCCTTGGCTTCCGCGCACGTCCACACACCGGGCACGTCGGCCGATGCCGCCGCAGCGGTTCCCGGGACGGCGAGGAGGCTCATTCCGGCGAGGCCAACAGCAACAAGGGTCTTGCGCATACACGTTCTCCCTCTGGATCGGACTGGATCGGACTGGATCGGACTGGATCACGATGGATTCAGACGACGGTGCGCATTGATCACAGCATCGCCCGCGGCGCCGTGCGAGCCGTGGCGGCCAAGCGGGTGGCCCCGGACGTCGTGGCGCTTCAGACGCCGCAGTGCCGGGTGAAGAAGGACCGTACGCAGTCGCGCACCAGCGGCACGGCTTCCGCCGGGTCGAGCGGGCCGACCAGCTCCGTCCGCGCGGCCGCGCTCATCAGGCCCGCGCGTTCCAACTGCGGGGCCATCGCGGCGTAGTCGGTGAAGACGCCGTGCGTGGCGTGCTCGATACGGCGCAGTTGCGTGCGGCCGCCTGGGCGGTTCAGGAGGGGTGACCAGGAACGCTCCATCGCCTCCCGGCCGGGGAAGCCGTCGGTGCCGGCCAGGAGCAGGGGCCGGTCCACGCCGTGGCGGGCGACGGGGAAGGGCTCGCCTTCCGTACCAGGAGCGGGCGGTGGGTGGTCCAGATAACCCTCCAGGTTGATGGCCGCGTTGACGCGGTGATCCTCGTACATCGCCTGGGCCGCCGCGGTGCCCCCGGCCGAGTGGCCGTACACGCCTGCACGCCGTAGATCCAGGACCCGGTCGAGGCCGTACGGAAGACCGCGGCCCGCCGCATCCTCGATGCGACAGCCTTCCAGGCGATGCAGTTCGTCCAGGACGAACCGCAGATCCGCCACCCGTGTTCCGATCATGGTGCGGAAGGTCTCGGGGTCCTGCCGTGGGTCGCTTCTCAGGGCGGTGCCTCGTACGGTCTCGTCGCGGTACTCCGTCGTACCGGGAAACTCCACCTCGCTGGCGTCGCCGGGGTGGTCGACGGTCACCACCACCCAACCGTGACTGGCCAGTTCCTCGGCGGTGATGGTGCCGAGGTTGCGGGAATCACCGCCGCCGGGGCTGTAGATGAGCACCGGCCGCCGCCCGGGCAGCGCGGGTGCGCCGCTGTGGGCGTGCGTCAGGGTCGCCGCCCAGTCCACGCCCTCCTTCGGCAACTGCGGGTGCAGATAGAAGGGGACGAAGTCCGCGAAGGCCCGGGCGGCACCCGGGGTCATCTGCGGCGCCCGCCTCCCACCGCCGCCACTGCGGGCCGGATAGAACACCGTGGCCATGACCTCCCGGAATGGAAGGGCGGCGTCCCAAGGATCGGGCCGTGCGCGGTCGACCAGATACAGCGAGGTGAGCCCGATGCGGTACGGCCCTGTCGGTTGCGGCAGGCGCACGGTCATGCCGCGACGCTTCCTCACCGCCGACCCGGCCGCCGTGCCCGTCTCCCCCACCGCGTGCGCCCCGCCCCGCAGCGTCATCGCCGTTGCCAGTACGGCCGAAGCGACAACGGACCGCCGCCTCAGCCTCGCCCGTCCCACGCCCGCGCGGCCCGCACCCGCGCGTCCCCCGTCTCGGGAACCATCCCGGTCACTCATCGAACCCCCATGGAATCGATCACGCAATTGATCGGCACGGGCGCATGCTGGCGCGACACCGGGCGTACGAGCGATGGTTGAGGCCAGGACCGAAACGATGGCACCGCCGGGAGAACCGTGATCCGGATCCACCTCAGCGCCGCCGACACCGCGCGCATACGGTTCGCTTCCCGGCCCGCTCCCCTCCAGGAGCTCAACACGGCCTTCATGGCGCTGTTCCGCCATGACGACGGTCTCCTCTTCGGGCACTGGAGACGCCGGGTCCTCAACAGCCTGCCGCAGGAGGTCGAAGCGCTGGGAGACCTGGTCCCCGCAGCCCGTGCACCCCGCTTCCTCGATGTGTTCAGCGACTCCCTGGAGGACGGCCTGGACACGGTCCGCGCCACGCCTCCCGCACTGGTCCGCGAGGAACTCACGCGTGTCTACGCCGGCCACCGCACCCCGGCCCCGCCCTGGATCCGCGATCTGCACAGGGGCGGTCCGGAGGCCTGGCTGGTGCTGCGCCGGGCACAGCACACGGCATTCGAATCGGTGCTGCGTCCGGTCTGGCCCCTCGTGCAGGATCTGCACCGGGCGGAGTTCACCCGGCACGCCCTCGCCGTGGCCGAACACGGCATCGGCGCCGCACTCAACGGCCTGATCCCCGGAGGCCAACTGGCCGACGGTGTCTGGCAGTTGCCCGCGCGATACGAGGGCAACGGAGAAGGGGACATCAAGCCGGCCGGCCGTGGCCTCCTGCTCCTGCCGACCTTCCACTGGACCGGTCATCCCCTCGTCGCCGATCTGCCCGGTCGCCCCGTCGTCGTCACGTACCCGGCAGGACCGGGGCTGCCGCTCCCCCGGTCCGGGACGGCGGATCCGCACGAGGCGCTGGCCGAGGTCCTCGGCGCCACCCGCCTCCGTATCCTGCTGCTCCTCACGGAGCCGCACAGCACCAGCGGGCTCGCCCGGCGCCTGGGCGTCAGCAACGCCACCGTGTCCGCCCACACGGCGGCGCTCCGCGGCGCCGGTCTGATCACGACGGCACGCGTCGGCAAGTCGGTCCTGCACGAACGCACCGCGCTGGGCGGCCTGTTGGCGCACGGCAACCACGCGTAGGGCCACCCGCGTCCATGGGTGATGACCTGAAGTGCCCGGGCGCCGGAAGCGACCGGGCGACCGCACGACCGAGCGGATGAGGAGCGCGCACCCGTGGCCACCGTCCCAGCGGACCGCGAGAGCACAGGAAACCGGGCCCTGCTGCTCGTCCTGTGCGGCACGATCTTCCTTGAGGGCAGCGATGTCGCCATGCTGGCCGTCGCCGTCCCCACCATCCGCGCCGAACTCGGCCTGACCACCGGCGCCGCGGCCTGGGTGATGAGCGGTTACGTACTCGGCTACGCCGGTTTCACCCTGCTCGGCGGCCGCGCCGCCGATCTCCTCGGCAGACGGCGGATGTTCCTCACCTGGCTCGGCGTCTTCCTGGTCTTCTCCATGCTCGGCGGCCTCGCGGACAACGCCTTGACGCTGGTCGTGGCCCGGTTCGTCACCGGTGTGGCGGCGGCCTTCATGACACCCGCCGCCATGTCGATCATCACGACCTCGTATCCGGCGGGGCCGCGGCGCGACAAGGCCCTCCTTGTCTTCGCCGGTGTCGGCGCCGGTGGCTTCTCGCTCGGCCTCGTCATCGGCGGGCTGCTGACCGGACTCGGCTGGCGCTGGGTGTTCTTCGCCCCGGTCTTCCTGGCCGGTGCCCTCCTGCTCGCGGCGCTCAGGCTGCTGCCCGCCGAGCCCCGGTCCGGCCCCGTCGAGCACGGCTTCGACCTGGCCGGTGCGGCCGTCGCCGCCGCCGCGATGCTGCTGCTCGCCTACGGCATCGTCCGCCTTGAGCACGGCGGCGAAGGGCTCGGCCTGACCGTGGGCGCGCTCGCCGCCGGGCTTGCCCTCGTGGGGGCGTTCATCGCGATCGAACGACGCGCCAAGGCACCGCTCATCCGCCTCGGGATCTTCCGCGAGGCCGCGATGGTGCGGGCCGATGCCGCCGCGCTGCTCTTCCTGGGCGCGTTCTTCGGCTTCCAGTTCATCGTCACGCTCTACCTGCAGGAGCTGCGCAACTGGTCCTCGCTGCAGACCGCGATCGCGCTGATCGCCATGGGCTGCGACGCCGTCCTGGCCCCCACCCTCACCCCGCGCCTGGTGAAGCGCTACGGCAACGGGCGGGTGATCTTCGGTGGCTTCGTCCTGGCGATCGTGGCGTACGGGCTCTTCCTGCCGGTCGGGGTGGAGTGGTCGTACGCGGCGATGTTCCCGACCCTGATCATCGCGGGCACCGCCTTCGCTCTCGCCTACGGTCCGCTCACCATCGCGGCGACCGACAGTGTGGCCAAGGAGGAACAGGGCCTGGCGGGCGGGCTGTTGTACACGTTCACCCAGTTCGGCTCGGCGGTCGGGATCTCCGCGGTGACCGCGGTGTACGGACTCGCCGTGGCCGGCGCCGACGGCTCGGCGGACTCGGTCCTCGACGCCTATCGCACCGCGCTGGTCGTACCGGTCGTCCTGGTGTTGCTGGGGGCGGCGGTCACCGCTCCCGGCCTGCGCGCCGCCGGGCCGCGCGCCTGAGTCGCGCACGCCCGACGGCTGACGCACCGACCCGCCCACCCGCCGGTCCTCACGGGAAGGCGGGGCGGCCGGCACAGGGCGCAGTCCTCTACGTCCTCTACCCGGGCCGATGCGGCCGCGGGTAAGGCCCCGGCTGGTAGCGGGCGTAGCGTGCCGGGGTCGTCGGGGAGGCCTCCTTGGCAGCGGAGTTGAGGGCCTCGGCCGAGGTGTCGGGCCAGTGGCCGGTGCGCACGCGGTCGTGCAGGGTGTGGACCGCGGCGGCGAACTCGCCGGTGGAGAAGGTGCAGTGGCCCGCGTGGTTCACATACGCCTGGCGGAGCAGGTGCGCGCTGCCCGAGCGGGTGGCGGCGCGCCGGTAGGCGTCCTCCGTCTGTACCGGGACGAGGGCGTCGCCGATGGTGTGGGTGTTCAGCTGAGGGCGGGTGAGGCGGCCGGTCAGGCCCGTCGTCCGGTCCATGTACGCCACCGCTTCACGGTCCGCGCTCAACCGCGGGGCCTGGCCGAGGGAGCGCAGATCGCCGCCGAGGGACAGCCCGGCCGCCTTGTAAAGCGCCTTGACCTGGCGGTAGTTGGCCGACTGGCGGAGCATACGGCCGTAGTCCACGCCGGTGTTCCAGGACATGCTGCCGCCCGCGCGGGTCTCGGCTTCCTGGCGCCATACGAAGGCGGGGGCCGCGACCAGGCCCTGGACAGCCGGGTACTGGGCGCGTTCCTGCGCGACGTGATCGTCCGGGTCGGGGCGCGGCTGTCCCGGGTCGTTCCATGCGGGGATGTTGTGCAGGGCCGCGGCGAGGGCGATACGGGCCCGGCCCGTTGCCGTGCCCTGTGCCTGTGCGGTGGCGCCTGCCAACTGCTGTGCGGCGTCGGCCGCTTGGCGCTGGTCCGTGAAGTCGGCCAGGGGCAGATCGGCCGACGGGGCGAGGAGGGTCTTCAGGGCGAAGGTGGCGTCGAGGGTGCTGTTCCAGTTGGCGACGCCGCCGTGCACGAGTCCGCACATCGACAGGGAGCCGTCGACGCGTCCGGGATGGCGTTCGGCGATGGCGGTGGTGACCAGACCGCCGTACGACTCCCCCCAGGCGAGCGTCGTCCGGGCCCGGCCGACCCGGCGCGTGAACGTGTCCAGGGTGTGCAGCTGGTCGGGCACGGCCTGCTCCGCGGCCCAGCCGGTACTGGCGTAGGAGGAACCGGCGAGCGCGTAGCCCTCGGCCATCAGCAGTGCGCGGGTGTCGGCGTCGGGTGCGTTCTCGGCCGGGTTCTCGCTGCCCGCCGGGCGGTAGCCGTGGCTGAACAGGAGCACGGTGCCGTTCCATGCGGCGGGCACGTCGATGACGTAGGACGCGCCGGAGTCCAGGGTGCCGGTGAGGTGACGGTCCTCGGGGGCGGCGGTCGCGGGCGGGGTCGCGGTGAGGGCGAGCAGTGTGGCGGCGGCCGCCACGGCGGCGTGCCGGGCCCGTGGGCGCGTACGGCGTCCGGCGGGGGCGCCGGGGGAAGTCGGAGTCATGCCGGGGAGGCTCCTTGGGCTCGGGGGCCGGGCGTGGCGGAGTCCGGATCCGTAGGGGTGGCGGTGGCGGTGGCCGTATCCGTGTCGGCGGGGCCTTCCGTGAGCCGGTCGCCGCTCGTCTCCTTGATCCGCCACAGGGCCGCAAGGGTGAGGACGGCAGCGGCGATGAGCAGGAAGGCGACCGGGGCGCTGCTGTCGTACGACGCGACCAGGGAGCTGGCGATGAGCGGCGAGAAACCGGCGCCGATCAGGGTGGCCGACTGGTAGCCGAGAGAGGCCCCCGTGTAGCGCACCCGGGTGCCGAACATCTCCGTCAGGAGCGGCGCGAGTGGGCCGTACATCGTGGACTGGGCGATGCCGTGGCCGATGACGCAGGCCAGGATCAGCAGGCCCGGTCTGCCGGAGTCGACGAGAGCCAGGAGCGGGAAGGCCGTGGCGCCCGAGAGCAGGGCGCCGACGGCGATGACGGGGCGTCTGCCGAAGCGGTCCGAGAGCAGGTTGGCGACGGGCAGCGCGATCAGGGCCGTGGCGGAGGCGAGGGTGACGCCGAGCAGGGCCTGGCCGCGGGTGTAGCCGTGGTCGGTGGCGTACGCGATGAGGAAGGTGGTCAGGAGCGACTGCGCGGCGAACGGGGCGATGCCCACGCCCGCGCCGAGCAGCACCGCGCGCGGCTTGCGCAGGATGTCGAGCAGCGGCGCCCTGTCCGTGGCCCCCGCGACCCCTGTCGCCTTCTTCGCCCCCGAGGCGCCCTTCGGCTCCTTGGCCTCAGTGGCGCGCTTCGCGGCGGCAGCCGTGAACAGCGGGCTCTCCGCGACGCTCAGGCGCACATACAGGCCCACGCCCAGCAGGACCACGCTCAGCAGGAACGGCAGCCGCCAGCCCCAGCTGCGGAACTGGTCGTCGGGCAGGGCGGACAGTGCCGTCACCACGCCAACGGAGACCAACGAGCCCAGTGGCGCACCGAGTTGGGTGAAGCTGGTCCAGCGGCCGCGGGGGCGGTCGCCGGCGTGTTCGGCGGCCATGAGGGTGGCGCCGCCCCACTCGCCGCCGATCGCGATGCCCTGCACGACACGGAGCAGGACCAGCAGGACGGGTGCCCACATGCCGATCGCCGAGTAGGTGGGCAGCAGGCCGATGAGGAAGCTGGCACCGCCCATGAGCAGCATGGTCAGGAGCAGCATCGACTTGCGGCCGAGGCGGTCGCCGAAGTGACCGAAGACGATGCCGCCCAGGGGGCGGGCGAGATAGCCGGCGGCGAAGGTGCCAAGGGCCGCGATGGTGCCGACGGCGGGGTCCGTGTTCGGGAAGAACAGGTCGTTGAAGACGAGGGCGGCGATGGTGCCGTAGACGAGGAAGTCGTAGAACTCCACGGCTGTGCCGAGCAGTCCGGACAGGGCGACTCTGCGCAGCTCCCGGTCGGAGGTCCGGGTGGGGCCCGGAGCGGTCATGGCCCGGCCCCCTAGGCGTAGAAGCGCGAGATGGCGCGCAGGACGGCGGCGGGCTTGGGTCCGTTCTCGATCTCGATGGCGCCGTCGACGGCGATCTGCACGCCGTCGCCCGCCACGTCGTCGGCGCTCGCGAGGTGCGCGCTCAGGCGGAGCCGGGAGCCGACGGGCACGGGAGCGGGGAAACGCACCTTGTCCAGGCCGTAGTTGACCTTGGTGGTGACGCCCTGGACGTCGAGGAGGTCGGTGAACAGCGGGATGAACAGGGACAGCGTCAGATAGCCGTGGGCTATGGGGGCACCGAAGGGGCCGTCGGCGGCACGTTGCGGGTCGGTGTGGATCCACTGGTGGTCGCCGGTGGCATCGGCGAAGGTGTCGATGCGCTCCTGGGTGATCTCGATCCAGTCGCTCACGCCCAGCTCGCTTCCGGCGAGCTTCTTGAGCGCGGCGAGACCGTCGACGGTCAGGGTCATGGAGGGCTCCTTGTACGGCTGTTGGGTGCGGGAGAGCGGTGGCGCTGGGTACGGAGGTACTGGCAGCACCGAGGTGCGGGGACTGCGGAAGCACTGGACGTACGGAGGTACGGGGACTGCGGAGGCACTGGAGGTACGGGAGTGCCCGGGAGTTCGTGGGGACGGCCGGCTCAGGGCGTGCCGTGGCGTTCGCGCAACAGCGGCTTGCGGAGTTTCCCCGAGGCGGTGCGCGGCAGCAGTTCACCGGCGATCACCAGGGACCGGGGGGTCTTGTACGAGGCGAGCCGTCCCGCGAGGAAGGCGCGCAGGTCGTCGAGGGTGGGCGGTTCGCCGGGGTCGGCGGGGACCACGACGATCCGTGGCACCTCGCCCCAGTCGGCGTCGGGTACGCCGATGACGGCGCACTCGGCGACGGCCGGGTGGGCGCCCGCCGCCTCCTCGACCTCGGCGGGGTAGATGTTCTCGCCACCGGAGATGATCATGTCCTTGAGCCGGTCGACGACGGTGAGATGGCCGTCGGCGTCGGCGCGCGCGATGTCGCCGGTGTGCAGCCAGCCGTCCCGCAGCGCGGCGGTCGTCGCTTCGGGCCGCCCCCAGTAACCGGCCATGACATGCGGCCCGTTGACCAGGACCTCACCCTCCTCCCCCACCCCGGCCTCGCTGCCGTCGGGGTGCGCGAGGCGTACATCGGTGAAGAAGTGCGGAACGCCCGCGCTGCCGGCCTTCCTTGTGGCGTCCTCGGCGTCCAGGAACAGGACACCGGGCGATGCCTCGGTCATCCCGTAGCCCTGCTGGAAGAGCAGACCGCGGCGCTGGTAGGTGTCGATGAGCGGCCGTGGCACGGGCGCGCCGCCGCACAGCAGGGTGCGGAGCGAGGACAGGTCGGCCGACGGCCAGCGCGCGCTGGCGGCCATGCGCTCGTACATCGTGGGGACGCCGAACATGGTGGTGATCCCGTGCCGCTCGATCAGGTCGAAGGCGTCGTCGGCGTCGAAGGACTCGACCAGGACACAGCTGCCGCCCTTGAGCAGCACGGGCAGGGCGAGCATGCCGAGCGCCGCGGTGTGGAAGAGCGGTGCGGACACCAAGGCCCGTTCGTCGGCGGCGAGTTCGGCGTCGACGAGGACGTTCACGGCGTTCCAGGTGAGATTGGCGTGCGTGAGCATGGCACCCTTGGCGCGGCCCGTGGTGCCCGAGGTGTACATGATCAGGCAGAGGTCGTCGGGCCTTACGGGCTCGTCGAGCGGAAACGGTACGTCAGCGGCTGTGGACGCAGACGTGGCTGTGGCGAGCAACTCCTCATAGGCCGGGCCGATTTCCACCGTGCGGAGTCCGGAATCCGGCGTGGGCACGAGCGGGGCGAGCGACGGCGCGTGCAGGAGCAGGCGCGCACCGCAGTCGTCGAGCTGGCTGCGGATCTCGTCCGCGGCCAGGCGGGTGTTGAGGGGGACGAAGACCGCGCCGAGCAGTCCGCAGGCGAAGAGCGTTTCGAGGTACGCGGGGTGGTTGGGGGTGAGGCAGGCGACCCGGTCGCCGCGCTCGATGCCGGCGCCACGCAGGGCGTACGCGAGCCGGGTGCTGCGCTCGTTGAGCTCGCGATAGGTGTACGAAGTGCCGTCGTGGACGAGGGCGGTGCGGTGCGGGGTCTTGCGGGCGCGGCGGGCCGGCCAGGAGCCGAGTCCCTCGTTGCGCATGGCGGTGCCCTCCCTTCTGGTGGGCTCTGATGGGCCGCTTCTGGTGGGCTCTGACGGGCTGATGCTCAGCCCGTCACAGGCCGAGGAGCCGGACCGCGTTCTCCTTGAGGATCTTGGGCCGGACATGGTCCTTGATGTCGAGCTTGGCGAAGTCGGCCAGCCAGCGGTCCGGGGTCAGGACCGGGAAGTCCGAGCCGAACAGGACCTTGTCCTGGAGCAGGCTGTTGGCGTACTTGACCAGCTGGGGCGGGAAGTACTTCGGGGACCAGCCCGACAGGTCGATGTGCACGCCCGGCTTGTGGGTGGCGACCGCGAGCGCCTCGTCCTGCCAGGGGAACGACGGGTGCGCCAGGATGATCTTCAGGTGCGGGAAGTCGGCGGCCACGTCGTCGACGTGCAGCGGATTGGAGTACTTCAGGCGGATCCCGCCGCCGCCTGGCAGGCCCGCGCCGATGCCGGTCTGCCCGGTGTGGAACAGGGCGATGGTGCCGGTCTCCTCGATCACCTCGTAGAGCCCGTACGCGAGGCGGTCGTTGGGGAAGAAGCCCTGGATGCTGGGGTGGAACTTGAAGCCCCGCACCCCGTACTCCTCCACCAGGCGCCGTGCCTGGCGCACCGCCGCCTTGCCCCGGAAGGGGTCGAGGGAGGCGAAGGGGATGAGGACGTCGGAGTGCGCCGCGGCGGTTTCGGCGATCTCTTCGTTCGGTACGGGCGGGGTGCCGGTGGCGGACTCGGCGTCGACGGTGAACACCACGGCGGCCATGTCGCGTTCACGGTAATAGGCCGCCATCTGCGCCACGGTGGGCTTGCGTTCACCCTCGACCTTGAAATACGCGCTGGAAGCGTCATGGAGGTCGTCGCCGAGCGAGGCGCCGCCGGAGGCCGAGACCTCGGCGTGGGTGTGGACGTCGATGGCGCGCAGCCCTGCGACGTCCATCGGGCCCGCACCGGCCGCGGGGTCCGGGGCTTTCCCAGTCGCGGTCATCGGGGTTCCACCGGTCGCGGGCATCAGGCCTCCACCGGCTGCGGAGCCGGGATGCCGACGGTCTGGGTGGCACCGGCCAGGCTGTGGCGCCAGGCGGCAGCGATGGTCTCCGGGCGCCAGCCGCCGTCCGCGTAGGCCGTGTTGACCTCCTGGGGGTGGGACCACAGGGAGAGCTTGTCGCCGCCGATGCCGATGCACTGCCCGGTCACCCCGCGTGCGGCGTCGGAGGCGAGGAAGGCGACGAGCGCGGCACAGTCCTCGGCCGTGCCGAAGCCCTCGCCCTTGCGCAGCGCGTCCGGCAGCGGCGTGCCCTGGCGCAACGCCTCGACGTACGGGGCGAAGGCGGGAATGGTCTCCGTCATGGCGGTGGCGGCGACCGGCACCACGGCGTTGACGGTGATGTCCGCCTTGGCCAGCTCCATCGACCAGGTGCGGGCCATGGCGGCGATCCCGGCCTTGGCCGCGGCGTAGTTGGTCTGCCCGAAGTTGCCGCGCTGCCCGGCCGGCGAGCCGACGAGGACGAGGCGGCCGCCCTCGCCCTGCTCGCGCATCCGCCGGGCGGCGGCGCGGGCGCAGGTGAAGGTGCCGCGCAGGTGGGTGCTGATGACGTCGTCGAAGTCGTCGTCGGACATCTTCCACAGCACCCGGTCGCGCAGAATGCCCGCATTGGTCACGAGGATGTCGAGGCGCCCGAACTCGGACACGGCCCGCTCCACGAGCAGGTCGGCGGCTTCGCTGCCGCCCACGGCAGCGGCCTGCGCCACGGCCCGTCCGCCCGCCGCAGGACCGGCGGCCTCGGAGACGGCCTTCGCCGCGCTCTGCGCGAGCTCCTCGTCGAGGTCGTTGACGACGACGTCGGCTCCGGCGCGGGCCAGGGCGATGGCGTAGGCGAGACCGAGTCCGCGCCCGGCTCCGGTGACCAGGGCGACCTTGCCGGTCAGGTCGACGGAGCTCGGACCGGAGCCGGGGGCGGCACCCGAAGCGGCACTCGCGTCGGAGCCTGCAACTGCACTGGTTTCAGCGGGAGTTGAGGGGGTGTCGGGGTGGGGCACAGCAGTCCTTCCGATGGCATGCGGGCCGTCGGGCCGACGCGGCTGCAAGCCGTCGCGGCGTCGAGGCGTCCAACGAGAAGGAAGCTAAGACCAATAATTGTTGTCGTCAATAGTTGTTGTGCGATGAGGATCTGGGGCATGCTGACCAGGGCGGCGGCCACCGGCCCCACCGCCCGCACCCTGCCCGCCGCCCGCCCGGCCACGACCTGGAGAACGTCATCAGCAGCGAACCCACCCCCAGGACCCCCTCCGCACGGCCCGTGGACGCGGACGAGCCATGGATGCGCGCGCTGCACACCGACACCGGCTATCTCCTCTACCGGCTCGGCCTGCGCTCCGGACAGCTCTTCAACGCCGCGCTGCAGGAGTCGGGTCTGCGGCTGCGGCACTACGCGCTCCTGCGTTACCTCGCGACCGTCGAGGGGGCGCTGCAGCGCGAGTTGAGCGCCGCGCTCGGCTACGACCCGAGCGCGATCGTCGGCCTCGTCGACGACCTGGAGGAGCTGACCTTCGTCGAGCGCGCCCCGTCGCCCTCCGACCGGCGCAGCCGCATCGTCGTCCTCACCGAGAAGGGCCGGGCCTTCCTGCGCGACACCGACGACGCGAGCCGCCGCGTCACGCAGGAGCTCACCGAACCGCTGTCCGCGCGCGAACGGGAGACATTGCAGGCGCTGTTGGCGCGGGTGGCCGAGCACGGACCGAGCTGACTCCGCGCCGGACCCACGTCAGCGCGGGTGAGCCGGATCCCTCAGGACCGGTGAGACCGGATCCCTCAAGACCGGTGAGCCGGATCCCTCAAGACCGGTGAGACCGGATCCCTCAAGACCGGCTGGCCTCGTACGCGGCCGAAGCCACCGCCAGGTCCTGCCACGCCATGCCCACGCCCTTGAACAGCCGGGGCCGGCCGGGCTCGACGGCCACCTTGCCGGAGACCAGACCGGCCAGGTCACCCGCGATGTGGTCGGTCCGGAACGCTCCTTCACCGAGCGGGATGATCACGTCCCCGGCTTCGTTCAGCGCCGCCGCCCGGCTCTCGACCACCAGGGTGGAGCGGCGCACCAGGCCGCTGTCGACCTCACGGGCCTCCGGTTCGTGCGAGCCCATGGCGACGACGGTGGCGTGGCCGGGCACCAGTTCTCCGGCGAACAGGGGCTCGCGGGCGGTGGTGCAGCAGGCGATGACATCCGCGTCCGCGACCGCGTCGGGCCCGACCGCCGAGGCTTCGAGACCGGCGCGGGCACACTGTTCGAGGAACGCGTCGCGGCGCCCCGCATGCCGTCCCACGACGCCGACATGCGTGATCGGCCGCACGGCCCGCACGGCCTCGACATGGCCCAAGGCCTGCGGTCCCGTGCCGAACACGACGAGGCGGGACGCCTCGGGCGCGGCCAGGTGGTCGACGGCGACGGCGGAGACGGCCGGGGTGCGCAGCGACGTCAGGGCCGTTCCGTCCATCAGGGCCACGGGGATCAGGGTCTCGGCATCGAGCAGGACGTAGATCGCGTTGATCCGCGGCAGGTTCCGGCTCGCGTTCCCCGGCGCCACGGAGGCAAGCTTGACGCCCGCGTACCGGCCGAGCTGGGCGGGCATGAACAGGAGCTGTCCGGCGGGGACTTCGGCGACGGTGCGGGGCGCGGACGCGTCGAGCCAGGACGTATCGCCCCGCAGGGTGTGATCGAGCACCTGGACCGCGCGGTCCATGGGCAGGAGGTGCGCCAGGGCATCCGCGTCGATCCGCGGCAGCGATCCAAGGTCCGATTCCATGGACGTAGCCTCGCATCCCGGGCGCGTGCCCCGATCACCCGGACCCGCGACTCGCGCCGTTACTCACAACCCGCGAATCACTACCCGCGACTCAGGACTCGCGACTCAGGACTCGCGATTCGCGCCGATCAGGGCCGCGCGTCCTCAGCCCTGGCGCTTGGCGACCGTGAGCAGCACGACGGAATCCTCGAGGGCGACGAGTCCGTGCATGGCGTCGGGCATCACCACAAGGTCGTACGGCGCGGCCTCCCAGAAGTCGTCGCCGACCGTGAGGCGGACCCGGCCGCGTACGACGATGACCGTCGCCTCCCCGGGATTCTCGTGCTCGGCGAGGGATGTCCCGGCGCCGAACGCCATCAGGGTCTGGCTCAGCACGTGCCCCCGACCGCCGACGACCGTCCTGGCGCTGCGGTCGGCCCGCGACTCGGCGGCTTTACGCAGCAAGTCCTCGGCGAGGGGCCCCAGCGAGGAGATCTCCGGGGCGTCGCCGGTGGCGGGTGCGGCACTCGTGTCATCGGCCATGAGGCCACCCTGCGCACCGCCTCCCGCGGCCGCACCCGGAGCATGCTCCAGACGGGGCAGGCCGGGAACCGTCGGACGGCGGCGCGAAGCGGGGCGCGAGCTCAGGCGCCCGGCGCCGGTACCTGCGCCTCGGCCGCCTCGAACGTCTCGCCGTTGCGCGGGACGCCGATACCGCGCCAGGTGAAGGGGGTGCCGTTGGCGGTGTTCATGTCGGCGCCGTCCATGAGCTGGAAGTGGACGTGGGGTTCGGTGCTGTTGCCGGAGTTGCCGCACTGGGCGAAGGCCTGCCCGGCGCGCACGCGGTCACCCTTGGCGACGGTGAGCGAACCGCGCTTCAGGTGCGCGTAGAGCGCGTACGTACCGTCGCCCAGGTCGAGGATCACATGGTTGCCGACCACCCGGCGGGCGCCGCCCAGGAAGCGGCCGACGGCCTCGACGACCAGGAAGTAGACGAGCGCGGGCCAGGACGTACGGCTGAGGTGGTCACGCTGGCGGTCGTCGGCGCTGACGACGGTGGCGTCGGCGACGGCGAGCACGTCCGTGCCGTAGGCGGGGAAGTCCTCGTTGCGCCGGGCCAACGGCCACCAGCCGAAACCGGGCCGGGCGCCCGTGGCCGGCTCCGCCACGATGTCGATGGCGTACGCCTGCCCCAAGGCGTGCGTGCCGTGGCTCGGCACCTTGTCGGCCGGGCTGTTCAGGGCCCGCCAGCGGCCGGTGACCGGCGCGGCGACCGCGGCCGCCGCGGCATCGGGCCCGGTCGCCGGGCGCACATGCGCGCCGGCCGGCCGGCGGTTCACGCCCAAGGTGAGCAGTACCCACAGGCCGAGCGGTACCCACGTCCACCCGTACGGAATCTCGACGAAGAAGCTCACGACGAGCAGCGCCAGGTAGACGAACAGGCAGACGCGGGCGGCGCGATGCGAGAACTTCCGCAGAGGCAAGGGCAGGCCCGGTGACTTGGACCCGGACGTGTTGGGCGCGGACTTGGACTCGGGCTTCATTGCTTCGTTCCCCCTCGGGTGGGCCGGGCGCGGTGGTCAGCGCCCGGCGGCGGTCAGCATCACCAGCAGCGGTACGACCCGTTCGGCCGGCACCTCGTAGCGGCCGCGGGCGGCCGCGCGGAGCCAGCCGGCGGCGGTCAACTGCCGTAGGTGGTGGTAGATCTGGCCGGTGGTGCCCGTTCCGTCGAGCCCGGCGAGTTCGGCGGCGGTGCAGCGGCCGCCGAGGATCTCGCGCAGCAGCCGCAGCCGTACGGGCTGGCCGAGCGCCGCGAACGACTCGGCCGCATCCGCCCAGTCACCCTCGAGAACGGCGTCCGTGACCAGGCCGTACTGCCATTCGTAGCGCTTCCCGGCGGGTGTCCTGACGGCGCCGGTGAACAGCACACCGCCGTTGTCGGCACCCAGCGCGGCGAGTTGCTCCTTGAAGCCGTTCAGGGCCCACAAGTCGTCGCCCGGGTCCCGCTGGGGCGAGGGTGCGGGACTCTCCCCGTCGGCCGCCCGCTCCAACGCGGCAAGCCGGCGCGCCAGCTCGTCGACACGCTGCTCAAGATCCACGAGTAGAGGTTACGTAATTACGTAATTCTTAGCAAGGGTCGGCGGAGCACCGCCCTCAACCGCCCTCAGGCCCCTTCCAGAGAACGGCAAGGTGGCGCGCATGCGTCTGTACGGGGCCGCGGGCACCGAGGAACTTGAGAACATGCGCCGAAGACCTCGCCACTACCGGTGGTACGAAGCCTTGACCAGTGACGGGCCGCCCGGGAACTGGGCGCAACAGTGGCCGTCGACCGTCACTTGGTGCCGCTACGAACACAAGGCTGTCCGGGAGAACCCGGCACTGCACATGGCCGCGTGCTCCCACTGCGGGTCCGGGGAACATGCGGCATGCGTGTGTCCGCGACTTGAGGTCCTGGACGTGAACACCCAGAGCACCGACACGAGTTGAGGCACCCCACTGCGGTGCCGTTCCCCTGAGGCGCCCCTACGCGTCGAGGACGAGGTCGGACGTCGGCACGGACTGGCAGGTCAGTACGGAGTCCTCCGGCAGCCCTTCGTCGGGCGTCACCAGATGCGCCGCCTTGCCGGAGAGCACCGGGCAGGCGCAGTTCTCGCACTGGCCGACGCGACAGCCGCTGGGCAGCGTGAGACCGGCGCTCTCGGCCGAGGTGAGCAGCGTGCCGGAGGGTTTGGTCCAGCGCACGGTGCGGCCCGAGCGGGCGAAGGTGACGGTGAACTCCGCGTCGTCCGGCAGGGTTATCTCCTGCGTGGCCGCGCGGAACCGTTCGCTGAAGATCTCGAAGGCGGGGACGCCGAGGGAGCGCAGGCCCGCGGTGAGGGAGTCGAGCATCGGGGCCGGTCCGCACAGGTAGAAGCGGGCGCGGCGGGCGATGAGGTCCGCGGGCAGGGCCTCGGCGGTGATGAAGCCTTCGTGGTCGTAGTCACGGCCCGGGACGTCGCCGGGTGCGGGCGCCGCGTAGTGGTCGATGACGCGCAACTGGCGGATACGGCCCTGGAGTTCGCGCAGGCGGTCACGGAAGGGGTGGTCGGCGGAGTTGGCGTTGCCGTAGTGCAGGACGACTTCGGGGACGGTGCCGCCGGTGGCCGCCAGGGTTTCCAGATAGCTCAGGAAGGGCGTGATGCCGATGCCGCCGGCGAGCAGGACCACGGGGGCGTCGGTGTGGGTGGGGATCACGAACGTGCCGCCGGGCGCGGCCAGGTGCAGACGGTCGCCGACTTTCAGGTCCTGGTGGACGTACGAGGAGAAGGCGCCCTCGGTGATGTGGCGTACGGCGAGGCCGTAGGCGCGGCGGCCGGGGTCGAGGGCCGCGCCGGTCAGGGAGTAGCTGCGGGCCCGCGCCGGTTCCTGTGGGGTTCCGTCCGCGTTCTCGGCGCGTACGTCGAGGTGCTGGCCCGGCCGGTAGTCGGGCAGGGGGCCGCCGTCCGCCGCCTCCAGGCGCAGGGTGCGCACGCCGGGCCCTTCGTCGCCGAGCGCGGTGACCGTGAAGGGGCGGGTGCCCGTCCAGGTGCCGTCGGCGGGCGCGGGGGCGATACGGCAGGCCGCGGAGCGCAGCGGCACGGAACCGCTGAGCGGATCGGAATCGGCGTGGTCGACAAGCCGGTTGAAGTTGCCGCCGGACGCGGACAGCGGGTCGGTGCCGGGCAGGCCCAGGTCGGTCGCGCCCTGCCACCAGCCGTACTCGCCGACCACCACCGACGGGTGCAGCGAGTCGTCGAAGCGGGCACGGAGGCGGATCGACCCGTTCCGGGTGGTCAGTTCCAGCCACTGGCCTTCGCCGATGCCGTGTGCGGCCGCCGTCTCGGGGTGCAGGTCCACCGAGGGGTCGGTGGCGCGGCGGCGCAGGGAGCTGACGGAGCGGTGCTGGCTGTGCAGGAAGTAGCCGTGCTTGGCGCAGGTCAGCACGAGCGGGAAGGAGGTGTCGGTGGGGGTGGGTTCGCGGTGTTCGGGCACGGCCGGGTAGCCGTGGTCGTGCAGCCGCTGCGAATACAGCTCGACGCGCCGGGTGGGAGTGTTGAAGCCGGTGACGAGCCCGGCGTCGTCCTGGGTGGCGTACTTGCGGTGGGCGAGCGGGCGCGGGATGCGCACTCCCCCGGGCTGCTCGCGCAGGTCCTCGACCGTCAGGCCGAGCGGTTCCAGCTGCCAGTTCCAGGCCGCCTCGATATCCCCGTCGAAGAACTGCTCGCCCATGCCGAGGCGGCAGGCCAGGTCGAAGACGAACTCCGTGTCGGAGCGTGACCGGCCCTGCGGCTCGACCAGCTGCGGCCGCAGCTGCACCTGCTCCTGGGCCCGGTGGCCGATCTCGAAGCCGAAGCGCAGCGCCTCGCGCTCGTAGGCGCTGTTCACGGGCAGGACGATGTCGGCGGTGGCGCTGGTCGGGTTGGCGAACAGGTCGAGGTGCACCTGGAATTCGAGCTGCCGCAGGGCTCGCGCGACCCGGTCCGAGTCCGGCTGCGCGACCACGAGGTTGGAGCCGAATCCGATCAACGCCCTTACCGCATAGGGCTGTTGGTCCTCGATGGCCCGGCACAGATCGCCTGCGTTGACATAGCCGAACGAGGGCGGCCCCAGGGGGTGCTTGTCCAGGCCGAGCGCCTTGGCGCGCTGCTCGGGGACGAACTGGCCGAAGTGTGTGGCCGCGTTGTACGGCGGCGGGGGCGCGACGTGGTTGCCGCCCTCGGCGTCGAAGGACCCGGTCAGCGCGTACAGGGTGGCAAGGGCCCGCTCGGTCTGCGAGGCGTTGGCGCTCTGGCCGACACCGGTCCAGCCGTAGTACGTCACCGAACGCGCGGCGCCGATCTCCGCCGCCAGCTCCCGGATCTCCCGCTCGGGTATCCAGGTGGTCCGCGCCACCCGCTCCGCGGGCCATTGCGCGCAGGCGTCGGCGTACTCCTGGAACGCGGGTACGCACTCGACGACGCCGCCGTCCGCGGTCTTCACGTCGACGGTGCCGAACAGCGCGAACCGCTCCGGCCGCTGTGCCGCCTGGCGGGTGTCGTACGCCTCGACGAGCCCGGTGTCCAGGTCATGGACGACGAACCCCTCCACGACCTCTCCGGCGCCCCCGGCCCTCTCGGTCCTCTCGGCCCTCTCGGCCAGCTCATCCGCGCGCAGGAAGCGGCCGGTGTCGCGGCGTACGAGGAGCGGGGCGTTGGTCCACGCGCGGACGAACTCCTGGTCGTACGTGCCCTGTTGGATCAGCAGATGGGCGAGGCCCAGGGCGAGCGCGGCGTCCGTGCCCGGCCGCACCCGCAGCCACTGGTCGGCCCGCAGGGCGCTGGTGGAGCGCCGGGGGTCGACCACGGCGAGTTTCATGCCGCGGGCCTGCGCGGCGGAGACGGCGGCGGACTGGGCGAGCCAGGTCTTGGCCGGGTTGAAGCCCCACAGCAGCGCCAGGTCGGCGTGGGCGTAGTCCGGCGGCGGCAGAGGCGCGCCGAAGGTGAAGGCGTGGGCGAAGTCCTTGTGCCAGTTGCAGATCTCGGCGCTGTAGACGGTGTTGGGGCTGCCGAAGTGGCGTACGAAACGCTCGATCCACTCGGTGGCGTCCGACACGGCGGTACCGCTCGGCGTGGCCACGGCGAAGGCGACCGCTTCGGGCCCGCTCTCGGCCGCGATGTCCGCGACGCGGCAGGCGATCTCGGCCATCGCCTCGTCCCAGGAGATCTCCTGCCAGCCCGGGTCCGGATCGGTCTTGGGGTTCGTACGCCGCAGCGGCGTGGTCAGCCGTCCCGTGCTGTGCGCGATCTCGGGCGCGGACCGTCCCTTGGGGCACATCGCGGCCCCCGTCGGATGCTCCGGGTCGGGACGCACTCCGGTCAGGCGGCCGTCCTCGACGGTGAAGATCGCCCCGCAGCGGGATTTGCAGAGCGTGCAGTATCCGCGCTTTTCCTCGACCGCCATGAGAGACCTCCGCATACGTCCGGCGTCGCTGCCTCCCCCATGAAACCTCCATTTGATCGATCATCTCGGCCGCAGAAGACCTGTATCGGGCGCGGAAGGTCCGCTGCGGAGGGCGCTGCCGGGGGCCCAAAGACCTGCGCGGCCCGGTCGCGGTCGGGCCGCCGCCGGGGCTTGCGAAGCGGACTAGTGGTCCGTTACGGTTCCGCTATGCGGACTGGCGGTCCGTTTCGAGTCGTCGACGTGAGCCATCGATCCGAGTGGTCGATGTGAGCAGTCGATGTGAGTCATCGAGCAGAACGGGGTCGTTCGACCATGCCCATACCCATGCCTGCGACGGCCGCGCCGGTGCCGACGGCACCGGCGGAGCTGTTCCGCCACGGACTGCGGCTGCTGCTGGAGAAGAACATTCCCGCCTGGGTCGACCTGTTCGACGAGGACTGTGTCTTCGAGTTCCCCTTCGCCCCACAGGACTGGCCCGACCGCCTCGAAGGCAAGCAGGCCGTCGCGGACTACATGCGCCACTATCCCGACCACATCGACCTCCACAACTTCCCGCGGGTCGAGATCCACCAGACCACCGCCCCGGAGACGATCGTGGTGGAGATGCGCGGAGTCGGGCGCCTGGTGCAGACCGGACGCCCCTTCGACATGACCTACATCGCCGTGGTCACGGTCGACGCCGGGCACATCACCTCGTACCGCGACTACTGGAATCCGCTCGCGGTCCAGGAGCCGGGCCTCGACTTCACGGAGAACCGTTGAGAACTCCCGCTATGCCCACTGCCTCCGCCGACTCCGCTGCCTCCGCCGACTCCGCTACGACGCTCGTCATCGGGGCCACTGGGACCACCGGCAGCCGTGTCACCGCCGGGCTTGTCGCCGCGCACCATCGCGTCAGAGCAGCGAGCCGGCGCGCCACCCCGGTCGCGGGCGCGCAGGCGGTGGCTTTCGACTGGTACGAGCCGTCGGGCCACGACAGCGTCCTCGACGGCGTCGGCCGCGTCTACCTCGTCCCGCCCGTCGGCGCCTCCGACCCGGCCGCGGTCATGCTGCCCTTTCTGCGCCGAGCCCGCGCGGCGGGCGTGCACCGTGCGGTGCTGCTGAGTTCATCGGCGATCCCCGCAGGCGGTCCGGCGGTGGGCCAGGTTCACGAGGCGCTGCCCGGCATGTTCGGGCAGTGGGCGGTGCTGCGGCCGTCCTGGTTCCTGCAGAACTTCACCGGCGCCATGCCGCACGCGCGCAGCATCCGCGAGGACGGGGCCATCCTCACCGCCACCGGAGAGGGCCGTGTCGGGTTCATCGACGCGGCCGACATCGCCGCCGTCGCCGTAACCGCGCTGACCACCGAGCAGGCCCCGAACACCGACCTGATCCTCACCGGCCCGCAGGCCGTGAGCTACGGCGACGTCGCCGCGACCATCACCGAGGTCACGGGGCGGCGCGTGGAGCACCGGCACCTGACGTTCGAGCAGCTGCGGGACCGCTGGGCGGCCGAGCTCCCCCTCGACTTCGCCACCATGCTGGCCGGGATGGACCGTGCCATCGCCGAGGGAGCCGAGGACCGCACCACGGACACCGTCCGGCGGATCACCGGCCGCGCGCCGGGCACGCTCCGCGCGTTCGTCGAGCGGGAGTTGCGCTGAGCGGGAGTTGCGCTGAGCGGGAGTTGCGCTGAGAGAGACGAATTCGACGGAGCCTCGGCTGACCTGCAATTCTTCAGCGCACCGCGTACAACGCCACAACGCCACAGGTGACGATAGGAGGCCCCCCGTGGCCCAGCGCTCCGAGCGGGCGGACGCCCTGCGCAACCGGGAAGCCGTACTGACCGCCGCCGACGCCCTCTTCGCCGCCAGCAGCAGCCCGCACAGCGTGTCGATGGACGACATCGCCGCGGCCGCGGGAGTGGGCAAAGGCACGCTCTTCCGCCGCTTCGGCGACCGGGCCGGCCTGATCGGCGCCCTCATCTCCGCCCGCCTCGAACCGCTCCAACAGGCCGTGCGGAAAGCGCAGGAAGCAGAAGGGGCCTCGCCCCGGCAGCGGGTGAAGGATCTCCTCGACGCCTCGTTGCGGTTCAAAATCGAGAACCGGCATCTGATGGCCGCCGCGGAGGACGCCGGGGTCAGCAGCCCGTACCAGGCCGGGCACTACGGATGGTGGCACGAGACCCTCCGCGCGGAACTGGACCAGGTACCCGGCGTCCACGACGCGGCGTTCACCGCGCACGCGCTGCTGGCCGCCATCCGCGCCGACCTGGTGGTGTACCTGGTCGACGAACAGGAGACGGCACCCGAAGACCTGCGGTCCTCACTCGCGGCCCACGTCGACGCCTTGCTCGGCACCAGCGGCACCGGCGACGAGTCCTAGCCGATCGATCCAGAGGGGTCCGACCGTCGCACCTCGAAGTGGAAGCATCCGTACTCCAGTGCCCTGACCTGCACGAGCACCACGTCCGGGTCGCTGAACGCAGCGTCGAAGGCCGCATCGAAGCCGGCCGTGGCGTCGGCCGGAATCTCCAGCAGGCGGCCACCGGCGATACGGCCCCGGGCGTCATAGCGACGCACGGTGCGCAAGGCGCTCGGCCGGGCGAAGGGGTACGTCGCGCCGGGGGTGAACCCTCCGCAGTCATCGGCGTGGATGAAGACGGGACCCTGCTCGTCGTAGGCGCCCGGATCCACCCCCCTCGCGGCGGCCCAACGACGCAACGGGGCATACGAGACAAGGGCGATCCGCTCGCCGAGCGCGATGGGGCGCAGGCAGCAGCGCAGCGGCGAGCCCACGTCGTCGTGGGTCGCGATGTACGGGGCGCAAGGGCGGCCCGCGTCATCGGCAATCCGTAGTTGCCTGAGAACGGCCGCGTCAATGGGGAGCACGGTGTACCTGGTCATGTGCCCATGCTGGTTCGGCGCACGTGCGGGTGCTGGCGGTAAACGGACGTCACACTGCCGCATGCCCGCGCAGCCCGGGACGACGACCCCATCCACCGACGCTCAGGCCACGGTCTTGCCGTCCTGCCGGCGCACCATCTCGTTGATCCAGGTGGGTGCGAACGGGGACGTGCAGCCCGGGGACGTCGGGTAGTCCTTGAGCACTTGCAGGCGCTCACCGATGCCGATGGCACGGGCACGGTGCTCGGGGTGCTCGATCCCGATCTGGGCGAGGCAGTGGTTCATGGCCCACTGCAGGCGATCAGGGGCGTCCTTCATCTCCGCCTCGATGAGGTCGAGCAGCCCGGCCAGATCGAGGCCCTCGGGCTTCTTCGCCACGCGTTCCGTGGTCAGTGCCCAGCCGGCGCTCGCGACCACCGGATCCGGATCGGCACACCAGGCCACGCGCAGCTCTTCGGCGTGCGGGCTCTTCTTGACCACGTAGTTCACGAGCCAGTCGTGGACCTTGGGTGTGCGGGCCTCGCGCAGCATGACATCCAGCTCGTCACGGCCGAATGCCTTCGGGCGGCAGATCAGGAGCGCGAGGAGCCTCGCCGCGGTGTCCTCGGACTCCCAGAGCCGGACTGCGAGTTCCTGCTGTGTCTTCAGCCGCTTCGCGAGCGCGCGCAGCTTGCCGAGGTTCACCCCGTGATCGTCACCGTGCTTCTCGTTCACCGCGCGGACCTTGGGGTCCTCGAGCCCGGCAAGCTCGGCCATCACTTCAGTCATCACCTCGGCCGGCGCCCCGGCCGGTGTCGTCCCGGTCACCTCTGCCTCCTGTCCCTTGCCCCCTGTCCCTCATGCGGGATCAGCCTATGACGGCGACCGGCTTCCGGCCCTGCGCAGCGGGCTGTCACGGCCCGCTGTGGCACGCGCCACGAGTACGTTCCTCGCCATGGACGAACTGGCGTCACTCAGGCGGGCCGACGGCCCCGTCACCCGCAGCCGGCTCGTGCGGGACCTGACCGCGCTCGGTCTCACCGTCGGCGACATCGTCATGTTCCACACGCGGATGTCCGCGATCGGATACGTGGCGGGCGGCCCGCAGACCGTCATCGACGCCCTTCGCGAAGTCGTGGGCGTGCAGGGCACGTTGATGGTGACCTGCGGCTGGAACGACGCCCCGCCCTATGACTTCACCGACTGGCCGCACGCCTGGCAGGGCGCCCTGCGCGCCGAGCATCCGGCCTTCGACCCCGCGCTCAGTGAGGCGGACCACGGCAACGGCCGTCTCCCCGAGGCGTTGCGCCGTCGGCCGGGCGCCGTGCGCAGCCGTCATCCCGACGCGAGTTTCGCGGCACTCGGAGCGGCGGCCACGACACTGATGGCCGATCACTGCTGGGACGCCACGACCGCGGCCGCCACCTGTGCCTGGTGCTGGGTCAGCGACTGCTCCAGGACGAACGGAACGCCGAGCGCCGGCAGGCTCTGGAAGCACTGCTGAGTGAGGTGGAGCAGCGCTAGGTCCTCTTTCGCGGCCGTTGGGGCCGGCCGTCCTGTACCGGGCCGCGGGGCCGGAGGGCGGGTCGGCCGGCCTTGGCGTGACGACGTACTTTGGGCGCCAACGGGAGATCGGAGGATCGATGGGCATCGGGGCCCGCCCATGATCTTGCACCGGCAAAGGACCGTCTCATGGATACACAGCAAGCTCGGGACGTACAGGTAGATCAGGACGCAGCGGACGCACCGGACGTACCTATCGCGCAGGACGCGCAGGACACCGCCAAGCGGCTGCGGGCGATCACCGACGAGCTGTCGGACCGTTTCTACGAACGGGCCGACGTGGTGCGGACACTGGTCGTGACACTGCTCGCCGGCCGGCACTCGCTGGTGCTCGGCCCGCCCGGAACGGCCAAGTCCGAAATGGCCCGGGAGCTTACGAGCCGGTTCGAAGGAGCGTCGTACTGGGAGATCCTCCTGTCGAAGTTCACCGCGCCGACAAGGATGTTCGGCCCCATCGACGTCGCCGCACTGGCCCGGGGCGAGTACCGCCAGGTCTACGACGGCCGCGCCACGACCGCACATGTCGCGTTCATCGACGAGATATTCAAGTGCTCCACCGCGGCGCTGAACGAGACGCTCGGCTACCTCAACGAGCGGATCTACCACCCCGAGAGCGGCGGCGAGCCGATCCACTGCCCCCTGATCGGGGCGATCACGGCGAGCAACGAACTGCCCGGCGGCGAGGACACGGCCGCGATCTACGACCGGCTCCTGGTGCGGATCGAGGTCGGCTACCTCACGGACCCATCGAACTTCGCCGCCCTCGTCCGCTCCGCCGTCAGCCGCCCGGCGCCGCCGCCACGGACCACTCTCGAACTGGCCGCGCTGCAGTCCGCCGTGACCGAAGGAGTTCCCGCCGTGCACGTCCCCGACGCGATCGTGGACGCGGTGTGCGCGCTGCGGGCCGCCCTGCGACGCAAGGAACTCATCGCCTCCGACCGCCGCTGGCGGCAGGCCGTCGGACTGCTCCAGGCGTCCGCGTACCTCGACGGCCGTCCGGCGGTCGCCGAGACCGACCTGTCGGTGCTGACCCACGTGCTGTGGGACTCCCCCGCCCAGCGCCCGGCCGTCGAGCGCGAAGTGCTGCAACTGGTCAACCCCGACGCCAAGGAGGCGCTCGACCTGGCCGACGCCGTCGATGAGCTGGAGGCCCAGCTCGACGCCATGGCCGGGCAGTCCCGCGAGGCGCTGAGCGACTGGGTCATCAAGAAGGCTCACAACCAACTCGCCGTGGCGGGCAAGCGGCTGGAGAAACTGCGCGAGGAGGCGGTCGTCACCGGCCGTTCCACCGCCACCCTCGACCGCATCACCGCCCGCCAGCGCGCCGTCCGCGCCCGGGTTCTCACCGAGGCCCTCGGCCTGGACGCGAGCATGGTGCAGGCCCAGCTCCAGACACGAGGGCACTAGGCGGAGATCAGAGCGTGAGGGGATCAGGGCGGGAAGGGAGCAGGGCGGGAGGGGATCAGGACGGGAGGGGATCAGGGCGTGAGCGAGACACAGACCAAGCTCGACAAGCTGGCGAGCGGGGCCGGGCCGTGGCTGAGCGTGTCCGCCGCCGCTCCCGAGCTGCACACCGCGGCCGTCGTCGCGGACCGGTTCGACCGGCTCACCTGGCGCGACACCTACGAACAGTCGGCGGCTCTGCGCGAGCTGGCAGAGGAGCTGGCCGAGCGCGACAACCACGCCGCCGACCAGTCCGCTGACGGCACCGGCGACAGCACCGTCAGCCCCATGACCGACCTTCTGACCGACGCGTTCCTCGCCGCCTACAAGGTCGCCCCGCGCGTGCGGGAGCGTACGGAGATGGACCCCTCACGGCTGGTCAACCACCAGGCCATCACCGCGCTGTTGGCCGCACCGGAGTTCGCAGGCCTGCGCCGGGAGACGGCAGGCGACCCCTACGCCGCCGCCATGGCCGTACTCGCCCAGGCAGGCACCCTGCGCCGGATCCTTGAGCGCTCCCAGGAGGCCGGGGAACAGGCCGAGCGGGCGCGAAAGGCGAAGCAGGACGCCGAGGACGCGGCGAGCGCCGTCGTCGAGGCGCTCCGGCAGGCCGCTGACGCGGCCGACGAGGACGGCACCGTGCCGGATCCCGCCTCCGACGCCGTACGACAGGCGATCGAGGACGCGAAGGCCGCCGAGGCCACCGAGCAGCGGGCCGCCCAGGGCGTCGCGCAGTTCCTCGCGGCGGCGGCCCCCGGTATCCGGGCCGGCGCGCGCGACGCGGCAGCCAAGGCCGCCGACGCCGTGCGCGAGGAGGCCGCGCTGATGCGGGCCTGGGGCGTCGGTCCCGGCGAACTGGAGCGCATGCCGTTCGACCGGCGCGCCCAGCTCGCCGAGCGGCTGCGCACCGGCCGTCTCGCGCAGTGGGCCGAACTGATCGGCCGCTTCCGGCAGATGGCCGACGGTGAGCGCGCCCACAAGGTGGAGAACGCCACCGGGGAACTGGTCGGCGTCACGCTCGGCAACGACCTCTCGCGCGTCATCCCCTCCGAGCTCGCCAACCTCGGACTGCCCGAGCTGCGTGCGGTGTTCGCCGTGCGGTACGCCGCCGGGGAGCTGATGCTCTACGACAGCCAGGGCGAGCAGACCACCGGGCGGGGCGCTGTCATCGCGTGCGTGGACACCTCGCATTCCATGTACGAGGCGGGGCCGGGCGGCATCACCCGGGAGGCGTGGGCCAAGGCGTGCGCGCTAGCGCTCCTCGACCAGGCCCGCCATGCCGGACGCGACTTCGTCGGCATCCTCTTCTCCGCCCCCGGCAAGATCCAGGTATGCCGCTTCCCGGCCGGCGAGCCCGCCGGCATCGACCGGGTTGTCGACTTCGCGGAGACCTTCCTCGGCGGCGGGACCAGCTATCAGACGCCGCTGTCGGCGGCCGGCGAACTCCTGGAGCGGGAGTTCAACGACGCCTCCCGCATGCGCGGCGACATCGTGATAATCACCGATGACGACTGCGGCGTCAGCGAGGAGTGGCTGCGCGGCTGGAACGACGCCAAGCACCGGTTGGGCTTCCGGGTCTTCGGCGTGGTCATCGGCGCCCCGCGCGCCGCCGCAGCCGACTCGGTCCTGGAGGCACTGTGCGACAACCTCCGCTCCGTGGAGGACCTCACCGACGTGCACGCCGCCGCCGACCTCTTCCGCGTCATCTGACCCGGGAGCCCCCAGGCAGCCCCGGCGCCCCGGGAGCCTGAAGAGGAGTCATCCCGTCAGTTCCGCCAGCACCTCCTCCAGCCACCGCACATGGGCCTCAAGGGCATGCTCCTTGCAGCCGTGGACGTGGTCGAGGATGCGGTTCATCCGGGCCCGGTCCACGCCGGGCAGCCATGGCTCGTCACGGATCTCCCGCGCGCGGAAGCGTTCCGTCTGGGCGCGCCGGGCCGCCAACTCGGTGCGGATCAGGGCGATCTGCTGCTCTTGGGTGCCGAAGATCGCGAAGGTGTAGCGCATGAGGAACTCGGGGTCGCCGAAGTCGGGAGCCGGGGTGTAGGGCTCGGCGAGCCGGGTGTGCAGCTCGCTCAGGCCCGCGTCGGTCGCGCGGTAGACCTTGGAGTCGGGGCGGCCCTCGTTGCGCTCCACCGTGTGGTCCACCCAGCCGTCGGCGGACATACGGGCCAGGGTGCGGTAGATCTGGCTGTGCTGATGCGGCAGCCGCACCATGCGGCTCATCTCGCTCTCCAGCCATCGCTTCAGGTCGTAGCCCGTGCAGGGGCGCATCGCCACGAAACCGAGCAGCACATGCTCGAACTTCATCTCTGTCCTGCCATCTCGTTCGGCCGTCTGGTCCGGCTGTCTGGTCCGGCCGTCTCGTTGTGCACGGCCCACGCCTATGACACTAGTCACCTATGGCACCGAGCACCTATGCTCGCTCCGCCCACATGGGCACCCTGCCATCAGGAGTCCTCATGATTCTCCCCGCGAGACTTCTCCCCCCGAGACTTCTCCTCCCGAGCCTTCGGCGCCGAGCACGCAGGCTCGGGCCGACGCTCGCCCTCGCCGCCGCGTCACTCGCCCTCGCCGCCCCCTCACTCCCCCCGCAGCCCGCCCACGCCGCGCCGCAAGAGCGGCCGACCCTGGTCCGCACGGCGGACGGCTGGGTCCGTGGCGAGCGCACCGACGAGGGCCGCCAGTTCCTCGGCATCCCCTACGCGCAGCCCCCGACGGGCCAGTTGCGCTGGCGCCCGCCGCGCCCCGCCGCCGCCTGGGACGGCGTACGGGAGGCGACCGCCTACGGCAACGACTGTGCGCAGAACACCTACTGGGCCCCGGGCCACGAGAAGCAGCGCACCACCGAGGGCTGTCTCGACGTCAACGTCTTCACCCCGGCCGCAGCTCACCGGACGTCGCGACTGCCGGTCATGGTGTGGATCCACGGCGGCGCGAACATCGGCGGCGCAGCGCGCGACATCCTGCCCGACACCTTCGCCCGCAGGACCGGCACCGTCGTCGTCACCCTCAACTACCGCCTGGGCGCCTCGGGTTTCCTCACCCTGCCCGGCACCACGGGCAACTTCGCGCTGCTCGACCAGCAGCAGGCACTGCGCTGGGTGCAGAACAACATCGGCCGCTTCGGCGGCGACCGGCACCGGGTCACCCTCGCGGGCGAGTCGGCCGGCGGCGGCGCCGTCTGCAGCCAGCTCGCCGCACCGGGCAGTCACGGCCTGTACCGGGCGGCCATCATCCAGAGCGGCGCCTTCGGCGACTGCGCGGGCCGGCCGCGCGACCGGGCCGAGGCTGCAGGCCTCGCCTTCGCCAAGAAGCTGGGCTGCACACAGCCCTCGACTGCCGCCGCCTGCCTGCGTTCCCGGCCCATCAAGGAGGTCCTGGACGCCCAGGAGGGCACCGGTGCCTCGGACTGGACGTACACCACCGGCACCCAGGCCCTGCCCGAGCCGCCCGCGGACGCCTTCGCCGCCGGCCGTGCCGCGCGGGTGCCCGTCATGAACGGTGCCAACAGCCACGAGGGCTTGGTCTTCGCGTACGACTCCTTCGACCGCTGGGGCCGCCCGCTGACCAAGGACGCCTATCCCGGTGCCCTGACCTCCGCCTTCGGTGAACACACCGGCGCCAAGGCCCTCAAGCGCTACCCGTCCGGCACCTACGAACGGCCCGGCTATGCCTACGCCGCCGCCTTCGGCGACCAGCTCTTCGCCTGCCCGGCACTGCGCGTGGACGCCGCCCTGGCGCGGCGCGGCCAGGTGTACGCGTACGAGTTCGCCGACCGCAGCTCGCCACTGTTCGCGTCACTGCCGCAGAACGCCGACTTCGACTTCGGCGCCACGCACGCCGCCGAGCTGAACTACCTGTTCAAGCCCTACGGCCGCGCCGCCGCCTTCGACGCCGGACAAAAGGCCCTGTCGGCCCAGATGACCGCGTACTGGGGTTCGTTCCTGCACGGCTCACCGCCCGGCGCACCCGGCCAGCGAGACATGCCCGAGCAGAGCCGCGAGCCGGGCCACGTACTGCAGCTGCGCACGACGTCAGCGGGCGGCACCACCACGACGCCCCACCTCGCCCAGGCCCACCACTGCGACCTGTGGGACGACGCGTCGGCTACGCCCTAACCCTTGCCGGTGCCGTCGGCCGCCGCCGCGCTCGCGAGGTTGGCGCGCTCGATCTCGGCCATGTGTTTCTCGGCCCAGACGCGAAGCGCGGCGAGCGGTTCCTCCAGGGTGAGGCCGAGTGCGGTCAGGCGGTAATGCACCCGCGGCGGCACCGCCGTCGCCTCCACCCGACGCGCGACCAGACCGTCGCGCACCAGGCTCTGCAGCGTCGTGGACAGCATCTTCTGTGAGACACCGGGCATCCGGCGCCGCAGCTCGGCGAAGCGGACCTCGGCCGGATCGGACTCCGCGAGGACCTTCACGGTCATCGACGTCCACTTCGTGCCGATGCGGTCGAGGAGGCGACGGGTCGGACAGTCGGGGTCGAACAGGTCACCCCGCAGCGCATCCGTCGTCTCCCGCGCCGCGGGGCCCTGAGGGGTGTTCACCTCGTCCTCACCACCTGTCGTGAGCGTGCGTCATCGGCACTGCCTCGGGAGTCACCTCGCCCTGCCTGGTCACCAATGGTTACCACAGGAGGCATACGCTTCTGCTGGCAATCCGTCAGCACCGGGCGTGCCGCCTGCCGCCCCGGGCCGCCCCCCCCCCGGCATTCAGGGGGCGAACACCTGGGTGTCGTCGGCGAACGCCTTGAACTCCAGGGCGTTGCCCGCCGGATCGAGCAGGAACATCGTCCACTGCTCGCCGCTCTGCCCCTCGAAGCGCACATACGGCTCGATCACGAACTCCGTCCCCGCCTCGCGCAGCCGGTCGGCGAGCCGGTGGAACGACGGGACCGCCAGGATCAGACCGAAGTGCGGTACCGGGACGTCATGGCCGTCGACCGGGTTGTGTATGCGCGGCGTGCGCTCGGGTGCGAGGTGGGTGACGAACTGATGGCCCTGCAGATTCCAGTCGATCCAGGTGTCCGCGCTGCGGCCCTGCTCCAGGCCGAGCACATCACCGTAGAACCGGCGGGCGGCGGCCAGGTCGTCGACCGGCATGGCCAGGTGGAACCGCGGGATCGGGGAGTCGAGAACGCTCATGGCGCTGCCTGCCTTCCTGCTTCTTCGCATGCTTCGGCTTCTCGGGTTCATCGAACTCTTCGGATTCTCGTCGTACTCGTCACCCAACGACTGTGACCCAGAACACAGTTGAGGTTGCGCTTAGGTCAGGGTGAACGCTCCTCGTATCGGCCCGGCACCGGACCGGGCACAACAGACCGAGGAGAGCGATATGTCCGCCACCGTTTCCACCACGACCACCACCGTTTCTCACCAGACGCACGACCGCCCGGAGCTCCAGAAGACGATCGAGGAGCTCGTCGAGACCGGTTTCGTCGGCATCCAGCTCCGGGTGAACGACGAGCGCGGCGAGTGGGTCGGCAGCGCCGGGGCCCGCGAGCTGGGGCAGAGCGGCAAGGCACTGGCCGACGGGCACTTCCGTATCGGCAGCACCACCAAGAACTTCATCGCCACCTCGCTGCTCCTGCTGGCGGCCGAGGGCAGGATCGGCCTGGACACCCCGGCCGGTGACCACCTGCACTGGTTCGGCCTCGACCCACGGATCACCGTACGGATGCTGCTGCAGCACACCAGCGGGATCTTCAACCACACCGGTGAGGTCAACGCGGACGGGACCCTTGAGCTGGGGGTCTCCATGCCCTACGGACCCGAGGGGAAAGCGTGGCCGGCCAACCGGTTCAAGACCTATCAGCCGGAGGAACTGGTACGCCTTTCGCTGTCCAGGCCGGCGCGGTTCGAGCCGGGGACGGACTGGAGCTACGCCAACACCAACTACGTACTCGCCCGCCTGGTGATCGAGAAGGTCACCGGCCGCTCGTTCGCCGAGGAGCTGCAGCGGCTGATCCTGGGACCGCTGGGGATGACCGGCACCGTGGCGCCGGGTGCCTCGCCGGAGATCCCGGAGCCGTACAACCACAGCTACTACCGCTACGAGGACGCCGGTCAGGAGAAGACGCTCGACATCAGCCGGCAGAACCCCTCCTGGGCTGCGGCCGGTGGTGACATGATCTCGACGACTCAGGATCTGCACACCTACTTCTCCGCGCTGATGGGCGGCAAGCTCCTGCCGGACGGGCTGCTTGCCGAGATGCGCACACCGGAAACGAAGGCCGGCTACGGCCTGGGGGTCTTCGTGCAGGACTTGGGCCCGGGCGGCGGCACCGTCTTCCACCACAACGGCGCCATGGGGGGTTCGGTGGCGCTGATGTACAGCACCGCCGACGGCAGCAAGACCCTGACCGCCGGACTGACCTGTGTGGACGACGCCGAGCTGTCCATCGGGGCAGCGTTCCAGAGCGCACAGGAAAGGCTCCTGGGTCAGGTCTTCGGCGGCGGGCAGACCGATGCGACCCAGCCGGCGGGCTGAACACCCGTGACCCGTACGCCCCGTGGCCACCGGAGCCGAGCACAAGGCAGGCTGAGCTGATGATGCACGGAGTCACGATCGGGCAGGCGGCGGCCTTCGTGGGCGTCACGGTGAAGACGGTGCGGCACTACCACAAGCTCGGCCTCGTCGCGGAGCCGGAGCGTGACAGCTCCGGCTACCGGCGGTACGGGTCGGAGACCCTGCTGCGCCTTGTGCAGGCCCGCACGCTGGCCGCCGCCGGGGTGCCGCTGGCCGAGATCGAGCCCCTGCTCGACGCCGACGCCGCGCAGTTCGCCACCGCGCTCGCCGACGTCGAGCGACAACTGACCGACCGTATCGAGGAGTTGACCGCGCGGCGGGACACACTGCACCGGCTCGCCGACGGCAATCGCGCTCTGCTGCCCGATCGTGCCGTGGCGCTCCTTGAGCGGATGGCCGACCTCGGCTTCCCCGCGGACGAGGTGGCGGCCACCAGGGAGGGCTGGGTACTGGCCAAGGCCCTGGTCCCGGAGGGCTTCGACGACTACCTCGGCGATGTCGAGCTCGCCCTCGAAGACCCCCGGGGCGTCGCCCTGATCAAGCGCGGCATCGAAGCCGCGTCCTGGGAGCCGGACGACCCGCGCATCGAGGAGCTCGCCACCGCCATGGCCGACCACTATCTCGCCAACCCCGCACAACTGAAGATCGTGACCGGCCTGCAGGCCCGCACCGAGGCCGCGACCCGCTACAAGATGATCGCCCACCACGGCGAGGAACCGGGATCGGCCGTGGCCCGCATGGCCGCGCTGATCGAGGCCAAGCTCCGCGCCGCCGGCATCCGTATCCCCTGACCTGATCCCCTGACCTGATCCCCTGAGCTGATCAACTGAGCTGATCCCCTGACCTGGTCCCCGTGACCTGTGCGCCCGACCCGTCAGCCACTGATCCGGCGCTGGAAGGCGAGGAGGCGCTCGCGGGTGCTCGGCAGGGTGAAGGACCACATCTGTTCACGGGTCTCCTCCCGCAGGACGTCCTCGTGACCGCGTCCGTCGCCCGCGGTGCGCAGGGTCTGCTTGGTGCGGCGCACGAGTTCGGGCTCCACGCCGTGCACACCCGCCGCCAGGGCGTGCGCGGCGGGCAGCAGCTCCTCGTCGGGTACGCAGCGCAACGCCAGGCCCGCGGCGGCCGCCGCCGCCCCGTCGAGCCGCTCGCCGAACAGCACCATGGCGGCGGCCCTCTGCGGCCCGACCAGGCGCTCCAGCATCCAGGTGTGCCCGCCCCCGGGATGCAGCCCGATCTTCAAGAAGCGGGTGTCGAACCAGGCCGAGGCCGCGGCCAGACGTACATCACAGGCCAGCGCGAGATTCAGACCGGCCCCGACCGCGGGCCCGTTGACCGCGGCGATGGTCGGCAGCGGCGAGCGCGCCACCCGCAGGAACCCGTCGTAGACCCGCCGCACTCCGGAGGCGTCGTCGCCCGCGGCGGCCAGGAGGTCCGCCAGATCGGCCCCGGCACAAAAGGCCTTGCCCGCTCCGGTGATGACCACAGCGGTCACATCGGATTCGGCCTCCAAGTGGTCGAAGGCATCGACGATACGGTCCACGAGCGCGCCGGAGATGACATTGCGCCGGCCGGGATCGTTCAGGGTCAGGGTGGCGGTGCCCTGCTCCACCGACATCTCCAGGAGATCACTCACGGCGTCCTGCCTTCCTCGCTGCGTCCCACGGACTCGTGATTCTCGCCCTGCGCGAGGCGGGGTGACCAGCGACTTCCTGGAGACATTCGCCACGGGGCGAGCTGCAGCCCGGTCACACGGCAGGGCGCCTCACCCGGAGCCGTCGCCCTTGAGGCCGTCGCCCTTCAGGCCATCATCCTTGAGCAGATCGAACTCCTCCAGGAGCGCTCCGATTTGCGTGGACTCAAGGCGGTGCAGCAGGCGCTTGCGTACGAACTCGGGGCCCGGGAGGGTCAGTTCGGCACCGTCGCGCAGTCGGCTGGTGGCGGCCAGCAACGCCCGTACGTCGTAGGTGGAGTTGAAGACCTCGGGCACACCGCGTTCGACGTCCAGAAGCCGGTAGGCGGCCTCCATTCCCGTGCGCACGGAGTACTCGGTGGTGAAGATCGTGTCCCGGGTGGTTTCGGCGAACTGGCCGATGAAGGCGAAGTTGACGGCGCCCTCGGGCACCACATCGGGGCGGTCGCCCGCTCGCCGGGGCGCGAAGAACGCCGTGACGTACGGCATCATCACCGGGACGCACCGGGCGCCGGTCTCCGCGAGTTCGGGGATCTCGTCCACGGGAACACCGAGGTGGTAGAGCCACTCCTGGGTGATCTCCGCGCCGGTGCACTCCTGCATCGGCTTGCGCACGTAGTCGCCGGGCCGGTCGACGAAGAGGGAGTAGAGCCAGACGACGATCTGGTCCGGCGGCTGCTGCTTGAAGTGCGGCTGCCGGTTGACCGTCCAGCTCATCAGCCAGGAGGAGTCCCTGGCGGTGACGATGCCTCCGGTGACGACCTTCCCGCTGAAGGGGTCCCGCTTGGCGATCTTCTGGATGTGGCGCGGGATGCGGGGGTCCAGGGTGGTGACCGTCGCCGACTCCCACTTGCTCTCCTGGATGTTCCCGCAGAACACCTCGGGGCGTCCGAAGGACGGGTCCTTGGCGGCGATGCGCCGCCACAAGTCCCAGGCAGGCGCGGGCCCTTCGTCCAGACGCGCCGCGGTGTGATGGTCCCCGTTGTCGGAGTTCTCGGTGAGCGAGCCGATCGTCGCGCAGACCAGATCGTCCTCGCCCAGGTCGACACCGCCGTCCTGGCCGTCGGCGGTCCAGTGGATACGGGTCGCCAGTTTGCGTCCGGGCGCGAGGTCGAAGTCGATGTCGGTGACCTCGGTGCCGAAGCGGAAGGTCACGCCCTGGTCCATCAGCCAGCGCGTCAGGGGCAGCACCATGGACTCGTACTGGTTGTACTTGGTGAACTTCAGCGCCGACAGATCCGGCAGCCCGCCGACGTGATGGACGAAGCGGTGCAGATACAGCTTCATCTCCAGCGCGCTGTGCCATTCCTCGAAGGCGAACATGGTGCGCCAGTACAGCCAGAAGTTGCTCATCAGGAAGTCCCGGCCGAAGACCTCGTTGATGCGCTTGCCCTCCAACTCCCCGCGGGAGGCGAGGAAGATCTTCACGAGATCCTTCTGCGCACGGTCGTTCAGGGCGAAGAGCCCGTCGGTGCCCGCGTCCTGGCCCTGGCGTTCGGTGACGCGCTGCAGTGAGGAGTTCGGGTCGTCCTTGTTCAGCCAGTAGAACTCGTCGAGGACCGACGCCCCCTCGACCTCGAGGGACGGAACCGAGCGGAACAGGTCCCACAGGCACTCCATGTGGTCCTCGAGCTCACGGCCGCCCCGGATGACGAAGCCCTTCTTCGGCTCCTTGATCCCGTCGAGCGCTCCCCCGGGCAGCTTCAGGCGCTCCAGGATCGTGATGCGTTCGCCGGGGACCTGCGCGTCGCGTACGAGGAAGGCGGCACCGGCGAGCGAGGCGAGCCCGGCTCCCACGAACCAGGCGGTCTTCCGGTCGGCTCCGGCCGGCTTGCGGGGCCGCGCGAACGCCTCGTAGTTCCCGTTGCTGTAGTACACGCGCGCTCCCTCGCTCACCGAACCGGCCCTGCCATGGCAGTTCCATTCACCTCTTGCGCGCCGCGCCCCGCACACCGCCGGGACCGAACGGGTGGCACCGCGGCCGCGCCGTCCGCCGCGGAACGACGGCCGCTTGTCGAACTTGAGAGGGGTGGCCGCAGCGGAGATCAGTGAGGCGGCTCGGAATCCGTGCCGAACAGCAGCGCCGCCACGGCCCGGAAGGCCTCGGCCGGATCACGGTCCCCGACCGGCCCCGCGAGTGAGCCGCTGAGCAGCAGGGTGGCGAAGCCGTGGGCCAGTGACCAGGCCGCGACACCCGCGAGCCGGGCGTCGTCGCCGCGGCCCGGCTCCGAAAGGCCGGCCACCCCCTGCCGCAGCCGCTCGCCCGCACGGGAGCGGGCCCGCACCAGGTCGGGGTCGTCGGCGTGCACCAGGTCCGGGCGGAACATCACCTGGAAATGGGCCGCGTGCCGCTCGGCGAAACGGACGTAGCCCACGCCCATCTCGCGGATCTCCGCGGACTCGGCGAGCGACGCCGCGAGCAGGTCGTACCCTTCGGCCGCGATGGCGGTGAGCAGTCCGGCGCGGTCCTTGAAGTGATGGGCGGGCGCGGCGTGCGAGACGCCGGCACGCCGCGCCAGATCGCGCATGCTCAGGGCGCCGGGACCGCTCTCGGCGATGACGTCAAGGGCGGCCGCGATCACCGCTTTCCGCAGGTCCCCGTGGTGATAGCTGCGCGCTGCGTTCATGGGGCCCAGCGTACGCAGAATCTAGTCATTGACAAGTTCGCGGCACGACGCGCAATCTAGCCACTGTAAAGATTGGTGGCAGGCGACCCAGGACGAGGAGTCCGACATGACCGTGGAACCGAGCAAGGCCAGGCAGATGTGGCACCTCCTTGAGCCCCTGCATGCCGTCCTCTACTACGCGCCGGAGAGTTTCGAGGAGGCCGGAAAGCTGGGGTACGGAACGCGGGAGCGCTGGCCCAGCTACGTCCCCTTCCGTGCCGCCCCCCTGGGACCCGCGAGCCCGGCGCTGGTCGCGGCCACGTTCTACAGCTTCAGCCCGCGGATGGTCACCGAGTACATGGCGGCCGCCTGGGACATCGCCTCGCCCGCAGAGGTCCTCGCCGCCCGCGAGCGTGCCGTCGACCGGGCCTACCGCTCCCTCTTCGGCGACTCGGTGCACGGGGGCGAGTTCGCCGAGGCGGCCCAACTCGCCCGGCGCGCAGCGGAGTCGGCGGATACGGCGGGCCACCCGCTGGCTGCGGCCAACCAGTCCCTGCCCTGGTCCGAACTGCCGCACGTACAGCTGTGGCAGGCCGCGACGATCCTGCGCGAGCACCGCGGCGACGGCCATCTGGCCACGCTGGTGACGTCAGGGCTCGACGGCGTGGAGGCGCTGGTCTCCTTCGCCGCGATCGGCGCCGCGCCGGAGCAGACGTTCAACAGCCGCCGGTGGAGCCCCGAGCAGTGGGCGGCGGCCCGCGCACGTCTCGGCGCGCGCGGCCTCCTGGCGGCGGACGGCACGGCGACCGAGGCGGGCCGGGCACTGCGCCAGGAACAGGAGCGGCGCACCGACGAACTCGCGGCGGGACCGTGGGAGGCCCTCGGCGCCGAGGACACCGAACGGCTCTCCGGCCTGCTCGGCACACCATGGGTCACGGTGATCGGCTCGGGTCTTCTGCCGCGGGAGACGACCCTGGGCATCGGCAAGGTGTAGGGCCCCGTCCGCCGCTGCGCGCCAGCTGCACCGCACTCCGGCGTCAGCGGCGGGCCCTGGGGCACCTGCAGGCGGTGTGCTACATTGCGGTTAGCACTTGTGTACGCCTCTTCGCAGGCGCCGGTGCCGGAATCATCTTCTTTCCCTCTGCACCCTGTACCGCTGACGCGGTATCGCTGATGCGCCCTCTTCTTCCGTCTCTCTGACGACCGGCGATCAGATCCAGCACTACTCGATTCCCCGGCACCCTCTGCTTCCCGGCTTCCCGGCTTCCCGGCTTCCCGGCTTCCCGGCTTCCCGGCTTCCCGGCTTCCCGGCTTCCCGGCTTCCCGGCTTCCCGGCTTCCCGGCTTCCCAAGTGTCCGGCTGCGGGCCCTCTTGCCCGGGCGTGATGTCACCGCCCGCGCCGAGCGCCGCAGCACACCATCCGCATGCCTTCTGTGCGCATGCCACATGCCCCTACCTGCGCATGTTTCCGAAAGGACTCCTCATCATGACCACCACACTTGAACACCCCGCAACCACCGAATCCACCATCACCACCACCACCGCCGACACCGCCACTGACACGGCCACAGCCACCGACACGGCCACAGCCACAGCCACCGCCACCGACACCGGCACCGCGAATTCCGTACCCGCGCAGCGGCAGGCCTCGTCGCACGCTCTCGCCGGGATCCTGGACCTGCCCCCGAAGGGACCCGGCTACCTGCGTGTGCAGGGCTGCCTGGCCGGATCCAAGGACGTACAGGTCTCCGCCGCGCTGATCCGCCAACACCGGCTGCGCAAGGGCGACTTCGTCGAGGGCGTCGGGGCGAAGCCGCGCGTTCTCGACCGCATCGAGCAGGTCAACGGCCGCCCGGCGCAAGCGCTCCGCGGACGGCCGCACTTCGGTGATCTCACCCCGCTCCATCCACAGCAGCGGCTGCGCCTCGAACACCCGGCGGGCCCGCTGACGACACGGATCGTCGATCTCGTCGCCCCGGTCGGCAAGGGCCAGCGCGGCCTGATCGTCGCGCCGCCGAAGACCGGCAAGACGGTGCTGCTGCAGCAGATCGCGGCAGCCGTCGCCGCCAACCACCCCGAGTGCCATCTGATGGTGGTGCTCCTCGACGAACGGCCCGAGGAAGTCACCGACATGGTGCGCTCGGTACGGGGCGAGGTGTTCGCCTCGACCTTCGACCGGCCCGTCAAGGAACACATCGCGCTCGCGGAACTCGCCGTAGAACGCGCGAAGCGCCTGGTCGAGCAGGGTCAGGACGTCGTCATCCTGCTCGATTCGCTGACGCGGCTGTGCCGGGCGCACAACAACGCCGCCGGTTCCGGGGGCCGCACGCTCTCCGGGGGCGTCGACTCCGCCGCGCTCAGCGGACCCAAGCGGTTCTTCGGGGCCGCGCGGAACACCGAGGAGGCCGGCTCCCTGACCATTCTCGCGACGGCTCTGGTGGAGACCGGGTCCCGCGCCGACGACTACTTCTTCGAAGAGCTCAAGAGCACCGGAAACATGGAGCTCCGCCTCGACCGGTCGCTCTCCGACAAGCGGATCTTCCCGGCCATCGACATCACCTCTTCCGGTACGCGCCGCGAGGAACTGCTGTTCCCTGCCGCCGAGTTGAGCGCCACGCGCGGACTGCGGCGGGCACTGGACTCCCGCGGCGGCGGCCAGGCCTCCCTTGAAGTGCTGCTCGACAAGCTCCGCCGCACACCGGACAACGCGACTTTCCTGCGCGAGATCCAGGGCACGGTCCCCGCGACGTCGTAACCCCGCCCGGCACACCGTCCGGCCTTCCTGCGGTGTCCGGCCTTCCTGTGGTGTCCGGCCTTCCTGTGGTTTCCGGTCAGCGCCCGGGGCCGAGCTCCGCGTCGATCGCCCCCTGCAGCAGCGCGCGGGCGCGCCCCCGCTCCAGGGAGCCGCTGTGCCAGCGCTCGCTGAGGCCTTCCACCAGTGCGGTCAGTCGCTCGGCGACCGCGTCCGGATCGGCGTCATGACGTGCGGTCCCTGCGGCCTGCGCCGCCCGTACGAGGTCGGCGATCTCCCTGCACCAGACCGTCGTCGCCTCGCCGAGGTCCTCTCTGAGGGCGGCGTCGAAGACGGCGCTGGCCCGCAACTCGCCCCAGGCGATGCTGTTCTCCCGCACCTCGTCGCTGTCCTGGAGTTCGAGGAGCAGCCGCTGTTCGAGCTCGCGGCGCGGGTCGTCGGGCGTTGCGACGGCATCGGCGTCCGTATAGGAGCCCGCCCGGTCGCTGACGAACTGCAGCGTGCGCCCGACCAGACCGGCCCGGTCCTTGAAGTGGTAGTAGATCAGCGCCGTGGAGACCCCCGCCTCGGCCGCGAGCTTCTCCACCCGCAGACCGCGCACCCCGTCGCGGGCGATGACCCGCACCGCCGCTTCCAGGATCGACACTTGCCGGTCGGCCATCTCGGCTCGCTTCACCTTCACTCGTACTCCCAGGCCCCGGCACGCACGCGTCGCGCGACGCCGCGAGGCCTCTGACTGCATTTTCAGTCAATACGCAGGATATCGAGCCCGTCGACCCGGTGCGGCGCGGCGGTCCTCTCCGCGTGTACCCCGCCGCCGGTGCCGGTGAGGTCACCGGGCGTGATCGAGCCTGATCTCCTCGCAGCCCCTGCTGCTCTCTTCCCGCATCAGCCCCTGCGCTGTCCCGCACAGGCCCTGCCGCTCCCCCGCATCAGCCCCCGCTGCTCTCCCGCACCACCAGTTCGTACCCCGCGGTGATCCTGCCGTGCGGGGCCTCCGGGTCGCCCCCACCCTCGCCGCCTACGGCGAGATATTCGACGCGGGCAAACTGCCCTACTGGTACGCCAACAGCTTCATCACCGCCACCCTCACCACCGCGCTCACGGTGCTCACCGCCTCGCTCGCGGCGTTCGCCCTGTCCCAGGCGCGCTTCCGGCTGCGCCGCGCCGCGTTCGTGCTGCTGCTGGCCGGGCTCATGATCCCCGGGCAGGTCCTGATGATCCCGCAGTTCCTCGCGCTGCAGTCGGCCGGCCTGCTCAACACGTACTGGGGTGTGGTCCTGCCCCAAGTGCCCAATGTGGTCGCGGTGTTCGTCTTCAAGTAGTTCTTCGACGGCATCCCTCGCGAGCTCATCGACGCGGCCCGCGCGGACGGCGCCGGCTGGCTGCGGACGTACGCACAGATCGTGATGCCGGTCTCCCGGCCCGTGATCTCCGCGGTGACGATCTTTGTGTTCGTGGGGGTCTGGAACAACTTCCTGTGGCCCCTCCTGGTCGTCACCGACCCGGAGATGATGACCCTGCCCGTCGGACTGAACTCCGTCCAGGACGTCTTCGGCGTCCCCTACGCACAGCTGATGGCCTCCGCCGTGCTCGCAGCGCTGCCGCTGCTCGCGGTCTTCCTGCTCTTCCAGCGCCGCATCGTCGAAGGCATCGCCGGCACCGGCCTCAAGTAGCCGTTCCCGTACGGCAGTTCACGCCACCCGTCAGTACGCCCGCACCCTGTCGCCCTCCGAGAAGGGCCCCCGCACATGCCGCACACCGCACGGTTCGTCATCGACCCCGAGTTCGCCGTCGGCGACGTGGACCCGCGTCTGTACGGAACCTTCGTGGAGCACATGGGGCGCTGTGTCTACACCGGCATCCACGACCCCGGGCACCCCACCGCGGACCCCGCCGGTTTCCGCGGCGACGTCGCCGACCTGGTCCGGGAACTCGGCACAGGCCTGGTGCGCTACCCCGGCGGCAACTTCGTCTCCGGCTACCACTGGGAGGACGGCGTGGGTCCCGCCGCCGACCGCCCGCGCCGCCTCGACCTGGCCTGGCGCTCGATCGAGACCAACCAGGTCGGCACCAATGAATTCCTCACCTGGGCCCGGCAGTTGGGCCTGGAGCCGATGATGGCCGTGAACCTCGGCACCCGCGGCATCGACGCCGCCCGCGCCCTGGTCGAGTACTGCAACCACCCCGAGGGCACCGCCTGGTCGGACCTGCGCATCAAACACGGGGTGCGCCGGCCGCACGACGTCAAGCTGTGGTGCCTCGGCAACGAGATGGACGGACCCTGGCAGACCGGGCACAAGTCCGCCACCGAGTACGGACGCCTCGCCGCCGAGGCGGGCAAGGCCATGCGCCAGGTCGATCCGGCCATCGAACTCGTCGCCTGCGGCAGCTCCAACGCCGGCATGGCGACCTTCGGCACCTGGGAAGGCGAAGTCCTCGAGCAGACCTACGACGAGGTCGACTACCTCTCCCTGCACGCCTATTACGAGGAATTCGACGGCGACCGCGCCAGCTTCCTCGCCTCCGGCGCCCACATGGACCAGTACATCTCCGATGTCGTCGCCACCGCCCACCATGTGCGCGCCGTGCGCCGCGCCAAGAAGCACATCAAGCTCTCCTTCGACGAGTGGAACGTCTGGTACGCGGCGCGCTTCCCCGGCGAGCGCAACCTCGCCACCGCCGAGACCCCGCGTCTCATCGAGGACACCTACAGCGTCACCGACGCGGTCGTCGTCGGCTCCCTGCTCATCACGCTCCTGCGGCACGCCGACCGGGTCGCCGTCGCCTGTCTCGCCCAGCTCGTCAACGTCATCGCGCCGATCCGCACCGAACCGGGCGGCGCCAGCTGGCGCCAGACCACCTTCCACCCCTTCGCCCAGGCCGCCCGCCACGCCCACGGCCGGGTGCTGCGCACCGAGAGCTCCGGGCCCCGCATCGAGACCGCCCGCCACGGCGAGGTGTCCGCACTCGACTCCGTGGTGACCTACGACGAGGACAGCGGGGCCCTGACCGTGCTCGCCGTCAACCGGGACCAGTCGCGGCCCCTGCATCTGGCGGCGGCGCTGCGCGGTGGCGCGGCGGGATACCGCCTCGTCGAACATCTCGTCCTGTCCGACGACGACCACGACGCCGTGAACACCGAGGCCGAGCCCGACCGTGTCGTACCGCGCCGGGCACGGGGCACAAGCGTCACCGCCGAAGGGACCCTGGAGGCGCAGCTGCCGCCGGTGTCCTGGAACGTGATCCGCCTCGCCCCCGCCGTATAGCCCCCACCTGCCCACCGACCCCATTCCCTACGAGACCGTCCCCCCCCTCACCCCTGGAGCGTCCGATGTCGGCACCGACCCGCGCACCCGCACGTCTGCTCCGCCCGACCGCCCTCCTCGTCCCGCTGCTCACGCTGCTCGCTCTCCTCGCGGCCCTGCTCACCGCGCTCACCCCGGATGCGGACGCCGCCACCGGCACCCCGCTGCGCGACGGCACCGCCCTGTACCCGAGGGCCGTCCGCCTCGCCCACACCCCGGGCGCCGAGGGTCGCGTCCTCGCCTCCGTCGTCACGTTCTCCGGCAACGACGGGATCGGCGCCGTCCACGAGAGCACCGACGACGGGCGCAGCTTGCGCGAAGTGGGCACGGTCCGTGACCCCGACGCCGCCGGCGGCCAGGGCCTGTGCTGCGCGACGCTGTACGAACTGCCGCGCCAGATAGGCGACTTGCCCGCCGGAACGCTGCTGTGGGCGGCGTCCGTCGGGCAGGACGAGGCGAACCGGCGGATGGCCCTGCGCGTCTTCAAGAGCACGGACGTGGGCCGCACCTGGAGTTATCTGTCCACCATCGCCACCGCACCGAACGACCGTGGCCTGTGGGAGCCGGAGTTCTCCGTCGACGCGTCCGGCGCGCTCGTCGCCCACTACTCCGACGAGACCGACCCCGGCCACAGCCAGAAGCTAGTGGCCGCGCGCACCACGGACGGCCGCACCTGGACCGGGCACCACGACACGATCGCCAGCAATCCCGCCTCCGACCGGCCCGGCATGGCGGTGGTCCGCAAGCTCGGCGACGGCACCTACTTCATGTCGTACGAGATCTGCGCGGCCGCGGGCCAGTACGTGTGCGTGGTGCACTACCGCACCTCGTCCGACGGCTGGAACTGGGGGGATCCCGCGCACCTCGGCTACCGGCCCGAGACCGCCGACGGCAAGTACTTCAAGCACGCCCCCAATCTCGCCTGGGCGCCCGAGGCGGGCAATCCCAAGGGCCGGCTGTTCCTGATCGGGCAGGTCCTGCACAACCGCGACGACAGCCGCGCCGAGGGCAGCGGCCGCACCGTATGGGTCAACAGCGCGGGCGGCGCCGGGCCATGGCGGGAGATCCCGGCCCCGGTGGCGGTGGAGTCGACGGTCGTGGACCACTGCCCCAACTACAGCTCCAGCCTGCTCCCTTCGGCCGACGGCAGCAGCCTCCTAGAGGTGGCCACCGACTGGGACGGCGGTGTCTGCCGCGCCTGCTTCGCCGCGGGAGCGGTGCCGCCCGGCCGGTGATGCCGTACGGACGGTGCTGCGGCACGGACAGTGGCCTGGGGCGCGGCGGTGCCACTCGTCCGGGCGAGTGTGCCCGGGTCCGGAGCGGGCAAGGTCGCTCGATGAGAATGATCACCGATCTTCGAGCGGCGGTACGGCGTGGGGGCGCCGCCCTGTGGAGCCTGCTGGCGCCCCGGTCGCGCCAGCAGGCCGAGATCGTCGCCGGCCTGTGCAGGGAGTGCGACGCCCGTGTCCGCGCCGGGGCCGCCACGGAGCACTCCGTCGCCCCGAACGCGTTCCTCGTCGACCTGCCCTCGCTCAGCCACCGTCAGCTCACGGCGACCGGCGGGTATCTGCCGCGGTATCTGGCCGCCGAGGTCCGCCGGCACGCGAACAAGCGGGGCTATGTCTTCACCGGGCCCGTGGGGATCGTGCTGCGGCCCGCGGACGGGGGCCGCACCGGCAGGTTCCGGATCCGCAGCCGGGTGGTGCCGGTGCGCCTGCCGAGGTGAGAAGACCCGCTCGCGTGCCGGGCCCCGAGCGGGACCTCGCGGTTTGAAGGGGCAGGTGGGGGGCACGCGGAAGACTCCCCGCCCCGCAGCCGGCGGAGAGCGGAACGGCGGAGAAAGGTGCAGCCACCATGCCCGCAGGATCGAACAAGAAGCGCGAGCGGCAGTACGAGCACGTCAAGGAAGGCGCGCAGGAGCGCGGCGAGTCGACCCGTCGCGCCGAGGAGATCGCCGCCCGCACCGTGAACAAGCAGCGCGCCCGCACGGGTGAAGCGCGCCGGGCGAGCAGGACATCCACGCAGGACCCGAAGTCGGCCCCCCAGCGGGGCGGCGAGCGCTCGCACTCCGGGGCACAGGGACCGACCAAGGACCAGCTGTACGCGGAGGCCAGGAAGCGCAACGTGAAGGGGCGTTCCTCCATGACGAAGCAGCAGCTTCAGAGCGCCCTCGGACGGTGACTTCCCCCGCGGCCGCCGGGCGAGCCGCGTGCGCCGCGTGAGCGACCGATGGGCGGTCTGCGGTGGCGCGTGCGCCCTGCCGCCAGTAGCCAGGAAGGGACCGTGAGGGTACGGCCCTTTCGCGGACCCGGCCGGTACGGACGTACGGCAGAAGGCAGCAGCAGGGCATGGCACGCGCGGCGCTCTTCGACGTGGACGGCACGCTCGCCGACACCAACCATCTGCATGTCGTCTCCTGGTGGGAGGCGTTCCGGCAGGCGGAACACACGGTCGCGATGCCCGCGATCCACCGGGCCGTGGGGCTCCCGTCGGAGGACCTCATCGAGCAGCTGCTCGGCGGACCGTGACCGCGGCCAGGACGACACGATCAGCGCCGCGCACAAGGCGCTGTACGGCCAGTACTTCGACCGGCTCATGGCCTTCCCGCGGGCCGGCGACCTCCTTCGCGCCCTGGCGGCGGACGACTGGCGGATCGTCCTGGTCACCTCCACCGGCGGGCCCGAACTGACGGCCCTGCGCCGGGCGATCGACGCCGACGACGTCATCCACGAGACGGCGAGCGCCGACGACGTGTCCGAGGGCAAGCCCGATCCGGAGCCGGTCGAGCACGCGCTCGAACTGGCCGGGGTCCCGGCCGAGCGGGCCGTCTTCGTGGGCGACAGCGTGTGGGACATGAAGGCCGCGGCCCGCGCCGGTGTCCGCCCTGTCACCCTTCTCTCGGGCGGCATCCCCCGGGCCGACCTGGCGGAGGCCGGTGCGGACGCCGTCTTCGCGGACCCCTGCGACCTGCTGTCCCGCCTGGCCGACAGCCCCTTCGGCGACGGAGCGTCCTGGTTGCCTTCGGCACAGGAGGGGAACTCCTCGCCCATGCCTTGGACCACAACCGAGCCCCCGTCCTGGAAGCTCTCGCCCGCTACCGCAAGGACGGACAGCTGGCCTTCACCCCGCCGGGACACAAGCAGGCCCGCGGCGCCGACCCCGAGGTCCGCGAGATCCTGGGCGACGCGGTCTTCCACGGTGACCTGCTCGCCTCGGGCGGCCTCGACGACCGCCGGATGCGCAGCAAGGTCCTGGTGCGGGCCGAGGAGCTGATGGCGGACGCCGTGCACGCCGAGCACACCTTCTTCTCCACCTGCGGCAGCTCCTTGTCCGTCAAGGCCGCCATGCTGACCGTGGCGGGACCGCACGAGCAGCTGCTGATCGGGCGGGACGCGCACAAGTCCGTCGTGTCGGGACTGATCCTGTCCGGCATCGAGCCGGTCTGGGCCGACCCGCGCTGGGACGCGCGGCGCGGCCTCGCCCACCCGCCCTCGGCCGCGGACTTCGAAGAGGCCTTCGCCGCGCACCCGGACGCCAAGGGAGCACTCGTCACCAGCCCGACGCCGTACGGCGGCAGCGCCGATCTGCGCGGCATCGCGGAGGTCTGCCACCGCAACGGCCGCGCTCTGATCGTCGACGAGGCGTGGGGCGCGCATCTGCCCTTCCACCCCGAACTGCCCTCCTGGGCCATGGACGCCGGTGCCGATGTCTGTGTGACGAGCATCCACAAGATGGGCAGCGGCCTGGAGCAGGGTTCCGTCTTCCATGTCCAGGGCGAGCTGATCGACCCCCGGGCTCTGCAGGCGCGCGCCGCCCTCCTGGACACCACCAGCCCGTCCACGCCGATCTACGCCGGACTCGACGGCTGGCGCCGCCAGATGGCCCTGCACTGATATGAACTCATGTCGGGTGCCCTGGAGTTGGCCACGGAGGTGCGTGCCGCCATCGAGCGGATCGACGGCCTGCACGTCAACGACCGCGCCGACTTCTGCGGCCCGGGGCTCGCGGACGCCTTCGACCCGCTGCCGGTGGTCGTCGACGTCAGCGGCCTGGGTACGACGGGCTACCGCGCCGCGGACCGGCTGCACGAGCGCCGCGGCATCGACACGCATCTGGCGGACCACCGCAGGATCAGCGCGCAGATCACCCACGCCGACGACCGGGAGACCACCGGCGCACTGCTCGCGGCGTTGCGCGATCTCGCCACTGCCGCCCCGCAGTTGAGGCCGGCACCGCGGGTGGACGTGCCCACGCCCGCGGAGCTGCGCCTGAGCAGAGCTGCCTGCCCCGCGACGCCTTCTTCGGCGCCACCGAGGACGTACCGGTCGCGGAGGCCGCCGGGCGTATCACCGCGGAGATGATGACGCCGTACCCCCCGGGCATCCCGGCGGTCCTTCCCGGCGAGCGCCTCAACGAACCGGTCCTGCGCTGTCTGCGCACAGGCCTCGCGGCCGGGATGAACGTGCCGGACACCGCCGACACCACGCTCACCACGGTGCGGGTGGTCGCCGAAACCTGAGTGTGCACCCGCCGTGGCGGCGTGGAACGGGCGGACAACCGGACGCTCTCGGACACGGCGCCCGCGGCGCGCTCCCGCCGCCAGTGGGCGGACCAGCGCCGTCCCCGGCAACGGGCGTGCGCAAGGGCCCAGTTCGAGACGCGGCGGTGGCGCCCGGTCCGGTTTGGCCGAGTCTGCGCGTAACGGACCCCGCGCGTCCTCCTAGGGTGAAACGGGAACTGCGGCGTTCCCAATGGGGAGGAACCCATGAGTGTCACCGCGCATGGTACGTACCTCATCAAGAATCAGAAGAGCGGGCATTACCTCACCGCCAAGGGCGCGAGCAAACAGGCGTCCGCGGACATCGTCCAGGAGGTGCTGCGCGACTGGCCGGGGCGTTCCTGCCAGGCCTGGCGCGTGGAGCCCGGCCCCGCGGGCCATGACACGTTCCGCCTGGAGAATCAGCTCAGCGGACGCTATCTGCAGGTCCGGCGGCTCAGCACGGAGCGCGGGGCGGCGATCGAGCAGGCGCAGCTTGAGGAGAACAGCCCGGCCTACAAGGGCCAGACATGGCGGCTCTCGGACACCGGCCGCGGCCTCTTCCAGATCGTCAATCTCCACAGCGATCTGCGGCTGCACATCCGTGACGACAAGGACACCTCGGGCGCCCCGGTCGACCAGTGGCCGGAGTCCCAGGGGGACAGCCGCGGCTACCAGCTGTGGCAGCTGGAACCGGTGGAGCCCCGCGGGATGGACACGGCGTTCGACGCCCTGGTCGGCACCGCCGTCGAACCGACCGGCAACCTCCTCACCGCCCTTTCCACCGGCGTCAAAGCCACCCTCGAAACCGTCGGCGGCGTCTTCGGCACCGTCTCGCGCCTGGTGCCGGGCATCGACCACACGCCGTTCGTGCGCTTCTCCGGTTTCCGCGGCGGCGAGTTCATCCGGTTCTCGCAGCGCCACCGCGTCGAGGCCGGGCCGCAGCGGATCATGCGGCGCTTCCCGCATCTGCCCGAGGAGTTCCGCGACGGCTTCCAGTTCGTCATGGCGGCACCGCGGCGCAGCCACCACGACTACATCGGTGTCGGCCACGAGCGCTATATCGAGTTCTCCGACCGGCGCAGCGGCCACCCGCACCCCTGGGACGAGCTGTTCCCGCCGGAGATCGTCAAGGGCGAGGAGCTGTCGAACCTGATCGCCGTGGTGCCGGCCGCGCACGACGACTCGCGCTATCTGGTGTTCACCCGTTCCGGGATGCTGACGATCGAGGGCCGGCTGCCGCTCGGCACCGGCCACACGCCGTTCGTCGAGCCCGTCAGTCTCGACTTCCTGCCGGGCGAGTTCCAGGAACCGGACTCCGTGACGTCCGCCGTCATCGGTGACGAGGTGCACTTCTTCGCCACCAAGGGCGACGAGTTCACCGTCTTCACCTGGGAGAAGGTCGTCCAGGGGCCGAGCAGCGTCCTTGAGGCCTATCCGTACCTGCTGGGGCTCTGGGTCTAGTACGACCCGAGGTCCGGTGCGCCGGGCCGGGCCCGCGCGACGCGTCGCCGCAGCGGCGCGTCGCACGGGTGCGTCACAGTTCCCGCAGCGCCGGCAGCAGCTCCTGCTGCGCCCACTTCATGAACGGCTCCTGGTGGTCGCCGCCGACCTGCACGAGGGCGATCTCCGTGAACCCCGCCTCCACATAGGGGCGTACGGCGTCCACGAAGGTGTCGACGTCGTCGCCACACGGGATCGCCTCGGCGATGTCCTCGCGCCGTACGTACTGCGTCGCGGCGTCGAAGGCGGCAGGCCCCGGCAGCTCGGCGTTGACCGGCCAGCCGCCGACCGACCAGCGGAACTGCTCGTGCGCCCGGGCCACCGCCGCCTCACGGTCCGTGTCGAAGCAGACCGGCAGCTGGCCCACGCGCGGCTTGCCCGAGCCGCCGTGACGGTCGAAGGCGTCCACGAGTTCCGTCTTGGGCTCGGTGGCGATGACCAGGTCGCCGAGGCGTCCCGCGAGCCGGCAGGAGTGCTCGCCCGACACGGCGATCCCGAGGGGCGGGGTCTTCTCCGGCAGGTCCCACAGCTCCGCGTTCTCCACGTCGAAGTACGTGCCGTGGTGGTTGACGTTGCCGCCGTCGAAGAGCGCCCGGATGATCTCGACGGCCTCTTCCAGCATGCCGAGGCGGATATGCGCCGCGGGCCAGCCGACGCCCACCACATGCTCGTTGAGGTTCTCCCCCGACCCGAGGCCGAGCCGGAAGCGCCCCTGCGAAAGGAGCTGCATCGTCGCGGCCTTCTGCGCGACGACCGCGGGGTGATAGCGGGTGGTCGGGCAGGTCACGTACGTCATCAGCGGGATGCGCGAGGTGGCCTGCGCCGCGGCTCCGAGAACGCTCCAGGCGTACGGGGAGTGCCCCTGCTCGCTCAGCCACGGGAAGTAGTGGTCGGAGGTGACGGAGAAGTCAAAGCCCGCCTCTTCGGCCTGCACCACGTGCTGTACGAGCTCACGCGGGCCGGCCTGCTCGGTCATCATCGTGTATCCGAAATCAGCCATGTTGTACACGTTGCGTGTGAGGCCGGTCTGAAACCTTCCGGTGGACCGTTCGGCGGTGACCCGGAACGCATTCCGGAACGCATGGAAGGGCGATGGGCCGGGCACCCGGCCCCTGAGCGACGGCACTGCCGATCGCTCGCCGAACGATCCGGAAACCGATCCGGAAACCGATGCGGAAACCCCGCCGAAGGAGGCTTTCCCGTGCTGCTGGCACACCCCGTCGTGCTCGAGGATCTGGTGGAGCGCTACAAGGCCCTCGCGCTCCTTGGCGCGGACCAGGGCGGCCCCGGCGGGCGGCAGGAATACGAAGACGTCGCCTACAGCCTCTGCGTGGCCACCGGCACCAGCGATGTCGACGCCGCCGTGGTCGCGGCCAGCCACCAGCTGCCCGGCGCGCGGCCCACGGACGACTCGATGGTGACGGCCTAGGCCCAAGGCCTCCGCCTCGGCCGGCGCCCACCGGGTCTCACCCCACGTCGCCGGTACGGCGCTTGCTGCGCCGGATACGCCACCACAGCGTGACGAGCAGGCCCCCGCCCAGCGCGACGAGGGCCATGAGTGCCTGCCGTGGGCCGTCGGACTCCGCCGACGCCGCGGCCGGGGCGGCCTTGCTCCCCGCGTCGCCCGTCACCGGCTTGCCGTCGCTGCTCGCGCCGCCACGGTTCGCGGCGGGCCCGGCGGCCCCCTGCTCGGCGGCGGATCTGTCCGCCTCGCGTGCAACGCCGCCGCAGCCGCTGAACCCGGCGTCCTGGTCGGCCCGTACGCACACCACGGGGTCCCACCGGAACTCCTCGCCGGCGCCGCCGCGCTCACTGGCGTCGGCCGCCGCGAGGGTCGAGCGCACCGTCGTACGGCCGTACCCGTCGAGGCTCGCGCCCCACATCATCCAGTCCTGCTCCACGTGGGCCAGGGGCTGTGAGTCCGAGGGCTTGGCCTCGCTGGGGAGCATCTGCACGATCTCGGCGTCCGGGTAGGCGCGGTCGGTGCGATTGCGCACCGTCACCTCGTAGGAGACGCCCTTGCTCCCGCCGGTGCCGGCACTCTGCTCGGAGGGGACGCGGCGCACCGTGACGGCGAAGGCGTCATCCACGGCGCCGACCCTGCCGGGCTCCGCGCCCTCGCCGCCGTCGTGGCCCGAGCCGTGGAGCCCGTCGGGTCCTGCGTCGTGGCCCGAACCATGGCCCGAGCCGTGCAGCGCGTCGGGTCCCGCGTCATGGTCCGAGCCGTGTGCTCCGCCGTCGTGAGGGGAGTCGGCCGCTGCCTGCCCGGCCCCGCCCGGGGCCGCCGTGGCCAGCGCGGCGGCCAACAGACCAGCCACCAGCATGTGTTGAGCCCGGCCGGGGTTCCTGCCCATCGGATCTCCGATCTCGTGTACGTCGTCGGCTGCTGGTCACACAACTACCGGCGCGCCCCCACGGCTCTGCGGCACCACGCTCCGGGGCGGGCTTGCTGCCCCTCGAATGCGCCCGGTCAGCGCACACGATCCGCACGACGTCCTCACGTGAAAGGGCTTGCTCTCGCGCCGCCGCCGAAACGAGAGTCGGCCTAAAGCTCACGCAGACCAAGGCAACGCGCATGGACCGGCCACAGGCCCGGCTTCCGGCCGACCCACGGCTCACCGTCGTACCGGTGGCCGACGGCGGTGAGGGGGCCCTCACCCTCGCCCTCAGCGGTGAGCTCGACGTGCACACCGTCGACACGCTCTGCGCCGTGGCCATCAGCCGGATTCACGAAGGCCGGCGCCATCTGCGGCTCGACTTCACTCAGGTGACCTGGTGCGACAACGCGAGCCTCTTCGCCCTCCTCGGCCTGCGCGCCGCGCTCCACGCCGCCGACGGCAGCCTGGGGTTCACGGCCTTCAGCAAGGCCATCGACGAGTCCATCACCCGCAACGGCCTCGGCCACGAGTTCCGCCCCTAGTCGTGAACTCCTTGGACCCTTGCACCCCATGAGCCCCATGCGCCCCATGCGCCCTTAGGACAACCGGACCTCTCCGTCACTTGTGCAGTACGGCGATGCCCAGGGGTCGTTCTCCGGCGGCCAGCCGGGAGGTCTTGCCGGTCTCGACGTCGACGACCGTGATGCCGTTCCAGTACCCGTCGCGGGTGAAGCCGCCGGTGACATAGGCGGTCCGTCCGTCCGGTGTGACGGCGACGTCCTCGTGCGGTCCGTCCAGCGGGATCACCCGCTCCTCGCCGTCCTTGTCGCGCACCGTGAGGGACGGGCCCTTGTCGGCCGACGGGTCGATGGGACCGGTGCCGACGGCGAAGAGAGTGCCCTCGGCGGTGATGGTGGCGCCGTGCTGGTGGGTGTTCGCGGTCATCCGCTCGATGGCCGACTCGCCCGTACGCGGATCGAGGACCACCAGGCGCTCGCCTTCGAAGGGCAGCAGCAGCTTGCCGTCGTCGGGGCGAACGGCGGCGTAGTGCGGCTTGAGCCAGGACCCGAGGCCGCCCTCGGTGCCGTAGGGGGCGACCTCGTACCGGCGCGGTGTGCCGCGTCCTTCGCCGTCGCCGTCCGTGGGGACGACCGTGACGTCGAAGGAGTCATGCCCGGTCGCGTAGACCTCGCGGCCGTCGCGGGAGACATCCACGTCGAACGGGCGGCGGCCCACGGCGGCCGTGTCCGTCACCTCGCGCGTACGGGTGTCGATGGTCTCCAACACGCCTCTCTCGCCCGGCACGTTGACACCCACGTAGACATGCCCGCCGTCCGGCGCGAGCGCTATGCCCATGCCGCCGCCGCGGTACTCCCCGGTGTCCGCCGGGCCGGAGTCGGTGGCGTACGGAACGAGGTCCTGGCGCTCGCGTGTACGGGTGTCGACGACGGCGACGCCCTCGGCGGTGGCGACCCAGGCCCGGCCGTCCGCGCCGACCGTCAGGCCGTAGGGGGCGGTGCCGACCTCGACGGTGTCCACGGGGCCCTTGTCCGGGTCGACGAACGTGACGGTGTCGGAGCCGAAGTCGGCGACGAGGAGGGTGCCGTCGGGGGTGCGTCCGGTGGGCTCCGCGTCCGGGGCGACGCGGGCGACATCGCCGCCCCCATGCCCGTCCCGGCCCGAACCGCCGTCGCCCGCCGGGCCGTTGGTGGTGGCGCAGGCCGAGAGCAGCACGAGGGCGGCGGCGGCCAGGGCGACAGGGGTGCGGGCCGCGCCGCGGACCGGCCGCGTCACCGGACGGCCCTCAGCAGACCCGCGATCCGGCCGAAGCCACGCCGCTCGGCGTGTTCGAGGGCCGTGACCCCGTCGCCGTCCGGCAGCGCGGGTGAGGCTCCGGCCGTGATCAGCAGCTCGATGATCTCTTCGTGCGCCGGGCCGCCGTCACCGAGGATCACCGCCTCCAACAGGGCCGTCCAGCCGAGGTCGTTGACATGGTCGACGTCGATGTCGGTCTCGTGCAGCAGCGCGCGTACGTAGGCGACATGGCCGCGCTCGGCCGCCGGGATCAGGGCGATGCCGCCGAAGCGGTTGCGCACCGTGAGGTCGGGCCCAGCCGGGAGCAGCGTGCGCATCATCGCGACGCTGCCGGTGACTCCGGTGACCAGCCAGGCGCTGTCGTTGCGCTCGTCCTGGGCGTTCGGGTCCGCACCGGCGGCGACCAGGACACCGGCCGCGTCGACGTGGTCGTCCGCGGCGGCGATGAGCAGGGCGGTGCGGCCACGCTCGTCGCGCGCTCCGATGCCCGCTCCCGCGTCGAGTGCGGCCCGCACGGCCGCCGCGTCGCCACGGGCGGCGGCGCCCAGGAGGGCCCGGTCGTGCTCGTTCATGCGCTTCTCCCCAACTTCTGCCGTGTCACAGGCTGCGGCCCGTGCGGCCCCTGCGTGATCCACCCCCTGTTGATCCATTCTGGCGGCCGCCGGGGTGCGGGCCGTCGCCGTAGCGGATGCACGGGGAGCGCGGAACGGCCGAGGCCGCCGTCGTCCGATCGGTTGATGCGGCGGGGCCACGGAACGTGCTCGACCAACGAGTTTCGGCTGCGCCCGAAAGAGATGGAGGGCCCGCCTCCCCCTGGCCAGCATCTCTCGTGGCAACTACGGACGTGAGTACGCGAGTACGCGAGTGCAGGGGGCAGCATGCCGATCAAGAAGAGGGTTGGGCGAGCCGTGGCCGTCGCGCTCATGGCCACGGCGGGTGTCGCGGTCGCGGGCGGTTCGGCGGCAGCGGACGAACCCGGGAGCGGTGGTCCCGGTGGCGGCTTCGCCGCAGCCGAGAACCAGGGTTCGCCAGGAGGGGGCCTGGCTCCCATGGGCGAGAGTGGTGGCAGTCCAGGAGGCGGCGTCGCTCCCGCCTACGACGACAACGGCGACGGCGTCTATGACCTGGTCACGCCCGCTGTCGAGCAGGGCGCGGAGACGATGGTCGAGAGCGCGGAGTCGCCGCCTGTGGAGAAGTGGGGAACCACGCCCAAGGGCGAGAACACGGGCGCACCCGGTGGAGGGCTGGCCCCCGAGGGCGAGAATGACGGCGCCCCGGGCGGCGGACTCGCGCCGACGGGCGAGAACGGCGGCTCACCGGGGGCCGGGGTCGCGACGGTCGGCAATTTTGCCGGTTCCTGAGCGGCTTGCGGGAAGTCCGGTGCGGTGCGCCCCGAAGGGGCGCGGGGAACTGCGCGACCAGCCACGACGCACCCGCAGGTGGCATACCGGACTTCCCGCGGAGCGCTTCGCGCACGAGAGCGGTGCCGAGCAGCCGGCACGCGCAGAGCGAGTTCGGCGCAGTGTTCCGCGAGGATGCCGAGGTCTTCGGTCACGTCACCGGGGCGCCTCCGCAGTGGATGCATCCGCCACCTCGGCCTCGATCGCCAGGAGCCGCGTGTGCCGGCGGACCCGCGAGTACTTCTGCCGCGTGCTGTGGCCGTCCCACTGCACCCGCGGATCCGCCACGTCGACGATCTCGACGTGCCGGAACAGCGGCAGATCGTGCGGCGCGATGTGCCACGACATCTGCCATCCGCCGGCCACCAGGAACAACACATGCCAGCCCTCGGCGTCCACGTCCGTGGCGGGCGTCATGACCGCGCTGTCCGGATGGAGAGCGGCGAGCCAGGCGAGAAGATGAGCGCGCTCGCGGTACGCGGCGTCCCGCTCACGGTCCGCGGTGGCGGCCTCGGCGGCGAAGCTGTCGGCGTGCCGCTTCCAGCGGGCCTCGGCTTCCTGCTGCTCCTGGAACTCGCGGGCGAGCTGGGCGACGTACACGGCTTCGGCCATCCCCGCGCTGGGACTCCTATGGGTCTTGAAGAGGCGGCGGACTGCGCCGATCACGCGCCTGCGCGCGGACCGGGCGGGAACCGGTTCTCGGCCGGGTGTGGACATGGGGTGCTCCTGGCGTGGTGCCGGGGTGGGTCCCTTGGTGGGCCCCTTGTCCGGAGTGGGGGGTTCCTGTGGTCTTCTGCCCTGCCGCATGGCCTATGCCACCGAGATGTGTCAGTTCGGTGGTTTGTGTACGGGGAGTTGGCCGATGTGTGATGCCGGAGCGGCTGGTTGTTGAGAGTGGGGCCTACGGCTGCCCAGGGATCCGCGACGAGCGGCACCACCGACGCGGCGACCCGCACCGGCCACCGGACCACCGGACCACCGGACCACCGGACCACCGGACCGCCGGACCGCCGGACCGCCGCAGCGGGACAGCGGGGCATCCGATGCGGCTTACGGACCGAGAGCCGCCCCCCCACATTGCATATTCATGCGCAGTGATGCATACTTTCCTCATGTCCAAGGTCCTCACCTCCCTGCCCGCCGGCGAACGCGTCGGCATCGCCTTCTCCGGCGGACTCGACACCTCCGTCGCCGTCGCCTGGATGCGCGACAAGGGCGCCGTCCCGTGCACGTACACCGCCGACATCGGTCAGTACGACGAGCCCGACATCGCGTCCGTGCCCGGCCGTGCCTCCGCGTACGGCGCCGAGATCACCCGTCTCGTCGACTGCCGTGCGGCGCTGGTCGAGGAGGGCCTCGCGGCGCTCGCCTGCGGTGCGTTCCACATCAAGTCCGGCGGGCGCGCGTACTTCAACACCACGCCGCTCGGCCGTGCCGTCACCGGCACGCTGCTCGTGCGGGCGATGCTGGAGGACGGGGTGCAGATCTGGGGCGACGGCTCCACCTTCAAGGGCAATGACATCGAGCGGTTCTACCGCTACGGCCTGCTCGCCAACCCGCATCTGCGGATCTACAAGCCCTGGCTCGACGCCGACTTCGTGACGGAACTCGGCGGCCGCAAGGAGATGTCCGAGTGGCTGCTCGCGCACGGTCTGCCCTACCGGGACTCCGCCGAGAAGGCCTACTCCACGGACGCCAACATCTGGGGCGCCACCCATGAGGCCAAGACCCTGGAGCACCTGGACACCGGCGTCGAGACCGTCGACCCGATCATGGGCGTGAAGTTCTGGGACCCGTCCGTCGAGATCGACACCGAGGACGTCACGATCGGCTTCGAGCAGGGCCGCCCCGTGACGATCAACGGCAAGGAGTTCGCCTCCCCCGTCGACCTGGTCATGGAGGCCAACGCCATCGGCGGCCGGCACGGTCTCGGCATGTCCGACCAGATCGAGAACCGGATCATCGAGGCCAAGAGCCGCGGCATCTACGAGGCCCCGGGCATGGCCCTGCTGCACATCGTCTACGAGCGGCTCGTCAACGCGATCCACAACGAGGACACCGTCGCCCAGTACCACAACGAGGGCCGGCGGCTCGGCCGTCTCATGTACGAGGGCCGCTGGCTCGACCCGCAGGCGCTGATGATCCGCGAGTCGCTCCAGCGCTGGGTCGGCGCCGCCGTCACCGGCGAGGTCACCCTGCGCCTGCGGCGCGGCGAGGACTACTCGGTCCTCAACACCACCGGCCCGGCGTTCAGTTACCACCCCGACAAGCTCTCCATGGAGCGCACCGAGGACTCGGCGTTCGGCCCGGTGGACCGGATCGGCCAGCTCACGATGCGGAACCTGGACATCGCGGACTCGCGGGCCCGGCTCGAGCAGTACGTGGGTCTCGGCCTGGTCGGCGCGGCCGGCCACCCGGCCACGATCGGCGCCGCGCAGGCGGCCTCGACCGGTCTGATCGGCGCCATGGACCAGGGCGGCGCCGAGGCCATCGCCTCGCGCGGCGAGGCCACGGAAGAGGACGTGATGCTGGACCGCGCCGCGATGGAGTTCGGCACGGACTAGGACCGGCAACCGGCCGTATACACCCGGGCGGCGGGCCCCGGCGGACTCTGTTCCGCCGGGGCCCGCCGCCGCGTTCCCGTCGCCCTTTCCCTCACCGTCCGACCGGGCTTGGCGCGACCGGGCTCGGCGCGACCGGATAGTCCGGCAGGGACACCGTGCTGCTGACCTTCTCCCCAACCCTGAGCATGGCGTTCAGGAGCAGCGGGCGGGAGAGCAGCGTGTTGCGCAGGCGTATGCCGGTGGCCGTACCGGGCGCGAGGAACCTGCCCGTGCGGTCGCCGCCCGTCTGACAGCCCTGGGCGTACTTGCGCAGCCTGTCCTCGTACCGGGCGAAGGCCGTGCGGTGGTCGCCCTGGGCGCGTGCGAGTTCACCGGCGAGCACATACGCGGCGACCACTGCCGTACCGGTGCCCATGCCGCCGATGGTGGCCCCGCAGGCGGCGTCGCCGACGAGGCAGACGCGCCCCTTGGACCAGGTGTCCACGTCCGCCCGGCTGATCGAGTCGAAGTACAGGTCGGGCGCCCGGCGCAGCGAGGCGAGCAGCTGGGGCACCTGCCAGCCGAGGCCGGAGAACGCCTCGTCGATCAACTGCTTCTGCCGGCCGACGTCGTGACGGTCGTACGACAGCTCCGGCGCGGCGAAGACGAAGAACGCGCCCGCCCGCGCCGGGTCGCGATGGTCGACGCCGACGGAGGCGAACCGTCCCGGGACGTTGAGGCCGACCGAACCCTCCGCCACGCCCAGGTCGTTGGGCAGCTGCCAGGTGGCGGCGTAGTAGCCGAGGTGGCTCACGTGGTCACGCTCCGGGCCGAAGGCGAGGCCGCGGATGTTGGAGTGCAGTCCGTCGGCGCCGATGACCAGGTCGAAGTCGCGCGGGGCCGCGTGCCGGAACTCGACCCGCACGCCCGTGGGGGTCTCGGTGAGGCCGGTGACCGAGTCGCCGAAGAGGTACTCGGTGCGCGGAAGGCTCCGCTCGTAGAGGATCCGGGCCAGGTCTCCGCGCAGGACCTCGATCTCGCCGCCCGCGAACTCGGCGGGAAGACGCAGCCGTGTCCGGCCCTGTTCGTCGACAAAGCGGATCGGGCTGCCGCCGGTCTGCACGGCGCGCAGCGCGGGGAGCAGGCCCATGCGGTCGAGGACGGTCAGATGTGTTTCGCCGCGGAAGTCGACGGCCTGACCGCCTTCGCGCAGGGCCGGGGCCAGTTCGACGACGGTGGGCTCGAAGCCGTGCTGTCCCAGCCAGTAGGCAAGGGCCGGGCCCGCGATGCTCGCGCCGGAAATGAGAACGGTCCTGGTCATGGATTCCTCCGCTCGAAAACTGTGTCCCTCGGACACTGATAATTACTGTGTACTCTAGACACAGTTAGTTGGGCAAGCCCTGCAGGACGCGGCACAGGAGGAGCGGCAGACATGAGTGGCGAGCGGGGCGAGCACACCGGCGTGGCGCGACTGCTGTGGGGGCCGCACCCCAAGCCCGCGCGCGGCCCCAGGCCGACCCTCGACCTGGAGCACATCGCGCAGGCCGGGATCGAGATCGCCGACTCGGAGGGTCTGGCGGATGTGTCCATGCAGCGCGTCGCCGCCCAACTGGGCGTGACCAAAATGGCGTTGTACCGCTACGTGCCGGGCAAGGCAGAGCTGGTGGCGCTGATGGTGGACACGGCGATCGGCCCGTACCCGGCACAGAAGACGCGACGTGGCGACTGGCGCACCCAACTGCAGGACTGGGCACGGCAGTTGGTCACCGTCTTCGGGCGGCACTCCTGGGCGATCGAGGCCACCGTGGGGCCGCGGGTCATGGGGCCGGGCGAGCTGTCCTGGCTGGAGGGCGCGGTCTCCGCCCTTGACGGTACGGGCCTGAGCGGCGCCGAACGGATGGACGCCGCCGCCCTCCTTGCCGGTCATGTGCGCGGCATCACGCAACAGGCCCGCGCGGCAGGGCCCGAGGGCAATCCGGAGGCCCAACTGGGCGCTGCCATGGGTGATCTGATGGCGGATCACGGTGAGCGCTTCCCCGCGCTCACCGCGGCCCTCGCCGAAACGGCCCGGTCCAGGGGCCGGGGCCAGGACCAGGCGATGGAGTTCGGCCTGCAGCGCATCCTGGACGGCCTGGCCGCCCTCATCGAGGAGCGCGCGACGCGCTGACCGGCGGCTCTCCCGCTCGGTGGTCAGCGTGTGCTGTCCACCTGGCGGTCCCCGCACCCGTACGGGCACCGCTGGAGCGACGTCAGCTCTTCGTGAGGCCTCGGCTCTCGGCGTAGGTCCGGGCCACGTCCTCCGGGTCCTTCTTGTCCTTGTCGACTTGACGGTTGAGTTCCGTGAGGTCGGCGGTGGTCAGGGTGGCGCCGAGACGGGCCAGGGCGCGGCGGGTCCTGGGGTCGGCCTTGCGGTCGGCGATGAGCGGCACGACGTGCTGGCCGGGGACGAGGTTCTTGGGGTCGCTCAGGACCACCCAGCCGTTGGCCTTGATGTCGGTGTCGGTGGTGAAGAGGTTCGCCACGTCCACGTCGCCCTTCTTCAGGGCGCCCTTGACCAACGGGCCGGAGGAGTCCAGGGACTTGAACTCCTTGAACTCCACTCCGTAGACCTCCTTCAGGCCAAGCGCGCCGACCGCGCGCTTCTTCACCTCGGGCGCGGCGCCGATGACGAGACGGTCACCGACCGGGGCCAGGTCGGCGAGGGAGCGCAGGTTGTACTTGGCGGCGGTCTCGCGGGTGACGGCGAACGCGTCGGAGTCCTCGGCCTTTCCGTACGAGAGGACCTGGAGGCCGTCCGGGAGGGCGACGGTGAGGGCGTTCTGCATGTCGCCCTCTTCCCTGGCCTTCGACTTGGGGGCGATGTAGTGCAGCAGGGCGCCCTGGTATTCGGGCAGCAGGTCGATGTCGCCGCCCTTGAGGGCCGGGATGAGGATTTCCCGGGTGCCGAGGTTGGGGCGGACGCTGGTCTTGATTCCGGCGGCGTCGAGGACCACGGCGTAGAGGTGGCCGAGGATCTGGTTCTCGGTGAAGTTGGCCGTTCCGATGGTGATGCCGCCCTTGCTGGAGCCGGCACCGGGCCCTGTGCCCTGGCCTTCGAGCGAGGTGATGCCGCTGCTGCAGGCGGCGAGGGCGGGGACGGACGCGGCGGCGGCGAGACCGGTGAGAAGAGTACGGCGGTTCATGGGGCTGTTCTTCAACGGGGGCTCCTAGGCGGGGCGGTGGCGGAAGACGATGCGCTGGACGGTGGTCAGCGCCAGGTCCAGGACGACGGCGACCAGGGCGACCAGGACCGCGCCGCCGAGTACCTGCACCAGGTCGCGCTGGGCGAGACCGTCGAAGACATAGCGGCCGAGTCCGCCGAAGCTGACGTACGCGGCGATGGTGGCGGTCGCGACGACCTGGATGAGCGCGAGCCGCAGTCCCGTCATGATCAGCGGCAGCGCGAGGGGCAACTCGACCTGGAACAGGACCTGGTGGCCGCGCATGCCCTGCCCGTAGGCCGCGTCCTTGACTTCGGGAGCGACGGCGCTCATGCCCGCGTAGGTGTTGGTGACGATGGCGGGTACGGCGAGTGCGACCAGGGCGATGTAGACCGGCCACATGGACAGGCCGCTGGCAAGGAAGACCAGGACGACCAGGCCGACGGTGGGCAGGGCACGCCCGAAGGACGCGAGGTTGACGGCCACGAAGGCGCCCTTGCCGGTGTGGCCGATGAGGAGGCCGACGGGCAGGGCGATGGCGGCGGCCACGAGCGTGGCGAGCAGGGAGTATTCGAGGTGTTCGGCGAGGCGGTGGGCGATCCCGTCGGGGCCGGTCCACTGCTCGGCGCCGGTCAGCCAGGCGGCGAGGTCGGTGAGGAGTTCGTACATGGTCAGGCGGCCCTCTGCTTCCGGCGGTTCCAGGGGGTCAGGGCGTATTGGAGGCCCACGAGCAGCGCGTCGGCGACGACGGCGAGCAGCAGGGTGAGCACCACTCCGGCGATCACGGGGGTGGGGAAGTTGCGCTGGAAGCCGTCGGTGAAGAGCTGGCCGAGACCGCCGTCGCCGATGTACGTGGCGACGGAGACCAGCGAGATGGACATGACCGTCGCGATCCGTACACCCGCCATGATCACCGGCAGGGCCAGGGGCAGTTCGACGGTGAGCAGCGTGCGCAGGGGGCCGGTGCCCATCGCGGTGGCGGCCTCCTTCGTGCGTGCGGGCACGGAGTCCAGGCCTTCGACCGTGTTACGCAGCAGGACGACCAGGGTGTAGATCGTCAGGCCGATGACGGTGGTGGTGCGGGTCAGGCCCGAGACCGGGAGCAGCAGCACGAAGACCGCGATGGACGGGATCGTGAACAGGACGTTGGACAGGCCGAGCAGCAGGCCGCGCAGGGCGCGGACCCGGTGGGCCAGGACGGCGAGCGGCAGCGAGATCAGCAGGCCGAACAGGACGGCCGACAGGGCGGCTTGGAGATGGGAGAGGGTCAGGGTGGTGAGGTCGCCCGCGTGGTCGGATATCCACGCCCATTCGATGGTCATGCGGCCACCCGTGCCCGGGTGTGGGCGCGGCCCGCGTGGTTCTGGATCTCCTCGCGGGAGGTGACGCCGGTGAGGACTCCGTCCGCGTCGACCCGGGCGACCAGGCCGGTGGGTGAGGCGAGGCTCTCGTCGAGGGCGGCGAGCAGGGAGTCGGTGTCGCGCAACGGCCGTACGGGTGTGGTCTGTTCGCCGTCCCGCCAGGCTGTGGGGCGGCGGTCCGGGTCGAGTTCGAGAGTCCAGCTGCCGCCTTCGGGTGCGGGTGCCTGCGGCAGATCGGCGAGGGTGGTGAGGGAGAGGAGTTTGAGTCCGCGTTCGGCGCCGAGGAAGGAGGCGACGAAGGCGTCGGCGGGGCGTGCGAGGAGTTCGGCGGGCGGGGCGCACTGGACGAGGTGGCCGCCGGTGCGGAAGACGGCGATGCGGTCGCCGAGGCGCACCGCCTCGTCGATGTCGTGGGTGACGAAGACGATGGTCTTGCCCAACTCCTTCTGCAGGGACAGCAGTTCGTCCTGCAGCTGGGTGCGTACGACCGGGTCGACGGCACCGAAGGGCTCGTCCATGAGGAGTACCGGCGGGTCGGCGGCGAGCGCGCGGGCGACGCCGACGCGCTGCTGCTGACCGCCGGAGAGCTGATGCGGGTAGCGCTTGGCGGTCTCGGCGGGCAGGCCGACGGTTTCGAGGAGTTCGGCGGCGCGCGCCCGCGCCTTGCGCCGGCCCCAGCCGAGCAGCAGCGGCACGGTCGCGACATTGTCGAGGACCGTGCGGTGCGGGAAGAGACCGGACTGCTGGATCACATAGCCGATGGCGCGGCGGAGTTCGGCGGCGTCCTGCTCCCGAACGTCACGGCCGTCGACGAGGACGGTCCCGCTCGTCGGCTCGACCATCCGGTTGATCATGCGGAGCGTGGTGGTCTTGCCGCAACCGGAAGATCCGACCAGGACGGTGACGCCGCCCGCCGGAAGGTCGAGGGTGAGGTCGTGAACGGCCGTGGTGCCGCCGGGGAAACGCTTGTGCACGGACTGGAACTGGATCATGGGTGGCACCCCTTGCCTGGGTTGCATAGTGTCATGCAGAGTTCTTGGTGCCTGAATAGATTGTCAATGGCCCGGCGTTAATCACTGGTTACGGATGGCCAACTGGCAAGACCCGGCGACCGAGTTGGGAGGATTTTGCACGTGTTTCCGTCTCACGTTGTGGATACTTCGGCCGATGCGGACACCACTGGAGCCGATGCGGACACCCCAGGAAAGGACGCCCCCATCGTCCTCGACGGGACCGCCCTGACCGTCGCGGACGTCGTACGCCTCGCCGACGGCGCCGGACATCCGGCCGCGGAGCCCGGTGCACTGCGCCGCGCCGGCCGGTCCCGGGACGCGGCCCGGCAGATCGCCGAGTCCACCCACGTCTACGGCCGTTCGACCGGAGTGGGCGCCAACCGGAACGAGGCGGTGCCCACCGGGGCGGCCGTCGGACACGGCCTCCGGCTGCTGCGCAGCCACGCCGGGGCCATCGGCGACGAACTGCCCGCCCGCCAGGTCCGCGCCATGCTCGCCGTGCGGGCCAACCAGATACTCGCCGGCGGCGCGGGCCTGCGCCCCGGCGTCGTCACCGCCCTCTGCGAGGCCCTCGCCGCCGGCGCCCACCCGGTCGTGAACGCCTACGGCTCCGTGGGCACGGGAGACATCGCGGCCCTCTCCCAGCTCGGCCTGGCCCTCGCGGGCGAACAACCCTGGCGCGGCGGTTCCGGCCCCGCCCCCGCCCCCGCTCCCCTGACCCTGGACAACAACGACGCGCTCGCCCTGATCAGCAGCAACGCCCTGACGCTCGGTCAGTCCGCCCTGGCACTCGACGAGTTGCGCCGGCTCCTGGCCGCCACCCAGGTGGTCGCCGCCCTCTCGCTGCTCGCGGTCGACGGCTCCTACGAGGCCTACGCCCTGCCGGTCCACCAGGCACGGCCGCACCGCGGCTCCACCGACACGGCCCGCACGATGCGGCTGCTGCTCGGGGCCCCCGACCGGCCGGGACCGCCGAGCGGCCGGATCCAGGACCCGTACGGCTTCCGCTGTCTGCCTCAGATCCACGGCCCGGCACAGGACGCGGCCGACACCCTCGAAGAGGTCCTCACCGTCGAGATCAACGCCGCCGCGGAGAACCCGCTGATCTCCGCCGACGACCTCGCCGCCTACCACCACGGCGGTTTCTACCAGGCCCAACTCGCCCTGTCCCTGGACCATTTCAGACTCGCCCTGACCCAGGTGGCACGGCTGTCCACCTCCCGCCTCGCCACGCTCAACGAACCCGCGTACACCGGTCTGCGCCCGTTCCTCGCGGGCGGCGAGCCCGCGTCGTCGGGCGTGATGATCCTGGAGTACGCGGCGGGCGCCGCCCTCGGCGACCTACGCGCCCACTCGGCACCCGCATCCCTCGGCCACGCGGTGCTCTCCCGCGGCGTCGAGGAACAGGCCAGCTTCGCCTCACTCGCCGCCAGCCAGACACAGCGCGCCTGCTCCGCGTACCGCCTCGTCGTCGGCTGCGAACTCGTCGCCGCGGTCCGCGCCCTGCGCCAGCGCACCCTGCGCCCCGACCCGCAACTCCCGGTCGCCCGCGCCTTGGCCCTCGCCGAGTCGGCCCTCGACCCGGACCACACGGACCGGCCCCTCACCGACGATGTGACGCGCGCGGCGGCGCTGCTGGACGAACTCGCGGGCATCGGCACCGTCGGCTGAGGCGGCCCGGAAGCGCTTCGGAGGCGATCCGAAACCGGTGCCGGTGGCCGTCCGAAACCGGTGCCGGTGGCCGCGCCGCGGCCCATAATGGGCAGCCGCACACGGACCATGAGGGACGGGGAACGAATGGCGCGGCTGCCGGATCCGCAGGGCTCACAGGCCATTTTGATCGGCTGCGACACCTACGCGGAACTCGACCCCATCCCGGCGATCGCCAACAACCTGTCGGACCTGTCCAAAGTCCTCGCAGAAGCCGGCGGATTCCGGCAGGACGCGATCACGGTCATGGCCAACCCCCGCCATGCGGGCATGGTCGGCCCGCCCCTTCAGGAGATGACGGAGCAGGCGACCGACACCCTGCTCCTGTACTACTCCGGCCACGGGCTCGTCGGCGAGGACGGGCAGCTGCACCTCGCCCTGTCGGACACCGCGCAACGCGAACTGACCACATCGGCCCTGCCGTTCGCGAGCGTACGCAACATTGTGGGCCGCAGTCCGGCACGGACCAGGGTCCTGATCCTGGACTGCTGCTTCAGTGGGCGCGCCATGAGCGGTTTCATGGGCACTCCGCTCCCCGACCTCGCCGCACTGAGCGAAGTCTCCGGTACGTTCACGCTGGTGTCGGCCGCCGGCAACGCCATGTCCCTCGCTCGCCCCGGCGAGCCGTACACGGCCTTCACCGGAGAACTGATCCGGCTGCTCAAGCAGGGCATCCCAGGTCCGGAGGAAGTGCTGACGCTCGGAGCCATCGCCGCCGAACTCCGGCACAGCATGGCCTCTTTGGGGTATCCGCAACCACAGGCGCGGGACGTCAACGGCGTCGGCTCACTTCTGGGCCTTGTCCGGAACCCCGCGTACGACCCGACAGCGACTCCGACGAGCCAGGACGTAGCCCCGGAACCGGTGAGCGAGGCCGTCGCCCAGGAACCGGCGGAAGCCGCCGCTGTTGCGCCGTCCCCCTCCGTCTCCACGCCCGTCGCCACATCCGTCGTCACGCCCGGCGAGGCGTCCACCGACCGCGACGTGGACGACACGGATGACGTCGAATGGTCCCCCGACGCCCCCGCCACAGTGGATCTGCTGCACCGCGCACCGGCGGCGAAGGTGCTCGCCCTGCGCCTGATGGAAACGCAGCACACCGAACCCGGCACGTCGTTCCTCGTGCATCTCGACGGCCCGTGGGGCAGCGGCAAGAGCAGCCTGCTGAACCTCCTGGAGGAACAGGTCGACGACCATTTCCTCGTCGTACGGTTCGACGCCTGGCAGCAGTCACGGCTCGCGCCCGCGTGGTGGTCCCTGCTCACCTGTCTGCGTCAGCAGGTGGCACACGGCCGAAGCCGGTGGCTGCGCCCCTTCGTCCGGATCCGGGAGACCGCCGCGCGGGCCCGCAGGACCGGGGCGCCCTACGCCATGGCCGCTGTCGTCGTGGCCCTGGTCGCCACTGTGCTCGGCTATCTCATCTGGCCGCAGAAGCCGGGCCTTGCCGGATGGGAACAACAGGTCAAGGCGGCCACGGCGCTGCTCGCCGCGCTGGCGACACTCGGTGCCGGGGCACTGCTCGCCGCCCGTCTGTTCCTGTGGGACTCGGTGCGCGGAGCCAGACTCTTCGAGCAGACCCAGGCCAATCCGATGGCGGACATCGCCGCCCACTTCCAGTGGCTGCTCGGGCGCGCGGGCAAGCCGGTCGTCTTCTTCATCGACGACCTCGACCGCTGCGAGCAGGCGTACGTCGTGGAGTTCCTGGACATGGTGCAGACCCTCGTACGCACCGTGGGGCCCTCACGGGACGGCGGAACACGCGCCGCGGCCTATGTCGTCGTCGCCGCGGACGGCACATGGCTCAGGCGCAGCTACGAGACCGCGCACGAGCCGTTCATCGACTGCATCAACGAACCCGGCAGGCCGCTCGGTTATCTGTTCCTGGACAAGCTCTTCCAGCTGTCCCTGCCGATGCCGGCCCTGTCGGCGTCGGCCCGTTCCGAGTATCTGGACCAGATGCTCAGGATCACCAACTCCCGGAGACCCACGGCTAGTTCACCCCTCCAGGCACCCCACGAACCCGACGCACCCGACGCACCCGACGCATCCCAATCATCAGAGGCGCCGCCGCGGCCGCGCGCCGGCGGGGACGTACTGGAGCGTCTGCGGCGATTCGAGGAGGGGCGTGCGCAAGCGGTGTACGAGGCGATGCAGAGCACGGCCGAGCGCAGCAGGACAAAGCACACCCTGCGGAAATTCGCGTCCGTACTCGGCGACAATCCGCGGGCGGTCAAGAAGTTCCTCAACACGTACAGCGTGCTGCGCCCCATCCGCTTCCTGGAGGGCATCCACGTGGATCCGGACGCGCTGGCACTGTGGAGTCTGATCCGGGTGCGCTGGCCCTACGTCGCGGACCACCTGTCGGCCTGCCCGGAGGCGGTCCAGGGCATCGTCGAACCGCTGTGGCTCACCGAGCACTTCCCCGAACCGCTGCGCGCCGCGGCGGAGTCACCCGAACTCCAGGCCGTCGTGACCTCACCGGACGGCGGACCGCTGACCCCGGAGCTGATCCGCCAGTGCTGCGGTGTACGCCGGGCGAGGGGCACGGGCTAGGACGGCCACCCCCTGTCCACGCCGTGCGTCACCCCGAGAGCAGCCGGGCGAGTACGGAGGTGTGGCTGACGTCCGGGTCCTTGGCCGCGGTCAGGAGCGTCACCTGCGGGTGGTCGCGGACCAGGGCACGCAGTCCGGCGAGTGCGTCGGCGGCGGGCTCGGCGGCAAGCTCGGCTTCGTAGCGCCGTACGAACTCGTCGTAGTCCCCCGCGTCGCTGTGGTACCAGCGGCGCAGTTCGGTGGAGGGCGTGAGGTCCTTGGGCCACTCGTCGACGTGGGCGTCGGCCTTGCTCAGACCGCGGGGCCACAGCCGGTCGACGAGCACCCGCACCCCGTCGTCCGCCGACGGCGCCTCATAAACCCGCCGCACCCGCACCCGTCCCGCTCCTGCCGCGGCCATCTCAGCTCAACTCCCTTACGCGCGCGCCCGGTAGGGCCTTCATCGCCAGTGGCCCATGCCCCCATGGTCCTCATCCTTCAGGCCCGAGGCGGACGGAGGCGCTTTTGGCTACGCCGAACGGGGCGCGGCGGCCCGGGGCCCGCCTCGTTGTGTCACTGATCACGATGACCGGCGGGACTGCCGGGCTCTACGATACGTGACCGCTGCACCTATCTCCGCGTCCCTGAACCCCGCACCCTGTCTGCCGAGGAGACGAATTCCGTGACCACCGGTGTCGCCGCGCGCGAGAGTTACTTCGAGCGGACGGGCGAGCATCTCTACAAGCCCACGGCTCACGCGGGAGGCGCGTGGAGCGCCGACGAACAGCACTTCAGCCCGCTCGCGGGGCTCATCGTGCACGCGATGGAGCGGCACTTGGCGACGCGCCCGGCGACGCAGCCCGGGAATTCGGCGCTCGCGCGGATCAGCTACGACATCCTCGGCCGCATCGCCCTCGACGAGTGCGAGATCAGCGTGGCCACCGTCCGCCCCGGCAGGACCATCGAACTCCTGGAGGCGACCGTGGTCATCGGTGGCCGCCCGGTCGTCCGCGCCCGCGCCTGGCTGCTCGCGTCCCTGGACACCTCGTCCGTGGCCGACAGCCCCGACGAGCGCCTCCCCGCCCCCGAGGAGTTCTCCCCCTGGGCGATGGGCGAGCAATTCCAGGGAGGCTACGTATCGTCCATCGACGTCCGCCGGAGCCTTCCGTCCCGCAGGGGTCGCGCGGCGGCCTGGGTGTCCTCGCTCGTCGACCTGGTCGCGGGAGAGCCGAGCAGCGCGCTCGCCTCGTACATCGCGCTGGTGGACACCGCGAACGGCATCGCCGTGCAGCAGGACCCCACCGCGTGGATGTTCCCGAATGTCGATCTGACGATTCATCTGCACAGGCAGCCGCAGGGCCCGTGGACCGGTCTGGACACCACGGCCACCTTCGGCCCGTCAGGACAGGGCCTCACCAGCAGCGTCCTGCACGACGTGAACGGGCCTGTCGGGCACGCGGAACAGATCCTCACGGTCCGGCCGCAGACGTCGCCCCCTTCCCTCGCTTGACCTCAAGCTTGGTTCAGCTCCTACCTTCATGGTCATCGGCACCAGCCGCCCGTCGTAAGCCAAGGAGGCAGTTCCCATGACCACGTCCACGACGACGTCCACGTCCACGTCCACCACCACCGTTCCCGAGAACTACCGCAACGCCGTGATCGCCCATGTGATGGTCGACGGCGCCGCATCCGCAATCGACTTCTACGCCAAGGCATTCGGCGCCGAAGAGCTGTTCCGTATCGACAGCCCGGACGGGCGTATCGTGCACGCCGAGGTGAGCATCCACGGGTCCACCATCATGCTGGGCGACGCCGACGGCCCGCTGTTCAGCGCACCAACCGCTCTCGGCGGCACGACAGTTGGGCTGCACGTCTTCGTCGAGGACGTCGACGCGCTCGCACAGCAGGCCACCGCGGCCGGGGCGGAGCTGCTGCAGCCGCCCGCCGACCAGTTCCACGGCGACCGTACGGCCATGCTGCGGGACCCCTACGGCCACGTCTGGGTCTTCCTCACCCACCTGGAAGACCTGACCTCGGACGAGGTGACGCGCAGGGCCCGGGAACTCTTCAGCTGAGCGTCGAACGGCCTGACGGCCTGACGGCCTGACCGGCGGGGGCCGCGAGGGCGGACGGGCTCCGGACCGTCTTGCGTAGGGACATCACCCGTTCCCTTGCCTGGAGTTGGGACATGGCACAGCGGAGCCGCCGCGCTACGACCCGCCGTGGTCGATGCCCGCCGGTTGCGGCACTGACGACCCACAACCGCTATTGGGCCCGGGAGTTGAGGGGCGCGACCGGTTGCGGCGTCCTGTTCGTCGCGGCCCTGCTGCTGCTCGACTGGGCCGTCGGCGACTTCACGGCCCTGCGCGCCTGCCTGTGGACCGGCCTCGGCGCCCTGCTCTTCGCCGTCCTGGCACCGGCCCGCATCAGCGCCGGACCGGATGTCTGCGAGTCCCGTGGACTCTTCCGCACCCGCCAGGTGTGCACGGCCTGCCTGGTGCCGGTCCAGGTCTCCCCCCCCGGTATCTCACAGCGCCTCGTCCTGCGGGATCTGCACGGCCGGCGCCTGGAGATCGATCCGCGGGTGCTCGTGGCCCAGCTGTGGCGGATCGACCGCTACGGCCTGCTGTTCACCCAGCACGAGCAGGCCACCGTCTGACGGTGCGACATGAACGGGCGCGGGCCGAGCAGTTGGTGACTGCTGTGCCCGCGCCCTCGGCCTCAGCTCGGCTCGGGCTCAGCTCGGCTCGACTCGGCTCAGCTCAGTTCGGCGAACGCCTCGACCGCACGGGTCTTGCCCGTGACCACGATGACATCGCCCTTCTCGACGACCGTCTCGGCGGTGGCGTAGGTGAAGTCCTCCCCCGGCCGTTTGATGCCGATGAGGCGTCCGTCCTTGGTGGTGAGCAGCAGGCTGCGTTCCCCGAACCGGGCGTGCAAAGACGCCTCCACCTGTCGTACGGCGGGGTCGGTCTCGCCGTACGACTGTGCCCCCTCGGCGACGGCCACCACGTGCGCGTGGGCGAGGCTGAGCCCGAAACGCTCGGCCCGTTCGGCGAGGCGTCCCAGGTCGCTGCGGCCGTGCAGCAGGTCGTCGATGAACTCCCGCCGGAAGGCCTCCTCCTGGCGTACGGCCAGGCGCTGGGCCCGTTCGTAGCCCTCGGCCAGCGCGTCGACGACCTGCTCGACCAGGGCGAGTACACGCTCGGCGGCACCGGCACCGGCCGCGGCTCCGGCCCTTGGCCAGGCCGCGCGGGTCGCCGCCACATGGACGTTTATCAGGGAGCGCAGGCTGTGCCCGGCCTCCGCGGCCGCTTCGCCCGCCGTCCTGCGGGCCTGGAGTTCTTCCCTGTTGAGGCGCCGCCCGGTGCGGGCGACTTCCGTCAGCAGCTCGCCGTACCCGTCGAGGTACTGCTCCGACGTCTCTTGCCCTGTCACTTCATTCTCCGGGTATCTGCTCCGGGCGACGGCAGGATGCCGCGCCCGCGGGACGGTTCGTGCGCGGGTCGTGCGGGGGCTTGTGCGAGGTGTGTGCGCGGTTCATGCGAGGGCGAAGTAGCGCAGCCACACGTACAGCAGGGAGATGCCGACGGTGACAGCGGTGACGACCAGACCGTACTTGGTGAACTGCCAGAAAGAGATGGGCTGTCGGTTGCGCTCGGCGATGCCGAGGACGACGACGTTGGCGGAGGCGCCGATGGCGGTGGCGTTGCCACCGAGGTCCGCGCCGATCGCCAGGGCCCACCACATGACGTGGCTGCCGCTGCCGCCCATCGCCTCGATCAGGTCGCTGGTGATGGGGGCCATGGTGGCGACGTAGGGGATGTTGTCGACGATGCCCGAGAGCCCGGCCGAGGCGCCGAGCATGAGCATCGAGCCGTCCAGTTCGTTGTCGCCGATCGCGCTCGCGAGGGACTTGGAGACCTCGCCGATCACACCTGTCTCGATCAGGCCGCCGATCATGATGAACAGGCCCGCGAAGAAGGCCAGGGTGGGCCATTCGACTTCCGCGAGGACCTCGCCCGTCTCCACGGTGGAGACCGCCACCAGCAGTCCGGCGCCGAGCAGCGCGACGATCGAGGGCTCGTAGTGGAGCACCGGGTGCAGCACGAAGCCCGTGACCACCAGGGCGAGGACGATCAGGCCCTGGATCATCAGCCTCGGGTTACGGATGGCCTCGCGCTCTTCCAGGGACATGACCTCGTCGGCGCGCGCCTCGTCGTGGACGAAGGTCTTGCGGAACATGAAGCGGCACAGCGCGATCAGCACCACGATCAGCACGGCCGACAGCGGCGCCATGTGGACCAGGAAGTCGTTGAAGGTCAGGCCGCCCCGGCTGGCGATGATGATGTTCGGCGGGTCACCGACCAGGGTGGCCGCGCCGCCGATGTTCGAGGCGAGCACCTCGGCGATCAGGAACGGCGCGACCGGGAGCGCGAGCCGCTCGCACACCAGGAAGGTGACCGGGGCGATCAGCAGCACGGTCGTGACGTTGTCGAGGAGTGCCGACGCGCAGGCCGTGATCACGATGAGCATGACCATGACCCGGAACGGTTTCGCGCGGGCCCGCTTGACCGACCAGATCGCCAGATACTCGAACATGCCGGTCTTCTTGAGGACCCCGACGATCATCATCATCCCCAGAAGCAGGAAGATGACGTTCCAGTCGACCCCGGAATGCTCCGAGTAGAACGCCGACTTGTCGTCGGTCGCCCCGATCGCCAGCATCAGCGCCGCTCCGCCGAGAGCGGCGGCGACGCGATGGATCTTCTCGCTGATGATCAGGGCGTAGGCGCCGACGAAAACGGCGATAGCGGCCCAGCTCTGCCAGTCGTTCACGATCCTCCGATGAGTTCTGCCATCAGGCGGGCTGCCGTGCCGGCGCCCACCGGACCGGCCTGGTCGCCGTCGCGTTCGATGACGGCGACCAGCGGTGTGTGCGTACGGGCCATCAGCGGAGGGGGCGCCTCCCTCGCGTCGTCATCCGTGGTCACGGACGGGTAGGGCCCGGCGAGTTCATGTGCGCGCATGGCCGTTGTCCTTGCGTGGTTCCGTCTGCGCGCCGGGGACGTCCGTCTGTGCGCCGGGCCCGGCGGCGGGGCCGGTGGCGTGTTCCGCCCCGGCGTCGCTGTGGCCGGAGGGGATACCGGCCAGCTCGTCGACGTGGAAGAGCCGGGCGATCGGCACGTCGGTGCTGCTGTGCGCGATGATCGACACGGCGATGCAGACCGCGATGAGGGTGAAGGCCTCCTCGCGCTGCGGGATTCCGGCCTGCAGGACGAGCAGCCCGTACACCACCGAGGCGAAGCCCTTGGGGCCGAACCAGGCCGCCACCAGCTTCTCGCGCCGGTCGAAGCGTGTGCCGATCAGCGAGAGCAGCAGCGAGGCCGGACGGATCAGAACGATCGCCAGGACGACCACGACATATCCGCCGACCGACAGGTCACCGAACAGCTGCGGGGTCAGCAGCGCGCCGAAGACCAGCAGCGCCGCGAACTTCGCCAGCTCCGCCAGCGCTTCGCCGAGCGGCTCGAACGCGCCCTTCGACTCCGGGGCCACGGCGGCGATGACCGCTCCGGCGGAGAAGGCCGCCAGGTAGGGGTTGGCGTGGGTGAGGTGGCACAGGGCGTACAGGATGATGCCGGTGGCGAGCGGCAGCAGCTGCTGCAGCTTGGGCTCCGCGCCGAGCAGCCGGAACCGCACGAGGCCGTTCACGAACAGCGGCAGCAGCACGCCGAAGCCCAGACCGAGCACCAGCTCCAGTGCGATCTTCCCGAAGGACGCCTCGGCGTGGCCGGCCGTGGGGCCTGCCGCCGCGATGAAGATGAGCACCACGGGCAGGGCGAGGCCGTCGTTGATCCCGGACTCGACATTGAGCAACTGCCGCAGCTTGGAGGGCACTTCTTTGCGTCCCACGATCGCCGAGGCGAACACCGGGTCGGTCGGCGCGAGCACCGCACCCACCAGGAAGGACGTCGTCCAGTCCAGGCCCGCGAGGTAGTGCGTGATCAGTGCCATGCCGATGAAGGCGAGCGGCATACCGAGGCCGAGCGCACGGGCCGGGTTCTTCCAGTTGGCCCGCAGTGCCTTGAACGAGACGTGCATGCCATCGGTGAACAGCACCGCGAACAGCGCCAGGTCGGCGGTGACGGACACGATCTCGCTGTCGGGCGTGACATGGATGAGGCCCAGGAAGCCATCACTGACGATCGCCCCGCCGACGAGGAAGAGGAGGGAGGTCGAGAGCACCGTTCGTGCCGCGAGTCCCGACAGCAGCACCGCTGTCAGCAGTGCCACCCCGAAGACAGCGATGAGCACCATGGCGTACGCCCCGTTCGACTGAGTCACCTAAGACCCCGGAGACGACTGTCCCCGGGATCGCCCGACCAGACTTCCCGGCACGCCACGGCGGACCTTACACGTTCAATACGCGGCATTGACAGGTTCCTGGCGGGCACCGACAGCGAGTTCGCCTTGCCGGAACCCGGCGATGACAAGTCGCCTACGCGTGGGGCGAGCCCGCTCCGGGCGTGCGCCAGACGAAGACCTCGGTGGCGGGCGGACGTTCGGAGAACCGGCCGGAAGGGGACGTCCAGCGCAAAAGGCTCCGCAGGTCCGCCTCGAACGCGTCGACGTGCGGGCCGAACAGGTGCGGCGCCGCATACGACATCGAGAACACCCCCGCCACGACATCGTCGCTCGTACGCTCCAGCGCCTGCCCGCCGGGGATGACATGGCGCGCAGGACCGGAGAACCCCGCGCGGGCGAACACCTCCGCCTCACCGCCGGGTGTGCCCTGCGGCAGCACTCCGCGGCCCGCTCGCCGTACGGGTCCCAGATAGTGCCGGATCAGTTCCTCCATGGCCGTGTACGGCACCGGCGGGTGCGGCAGACCACCGACGGCTCGCCTCTCCGTCCCCGCCTGCGCCTCCGCGTCCGTCCCGGTGCCCGGCTCCGAGCCCGGCTCCGTGTCCGGCTTCAGATCCGGCTTCAAGTCCGAGATGTGCACGAGCGCGCCGCCGGGCCCGAGCATGTCCCGGACCGTCGCCGCCACCAGGTCACGCTCCATCCAGTGGAAGGACTGGGCGAAGGCCACGACGGTGAACGTGCCGAGACCGGCGGGCAGTTCCTCGGCCCGGGCCCGCACCCATCGCGTCTTCCCCTCCGCCCCTGCCGCGGCTGCCGCACACCGGGCCTCGGTGATCATTCCTTCGTCCGGGTCCACGCCGACGACCTCGCCGAAAAGGTGGACCAGGCGCAGGGCGACCGTGCCCGGACCGCATCCCACGTCGATGAGACGTCCGCGCCCGTCGGTCTTCAGGACCTCGGCGAGCACGTCGGCGAGGCCGGGTGCGTACGGCAGCCGCCCACGCCCGTAGTACTCGGCCGTGCCCGCGAACAGCGTCTCGTCCCACTCCCAGCCCTCGCCCACACCCCCGCACCGCCTTCCGGTCAGTCCGAGAGGCCGCCGAAAGCGAACTCGTTGCCGTCCGGGTCCTGGTACGTGATCTTGCGCATGCCTTCCGCGAAGGTCTCGCGTCGTACGGGCGTCAGACCCCGGGCGGCGATCCCGGCGACGCGCGTGTCGAGGTCGTCGACGAGGACGGTGTGCAGGGCGCTGCCGGTCTGTCCGGGGCGCTCGACGATGTACACGTACCGGTGTTCCGCGAGTTCCCAGACGGCTTCCGTGTCGTGCGGGAAGAACGCGGGAGCGGCGCCGAAGAGCCGTTCGTACCAGGCGAGCGCCGGGGCGTAGTCGTTGACGGGGATGCCTGCGAAGAGGTCGACGGCCATGGCGCCCAGGGTAGTCGGGCCCGGGCGGCAGGGGCCGGTGCGGCGCCCGAAAGCCCCGTCTGAACTCTCAGCAGTGGGTGAAGACATGGCCCTTCGTGCCCGCGGGCCTGACGTCGCGGTCGCGCAGGGTCACGGAGAGGCGCGGGCCCCAGGTGCGGCAGGCGGCGGCGTAGTCCTTGCGCGTGTACTCGACGGCGAACACCTTGTCGTCGTAGGCGTCGGCGAAGTCACCGCACTCGTCGAAGGCCGCGCACTCTTCGACGACGGCGAAGTCGAATCCGATGCGGTCGCGCTCGGGCAGCAGGTCGGTGGTGTTCTTCTGCGCGATGGCCAGTCCGCGGGAGTGGGCCCGCTCGGCGAGCAACTCGGCGAAGGCTGCGGCATGCCCGGCGGTGAGGAGGCCGTCGGAGCGTTCGTAGGAGTCGAGATTGTCGGGCTCGACGGCGTCATGGCCCGCCTTGGCGCAGCCGTCGATCCAGGGGCCGACGATCTCCATCAGGGCCTGGCGTTTGCCCGGGGTGGACAGATCGAGGAGGGGCTCGTCCCAGTCCTCGTCGACGACCGGTGAACCGTCGGCGTCCTTCAGGAGCAGCTCGGGGTGGTGCTTTCGCCACCAGTCCACGGCGTCGCCCGGCTGTGACTGGAAGGCGTTGACGTAGCAGACGTTGTACAGACCCTGGGCGGGCTTCGCTGTGCGGTCGCGGGAGACCGCCCGGACGGCTTCGTCGGGCGGGTAGGGGCCGCCGAGCTGATAGTCGAAGACCATGTCGGCCCGGGGCGGACGGACGGCGTCCGGGCGCTGCGAGGAAGGGGCGTCGTTGCCGGAACCGGCGGCACAGGCGGAGACCAGGAAGAGGGCGGCTACGGAGGCGGTCAGGCGCCTGAGGCGGCCTGAGTGGCATGGTTCACGCGTTTTGAGTGATTCACACGGTTGATGCGATCGGTGCAGTCCTGGCAGTCGGTGCATGGGGAGCTTTCGTTCGGACCGGCCCGCCGCGGGTGCGAAGCTGATCTCCAGCACCTCGCGAGCAGGCACATCGCAAGTAAGCACATCATTGACGAGAACACCGTGAACAAGAACTTCGTGAACAGGAACAAGGAGCTGACGTGAGCGAGCCGACGTCCATCGCCCTGCAGCAGGAGATCGCCCGGGACCTGCAGGTCGCCGAGGCCTTCGAGGCCGCGCACGAGATCGAGCGCCGGGTGGCCTTTCTCACCGCGCAGCTGACCTCCACCGGTCTGCGCTCCCTTGTGCTCGGCATCAGCGGCGGCGTCGACTCCACCACCACCGGCCGGCTGTGCCAGCTCGCGGTCGAGCGGGCCAGGGCGGCCGGGTACGAGGCGTCGTTCTGCGCGATGCGGCTGCCGTACGGCGTCCAGGCCGACGAGCACGACGCACAGCTCGCGCTCTCCTTCATCCAGGCCGACCGGGTGCTGACCGTGGACGTCAAGCCGGCCAGCGACGCCGCGCTCGACGCCGCTCTGGCCGCCGGTGTGACCTTCCGCGACGCCCACCACCGGGACTTCGTGCACGGCAACATCAAGGCCCGGCAGCGCATGATCGCCCAGTACGCGGTGGCCGGCGCGCACGACGGCCTGGTCGTGGGCACCGACCACGCGGCCGAGGCGGTTTCCGGGTTCTTCACCAAGTTCGGCGACGGCGCAGCCGACCTGGTGCCGCTGACGGGCCTGACCAAGCGCCGGGTGCGTGCCGTCGCGGACGCTCTCGGCGCGCCCGCCGAGCTGGTGTGGAAGACCCCGACGGCCGACCTGGAAACCCTCGACCCCGGCAAGGCCGACGAGGACGCGCTCGGGGTCACCTATGACGACATCGACGACTTCCTGGAGGGCAAGCCGGTGGACGAGCGGACCTTCACCACGATCGTCCGCCGTTACCGCCTCACCGAGCACAAGCGTCAGCTCCCCGTGGCGCCTTAGGGCTCCTTGGGGCTCCCAGGAGCCCTGAGGCGCAGGATCAGTGGGCGCCGCTCAGACCCTGGGCGAAGCCGCCGTCGACGGGGAACTCGACGTTGGTGCTGAAGGTGGCGTCGGCGGCGAGGAACAGGGCGGCCGCGGCGACCTCTTCGACCGTGCCGTTGCGCTTGAGCGGGGTGGTCTGGCTGCCCTGCTCCTCGAACTCGCGGCGTTCTTCCTCGGTCAGCCCGGCGACGCCCATGGTGGGGGTCTTGATGTAACCGGGAGCCACGATGTTCACGCGGATCCGGCGGGGCAGGAACTCGGCCGCCAGGACATGGGCGACCGCGCGCACGGCCTCCTTGGAACCGGAGTAGGCGGCCAGGCCGGGGAAGATCAGGTCGTTGGCGACCGTGGTGAAGACGATCGCGCCGCCGTCGTCGAGCAGCGGCGACAGGCTCTGCACAGTGAAGAAGGCGCCCTTGGTGTTCACCGCGAAGGCACGGTCCCAGGCTTCCTCGGTGACCTCATCGAGGGTCTGTACCTCCGCGATGCCGTGGTTGACGAAGAGATAGTCGACCCGTCCGAGCTTTTCCCGGACGGTGTCGGCGAGAGCCCGGATGTCGGCCATGCTCGCCGCGTCGGAGCGGACGACATGTGCGGATTCCGACTTCAGCTCGGTCCGCGCCTCCTCGATCTTCTTCTCGTTGCGGCCTGTGAGGACAACCTCGGCACCTCCGTCCAGGAGCGCTTTGACGATGGCCAGTCCCATACCGTGGGTACCGCCGGTGACGACGGCCTTCTTGCCTGCGAACTTGCTCATGATGACTCCCTGATAAGTGGGTCTGCGGGGCTGTGGGTCTGCGGGGCTGTGGGTTTGCGGGGCTGTGGATTTGCGGGGCTGCGAGGGAATCGCGGTGCCTGGTTTCCCGGTGCCCACACACTGCGGGGCGGGGCTTGCGGTCCTCTGTCGATGCGCTTGCGAAGCCCTGGCGGGCCGACCGGTGATCGGCTGGCTTACGGTGACCGCATGCGTTTCGGGGTGCTGGGTCCGCTGGCCGTCTGGTCGGAGGACGGTGAACTGGTGGGGGTGCCGGAGTTCAAGGTGCGCTCGCTGCTCGCGGCTCTGCTCACGGTTCCGGGGCAGGTGGTTTCCGCGGACCGTCTCGTCGACGAGGTGTGGGGCGACGCTCCGCCCGCCAACTCCGCAGGCGCGCTGCAGACATTGGTGTCGCGGTTGCGCCGAGCGCTCTCGCAGGGCGGAGGACGCGAAGTCGTGCGGCGCCGGGCCCTGGGCTACGCCCTGGAGGTGCCGGACGAAGCGGTGGACGCCGGCCGTTTCACCGCACTCGCCGCCCGGGCCCGCACGACTGTGGACCCCCGGGAGCGGGCCGGTGTACTCACTGAGGCCCTCGGGCTCTGGCGCGGGCCCGCCTTCGCCGACTTCCAGGACGAGCCATTCGCGCGTGCGGCGCTCACCCGCCTCGAGGAGCAGCGGCTGCTCACTCAGGAGGAACTGGCGGAGGCACGCCTGGAGTTGGGCGAGCACGCCCTGGTGGCCGGAGAGCTGGGTGCCATGGTGGAGCGGCATCCGCTGCGTGAGCGGCTGCGCGCCGCCCATATGCGTGCGCTGTACGGAGCCGGCCGCGCGAGTGAGGCCCTGGACAGCTACCTGGATCTGCGCCACCGCCTGGACGAGGACCTGGGCCTGGAGCCCGGCCCCGAACTGGCCGCGCTGCAACGGGAGATCCTGCGTCAGGATCCGGCACTGCGGGCCGAGCCCACGCCGCCCGCGGCGCCGCGGCCGCGCACCAATCTGCCCACCCCGGTCGCCGGCCTGATCGGGCGGTCGGAATCCGTGGACGCGGTGCGCGGCCTGGTGGAGTCCCATCGGCTCGTGACCCTGACGGGGCCCGGCGGGGTGGGCAAGACCCGCTTGGCGCTGGAGGTGGCGGCCGGACTCGTCGCGTCCTTCGCCGACGGGGTGTGGCTCGTGGAGCTGGCGTCGCAGACGTTCTCGGACGAGTCCCAGGACACCGCGACGGGCGAGTCGCGGGGCGCCGCGACGAACGCCTCCCGAGGCGCCGCCACCGGCGAGAAACTGGCGGAAGTCGTGGCCGCGACGCTAGGAGTCCGGGATGACTCCGGCTCGGGCCCGCTGCCCGGCGAGCGGCCGCGCCCGCTGCTCGACCGCCTCACCGACGCCGTGCGCGGCCGGCGTCTGCTGCTGGTCCTGGACAACTGCGAGCATGTCGTCGGAGCGGCTGCCGGACTGACGCAGGCACTGCTCCACGGAGCACCGGACCTGCGGATTCTCGCCACCAGCCAGGAGCCGCTGGATATTTCGGGCGAGCGGCTCTGGCCGGTCCAGCCTCTCGATCTGCCCGAGGCGTCGGCACGGGCCGCTGAGTTGCGGCAGTCGAGCGCGGTGCAGATGTTCCTCGACCGGGCCGTGGCCGCCGCACCCGGTTTCGCGCTCACCGACGACAACGCCGCGGCCGTGGCCTCGATCTGCAGGCGGCTCGACGGGATTCCGCTCGCCCTTGAGCTGGCCTCCTCACGGCTGCGTGTGCTGGGTGTGGGCGAGCTGGCGGAACGTCTCGACGACCGGTTCAGGCTGCTCACCGGTGGACACCGCGAGGCCCCGGCGCGGCAGCAGACGCTGCGCGCGATGATCGACTGGAGCTGGGAGCTGCTGACCGCGGCGGAGCGGACGGTGCTTCGCCGCCTCGCCGTCCATTCCGACGGCTGCACTCTGGCGGCCGCCGAGGAGGTCTGCGCCGGCGACGGCGTGCGGCCCGGCGAGATCCTGGATCTGCTGACCCGCCTGGTGGACCGGTCCCTTGTCGTGGTCGCTCAGGACGCCGACGGGCCCCGCTATCGACTGCTCGAGTCGGTGGCGGCGTACAGCCTGGAGCGGTTGCGCGCCAGTGAGTACGAACGCGTGCGGCGCGTCCACGCGCGCTATTACGCGGCGTTCGCCGAGCGGGCCGACTCCTTCTTGCGCGGCGCCGATCAGATGCGGTGGCTACGGCGCCTGGACGCGGAGAGCGCCAATATCCGCGGCGCGATCGACGGGGCCGCGGCGGACGGCGACTGGCCGCTGGCCCGGAACCTGGTGCATGCGATGGTCTGGTACTGGTTTCTGCGCGGCCGCCTGACCGAGGCCGAGCGCTGTCTGTCCATGGTGCTGTCCCTGCGCCCGGCAGAGGGCTCGGGCCGTGGGGAGGGCTCGGGCCGAGCAGAGAATGCGGGCCGTTCGGATGGCCCGGGCCGTCCGCAGGACGCGGACCGTCCGGAGGACCCGGACCTCTGCGCGACCCTCGCCTGGCACACCGGGATCGGTCTGTTGTCCGGCGCCCCGGACACACCCGTGCGCGGCAGCCGGAAACCTCTTGAGCTGTACGACGACATCCGCGACCCGCGCGAGCGGACAAGGGCGGGCTGGCTCCTCGGGTTCGCGGTCACCAGGTTCGGTGACCTCGCGGTGGGTGAGGAACTGGTGGACCGGTTGCTGGCCGACTCCCGTGCCCTGGGCGACGGCTGGGCCAGGGCGGCAGCGCTCGCCACGCGCGGCATGCAGACATATGTGTGCGGGGATCTGGCGGCCTCACGCAGGGCGGGCGAAGTGAGTCTCGCGCTCTTCCAGGAGGTCGGTGACGCGTGGGGAGGGCTGCAGGCGACGGCGGTGCTCGGGCGGCTCGCGGAGATCGAGGGCGACTACGCCGAAGCCGCCCGGCAGCATGAGCAAGGGCTGCGCATCGCCGAGGACCTGGGCCTGTGGACGGATGCGTCGATGCGCTGGTCCGAACTCGGCCGGATCGCGCTGCTGACCGGAGAGCACGCCCGGGCCGACGAGTTGCATGAGCGGGGCCGGCGGCTTGCCGTCGAGCAGGGGGACAAGCCCGCCGAGGAGTTCGCGGAGCTCGGCCTTGCGCTCGGCGCACGGCGGCAGGGGCGGCTCGATGCCGCCGAGTCGTATCTGCGCAACTGGCTCGGGTGGAACCGGCAACTCGGCGCGGAATACGGGACCGCGCTGATCCTGGCCGAACTCGGCTTCGTCGCCGAGCTGCGCGGTGCCGCCGGTACCGCTCTGTCCCTGCATCGCGAAGGTCTGGCCGCGGCCCGGGAAACCGGTGACCCACGGGCGGTCGCGCTCGCCTTGGAGGGCCTCGCAGGGGCGCGAGCGCTGGCAGGTGACGCCGAGCACGCCGCGCGGCTGCTCGGGGCGGCGGCCTCGGGCCGCGCCTCGGTGGGTGCGCCGCTGCCTGCGGCCGAGCGTGGGGACGTGGACCGGGTGACGGCCGCGGTACGTGCGGCACTTGGCGAGGCGGGCTTCGCGGCGGCATTCGAGGAGGGTGCCGCCGCGGACGACGTGACTCAGGATCCGTCAGATCCCTGAGCACCGTCGAGACGCCGTGTCGGACCGCCGAAGGCCAGGACAAGGGTGCGGGTGGCAAGGAGCCAAGTGCCGTTCACCTTGCGGAAGGTGTCCTGGTAGTGGCCGACGTTCGCCGGTGCCGGGGGCGGCACCAAGGCGCCCGGCACATGGCCGTCGATTCGGTAGGTCGCGAAGTACGTGGTCGCCGACGCGGTGTCGGGGGAGTCGACGGTGACCAGGATGTTCGTACACATCCGCCGGGACAGTCGATCCGCCGGCCGCGACCCGAAGTACGCCCGCAGCGCCTGGCGCCCTTCGATACGCCGCTCACCGGACGGCCACTCCCACACCCCGTCGGGGATGAAGAGATCCGCGATCGTGCCGGGCTCTCCGAGGTCGAGCCGGTGGACAAGCTCCAGGATCAGGCGTTCGCACGCACGCTCCGCCAGCAGGCGTTCCGTCGGGTCAAGATCAGTAGTTGGCATACGGATTCCTACCAGCCCGGCCTGCGGGCCCGCGAGCCACAGCACCACCGGGCCACCGGACCACCGGGCCACCGGGCCACCGGGCCACCGGGCCGCAGCAGCACCACAGCCCTGGGCCTGCCCGGTCGGCGTGGGCAGGCCCAGGTCTCTGCTCAGAACCGGTGACGCGGGCAGGCCCGGGTCACCGCTCGGAACCGGTGCCTCAGAACGCGAGCGCCGCGCTCCCCGCCACCGCCGCGCGCAGCTCGCACGGGTTGCCGAAGGTGGTGGACCAGGAGACCGTGCGGCCCTCCCAGACACCGGCGACGGTGATCACCCTGGGGTTCCACTCCTTGGTGCAGACGGTGCCCGGGTCGGTGTCGACGAGTGCCGCCAACTCCCCGCCCACGCCGCGGACTTCCGTGCACGCGGCTTCGGCGGCCGGGTGGCTGCCGGCGGCGCGGGGTGCGCAGGTCAGGGTGACGGCGCGGTCGACGGTGGCCGTGGCGGCGTCCTCGCCGTACCCGACGCTGAGGACCAGGTCCGAGGGCGCGTAGAGCCCCTTGGTCTGCGGACTCGGGCTTTCCGCGCGCGGCGCGCTCCCGGCCTGCGCCGTGCCCGCCGTCGTGGCTAACAGGCAGGCCGCGACGGCGGCGGTCGTACCGAGGGCCTTGAGGGTGTGCTTCATGAGTCGACTCCGTTGCGTTGCGGGTGTGTTCCTTGCGGCACGGAGTCTTGCCTGCGCGGAGAGTGACCACCAACTCGATGTACCAATAACCGGACGGATGCGTTCGATAATCGGTGGCCGATTGCCGAACGGACTGCTCAGGCCGGGTTTACGGGACCCGCTCAAGTCGTCGCACCTGTGCCGGGAATGTGGTGGTTCAACCCAGAACTACCCCTGACCTGCATCGACGCACGGCCGGCGCGGGATCCAGGCAGCGCTCTTCGTCCGGAAACCACCCCTCACCCAGCTGGCACAACAGGCCCTGATCTCCTCATGATTGACGTTCTTCATCACCCTCCATGACGCTTCAAGGCTCTTCATGAGGGACCGCACGGCACTTAGGGGGACGGAGCGCATGGAGACACGGGAGCAGCTGCTCGGGGCGGTACGGGCGCGGGTGCGTCAGGCGGCGGAGGCGGGAGTCGCCGCCACCGTGCTCGACGCCGCCGCGACCGCGGAGGCGCACGGCCTCGCCCAACTCATGGACGGCGCGCGGGACTTGGCGGCCGGTTACGCCCTGGGCTGCTTTCACCTGCTGCGTGCGAACGCGCTGCCCGCCGCGGACGCCGGGCCGGACCGCGAGGCCGCGCTGCGGTACTTCCTGCCGCCCTTCATCGCCGGTGCGGGCGGCATCCCGGCGTCGCTGTACCCGCAGCTCGCCCAGCGCGCCGCCCCCACCGCACGGCAAGTCTTCCAGCGCGCCTGCGCCACCGGCGCCGATCCGGCGCTGCTCTCGACCGCCGTGACCCTGTGGCGGCGTATCGCGGGCAGCGTCGGCGACAGTCATTCCGGTTATGTCGCCTGGCAGTCCGCGCTCGCCGGGGCCCTGCAGACCCGGTTCGAGCGCAGCGGAGATCCGGCCGATCTGGACGAGGCCGCGACGGCCGCCCGGGCCGCACTGCACGCCGTGCCGCCCGGGGACGCCAACCGCGCGGGGTGCCTGTCCAATCTCGGCACCGTCCTGCGCACCCGGTTCGCCCACGGCGGTGACACGGCCGATCTGGAGGAGGCGGTCGAGGTGAACCGCGCCGCCGCCGGGTCCGTGCCGCCGGAGCACCCCGACCACCCCGGGCTGCTTTCGAATCTCTGCGTCGTCCTCAGGGACCTCTACGACCACTCGGAGGATCCGGCGGTCCTGGACGAGGCCGTGGAGGCGGGCCGCGCCGCCGTGCAGGCCGAGCCCCAGGGGCATCCCCAGCGGGCCGATGTCCTGTCCAACCTGCGCCGCGCACTGCGCAGTCGGTACATACGCACCCAGGATCCGGCGGACCTGGACGAGGCCGTGAGCTGCGCCCGCCAAGCCGTCGAGGCCGCTCCCCCCGGCCACCCCGATCACGCCGAACACCAGCAGTTGCTGAGCGGTCTTCTCTACCAGCGCCACGACCGTACGAAGGAGCCACGGGACCTCGACGAAGCCATCACGACCGGCCGCGCCGCCCTCCGGGCCACACCGCCCGGTCACGCCGACCGGGCCGCGAGCCTGTCGAACCTCGGCAACATGCTGCGTACGCGGTTCGCCCACACACAGGACCCGCGGGATCTGGCGGAGGGCGTCGAGTCGGCCCGTGCCGCCGTCGGCACCGCCTCCGCAGACGACCGCGGGCACGCCGGGCGTCTTTCCAACCTCAGCCTCGTCCTGGAGGAGCGGTTCGAGCAGACGGATGATCCGGCGGACCTCGACGAGGCCGTGGCCGTGGGCCGTGCCGCCGTCGAGGCCGCACCGCCCGGGCACCCGGACCGCGCCCTGTGTCTGGTCAACCTCAGCAGGACCCTGGACACGCGGTCCACGCGCAAGGGCACTTGGCAGGACCTGGACGAGGCGATCGAGCTGTCCCGTACCGCCGCCGGGACGGTTCAGACGGGCCACCGCGACGCGGCCGTTCCGCTGTCCCGCCTCGGCGTCCTCCTGGGCCGGCGATTCGAGCTCAAGGACGACCCCGACGACCTCGCCGAGGCACTGGCAGCGGCCCGCGCCGCGGTCCGGGCGGCCCCCGGGCACTACGCCCGCCTGGCCGACCTCGGGATCGTCCTGCATCAGCGATTCGCGCGTACGGGAGACCTCGCCCATCTGAACGAGGTGATCGAGGTGTGCCGTACCGCCGCGGGGCTCGTCAGGCCCGACGACCCCCAGCGCGTCGGCTGCCTCACCAATCTCGGCCTCGCGCTGCACGGCAGGTTCGAGCGCAGCGGAAGCCTGGCCGACCTGGACGAGGCCATCGAGCTGTACCGCGCCGCCGTCCGGTCCGCCCCTCAGGGCCGGCCGTCGGTCCCGGCCCTGCACAACCTCGGCGACTCCTTGCGGACCCGGTTCGCACGTACGGGAGATCTCACCGACCTCGACGAGGCCATCGAGGCGGGCCGTGCCGCCACCGGATCCATGCCGAAGGACCACCCCGACCGCGGGGCCGGGCTGACCAACCTGGGCCTCGCCCTGCGGGACAAGTACGGACGCACGGGCGACGCACGGCTCCTGGACACGGCGGTGGAGGCCTGCCGCGCCGCCGTAAGGGCCCATCCCGAGGGGCACCCCGTCCTCGCGGTCTGCCTGAACAACCTAGGCACCGTCCTGAGAACGCGGTTCCACAGCACAAGGGACCTGGTGGATCTGGACGCGTCCGTCGAGGCCGGCCGTGCCACCGTCCGGGCCACCCCGGGCGACCATCCCGACCACGCTCTGCGCCTGACCAACTTCGCGTCCGTCCTGCGGGAGCGCTTCGAGCTGACCGGCGACCCCGCGGACCTGGACGAGGCCGTCATGTCCGGGCGGACCGCCGCCGACAGCGTGCCGCCCGATCACCCCGATCACGCCATGTGCCTGCTCGACCTGGGCATCGCGCTGCGCAAGCGGTACGAACTCACGCGCCGGGCGGAGGATCTGCGCGAGGCGCTGTCCGTCTGTGAGCAGGTGACCGAGAACACGGCCACGTCACCGCGCCGACGCATCGGGGCCGCCCGGGTGGCCGCGGACCTCGCGGCTTCCGCGCAGCCCTCGCTCGCCGCCGCGCTCCTCGAGAAGGCGGTCCGCACACTGCCGGAGGTGGCGGGGCGCCGGCTGCGCCGCAGCGACCAGCAGCACGTACTCGGCAGCAGCACCGCGGGCCTCGCCGCCGACGCGACCGCACTGGCACTCGCGGACACCGAGGGCGACGCGCGGGAGCGGGCGGTACGGGCACTGCGCATGGCGGAGGCCGGGCGCGCCGTACTGCTCTCCCAGGCCCTCGACGCCCGCAGCGATCTGACCGAACTACAGCAGCGGCACCCGGAGTTGGCCGAGCGCTTCGTCCACCTCCGCGAGCGGCTCGACGAGGAGGGCGGGACGACCGGGGGCGCGTCCGGCGGGCACGACCTGACGGACACCGGGAGCACGGCCGGCGGCCAGAGCTCGGCCGGGACCGGAAACACGACCAACAGCCACGGATTCGCGCACAGCGCGAGCACAAGCGGCGGCCGCCGGTTCTCGGGGGCCGGACGTGAGCGGCACCGTTTCGCCACGGAGCTTGAGGAAGTCATCGGCCGTATCCGCGCCTGTACGGGCTTCGCCGACTTCGGTCTGCCGCCGAGCCTCGACACGCTGATGGCCGAAGCGGTGCACGGCCCCGTGGTGACGTTCAATGTCAGCCACTACCGCAGCGACGCCCTGCTGCTCACCCGGGACGGCGTCAGCGCGCTCCCGCTGCCCGCGCTCACACGCAGTGCGGTAGTCGAGCGGAGCAACACCTTCCATCGCGCGCTCGCGGAGGCGACGGCGCCGGCCGGTGACCGGATCGGCGCGCAGCGGGAGCTGTCCGGTGTGCTCGCCTGGCTGTGGGAGGCGGCGGCCGAACCCGTCCTGGCCGCACTGGATCTGACGGAGCCTCAGGGCGACGACGGTGAGCCGCTGCCGCGGGTGTGGTGGGCGCCGGGCGGACTGCTCGGGCAGTTGCCCCTGCACGCCGCCGGACACCACACCGACCCCGGCCCGCGGCGCCGTACCGTCATGGACCGGGTGGTCTCGTCGTACACCCCCACCATCCGCACCCTGCACCACGCGCGCGCACGGCGGCCCCGGCCCGCGAGCGACTCCCAGTCCCTGATCGTGGCCATGCCGACCACGCCCGGCCGGAGCCCGCTGCCGCACGTACCGGAAGAGGCCCGCCGCGTCCGGGCGCTGCTGCACCATCCGCTCCAACTCACCGGCGCCGCACCCACGTTAGAAGCATCCGGGGACGGCCAGATGAACGCGGCCGACGGTGACATCCCGACGACGGCCGGTGTCCTCGCCCGGCTGCCGCAGTGCGCCATCGCCCACTTCGCCTGCCACGGCGCCGACGACCGCACGGACCCCTCGCGCAGCCGGCTGCTGCTGCACGACCACGCCACCACGCCGTTGACCGTCGCCGCGCTCGCCCGTACCGATCTGGACCGCGCGCAGCTGGCCTATCTGTCGGCGTGCAGCACCGCGGCGGTCCGCAACCCGCTTCTGCTCGACGAGGCCATCCACCTGACCAGCGCCTTCCAACTGGCGGGTTTCCCGCATGTGGTGGGGACTCTGTGGCCGATCGACGACCGGCTCGCGGCCGAGATCGCCGAGTCCTTCTACCTCCACCTGAGCACCGGGACGCCGAGGTCCCCCGACCCCGGCCGGTCCGCCGTCGCCCTGCACCACACCATCCGCGCGGTACGCGACCGCTACCCGGCGACCCCCTCCCTGTGGGCGGCCTACCTCCACGCGGGCGCCTGAGCGCGACGGCACCCGCGCCGATACCCCCGCGCCGCACCCCCACAGCGGACGTCGCGCCGGTACGAGCGAGCCGGGTGCGCCCGGCGCGTACGGCCGACGCGCCGGTCCGTTCCGGGCGCTCGGCCGTCAAAACCCGTTCGTTACCCGGAAGTTGGCGTGCCGCCGTCTTCCCGTCCCGGTCATTTTGTGATGGCGATGCACCTTGTCGTGGCCGCGACCAGCGCGAACACTAGTGAATATGACGACCGTTGTGCTTGTCGGGACGCTGGACACCAAGGGCGACGAATACGGCTGGCTGAAAGAGCGCCTTCGGCGCCGGGGGGTCGAGGTGCTCCTCGTCGACGCCGGGGTCGTGGGGGAACCCCGGGTGGAGCCCGATGTCCCCAGAGCGACGGTGGCGGCCGCGGCGGGCGCCGACCTGGAGCGGCTGCGCAGCGAGGGCGATCGCGGGACGGCGGTGACGGCGATGGCCAGGGGCGCGGCGGAAGTCGTCGTGCGGCTGCACGAGGAGGGCCGACTGCACGGCGTCCTGGCCATCGGCGGCAGCGGCGGTACGTCGATAGCGAGCCGGGCGATGCGGGCCCTGCCGCTCGGCGTACCGAAGTTGATGGTGTCGTCCATGGCCGCCGGTGATGTCTCGCCGTATGTCGGGGCGGCCGACATCGCCATGATGTACAGCATCGTCGACATCGCCGGCATCAACCGGATATCGGCGCCGATCCTGGCCAACGCCGCGGACGCGATGGCCGGGATGGCCGCGGGCTATGCCTCCGCGCGGCCCACGCGGCAACCGGTCGAGCCGGCGGCGGGCGGGCGGCCGCTGGTGGCGGCGTCGATGGCCGGTGTCACCACGCCGGGTGTGGACGCGGCCCGCGCACGGCTGGCCGAACTCGGCTACGAGGTCCTGGTCTTCCACGCCTCCGGCTCCGGCGGCCGCTCCCTGGAGACGCTGGCCGAGCGTGGTCTGTTCGCCGGTGTCCTCGATCTGACGCTGAGCGAGCTGGCCGACGATCTGGTCGGCGGCATCCTGACCGCGGGCCCGGACCGGCTGCGGGCCGCCGGACGCGCCGGACTGCCCCAGGTGGTGAGCCTCGGGGCCCTGGACATGGTGAAGTTCGGCCCGCTCGACGCACTCCCCGAACGCTTCGCCGACCGCCTGATCCGGGTGCACAACCCGTCCATCACGGTCATCCGCACCACGCGCGCGGAGTGCGCGGAACTGGGCCGCCGGGTCGCCGCCAAACTCCGTGCCGCGACCGGCCCGACCGCCGTCCACATCCCGCTGCGCGGCCTGTCCACCCTCGGCCAGCCGGGCGGCCCCTACCACGACCCGCCGCTCGACGAGGCCCTGTTCACGGCGCTGCGCGAGGGGCTGCGCGGCAGCGCCGTGACCGTTTGTGAATCCGCCACCCACATCAACGACCCCGCCTTCGCACGGGCGGCGGCCGATCATCTGCACACACTGATCGGCAGCGCGCAGGCGACGCGCCTGAGCGACGCCTCGTAGTAATTCCTGCGAGAGGTCTGGACCGGCGCCGCGCGCGGTGCTGTCGTACGGGACGCACCAGCTCTCCAACGATGGAAAGAGGTGGGGATCCCATGCCGAACCCACGCCGAGCACCCCGATCACGCCGTCTGCTCACCGCCGCCGCCCTGACCCGGAGCACCGTGCTGACCCTCGGCTTCGGTTCCGCACCGGGCGCGGCCGCATCGGGCACCCAAGCCGCGATCGACACCCAGGGCATCCACACCGCACCCGGCGCCCGGGCCGCCGACTGGAAGCCCGAGCCGCCGCCGATGACGACCCCGTGGACCCATGACGTCCCGGTCGACCAGCCGCTGCCGGAGTATCCGCGCCCCCAGCTCACCCGCCCCGACTGGGCCAATCTCAACGGCATCTGGGACTTCGCCGTCACCGCTCGCGACGCCGGGCAGCCCACGGACTTCCCCGAGCAGATCCGCGTACCGTTCCCCGTCGAGTCCTCGCTCTCCGGCATCCAGCGCAAGGTGACCGCGAGTGACCGGCTCTGGTACCGGCGCACCTTCACCGTGCCCGCCGGCTGGGACGGCCGCCGCGTCATGCTCAACTTCGGGGCCTCCGACTGGGAGACCACGGTCCGCGTCAACGGCCGCCAGGCGGGCGGGACACACCGCGGCGGCTATGACTCCTTCGGCTACGACATCACCGCTCTGCTCACCCCGGGCTCCCCCAACACCCTGGTGGTCTCGGTCCACGACCCGACTCAGACCGGCGGTCAGGCGGTCGGCAAGCAGCGCATCAACGACGTCGCACCGCATCCCGGCGGCGGCATCTTCTACACCGCCGCATCGGGCCTGTGGCAGACCGTCTGGCTGGAGCCCGTCGCCCCCGCCCGTATCACCCGGCTCGATCTCGTGCCCGACCTGCAGCGCGACGCCCTCAAGGTCACCGTCCACGGCGCGGGCCTGTCCGGGCACGCCGCCCGGGTCACGGTCTCCGACGGCGCCACGGTGGTGGGCAGCGCGACCGGGCCCACCGGGAGCGAGTTCACCGTGTCCGTGCCCGAGCCCCGTCTTTGGTCCCCCGACGATCCCTTCCTCTACGACGTCAAGGCCGAGCTGCTCCAGGGCGGCAGCGCCGTCGACACCGTCGGCAGCTACGCCGGCATGCGCTCGATCGCCCTCGCGGACGTCAAGGGCGTCGAACGCCCGGTCCTGAACGGCGAGTTCGTCTTCCAGACCGGCCCTCTCGACCAGGGCTACTGGCCGGACGGCATCTACACCGCGCCCACCGACGCCGCCCTCAAGTACGACCTGCAGGCGCTCAAGGACCTCGGCTTCAACATGGTCCGCAAGCACATCAAGGTCGAACCGCAGCGCTGGTTCCACTGGGCCGACAAGCTGGGCCTCCTGGTGTGGCAGGACATGCCGTCGATGGACAGCGGCAAGACCCCCGACGCCGCAGCCCGCACCCAGTGGGAGGCCGAGTACCACGCCGTCATCGACCAGCACCGCAGCTCCCCCGCCCTGATCATGTGGGTCAACCAGAACGAGGGCTGGGGCCAGTACGACCAGGCCAGGCTCACCGACGAGGTGAAGGCCCGCGACCCGTCCCGGCTCGTGAACAACATGAGCGGCGTCAACTGCTGCGGCTCGGTGGACGGCGGCAACGGCGACGTGGTCGACCACCACATCTACGTCGGCCCCGGCAACACCCCGCCAAGTCCTTCCCGTGCGGCGGTACTCGGCGAGTACGGCGGCCTCGGCTACAAGGTGCCGGGCCACGAGTGGTACCCCGGCGGCGGCTTCAGCTACGAGGACCAGCCGAGCCTTGCGGCCCTGAACAACCGGTTCACCGGACTGCTCGGCACGCTGCGCACGCACTCACTGCCCGCGGGCCTTTCGGCCGCCGTCTACACCGAGACCACCGACGTGGAGAACGAGGTCAACGGTCTGCTCACCTACGACCGGCAGGTCATGAAGGTGGACACCGCACGCGTCCGCGCCGCCAACCGCGCGCTCATCGACGCCTCCCGCGACCCGGCGACGCCCGCCGCCCTGCCGGTGGGCCAGTATGTGTCGCTGCGCGTGACCACACCCGGCTACACCAACCGCTATCTGCGTCATTACGACGGCCTGGCGCGCACCGACGTCGTCGACGCCGCCAGCGGTGATCTGCTGAAGCGGGACGCCACCTGGAAGGTGGTCAAGGGCCTCGGAAACCCGCTGTGTTACTCCTTCGAGTCCCGCAACTACCCGGGCGAATACCTCCGACACCGCGACCACCGGGTGCGCCGGGAGGCGGGCTCCGGCGTGCTCTTCAGGGACGACGCCACCTTCTGCCCGCAGCAGGGCAGCGGCGGAGTGCGCCTGTCGTCGGCCAACTTCCCCGGCAGCTACGTCCGCCACATCGACGCGGAGGTCTGGCTCGCCACCCCCGGCGGCACACACGCCTGGGACAACCCCGCCTCCTTCACCGAGGACACGACATGGTCCGTCGCCTCCCCCTGGGCACCCTGAGTCCGGGCCGGGGCCGACGGCCGCTGCCCGCCGGGTGGCCTTGCTGACGTACTCAGGCAGGCGCGCTCAAGGCGCTGACGGGGACGGAGGCGGGCCCCGCGTCGGGGACTCATCGACGGCTTCCGGCCCGAAGGTCCCGCACTGAAGGGGACTTCCGGCCCCCGACAGCGCCTTTGCCCTGCCTTTACATTTCGCTTAGTCGCCCCACCGGGTGCGACGCACACGGACCGACGGAAGGCCCCAGTGAGCGCACCCAGCAAGCCCACCTCCCGTGGCAGGAAGATCGTCGTGACGGTGATGGCCGGCATCGTCGGCCTCGGCCTCCTGAGCTCCCTGTCCTGCAACGCCGACACGTCCGCGGCCGGCAAGCCCGCACCCGCGCCCGTGCCCGTCTCCGTCTCCGTCGACGCCGGTCCCTGAGTCCCGACCCGAGTCCCGACCCGAGTCCCGATCCAAGTCCCACGACGAGATCCAAACCGCCAACTTGCCGCCTATCGTGGTCGGTTGAGACGGACAGGGTGAGAGCGGCGAGGGCAGGGCCAACGCTGCGGGGGGCGGTATCCATGGGACGGCGCGAGGAACTGCTCGCCGCGGTGCGGGCGCGGGTGGAGCGGGCCGAGGCGGGAGACGCCTCGGCGGTCCTGGAGGCGGCGGCACATGCCGAGGCGCACGATCTGGCCGGGCTCGTCGGTGAGAGCCAGGCCGGCCCGGACGCCCTCCATGTCCTGGGCCGGCTGCACCATCAGCGTTCCCTCGCCCTGCCGGAGGCCGCCTCCGGCCAGGACCGTGACGAGGCCGTCCGGTTCTTCGCCCTCTGCTACGCCCGCGGGACCGGCGCTCCCCCGCCACCGCTTTTCGACGCCGTCTCCGAACGGGCCGCCGCGAGCGCCGGAGACCTGCTCCACCGTGCACTGCTGTCCACGGATCCGATGCTCCTGAAGTCCGCCGTGGCCCAGTGGGAACACATCACGGACGGCCTTCCGCCGGAGCACCCCAAGCGCGCCTCGTATCTGACCTTTCTCGGGCTCGCGCTGCAGGAGCGAGAAGAACGCACCGGAGAACTCGGCCGCCTCGACGAGGTGGAGGAAGCAAGCCACACCGCCACCTGGGCGCTGCCTCACGACTATCCCCAGCGCGCCTGGCATCTGCACGCCCTCGCGGTCGCCCTGACCAGACGCCATGAACGCACAGGTGAGTTCAAGGACATCGACCGGGCGGTCAGGGCGGGCCGTACCGCCGTCGACAGCGCCGCCCCGGACGACGACGACCGCGCCACCTATCTGTGCGACCTGCGCCTCGCCCTGCTGGAGCGGTACCACCACTCGGAGAGCCCCCTCGACCTGGACGAGGCGATCGAGGTGGCGCGTGCCGCCGTGTCGGCCACCGCGCCGGACGACCCGCGGCACGCCTTGTACCTGCTGCATCTCAGCTCCGCCCTGTCCGGGCAGCAGTTCCCCCGCACCTGGGACCTCGCGGACCTGGACGAGGCGATCGAGGTGGGTCGCGCGGCCGTGGAATCGGCCACCGGTGACGATCCGGGTCGCGCCTTCTATCTGGCCAGCCTCAGCAGCGATCTGGGCAAGCGATTCGAACGTACGGGAGGTCTGGCCGATCTGACGGAGGCGGTGGACACGGGGCGCGCCGCAGTGGAGTCGGCGCGCGCGGACGACCCCCACCGCACCTTGTACCTGGCCGGCCTCTCCTCCGTACTGGAGCAGCGATTCGATCGCTCGGGGAAGCTGGCGGACCTGGACGAGGCGGAGGAGGCGGGCCGGGCCGCCATCGCGGACACCCCGTACGACGATCCAGGTCTCACCACCTACCTGGACGCACTTGGCATCATCATGCGGCGGCGGTTCCTGCACACGGGACATCTCGAGGATCTGGCCAAGGCTGAGGAGGCCAACCGGGCGGCCGTGCGGGCCACCCCCGAGGACGACCCCGCTCATGCCGTGTGCCTGACCAACCTCGGCCGCACCCTTTTGAGCCGGTACCAGCACACGCAGGAGCTCGGCGACCTGGACAAGGCGGTGGAGACGAGCCGCGCCGCCACGCGGGCCGCTACGGCCGGCGATCCCCGCCATTCGGTGTATCTGTCCAATCTGGGCGCCGCCCTGTGGACGCGGCTGTTCCGCACCCAGCAGCGGGACGACCTCGATGAGGCGCTGACCGTGCTGCGGCAGGCTTCCGAAGACCCCATGGCGCCTGCCTGGCTGCGCGTCCGCGCCGCGCGTGTGGCCTCGTATCTGGCGGCGCCGCTGGACTTCGGCCATGCCGCCGATCTCATCGACCGGGCCGTGCGGCTGCTCCCTGAGATCGCGCCCCGCCGGCTCCTGCGTACCGACCAGGAGCACGCCCTCGGCAACACCTCCGGCATCGCCGCCGAAGCGATCAGCCTGGCCCTTGCCGACACGAGCGGCACCGCGGGCGAACGGGCCGCACGCGCACTGCGCCTCGCGGAGGTCGGACGCGCCGTGCTCCTGTCCCAAGCCCTCGACACCCGCACCGACTTGGCGGAGCTGCACGACCGCCACCCCGAGCTGGCACGGCGCTTCACCAGTCTGCGCGAGCGGCTCGACCAGGACCCCACCGCAGTCACCGCGACCGCCGGCTACGACCCCGGTGCGGCCTGGCGGGAGCGCCATCTCCTTGCCGCCGAGCTGGAAGACGTACGCGCCGCCATCCGCTCCCGCGAAGGGTTCGCCGACTTCGGCCGGGCGCCCACCACCGACGAACTGATCGCCGAGGCGGCGCACGGGCCCGTGGTGACGTTCAACGTCAACGGACTGCGCAGCGACGCGCTGCTGCTCACCCGGCACGGCATCACGTCCTGTCCGCTGCCCGATCTCACCTTCGATGCCGTCACCGAGCGCATCAGCGCGTTCTACGAGGCGTTGGCCGCGGCGACCGCGCCGGATCGCGACCGGATCGCCGCCCAGGGGCAGTTGAGCCGGATCCTGGAGTGGCTGTGGGACGCCGCAGCGGAACCCGTCCTGTCCGCGCTCGCCGAGCAGGGCGTGGCGCCGGCCCCCGAGACGCCCACCGGCCGCAGCGGTCGCTTGCCCCGGGTGTGGTGGGCGCCGGGCGGGCTGCTCGGCCAACTCCCCCTGCACGCCGCCGGATATCACACCGAGCCGGCGGGCGGCGGGCTCCGGCGCACCGCACTCGACCGGGTGGTCTCCTCCTACACGCCCACCGTCCGCGCCCTGCGCCACGCCCGCGCCCGCCGGCCCCGGCCCCTCGCCCACTCCCGTTCCCTCATCGTCGCCATGCCCGCCACTCCGGGCCATGCCCCTCTGCACCACGTCTCCGAAGAGGTCCGCCGCATACGGGCACTTCTGCACGGCCCGGTCCAGCTCACCGGTCCCGCCCGCGCGCACGCCGCCGGCGACGCGCGCACACCGCCCGCGATCGGCACCCCCACCACCGCCCGTGTCCTGGCTCAGCTGCCGCAGTCCGGTATCGCGCACTTCGCCTGCCACGGCACCAGTGACAGCGCGGATCCCTCACGGAGCGGGCTGCTCCTGCACGACCACGCCACCGCACCGCTGACGGTCTCCGCCCTCGCCCAGGTCGACCTGGACCGGGCGCATCTGGCCTACCTGTCGGCCTGCAGCACCGCGAACCCGGGCGACGGTCGGCTGCGCGACGAGGCCATCCACCTCACCAGCGCCTTCCAGCTCGCCGGCTTCCCCCACGTCGTCGGAACCCTGTGGCCCATCGACGACCGCCTCGCGGCCGAGATCGCCGAGTCCTTCTACACCCACTTGGCGCCCGGCCCACCCGGCACCCTCGCCCCCGACCGGTCCGCGGCCGCCCTGCACGCCACGATCCGGCAGGTACGCGACCGGTATCCCGCGACTCCCTCCCTGTGGGCGGCGTATCTCCATGCGGGCGCGTGAACGATCCCAAGTGACGTGCGGTGAGCGGCAGTTGAACCGCCGGGTGTCTGGTCCTACGCGTCGACGGCGCCGCCCGTGGGCGGATGCGCGGCCGTCGTCTGCTCCTTCGTCAGGGCGGCGGTGACCGTGCGCGCCAGGAGCGGGTCGGCCGGGAGCACGTGGGCGGCGAACCAGCGGGCGGCCGCGGGGTCGGGGGACGGCTCGACGAACTCGGCGCCCGCGTAGTCGTCGAGCGGAGGGTCGTAGACGTATCCGCAGACCACGCCGTGGCTCACCAGACGGTCCAGGAGCGTGTCACGGTCGTGGACCAGGAGCGGGACGCGGAAGAGGGCGTGAATCTGGTCGTGTGCCGTGCGGTCGCGCAGCGCCGGTGAGGCCCAGGTGGTGCCGGAAAGGAGCGTGACACCGGCGCGGCGCCGGGTGAGATCGCCGTCGATCCGGGCCAGGCGCAGCGCCAACGGCCCCCGCACCAGGGCCCCGTGGCGCGTCCTGTAGTCGTGCAGATCGACGCGTATCCATGGCTCGTACGCGGCCAGGCCCGGGGCCGCCTTCGCGCTGGCGGTCAGCATCGGCGCGTGCAGGGGCATCCGGAAGCCGTCGCGCTCGAGCAGGCCGAGGCGCTGCATGGTGCGCCACACGGGCCGCACCAGGCGCAGGGAGCGCACGGCGGAACGCGCCAGTGGCCGCAGTGTCGCGGACAGGTCGGCGCCGATGCGGCCGGGCACCAGGAGGTCGTCGCGCAGCAGTTCCAGTTCGCGCCGGGTGCGGGCGTCCTCGACGGCGAGGAAGCCGCCGGCCCGTGCCGCCACATGCTTGGACAGGCTGAAGGCGGCGGCCTCGCCGAAGGTCCCGATCGGCCGGCCGTCCACATGGGTGCCGATCGCGTGCGCCGCGTCCTCGAAGAGCGGGATCCCCAACTCGTCGCAGCGCCGCCGCAGTTCGGTCATGCGGTCCGGCATGCCGTACAGGTTCGTGGTCAGGACGGCGTCCACGCTGCGCCAGGTCGTTTCCGGTACGGCGGCCGGGTCGATGTTGCCGTCCCACACCGACACCGGCGCGTGCACCGGGCGGAGCCCTGCCGCGAGGACCACGAAGAGGATCACGTCGTCGTTCACCGGCGACATCAGCACCCGCGCGCCCGGACGGCACCAGCGCCGCAGGGCCAGATAGAGGGCGAGGCGGGCCGAGGGCGTGTAGACGCATTCGCGTCCGAGCCGACGCGCCATCAGTGTCGCGAGCCGTGTTCCGTACGACATCGTCACCTCGTCCTTCGAAGGGCGGTCGGATCACCGTGGAAAGGGGGTTCCTGAGGCGCTGCGCAGCGTGCCGGCCGCCTTCAGGAGCCGGTCCGCCGGCTGCCGTAGCGCGGGATGGGCCAGGACCGTGTTCCGCAGGCCGCGTACCGGCCTGCGCCACATGCGGTGGGCGAGGGCGACGGGGTGCGGGCGGGCGGCGAACCCTTCGCCCACGCGCAGTTCGCGGGTCTTGAGCCAGTCCTTGTACTGCTTCTCGCCGCGCCCCAGGTCCATGAGGGCCACGCCGTCACGGCCGGCCGCCGCCATGCGCAGATGCATGAGCAGCCCCGGTGAGTAGTAGCGGTACGCGGGGTCGTACGCGGTGAACCAGCAGGCGAACACGGTGCGCGAGCGCGGCCCGAAGTGTGCGGCCACCGGCTGCTCGCCCGCGTACAGGACGGACAGCACACCGGTGAAGTGCTCTTCGCGGACCTGGAAGAGATGCTCCACGAGGGCCACGATCCACGCGCGCGCGAACCGGTCCATACGGCCGGTGCGGCGGTACTGCGCGGACTTCCACCGCATGAGCGTGCGCAGGACCCGCGGGTCGCGCTCGTCGAAGACGAACCGCAGCTCCCCTGTGTCGCGCTCCGGGCGGCGTTCCTTCTTCAGGGTCGTCTTGGCGAGGCCGGGGTAGGCGCCGCGCAGCCACTGCGCGTATCCCAGCTCCTCGCTCTCGGGCTTCAGGTCGATCGCGGGCGAGGCGAAGGTTCCCGTGACGTAGTGGCCGAACGGCCTCTGGTCCTCGACGAGATGGTCGAACTCGAAGACGGAGAGCCCGCAGGCGCGCAGCAGTTCCTGGGCGTCCCAGGTGACTCCGGGGCGGTGCACCAGCGCCTGGAGGTCGGAGAGGCCGAGGCCCATGGCGCGGCCGATGCCGAGGGAGTTGCGTTCGTACGGGAAGAAGCCCACGGGTTCCGCGTGCTCGCGCAGGACGGCCACCTTCGCGCCGGCCCGGTGGCGGCCGATGCCGGCGGTGAACTCCGGTGCCAGAAAAGGGTTGGCGTAGTCGGGCGACTCGTCCATCGCCCGGTGCCAGGCGCGGCGCAGCGGCGCGCTCAGCGCGTCGGCCCCGTGGATGGTGATGTCCACCTCAGATCGACCGCCCGTCCGGCGTCGGCGCACGGCTCGCGCTACCGGCCGGAAAGGCGTGTGGACTTCTGCCCCCGGATCGCCTGCTCCTGGATCGCATCAGCGACCGCTCCCCCCATGACGCGCCGTTTCCGCACGGCAAGGACCAAACGTCGCGAAGCAGTACGCACGCTGTCAAGAGGTCCGGCCACAGCGCCGTGTCGCGACCCGAGGGGCGGCGGGGGCGGCGGGGGCGGCAGGGTTCCGGGGCCTCCACATGCAGCGGTGAGTGGCCGGTGCCACGATGGATGTAACGGTTAGTGAGCTCCGTGCGCCGGGGAGCGGCCATGAACAGCACTCACGTACGCGCAGCCACCGCCCTCACGGGAGCCCTGCTGGCGGGCGCACTCGTCGGCGGGTGTGTCAGCAAGAGCGATACCAGTTCCTCCACGGACTGCGACAACGACACGTGCAAGGTCACCTTGTCGGGCAGCGGTGCCGCGGCGGACGACGTCTTCGGGCACAAGCTCTCGGTCAGCGACGTCACGGACGACGCGGCGACGGTGCACGTCGGCTCCGACAAGGGCAGCGCACGCGAGGGCCAGTCCGTCGAGGTCGGCTCCTACCGGGTCCAGGTCGTCGACGCGGCTTCCAAGGACCACCAGGTCACGGTCGAAGTGACGCGCCGCTGACCGGATCCGGGCGATCTCCCGGACCGCACCGGGCCGCATCGGCCGCGCAGGCAGCGGGCTGTTCGTCAGGCTATTCGTCGATGACCGCGGTGGCCTCGACCTCGACCAGGAGGTCCGGTTCGCCCAGGGCCGCAACGCCGAGCAGGGTGATCGGTTTGACCGGATCGATGCCCAGCCGGGCCGCCGCCCGGCTCACGCCTTCACCGAGCAGGGGCATCTTCTCCGGACTCCAGTCGACGACATAGACGGTCAGCTTGGCCACGTCGTCGAAGGATCCGCCGATTCCGGCCAGTGCCGTGGCGATGTTGACGTAGCACTGCTCCACCTGAGCGGCGAAGTCGCCCTCGCCGACCGGCCGGCCGTCCGCGTCCCGGGCGACCTGCCCGGCGAGGAACACCAGTTTCGAACCGGTGGCGACCGACAGCTGGCGGTAGACCTCGGGCTTCGGCAGCCCATCGGGATTGACCAACGTCACGGTCACAGCCCCTCCTTGGGGTCACAGGCGACAAGATCGGCGTTCCGCGAAAACATCGAAAGCATAGCGCTGCTATGTATTGTGGCGCCATGGCGAGAACGAAAGATCCGGTGGTCCGCTCCCAACTCCTCGACCGGGCCGCGTACATGCTCCGGCAGCGGCAGCCGGTCACCCTGCGGACACTGGTCGCCGGCACCGGCGTATCGACGATGGCCGTCTACACCTACTTCGGCGGCATGGACGGCCTGTGGAAGGCGCTGCGGCAGGAAGGCTTCAGCCGCCTGGCCGCCAAACTGGCAGCCGTCTCGATGACTTCGGACCCGGTGCGCGACCTCGCCGCCCTGGGGGCCGCCTATGTGTCCAACGCCCTGGAGAGCCCCGACCTGTACCGGGTCATGTTCGACGCGAGCTTCGAACTCGAAGACGCCGACGCCGCGGACGAGGCGCTGCACTGCCTCGTCCGCGGCGCCGGACGGGCCAAGGCGGCCGGGCGCTTCCGCGACGACGTCGACCCCCTGGAACTGGCGACTCAGAGCTGGACCATCGGCCACGGACTGGCGTCACTCGTCGCGACGGGCCCTTTGCCGCATGAAGCACTCGCCCACGCCGTGCCGATGCTGACCGCGCTCTTCGTCGGCGCCGGCGACGATCCCGGCCGATGCCACCGCTCCGTCAAGCGCGGCTGGGGCAAGACGCCTGCGGCCACCACCAGTTGAGAGGGCGGGCCGCCGGAGCGGCGGCTACCGCTCCGTCAGCGGGCGGTAGACGGTGAGCGCCTCCGGGAGCTTGTCGACACGGAAGGCGCGGGGGGCCCGTGACACTTCTCCGTCGTAGGCCATCCTCGTGCCCTCGCGCAGTCCGGAGACATGGAGCCGGCGCGCGTGCGTCGCGGCGTACAGGCGGGTCCTGGCCACTCCTCCCGCGAGGGCGGTGGCGAGCAGGCGGGTGCGGGCGAAGCGGCCGCCGTGGGCGATCCGTACGTCGAGGAGGCCGTCGGCGAGATCGTCGCGGCGCACCGGGGCGATACCGAGGCTGCGGTAGGCGCCGTTGCCGGCGAAGAGCAGCCACATCGCGCGGCGGCGCCCATTGACCACCGCCTCCAGCGGGCGTGCGGTGCGCAGGATCCTCGCCGTGCCGTAGAGCGTCGCGGCCGGGCCGCCGATCTTCGGTGACCACTGCTCTCTGAACCGGACGAGATCGGGGTAGGCGCCCAGGCTGAAGGTGTTCAGGAAGTAGACGGGCTCGGGCCCCGGTGCGCCGGTGCCGCCTTCAGGCGATTCGGGCAGCGGCGTCACCCGGCCGACGTCGGCCCGTACCGCGACGCCGGCCGCGACCGCGGCACAGGCATCCGCCACCGTCTCGGCGCCGAGGTCGGCGGCGAAGTGGTTGAACGTGCCGCCGGGCATCACCATCAGCGGCACCTGGAACTCCAGGGCCGGCGCCACGGCCGCGTTGATGGTCCCGTCGCCGCCGCAGACGCCGAGCACTCCCCCGCGGCGGGCCGCGTCGCGCGCGGCCTCGGCGATCACCTTGGGCAGCGGGCCCGAGGCCGCCTCGTAGATGACAACTTCGGCGCGCGGCAGTGCGGCCTTGATCTGCCGTACCGGGTCCATGAGTTGGGGCTGCGCCCCGGAGGAGGGGTTGACGACGACATACAGGCCGTCGCCGTCGGGCAGTGCGGGCGCGTCGGTACGCGGCCGGGCCGGCGGTGGCAGTTGGGCTCGCGAGGGCACCAGGCCGCGTACGGCATACGCCGCTCCCACGCCGAGAGCGGCGCCCACCAGGACGTCGCTGGGGTAGTGCACGCCGGTGTAGATCCGGGAGAACGCCACCGAGGCCGCCACGGGTGCGAGCGCCGCTCCCCAGCGGTGCGACTCCAGGGCCGCACCGGCGGCGAAGGCCGCGGCGGACGCGGCGTGCCCGGAGGGGAAGGAGCTGGTGAGGGGCTGGCGCGGCAGGTGGCGTACGACGGGCACGGCGTCGAGGACGGGCCGCGTGCGGCGCACGGCCCCCTTGCCCAGGGTGTTCACGGTGGCCGAGGCGAGCGCCAGGGAGGCCACGCCGCGCACAGCCGCCCGCCGCCCACGGGAGCCGCCCACGGCCCACATGCCGACGGCGATGCCGCCCCACAGCAGCCCGTGGTTGGCGCTGCGGCTCAGCCGCGGAAGGACCGGCTCCGCACCCGGCCAGGAGCGCTCGGCGACGCGCCGGAACAGGGAGTGGTCCAGGGACCTGAGCAGCGTACGAGCCTGAAGCCTCGGCGTTTTGCGCATAATCCCCCTTTTATACCTGCACCGTCCGGCGGGGTCGCGGCGGGGGCCCGCCGAGGCTGGACGGGAGGGCCCGCCGAGGCTGGACGGGAGGGCCCGCCAAGGCTGGACGGAAGGGCCCGCCGAGGCTGGACGGAAGGGCCCGCCGAGGCTGGACAGGGGGGCTTGCGACTCACCGGTGCGGTTCGGCCGTGGCGCGCCACCCTCCCTCAGGGCCAGCCCAACTCCCCGCCAAAGGCGGCTTGTTGAGCGGCAAGGCTTGGGCAAAGTGGCGTACCGGACCTGGACAGTCCGGAGTGCCTGCGTGCTACATGTAACTCGCGCAGATCGTCGACTGTATGCAGTCCTGGTGCGGGTCTGGAGGCCCGCCCGCAGCTGTCCGCAGCCGACGGCGTCAAGGAAGCCGGACAGGGGGCGCACTGACCAGTCTTCCCGAGCTCCACGACAAGAGGGGCGACATGAGCACTGACGTAGCACGGCATCCGGCCGCCGCCGGATACCGGGAAGTGACCGACAGCAAGGGCCGCGTCTACCGCATCGGCGAGACCGACCGCGAGATCCTGGGGCACTCACGCCGGCTCATGGTGTGGCTGCCCTGGGCCGCGATGATGGCCATCAGCGTTTTCGAGTACGCCTACGGGTCGGCCGAGGACACCCTCTCGCGCGCCCATGGCTGGACGCAGAGCGACACCTTCTGGATCCTCAGCGTCTGGACGTTCTTCCAGGCCGGCGTCTCCTTTCCGGTCGGCTGGATGCGCGAACGCGGCATCCTTTCCGCCCGCAGCGCGATGCTGGCCGGTTCCGGGCTCGCCCTGGCCGGCTTTCTCTCCCTCTCCCATTTCGACAGCGTGTGGCCCGCCCTCATCGGCTTCGGCCTTTTCGGCGGCGTCGGCTCCGGATTCATCTACTCGACGTGCATCAACATGGTCGGCAAGTGGTATCCCGAACGCCGCGGCGGCAAGACCGGATTCGTCAACGGCGGATTCGCCTACGGCGCCCTGCCGTTCATCTTCGTCTTCAACTTCGCCTTCGACACCGGCAATTACCGCACCGTGCTCGATCTGATCGGCGTGTACGTGCTGATCCTGACCGCCGTCTGCGGCTGGTTCTTCAAGGATCCGCCCAAGAACTGGTGGCCCCACTCGATCGACCCGCTCACCGCAGGGCAGACGAACGCCAAGACCGCGCGCAGCCTCGCCAAGAACCCGCCCGCGGCCCGTCAGTACACCCCGATGGAAGCCATCAGGACCGGGCAGCTGCCGCTCATCTGGCTCCTCCTGGTCCTCACCGCGGGAGTCTCCATCTTCGGCATCTCCTTCCAGGTGCCCTTCGCCAAGGACGTCGGATTCGGGCCGCTGGTCGCGGCGCAGTCGGCGGGAATCCTCGCCGTGGTCAACGGCGTCGGCCGTGGTGTCGTCGGCTGGCTCTCCGACATCTGGGGCCGCAAGAACGCCCTCATCTTCGTCATCCTGGTCCTCGGCTTCTCCCAGTTCGGGGTGCTGTGGACCGGAAACATCAACAACGAAGCGCTGTTCCTGGTGTTCGCGTTCTTCTCCGGATTCGGCGGCGGCGCCTTCTACCCGATGTTCGCCGCGCTGACCCCGGACTACTTCGGCGAGAACAACAACGCCACGAACTACGGCATCGCCTACAGCGGCAAGGTCGTCAGCGGCCTCTTCGGCGGCGGGCTCGGCGCCACCGCCGTGGCGGCCTGGGGGTATGACGGCGCCTACCTCCTGGCGGGCGGAACCTCCCTGGTCGCCGCCGCACTCGCCTGCCTGCTTCGCCACCCGGGCCGGCCACGGGGCGGGGGCCAGGCAGCGCTCCCCTAACGGCTCCCGCGGCGGCCGGGATACGGCTCCCCCGATCCGCGCGGCCGGTCAGCCGCCCACACGACCGGCCGTGCGCCCGCCCCCCGCTCGCCGGGACCTCAGCGCGCGGCCGGCGCCACCAGCGACTCGGACCGTCCCGAGCGGCGCAGGGCCTCGGCGACGAAGCCGTTCGCCTTCAGCTCTTCGACCAGCTCGCGCAGGAAGGCGACGGTCTCCGGGCGCCGCTCCCTGGTGGTGCCCACGGCCTGCTGGATCTGCATGAACCGGTCCTCGATGAGGCGGACTTCGGGGTGCGCGCCGGCGAACTCGGTCATCGGCTGACGGATTCCGGCCGCGGCCTCCAGGCCTTCGGCCTGGAACACCGCCACGCCCTCGTCGCCGCGTACGACCGTCGCATGCCGCAGGGTCCGGGTGAGGAACAGATCGTAGGCGGATCCGCGCTTGACGCCGATGCGCACACCGGTCCGGTCGACATCGGCGGCCGTGGCGATGTCCGAGGCCCGGGGCACGGCGAACACGCCCTCGATCACCACATACAGCGCCGTGAAGGCGACCTCGGCCTCCCGCGCCGGATCGACCGCCAGAAAGCACAGATCGGCCCGGCCTTGGGCCATCGCCTCGTACGACTTGCGCGCCGCGTCGAAGCAGAGCAGCTCCACCGGCACCCCGAGCCGGGCGCCGATCTCGTGCGCGATGTCCACCGTCACCCCGCCCGGGTCCGCCGGTGTGCCCTGGGCGAGCACCGGGTTGCCGAGGTTGACGGAGACCCGCAGCGCACCGGTCGGCGCCAGGTCCTTGGCGAGGGCAGCAGTCGTGATCACGGGGCGAGTGTAGAGCGGCCGCCGCATCGTCACGCCAACCGGTGCCCCGCGGCCGCTCTCCGGTCCCCGGGTCCTAGGCCCATCGGCCCTCGCCGGCCCACTCCGTCCGACCGATATCAGCGTGCCGCGCGCTTCTTAGGATCAGCGCCATGGACACCACCGGCACCACCAGGGGCACGGTCGGCGACGGCACCGGCGGCACCAGTACGGGCGGCACCGGCGGCGCAGGCACAGAAACCGGTACCGGCACAGGCACCGGCAGCACCGACGGCACCCTCGACGAAGCCCTGCAGCGGTTGCATGCCACCGGGCCCGAGCGTCTGGGGCGGCTCACCAACCACGCGCCGATGGCTGTGGAGGCCCTGGCCGCACACGGCCGGGGCGCCGCGGTGCACCGCTGGCTCGATCTCTACTCACACAAGCTCGAGGACTTTCCCGCCCCGCTGGAGCCGGTCACCGGCGCCAACTGGCGGACCGCACTCGGTGATCCACGCCGGGCCGCCGACTGGATCGCCCACTTCGAGCGGCAACTGGCCGAGCAGCCCTGGCGGGAGGTGCTCGCCACGTGGTGGCCACGGCTGCTGCCCGGTCTGTACGGCGGCTCCACCCACCCCGTGATCCGCGTCGGTCACGCCGTACGCACCCTTTTGCGCAGCGAACCGGACACGGGACCGGGCAGCGAAGCGGAGGGCCGCCCCACGCCCCGCCTCGCCGAACTCGCCCACGGGCTCGGCTATTGGGCCGCCCGCCACCACCCCGTCACGGGGATCGCCCCGCGCCCGGGTGCGCGCACCGCGGCCGCCGCCCTCGACGCGGTCCCGCCCGTCGAGAATCCGCAGGGCGGCTTTCCTGACCGCCTCGGCAAGGTCACGGCCCTGCCGGTATGGCCCTCTGCGGTCACAGGTCCTGACGACGCGGCCGGACGTCTGGCCGAGCTCGTGCGGGCCGCGACCCACCGCTACGCCACCCACGGCCACGGCGACGCGGTGATGCTGGTGCACGCCGCGACGGCACCCAACGCCGTCCAGCGCACCCTGCCCGCGCTCCCCCACGCCCTGTGGGAGCCGAGTCTGCACGCGGCATGGACAGCGTCGGCCGCGGTGACCGCCATGTACGCGCCGCGAGAACCGGCCGCGTACGAACCGCCCGGCACGTTCACCGCCGAGGAGATCTTCGAGCGGGCCCTGGCCCACGGCGACGAACACGTCATCAAGTTCACGGACACGGCCCTCGACATCGGCGATCCGCCCGCCCTGGCGGCGGCGGCCCGCGCCATCGAACTCGGCGAACCTCTCGCCTAGCGCACCCGCAGGTGTCCTGCCGGACTTCCCGCGCAGCGCTCAGCCGGGTTTGATCGTGCCCAGCTGTACGAGGAGCAGGACGAGGCGGTAGGCCTGCGCGAAGTCGGCCGCGGTGAACGCGACCGTGCGGCCGCCCTTCGCACGCGTGACTCCCGGTACGAGCGTGGCCAGGTCGGCTGTGACCGGACTGTGCAGGTCGACCTCGACATCGAGCGGCCCCGCCAGGGTCAGCGGCGCCACCTGGGCCCGCCGGGTGATGGCCTCGGCGGCCGCCCGGCGCAGCCGCTCCCGGGCTTCTTCGGGGTGCAGGGCGACCGCGGCGGCCTGCCCGAGCGCCTGCTTCACCGCGACGGTGAGCGCCGAGGGCAGCAGCTCGTGCAGTTCGGCGCAGGCGACGTCGTCGCCGCTGAGCAGCACGACGGGAGCGCCGAGCGCTCCGGCCATGTGGGCGTTGAGACCGATCTCGCCCAGGGAACGCCCGGCCACGCGCACGTCGAGGATCGCGTCGCTCATGGTGTGGGCGAGGACGGCGGGACCGGCGCCGGCGCGGGCGTGGTAGCCGACGAGCACCACGGCGTCGGTGTGTTCGTCGAGCCCGCCGAGCATGCCCAGCGGGCGGGGTTTTCCGCGCACCAGATGGGCCCGCCGGTCGAGTTCCTCCGGCAGCAGGTTGCGAAAGGGGCCGTGCGCGTCGACGACCCATACCGCGGCCCCGGGTTCGGCGTCGAGGACGCCGGCGATCACGGCGTTCGCCTCGGCCGTCATCAGGGCCCGGCCGCGCTCGTAGTCGTAGCGATCCGGCTGCGTCTCGGCGCCATGTACGACCCCCGAGATGCCCTCCATGTCCACTGAGATCAGCACCTTCATGGGCCCGGGAGTCTAGGGGGCCCCGGCGGTCACGGCACGGGTCGTCCCGGCATGAGCCGGGACCATCCGGCGGGCACAACGGGCATATGACTGCAATGAGCCGCATAAGGCTACGTACAGATGTTTTACGGTATTCACATGCCAGAGCGGACTGATCAAGAGCACACGCGGACGTCGCACGGGGCCCATGGACGGGCACCCTCCAGGGGCGAGCGGTGGCAGCACTTCAAGGACTCGCCCTTTCTGCCCGCGACCGTGTTGCTGTTCATCCTGGCGGCCGCCGCCGGGCTGTTCGCCGGCAGCTACACGTACTCGATGGCGAACCCCACGCCCCGCCATGTGCCCACAGCCGTGGTGGGCGCGCACGATTCGGTGCGCGGCAAGGAGTTCCTGGCCGGGATGGAGAAGGCGCTCAACGCCTCGCTCGCGACGGAGCCGTACGGCACCTACGCCGAAGCCGAGCGGGCGGTCGACGAGCAGCAGGTCTTCGCGATCCTCGACGTGCACGGCCAGGACCGGGTCACGCTCGCCGTCTCCAGTGCCTCGGGCGCCTCGGTGGCGCAGCTGCTCGCGCAGGCGGGGCCCCAGGTGGGCCAGAAGGTCGGGGTGCCGGTCACGGTCAAGGACATCACGCCGATGCAGCCGGGCGACCCGCGCGGACTGGCGATCTTCTACATCTCGCTCGCAGCCGTGATCATCGGTTTCGTCGGTGCCATCCAGCTGAGCGTGCACGCCCGTGACCTCAACCCGCTCGAGCGGATCGGCTTCACGATGGCGTACGCCCTGCTCGGCTCCTTCACCATCGCCGCGGTCGTGGACTGGTGGCTGGGCGCGGTGGATCTGCCGTTCGTGGAGTCCTGGCTGATCCTCGCCCTGACGATGTTCACGTCGGGGATGGTTTTCACCATGTTCAACACCCTCTTCGGACGGTGGGCGATGCTGCCGACCTGGGGCCTGATGGTGCTCCTGGGCAATCCGTCGTCGGGCGGTGCCGTCTCCTGGCCGCTGCTGCCGTCGGTGCTCGGCCACATCGGCCGCTGGCTGCCGCCGGGCGCCTCGGTCAACGCCCAGCACACGGCGGTGTACTTCGGCGGCCACCAGCACGCCTTCCCCTTCCTGGTCCTGGCGGGGTGGGCGCTGGTGTCGTGTGCGGTGTTCTGGTTCTGGCGCCATCGCCACCCGGGCGGCCGCGCGGCGGCCCCCGCGCACGCCGCGGATGCCGCCGCGGCGGCCTGAGTTCGGCCGCTGAGCGAGGGCCTGGCGTTCAGCGGGGGCCGGGGGTGCCGCCCGGCCGTCGGCCCTGGGGTGAGGTGTCGTCGGGCGCCATGCTGTCCGCCCCCTTCTCGGCGGGGGCGAGCAGCATCGCGAACACGGCGCGCAGTTTGCCGGCGGTCTCGCGGGAGAACATGCCGACGAGCGCGCCGAGGGCGGTCACTCCGTACGGGTTGATGTCGCTGGAGGAGGCCATCGTGGTGGTCAGACCGCCGCGCAGCACGAAGTACACGATCAGTGCCAGGCCCGACCCGGCGAACGGTTCGAGCACGTACATCAGCACCCAGCTGCGTCGCAGGCCGCGGTTGCCCACGTACCAGTAGAGCGAGCGCAGGGTGTGGATGACCGCGCCCAGGCCGCCGACCGCGGCGACGACGATGAACAGCCGTGTCTCGCGCAGGAGATGGGGCGACCAGAACAACACCCGTACGCGTACCGCCTGTTCCGCTTTGTGGACGGCGCCGGGCTGGGCCGCGGGCGGCCATGCCTGGACGAGTGCGACGCCGAGCGTCAGCGCCATGAGGACCAGCAGGGCCGCCAGGAGGATGATGTCGCGCACCCCCGCGTACTGCTCGCCCACGGCCGATGGAGCAGGGGGCGGATCGTCGCCTTCCTCAGCACTCATGACGGCTCAAGCGCCGCTTGGCGACCGCCGCGGCGGCCTGGGCGCCGACCTCGGCGTCGTAGGGCTTGGCCGCGAGGGTGACATCGGAGCCCGCCGTCGAGAAGGACTGCTGCCGGACGGTGTTGCGGACGGCGGCCATGAACAGCCTTGCCGCATCGGAGTCCTCGTCGGAGACGAGGCGTGCGGGGCCGTAGAGCACGAGGCGGTCCGGGTTCGTCAGGTTGATCAGCGCCGACAGGCCGATGCCCAGGGCTTCGCCCGTTCTGCCGAGCACATGCTCGACGTGCTTGCGGCATTCGGCGCTGGACAGCAGTTCCAGAGCCGCGTCCAGGTCTTCGGCGGGCTGGTCGGTCAGACCGCGGATCTCGGCGGCGATGGCGTCGGTGCCGACGACGCTCTCCAGGCAGCCGCTGTTGCCGCAACTGCACGGCGGGCCGTCCGACTGCACCACGACATGGCCGAGTTCGCCCGCGCAGCCCGCCGCCCCGTGGTGGATACGGCCGTCGAGCATCAGACCCGCGCCGACGCCCTGGTCGAGGATCACCGCGGCATCCGTACGCCCCGGCCGGTGGCCGGTGTAGGAATGCTCCAGCTGAACGAGCGCGTTGGCGTCGTTCTCCAGGACGGTCGGCAGTCCGGTCGCCCGGCGCAGCGGCTCGGCGAGGGAGAAGCCCGACCAGCCCGCGCCCGCGGCGTAGTTGGGGGCGGAGACGATGTCGCCGCGGGCCGCGTCCACATGGCCGCCGATCTCCACTCCGAGGCCCACCCGGCCCGCCGCCGCCGGGGCCCGGGCGGCCGGGGCCTCATCGAGCAGGTCGCGGACGAATTCCGCGAGCACCGTGACCGCTTCGTCGGCGTTCCAGACGGGCTTCAGGTCGCACTGGACGCGGGCGAGTGAGGTGCCCGCGGCGTCGGTCACGACTCCCCAGAGCTGCTCGGGCCTGACCTTGACACCCAGGAAGTAGTCGAAGTCCGCGGGCTCGACGGCCTGGGGCTCCGGTTCGGGCTCGGGGCGGTAGAGGCCGGACTCCTCCAGATACCGCCGGCCGCGGGGAGTGACGTCCCAGGCGTTCTGCCGCCACTCGCGCCGCTTCCACACCACATCGGCATCGACGAGCTTGCGTCCCACCCGGCTGATCTCGGTGATATCGACATCGAGCCGGGCGGCGAGCTGGGCATTGCTCTGGCCCGGCTGCCGGGCCACCTCGACGAGAAACTGCGCGGCGTGCCCTTCGGGGTCGAGCGAGAGCTGCAGCGCGGACGGCAGCCGGTGCAGCGCCCAGTACGTCACATCGATCAGGCCGAGCAGGCGGCCACGCTGCTCGACTGCCAACTCACCCCTGCCGTCCCGTAATTGGCTTCCGTACCTGCGGCGCAGTCCTTCATGGGCCGCCTCAAGGGCCTCCTCGTCACCGGCGAGCGAGGCGTCCGTGACCATCATGCCCAGCGAACTGAACAGCCCTTCGGATATCTCTTCCGCAGATTTGATTTCATCGATCAAGCACTGGACCTCGGTCGCCCGGTCGTATCGCTGGCGCCTTCCGTCACTCATGCCACTCCCCCGTTCCTCGATCTCCAAATTGACCGACCTTTCCAGGGTGGAGGCATGCCAAGTGAGTGTCAAGTGATACCGACTTGATCCTTTCCAAGCGGCCATGATCCGCCCGCCCGCACTAGCCGTTCTCAAGTTCTCTACGAATATGCGGAGCGTTCCGTTAATATCTGGTTACACGGTACGGGCCCGGGGGGGACCATGAACGAAAACGTGGCAGGAAACAGTGGTGGGCATTCGATCAACGGCATTCTCCTGCCCACCGACCCGGCGGATCTCTTCATCGTTCTCTACGATCTCCTCCCGGACCGCCCGTTCCGCGGACTGACGGCGAACCAGTGGTACCGCGACGAGACCGTGCACCACCTGGCGGCCCAGATCTGCGAGGACGTGACGACCTACGGGAACGCCGACACCGCCCTGATCAAGGAGACGGTCCAGCAGTACGGCCACCAGGGCCTCTTCACCGCGCTCACCGGCCTCGACCAGGCACTGGCCACCACCAACCCCTTCAATGGAGCGCGCTGCGCATCCGCCCTGAACAAGATCGCCCGCAGATACAACGAAAAGAATCAGCTCAACGACCCGGACGGCCCGACCGCCGGCAAACTGCTGCCCCGTTGCACACGCCCGGGAAAATTGGTCGCGCAGCCCACGGGCAAACCCGATTTCTTCAACGTCCATCGCGTCACGGCAGAGAACTGCAGGAACGTACACCACGTCGGATTCAAGCAGCGAAACGGCGCACATTTCACGGGAAAGAAAGCGATTCCTATAGGCTCCGCCCCATTACTGGAGAGCTACCGCGACCTCCAGTTCGAATTCGACGTGAGAGACGGAATCACCTATTACAAGGTGTCGCCGGTGGACGAGCGACTGCGTGACCGCATCAACCACGTGGTCAAAAAGCTGGACGACTCGGGTGCGGAGATCGGCGTGATGCCCGAGAGCACCCTGTCCAACGCGCTCGCCGCCCACTGGGGCACCCACCTCGGCCAGACCCCCGAGGGCAGCCGGCTGCGCTGGATACTCCTGGGCACCGGACCGCTGGGCGAGGGCGACCCGCCCCCCAACCGCGCGGTCCTCGTGGACCGCTCCACCGGCGAGACGATCCTGACCCACGACAAGATGCACGGCTTCACCATGGGCCAGGGCCAGGCGGACCGGTGGCAGCTGCCCGAACGCCCGGAACACGAACTGGCCGCCGAGTACCTGGAACACGGCGGCACGGTCACCGTCGCCGAGACCGCCATCGGCAGGGTGGCGGTCCTGATCTGCGAGGACGTCAAGCAGTCCACCGACTGGGAGGCGCCACTGCGCGCCTTCGGCGTCTCCCATCTCTTCGTGCCGCTCTTCTCCTCACCGATCAGCAACCAGATGCCGCCGCGCTGGGACGTCCAGGCCGCGGCGCGCTGCGTCGAGGTCGTCGGCGCCTGGGTCGTCCTCGCCAACAGCCTCGCCGTGGGCGCCCACATGGAGCACCTCCCGCTGGAGACCTGCTTCAACACCCTTGTCATCGGCCCGCGTCTGCCCCGGCCTCTGGACAACGGCGACTGCGACGCCCAGTTCGGCCGCTCGGAGAACGGCACAGAGCTGGCCCGCGTCGTACGCCCCGACCACCAGGGCAGGGCCGCACGGGGCGACCCCGAGGAGGGGCCCCTGCCCACGGTCCAGCGGGGCGGAACCGGTTAGGGCGTGTCTGCTGTTCGGTCGTCCGGTCAGCGGTATACCCAGTCCGGCGCCCACACGTCGTGCGGGGTTCGCGGGCCTGCGGCGCGCAGATGGTCGCGCAGCGCGGTCAGCACGGGATGCCGGTCTCCGCTGCGGAACAGCAGCACGTGCGGGTAGACCGGGGTCGGGTCGTGCATCGGGATACGCCGTAGATCGTGGGTCTGGGGCCACAGGTACCGGTCCCCGCTGCCGACGAGGGTGGCCAGCGAGGGCGAGTCGGCCAGCGCGTCCATCAGGGCCTCGTCACCGAAGTTGGGGCCGAGCGCGTCGATGCTCAGGCCGAAAGCCTCGGACAGCGCCTGGTAGAACGCCGCCCACTCCGTGCTTGGCCTGATCCCGGGGATCCAGATGCGGTGGCCGGCCAGGTCCTCAGGACTGACCCAGGGCGCGTCAGCCAGCGGGTGACCGGGCCCGACCAGGAGTTCCAGGGGTGCGTCCAGGAGTCGCTCGGCGCTGATCCCGGCCGGGACCTGGTCTGCCGGCAGGGCACGGAAGGACGCGTCGACGGTCCCTTCGAGCACCGCCTGGGCGGCCTGGGCGGCGTTCTCCTTGCTCAGTGTGACCGTGTCCAGGTTCGTCTCGGGGTGGGAGCGGTAAAACCGGTAGACGGCCTGGGCCGGGGAGATGCGCCGATTGAGGACATCGACGCGCAAGGGACGGCTGCCGGGGCGCACGGCCTGCTCGGCCTGCTCGATGGCCGCCAGGACCTTCTTGGCGTGCGGCAGGAAGACCTGCCCGTCCAGGCTCAGCCGGGAGCCTCGGGAGGTCCGCACCAGGAGCGTCACCTCGATGTGCCTCTCCAGGGCCGCGATCCGCTTGGAGACCGCCTGCTGGCTGATCCCCAGCTCGTCGGCCGCAGCCTGGAACTGGCCGGTCTCAGCGACGGCCACGAACGTCCGCAGCGCTTCAACATCCACGCTTCCACCCTACTTTCACAACCGTTGGTTGTGTCTGGAGTGGTGCAGGGTTGTTTGATCGAGCGTTCTGCGCGGTGGTGGGATCAGCGCATGTCTACCCGCACAGAGCAGGTCATGTATGTCCAGACACCTGAGTTCGCGCGTCATGCGGAGCGAATCGTGGAGGTGACCGATGCGACGTCTCGACTGAACGTGCTTCCGTTCAGCGACAGTGAAGGTCGCGCGGCACTACTTTCTGTTGTGTTCGGCAACCCGCTGCCGGAATCGGTGATGATCTACCCGCCGTTCTTTACCGAGTTCGGGCTGAACACGACGTTCGGGGAGAACGTCTTCGTCAACCAGGGATGCACCTTCATGGACAAGGGAGGCATCCGTATCGGCAACGGCGTCATGATCGCCCCGAAGGTCAGCCTCATCACCGGAGGCCACCCACTGTCCCTGGCCGAGCGCCGCGAGTACCTCTCCTTCGCCCCGATCGTCATCGAGGACGACGTCTGGATCGGGACGGCTGCCGTGATCACGCAGGGGGTGACCGTCGGTGCCGGTGCGGTGGTCGGTGCCGGTGCGGTGGTCACTCGTGATGTTCCTGCCGGCACCGTGGTCGCGGGAGTGCCCGCCCGAGTGATCAAGACGATCGACTGAGCCCGGCCGGGCTGTCGGCCCGGGTGCGCCACACCTCTGCGGTCCGATCCTGATGCCTCGTCACGCTCGGCTGACCGACCAGCAGTGGGACCGTATCCGACCTCTGCGGCCCTCCAGTTCCGGTCTTCGTGGCAGGCCGTGGGCCGATCATCGCCGCAGTGCTGGTCTGGGCTCGCATCTGACGGACACGCCTTAGCGGCCCCCACGGGTGACGCAGCAGACGGGCCCCCGGCAGTGCCGGGGGCCCGTCGTAACACACGGAACCAGGGGGGGATCGATTCGCCGTGTCGTTCTGTTCAACGCGCACCGAGCAGAAACGTCACGGCCCGCACGCGGATCCCTCAACTGCGCCGTGCACAATGCCCCCATGGATCAGGGGTGGGCGGCCGTGGTCGCCGGAATCGTCGGTCTTGTGGCCGCACTTGGGGGCGCGGCGGTGGGCGGGCGAGCTGCCGTGCGAGGCGCCCAGGTCAGCGGGAACGCGGCGCACCGGCTCTGGCTGCGGCAGGAGCGGACCCGTATCTACGAGCAGGTGCATGCCGCGTATGCGGACGTGGCGATCGAGGTCCCGCGGGTGGAGCAGGCCCTTCGGCGTCGCGAGGCACCGAGTGACGCCGATACCGAGGAAATGCGTCGCGCGTGGGCCGCGCTGAGAATCGCCTGCGCCGGCACTCAGCTTTTCGGCCCCGGCGAAGTGGTCCTTGCCGCGATGGAGCTGCGGCGCCTGAGCACACGCTGCCGGAGCAATATCGAGCGCTGGCGGGAGGCCGTCGCGGACGCGTGCACGGACGAGGAGCACCGGCGGTTCTCGGACCGCGGCGACGAGCACCGCCTCGCACTGCGCCGCAGCCACGAGCTGTTCATGCAGCAGTGCCAGCAGGTGCTCCTCGGAAGCGTCCCCGAAGGGACGGCCGCCGACTGACACCGCGCGAGGTCCATGACTGTACTGTCACGGCCGTCCGTCACTGTCACCGCAGTCCGTCCCTCGTTCGGCGTCCGGGGATTGCGCCCGGCCGTGCTGCCTCACAGGCTCGGTCAAGTGGCCGCCCGTGCACGCCCGTGCACGTCCGTGGACAGTGACCCGAGGTGACCTCGTATGCCTGACGCAGTACGCCTGGCGCGAGCCGTGGCCGCCACCGCACTCACCCTGGCGGCGGCGAGCGCGTGCTCCTCCGGCGGCGCCGCCTCGTCGCCGGCCGCGACGCCCCCGGCCCGGGAACCGGCCGCGCGATTCGCCCCCACCGATCCCGCGAGCACCGGCGCGAGCCCTGGCGACGGCAGGCTGGAGGCGGTCTACGAGCCGGGCATGACCAAGGCCAATCAGCGCGAAGAGGCGACCCTGTCGAAGAACAAGGTCCTCGAAGGCATCGCGAAGTACGGCAACGACCGGATCCGCCTACCCTACGTGGTCGGCGTGACGGCGGCCAACTGCGGCGGTGACGGCGACGCGTCCTGGCGTTCGTTCCAGCACGAGATCCAGTTCTGCTACGAGTTCGCGGAGAGCGCCAGGAAGATCTACGAGAAGGCGGACGGACGAGGTGACGGGCAGGGCAAGAAGCCCAGTGCCGCCCAAGTCGACGACAGCGTCGCCGGATTCACCAACGGCATCGTCTTCCACGAGCTCGGACACGCCCTCATCGACATGTACGACCTTCCCGCCACCGGCAAGGAAGAAGACGCCGTCGACCAGCTGTCCGTGCTGCTCCTCGCCACCGGCGACGACCAGCACGCCCGCTACGCGCTCGACACCAGCAAGGCCTGGGGCGGCTTCGCCCAAGCCGACGAGGCCGACGGCAGCGCGTCCAAGCGCCTTGAGGCCTACGCCGCCGAGCACTCCCTCAACGCCCAGCGCCACTTCAACTGGGCCTGCTGGCTGTACGGCTCGAACCCCAGGGCCCACGCGGAACTCGTCCGGGACAAGGACCGTCCGGGCGGCGCGCTGCCCGAGAGCCGTGCCGGAAGCTGCGCGAACGAGTTCAACCGCATCAAGAAAGCCTGGACCACGCTGCTCAAGCCGTATGTGAAGTAGAGGGCGCCGCCCTGCCGTTGGTCTCCTGGTCGGCTCGGCGCGGCGGCCGTGATCACATAGCGCGGTGCCGACCGCGCCAGGAGCGGTGAGGTGGAGCACACACGGCAACTCCAGCAGGATGAACGCGAGTACGCCACGCGCCAGGCCCGGCTCGAAGCGCGGCGCGCGTACTACGCCACTCTCAGTGCCGTCACTTCCGCAGTGTCAGGCCCCGCTGTGCCAGGGTCTCCGTCAGGATGCGGATCGCCTTGGGGCCCACGCCGTGCAGGGCCAGGAGTTGCGACTCGGTGTGCTGTGCCACCTGTTCAAGGGTCGTCAGGCCCGCGCCGGACAGCGCCCGGGTGGCCGGGCGGCCGATGCCCGCGGGCAGGTCGCCCACCGGGCCGTCGGCCGCCGTCTCCGCCGCGGTGAGGGAAGCGGCGAGCCGCTTCGGGGCGCGGCTGGACCATGCCGCCCTGAGGAGGGCGTTCAGGTCCTTGCCGTTGATGTCGGCAAGCGGGACGCGGAAACCGATCGGCGTGCCCATCCGCACGAGGCGCTCACCGCTGGGGTGTGCGGCCACGGCCGCATCGGCCGCGTCGTCGGGCAGCTGCAGCTGGACGTGCCCGTCCTGGGTGAGCGAGACGAAGCCCTTGCCCCGTACGGAGAAGGCGACCATGCCGAAGTGCGTACCCTCCTCGACCTCCGGGAGGGCGAGGGCGGACTTGCGCAGGTGGGCCAGATTCGTCATGGGCGGAGTCTGGCACGGCTCTCGCGCCGGGTCCCGGCCGCGGCACGCGGTTCCCGCTCGGCCCGCCCCACTGCCTTGCCGCCGCCCGCACCGCGTAGCGCCGCCCGCGCCGAGTGCCGCCGCCGCGCGCCGCCGTCCGCGCTCACGGCCGGCCGAGCCGTCCCTGATCCTCGACCGGCTCGTCCTGCGGGCTGCGCGGCGTCGGCACCGTGGCCGTTCCCGTCGGCGTGGCCGCGGCGGCAGCGGCAGCGGTCCTGCGGTGGGTGAGACGGGTGGCGATGGGCTCTGTGTAGCGGGCCGTGAGCGGGCCGATGATCACCAGGATCAGGACGTACGCGGTGGCCAGCGGGCCGAGCGACGGCTCGATTCCGGCGCTGACCGCGAGTCCGGCGATGACGATGGAGAACTCGCCGCGTGCCACCAGCGTGCCGCCCGCGCGCCAGCGCCCCTTCTCGGACACCCCGGCCCGCTTGGCCGCCCAGTAGCCGGTGGCGATCTTCGTGCCGGCGGTCACGACGGCGAGGACCAGCGCCGGGAGCAGCACCGCGGGGATGCTGGAGGGGTCGGTGTGCAGGCCGAAGAAGACGAAGAAGACGGCCGCGAAGAGGTCCCGCAACGGGCTGAGCAGGTTGTGTGCGCCTTCGGCGACCTCTCCGGACAGAGCGATGCCGACCAGGAACGCCCCTACGGCGGCGGACACTTGCAGCTGCTGTGCGATACCCGCGACCAGGATGGTCAGGCCGAGGACGACGAGGAGCAGCTTCTCCGGGTCGTCACTGGAGACGAAGCGGGAGATGATCCGGCCGTAGCGCACCGCGAGGAACAGCACCAGGCCGGCCACGCCGAGTGCGATGCCCAGGGTGACGCTGCCCGCCGCGAGACTCACTCCGGCGAGCAGGGCGGTGATGATCGGCAGATAGACGGCCATGGCCAGGTCTTCCAGGACCAGGATGCTCAGGATGACCGGGGTCTCGCGGTTGCCGAGCCGGCCGAGATCGCCCATCACCTTGGCGATCACTCCTGAGGAGGAGATCCAGGTGACTCCGGCCAGGACCACCGCGGCCACCGGCCCCCAGCCCATGACGAGGGCCAGGGCTGCACCGGGCAGGGCGTTGAGGGTCGCGTCCACGAGACCGGCGGGATACTGGGTCTTGAGGTTGGTGACGAGATCGCTGGCGGTGTATTCGAGACCGAGCATCAACAGGAGCAGGATCACACCGATTTCGGCGCCGATCGCGACGAATTCCTCACTCGCTCCGAGGGGCAGCAGGCCGCCTTCGCCGAAGGCCAGACCGGCGAGCAAGTACAGGGGTATCGGGGAGAACTTGAAGCGTCCGGCGAACCGGCCGAGCAGACCGAGGCCGAGGATGATCGCCCCGAATTCGATGAGAAAGAGCGCGGAATGCATCGAATCAGTCCCGTCCCAGAATCGTGGCGGCGGCCTCGACGCCCTCGCGGGTGCCGATCACGATGAGGGTGTCGCCGCCGGCGAGACGGAAGTCGGGTCCCGGTGCGGGGATCGCGTCCGCTCGCCGCAGTACGGCCACGATGGACACCCCGGTCTCGGTGCGCATCCGCGTATCGCCGAGCACGCGCCCGTTCCAGTACGACTGTCCCGACAGTTCGACCCGCTCGGCCACCAGGCCCAGGTCGGTGGTGTGCAGCAGGTTCGGGCTGTGGTGCGAGGGCATCAACGCGTCCATCAGGGCCTCGCTCTCACCGGCCGTCAGCTTCAAGGAGAGCGCGCACTCGTCCGGATCGTCGTCGCGGTAGGCGTTCACGGTCCGTGCGCCGTCCCGGTGCGCGACCACCGAGACCCGGCGGCGCTCACGGGTGGTCAGGTCGTAGCGCACCCCTATCCCGGGCAGCGGTGTCTGGCTCAGACGTGGAATGGGCATGGTGAATTCCCCTGATATGGACGGCAGTTGCCCTGCCGGTACGTACGGCAGGCCCGGTGGGAAGGCTGTTGCCGTCTGCTCACCGGGCCCTGTTTGCCGTTACTTTACCGAGTGCCGGATTCCGCACTTTCAGGGGCCTTTCACCGGTACGGAGATGGCCTGGGCGAGCATCCGCAGTGGGGCGCCCGGGAGAACACTATGAACGCAATGGCCAGAGCGTGGGCTTTCCTCTCGCTCCTTCCTAGCATCGGCGCGGCCGCGCAACGGTGCGCCATCGAGGAGGAGCACATCCCATGGACCGTCAGCCTCATTCCCCCGTACCGAGCCCTCACGTACCGCCATGGCCCGCACCGGGCGCCCGCCCCCTTCGCAGACGGACCGCCGCCCGGCGCCGTACAGCGATAGCTGTAGGGGCAGCGGTCAGCGTGGCAGGGATCGTCGCCGGTACGCTCACCGGTCCCGCCTCCGCCTCATCCCCCGCCTCCGCGGACGCGGCCGGCGGGCCGGTATCCGCCGCCTGTCCCACGAACCTGACCGGCAAGGCCACTTGCTACACCGGCCGGGACGCCCAGGGCGCCCACTACGCGATCGCCGTCCCGAAGCGGTGGAACGGCTCGCTCGTCGTGCACGCCCACGGCGGGCCCGACCTCGGCGCGGGCTCCGACCCCGAACGCAGCACCGGCGATCTGGAACGCTGGTCGGTGATGGTCGACGAGGGCTACGCCTGGGCGGGTTCGTCGTATCGCCGCGGTGGCTACGGGACACGGATGGCGGCCGCCGACACCGAGAGCGTGCGGCGCCTGTTCGTTGCTGAGTTCGGCAGCCCGCGGCGGACCTTCGTGCACGGCCAGTCCTGGGGCGGCAACGTCGCCGCCAAGGTGGTGGAGACCTATGGGGCGAAGGCGGCGGACGCCTCCCCGTCCGGCTCACACAGGCGTGGCCCGTACGACGGGGCCCTGCTCACCAACGGCGTGCTCGGCGGCGGTTCGCGCGGCTATGACTACCGTGTCGACCTGCGCGCGGTCTACCAGTTCTACTGCCGCAATCACCCCCGGCCGAGCGAGCCCCAGTACCCGCTGTGGCAGGGGCTGCGCGCGGACTCGGACATGACCGCCGCAGGCCTCCGTGCCCGCCTGCAGGAATGCACGGGTTACGCCTCCGCGCCGCAGGAGCGGACAGCGCTGCAGCAGCGCAATCTGGACGACATCCTCGCCGTGACGGGAGTTCCCGAGCGGGCCCTCGCTTCGCATCTGCAGTTCGCGACGTTCACGTTCCGCGACATCGTGCACGACCGCCTCGGCGGCCGGAATCCCTTCAGCAATCGCGGTGTCCGGTATTCCGGGTCGCATGACGACGAGGCGCTGAACGCCGGTGTCGAGCGTTTCTCCGCGGACGCGAGCGCCGTACGCGATCTGTCGTACGACAGCGACCTCACGGGCAAGGTCGCGATTCCCGTGCTCACGCTCCACGCCATCGACGATCCGACGGCGTTCGTGGAGCACGAGGCGGCCTACCGCGACACCCTTCGGGGCGCCCACCGGGACGAGTGGCTGCTGCAGAGCTTCACGCGGGAGCAGGAGCACAGCGCGCTGAGCGACTCGGAGTACGCCAACTCCATGGCTGCGCTTGCCGGTTGGGTGCGCACCGGCGCGAAGCCCACTGCGCGGTCCCTCGCGGCATCGTGCCCGGCCTTCGACCGCACCTACGGCACCGGCTGCTTCCACGACGCGGACTATGTGCCCGGCTCCTACGCCTCGCGGGTCAACGCCCGCCCCGGCGGCCTTCGTTGGCCGGCGATGTCGGCCGCCCAGGAGCGGGCCTGGAGCCGGATCGAGGGGGTGGGCATCGCGCCCTGAGCCGTGCCCGCCGGGTTCGGGGCGCCGGGTGCGGGGGAACGGCTCCTGCGTGACCTCTCCCCGCACAAGCCCCGCCCGGCGCCCGAACGTCCTCGTCTTCTTCACCGACCAGCAGCGCTGGGACACCACCGGGATACACGGCAATCCGCTCGGCCTCACACCCGTACTTGACGGACTCGCCGGTGACGGGGTCGGCGTCGACCAGTCCTTCACCTGTCAGCCCGTCTGCGCGCCGTCCCGCGCGAGCCTGCAGACCGGGCAATATCCCACAACGGCAGGGGTGTTCCGCAACGGCCTGGCCCTGCCCCGCACCGCGCCCACGCTCGCCCGCAGTTTCCGGGACGCGGGGTACGCGACCGGCTATATCGGCAAGTGGCATCTGGCGGGCGACCACACCTCGGGCCCGGTGCCCGAGGAGGACCGGGCCGGCTACGAGTACTGGCTCGCCGCCAATCTCCTCGAGTTCACCTCGGACGCCTACGAGACCACGCTCTACGACCACGACGGCACCCCGCACCACTTCGACGGCTACCGCGCCGACGCGCTCGGCAGCGCGGCGATCGACTTCATCGAGCAGGGCCGGGGCCAGACACAGAGGCAGGACCAAGAGCAGGAACAGGGGCAGGAACAGGACCGGCGGCCCTTCTTCCTGTTCCTGTCGTTCCTGGAGCCGCACCACCAGAACTCCCGTGACGACTACCCCGCCCCGACCGGTTACAGCGAGCGCTACGACGACCCCTGGGTGCCGTCGGATCTCGCGGCGCTCGGCGGCGGCAACTGGCGCGAGCACCTGCCCGGGTACTACGGCATGGTGCGCCGTCTCGACGAGGTGCTCGGGCAGATCGTCAACGCCCTCGATGAACAAGGCGAGTTGGAGGACACGGTCATTCTCTTCACCTCGGACCACGGCTGCCACTTCAAGACCCGCAACGCCGAGTACAAACGCAGCGTCCATGACGCCTCGCTGCGGGTGCCGACCGTGCTGCGTGGTCCGGGGCTTCGCGGCGGCGTACGGCTGCCGGACCTGGTCAGTCATGTCGATCTGCCGCCCACCCTCCTGGACGCGGCCGGGATACCGGTGCCGGACCACATGCAGGGCCGCTCCCTGCTGCCGCTCCTGAGCGGCGCGGACCCCGACTGGCCCCCTGAGGTCCTCGTCCAGATCAGCGAGTCGGAGGTGGGCCGGGCGCTGCGTACCGACCGGTGGAAGTACGGCGCCACGGCACCCGGCCTCGACCCGTGGAACGACGCACGCGCCGACACCTACGAGGATGCCTGTCTCTACGACCTCCATGCCGATCCGGACGAGTTGACCAACCTCGTGGACGAGCACGCCCACGACCGCGGCCACGACTGCGCCCACGAAGGCATCCTGGCGGAGCTGCGTGAGCGGCTCGCCGAGCGCATCGTCGCCTCCGGCGAGCCCCGTCCCCCGATCACGGCCCGAAGGACCGCCGGCGCGGAGCGGCGGTGAGCACCCTGTCGTACCCGGTGCCGGCCGCCCCGTAGACTCGACGCCCGTGGCGGACACCCAGTACGAAGACCTGTTGCGACTGGTGCTCACCTCCGGGACGGCCAAGGCCGACCGGACGGGCACCGGCACCCGAAGTGTCTTCGGGCACCAATTGCGCTATGACCTCTCCCAGGGGTTCCCGCTGGTCACCACCAAGAAGGTGCACCTCAAATCCATCGTGTACGAGTTGCTGTGGTTCCTGCGGGGCGAGTCGAACGTCGGCTGGCTGCACGAGCACGGCGTCACCATCTGGGATGAATGGGCCGACGCGAACGGCGACCTCGGCCCGGTGTACGGCGCGCAGTGGCGCTCCTGGCCCACGCCGGACGGCAGGCACATCGACCAGATCAGCGAGATCCTCGACACGCTGCGTCACGACCCGGACTCCCGCCGGATGATCGTCTCCGCCTGGAACGTCGGCGAGCTGTCCAGGATGGCGCTCGCGCCGTGTCACGCCCTGTTCCAGTTCTATGTCGCCGACGGCAGGCTCTCCTGCCAGCTGTACCAGCGCAGCGCGGATCTGTTCCTCGGCGTCCCGTTCAACATCGCCAGCTACGCCCTGCTCACGCACATGGTGGCGCAGCAGGCCGGTCTCGAACCGGGCGACTTCATCTGGACCGGCGGCGACTGCCACATCTACGACAACCACGTCGAGCAGGTCACCGAGCAGCTGTCGCGCACGCCGTTCGAGTTCCCCGGGCTTCGGCTGCGCCGGGCGGACTCGCTCTTCGGCTACGCCTACTCCGACGTGGACGTGCACGGCTACGAGCACCACCCGGCGATCAAGGCTCCGGTCGCGGTATGAACGTCGGGCTGATCTGGGCGCAGACGCCCGCCGGCGTGATCGGCGCGGGGAACACGATTCCGTGGCGGCTGCCCGAGGACATGGCGCACTTCAAGGCGACCACCCTCGGCCGTCCGGTGGTGATGGGGCGCAGGACGTGGGACTCGCTGCCGCCGCGTTTTCGCCCGCTGCCCGGCAGGCCCAACATCGTGGTGACCCGCGATCCACAGTGGAGCGCCGAAGGCGCGCAGCGCGCCGGGTCCGTCCCCGAGGCGCTGTCACTGGCGGCCGGGAAGGCGATGGAGAAGGCGGCCGAGCCGGCGGCTCCGGCCGACACCGTGGCCGTATGGGTGATCGGCGGCGGAGAAATCTACCGTGCCGCCCTGGGGTACGCCACGACGCTCTCGGTGACCGAGGTCGACGCGGCGGTGGACGGGGACACCTACGCCCCGGCCCCGGACTCGGCATGGAAGATCGCAGAGGACCAGGGCTGGCAGTCCTCGGCCACCTCCGGCCTTCGCTACCGCATCCGCGGCTACATCCGGGTCGGTCAGCCCGCCGCCCTCATCGATACCTGAGGCACCGCAGTCAGGCAGACGGACGGGGCAGGATCCGCTCACGGCCCCTGCCCCGCATGAGCAACCAGCCGAGCAGTGCCGTCGACACGGCGCCTCCGCCCAGCGCAGCGAGCGTGGCCACGAACGTCGGCCCCCGCAGCGGTACGAGGACGGGCCCGGACGCGGTCTCGAGAAGGCAGCCCTCCGCGACCATGGACGTGCCGGCCCAGTCGGAGCGGCCGAGGCCGCTGTCGAGGCACTGCTTGGCCGTCCACGCGTCGTAGGCGCCCCACGCGACGAGCCCTGCGCAGCACAGGGACACCACAGCCAGGACCGCCACCTGCCACCGTAAGTTCCGCGTCATCCCGGCAGCGTAGTCACAGGCGAAATCGGAACTGTGAAGATTCAGATGTGCCGTCCCCATGGCTCCTTGTCGATGTCTGGTGCATCCTGCGCGCCATCAAGACAGCTCGGCCCGCAACCCGATGCACGCAGCGTGATGAACGCACAGTGATCAACAAGGAGGGCTCCTCGTGGAGTTCGGCATCTTCCTCAACGGATTCATTCCCGGACCTGCGGCCCACGACCGCCCGTCCGAGCATCTCGCGCTGATGCGGGAGATGGAGCTCGCGATCAAGGCCGACAAGCACAACTGGAAGTACGTCTGGTTCGGTGAGCACCACTCGCTGACCGAGTACAGCCATATGTCGGCGCCGGAAGTGATGATGGGCTACGTCGCCGCGCGTACCGAGCGCATCCATCTCGGCACCGGCATCAACAGCCTTTCCCCGCGCAAGGAGCACCCGGTGCGCTACGCCGAGCGCGCCGCGATGCTCGACCACATCACCGAGGGCCGGTTCGAGTGGGGCACGGGCCGCGGCGCCGGCAGCCACGAGGTGGCGTCCTTCAACATCATGGACACCTCGTCGACGAAGGCCGAGTGGGACGAGGTCGCGCCCGAGATCGTGCGCATGTGGGAGCAGTACGACTACTCCTTCCAGGGCGAGCACTTCACGGTCCCGACGCCGCACAACATCCTGCCGAAGCCGTACGGGCACTCGCACCCGCCGATCTGGATGGCGTGCGGCAACCCGCCGTCGTTCGCCAAGGCCGGTTCGCTGGGCATCGGTTCGATCGCCTTCAACTTCGAGCCGATCTTCGAGCTCAAGGGCCGTATCGACGCCTACAAGGAGGCCGCCGAGAATCCGGTCCAGATCCTCGGTGACTACCAGAACAACAACGTCATGATGACCAACACCGTCATCTGCCTCAACGACCGCAAGCGCGCCCGCGAGATCGCCATGAACGCGGGCCTCGGCTATCTGGTCACGCTGGTGAACCTCTACCACGACACCATGCCGAAGTCCCTGGACGCGATCACCTGGCCGCAGCCGCCGATCGCCCTCGGTTCCCTCGGCGGCGAGGAGATACTCGACCAGGTCATCGCCGCCGGGCTCATGCTGTGCGGTACGCCCGACGAGGTCTGCGAGCAGGTCGCCGCGTACCAGACCGTCGGCTGCGACCAGGTGGTGTTCGGTCTGACCGGCGGCATGACCTTCGAGGAGCACCTGGAGATGCTGGAGGTGTTCGGCGACAAGGTGATCCCGGAGTTCGACACCAACCCGGAGCACTCGACGGCCGTCTACCGCCGGGGCGCGAAGGGCCCGAAGTACCCCTCGCACAACCAGCCCGTCGCCGCGGATCTCAAGCACACCGTGCTCCCGGAGAACGCGATCCTTCCGATCAGGCCCTGACGCCTCTCGTCGTCGCCCGTGGTGCGGCCGCGCCCGCGGACCTCTTGACGAGGGCCGGCGCGGCCGTACGGAGCAGTGCGGGAGGTGGGGCGTACGGGCGCTGCCTAGCGTGAGGCCGTGCCGCAGAACCATGAGACGCCCGAGACAGCCCCCGCCGGGGTGCCCACCGCCGCGTACCGGAATCTGATCGTGGCGACGGTCGGGTTCACGCTGACCTTCTGGGCCTGGGATCTGATCGCGCCGCTCGGCAGCGCGTACAAGGACCGGCTGCAGCTGAGTTCCTTCCAGCAGTCGCTGCTGGTCGCGGTGCCGGTGATCGTGGGCTCGCTCGGGCGGATCCCGGTGGGGGCGCTGACCGACCGCTTCGGTGCGCGGCTGATGTTCCCGCTCGTCTCGGCCCTGACGATCCTGCCGGTGCTGCTGCTCATCCCGGCACGGGACTCGTACGCGGCGATGATCGGTGTCGGGTTTCTGCTCGGTCTCGGCGGTACGACGTTCGCCATCGGGGTGCCGCTGGTCAACGCGTGGTTTCCGCCCGCCCGGCGTGGCTTCGCCATCGGTGTGTTCGGCATGGGCACCGGCGGTGTGGCCCTTTCGGGTTACTTCACCCCGCGGATCGCGAAGCACGGCGAGAACCTGCCGTTCCTCGTCGTGGCGGGGGCGCTCGCCGTCTTCGTCGTCGTGGCCGTGCTGCTGATCCGGGACCGGCCCGACCGCAAGGCGCCGACGCTGTCGTTCGGCGCCCGCCTCGGGCAGGCCGGGAAGCTGCGGGTCACCTGGGAGCTGTCGGCGCTGTACGCGATCGGGTTCGGCGGTGTCGTCGCGTTCGGCGTGTATCTGCCGACGTATCTGAAGACCTGGTACGACCTGTCGCCGACGGACGCCGGGACGAAGGCCGCCGGGTTCGCGGTCGTCACCGTGCTCAGCCGGCCGGTCGGCGGCTGGCTGGCCGACCGCATCGCACCCGCGACCGTCACCGCCTGGAGCCTGGCCGTCGTCGCTCTCTTCGCCGTCGTCCAGGCCTTCGACCCGCCGCTCGCGCCCCTGGGCACGATCTGCTTCCTGACCATGGCGGCCGGTCTCGGCGCGGCCAGCGGCGCCGTCTTCGCCCTGGTCGCCCAGGTGGCCCCGATGGCTCAGGTGGGCAGCGTCACCGGGATCGTCGGCGCGGTGGGCGGTCTGGGCGGGTTCGTGCCGCCGCTCGTGATGGGGGCGATCTACAGCGCGAAGGACTCGTACTCGATCGGGTTCATGCTCCTGTCCGATCTGGCGCTCGCCGGCTGCGTCTACGCGTACGGGCGGATGCGCGGCCTCACTCGTGACGGTGATGTCCCGGGGGCCGCCGGCGGGCGCTGAGGTCCGCACCGCGTGCCACCGCCCTCCCGACGCCGGGCCGTTGGTCGGCTTCCGTCGCTTTCCGTCATCCGGGGGCATGTTCGGGCAATGTGACGTGGGGTGGTCGTCGATACGCAATAGTGGCGCGCTCACCGGCTGTGAGGGGAGGCGGTGGCGTGCTCCGCATTCGACGACGCGTGGCAGCCCCGCGGGAGGGGCTGCCGCTTGTTTTCGTTGTCGTTGCGACGGCAGTGGCGCTTGAGCACCTGGTGGCCGGTGTGGTTTCCGTGACGATGGGCGCGTTGCTGCTCGGACCGCTGTTCGCCGCTGCCCGGCTCGATGTCCGCGCCACCGCACGGGTGGGCGGCTGCGTTCTCGCCGTCGGGGTGATCACGGGTCTGGCCACGCTGCGGCTCGCGCCGCACGACGTGGCGGTGCGGGCGATGGTGCTCGCGGCGGGTGGGCTCCTCGCCGTGTACGCGGCGCGGCTGCGGGCGGCGCGCGAGGCGGCGCTGGTGCGGGTGGGACAGGCCGTGCAGCGTGCCGTGCTGCCGCCGGAGGCCGTGCGGACGGGCGGCATGGATATCGCCACCCGCTATGTGTCCGCCGCACGGGAGGCCGTGATCGGCGGGGATGTCGTCGTCGCCGCCAACTCCCCGTACGGACTTCGGGTGGTGGTCGGGGATGTACGCGGTCATGATCTGCACGCCGTACGCCTCGCGGCGACAGCGGCTGCCGCCTTCCGTGATCTCGCCTATGTGACACCACGGCTGCCCGATCTCGCGGCCCGTCTCGACGCCGCCATCGGGGCACATCTGACCACCGAGGACTTTGTCACCGGAGTCATCGCCGAGTTCGCCCCCGGCGAGGTACGCCTCGTCAACTGCGGCCATCCGGCGCCGCTGCGGATCAACTGCCGCCTCGAACCCCTCGAACCGGCCGAGCCCGCACCGCCGTTGGGCCTGCACCCGCGGCCGCGGCAGCAGCGCTTCCGCCTCGCGGACGGGGAGCGGCTGTTGCTCTACACCGACGGCCTGATCGAGGCGCGCAGCCCGCAGGGAGCCGCTTTCCCGCTGGACGAGCGGGTACGCGAGGCGCTCAGCCGCCCGGCACTGCGGGACTGTCTCGACGCCGTGCACGATCTGGCCGTCGCACACGCGGACGGCCCGCTCACCGATGATCTGGCCCTGGTGGTGTGCCAGCCGGTCCCGGTGGGCGCGCTGCCGGTACTGCCGTGCCCACCGGGCGCGCAGGCTCAGTTGCCGGGGGGCACCGAGGCGCACATGCCGCAGAGCGCGGCGGCTCACTTGCCGCAGGAGGACCCGCTCGGCCGGTGGCCCGGGGGCAGTGCCGTGCCGCGCGCGTAGGCGATGCCTTCGTCCCACGCCAAGGCGAAGCCCTCCTGGAAGGCCTGGTCGTACACGGTGTCGCCGAGGATGTCCCGGGCGCCCCGCTCGCAGGCCTGCCGGGCCGCGCGGAAGTGCGGTGACGCGGAGTGCGGGCTGCCGCCGACATGCCGCCACAGGCCGTGGGCGACGCCCTGGAGACGTGCCGCCCGCCGGGTGCCGCCGACGGCGAGCGTCGCCGGGGCCAGTACGTCCAGGATGACCGCGCTCATCAGGGTGTCGCGCAGGGCCTGCGGGCCTTCGAGGGCGAGCTGGGCGCTGGTGACGGCCTCGGCGTGGCCGCCGCTGCCCAACTTGCCGAGCGCGCACAGGTATTCGGCGATGGACGCGGCCCATACCTCGCCCTGGGCCGCGCACTCCGCGCGCAGTCCTCCCATGAGGTCGGCGACAGCGGCGAACTCGCCCTCCTGCGCCAGCGCGTAGCCGAGCGTGAGCCGCCCCATCACCCAGAACGGGTGCGCGTGCCGCCCGGGCGCATCGGCCGGCCACCCGGCCAGGGCGGCGACGGTGGCCCGCTGGTCGCCGTAAAGGGTGAGGCGGGCCGCGGTCAGCTGGGCGGCGGCCAGGGCCGCGCCGCTGTCGTCACCGGGGCGGGCGAGTGCGGCGCACTCGGCCGCGGCGCGCTCGGGCAGGTCCGGATCGCCCTGGACGTTGGCGAGATAGCCGCGCACCCACACCGCTTTGACCCGGTCACGCACCGCCTGCAGGTGCCCGCTTGCCGAGGCGGCCCCGGCCGGATCCGGTACGGGGGCGAGCGCCAGCGCGCGGTCGAGGAAGTCGCAGCCCTCGCGCAGAAATCCACAGCAGAACCAGAAACACCACAGGGCCCCGGCCATACCGACCGCGGCGCCGGCGTCGCCGTACCGCAGATGGCACTCCAACGCGGCCCGCAGATTGGCGTGTTCCACCGCGAGGCGCGCCGACCACTCCCGCTGGCGCGGCCCGATCCAGTCGTGGTCCACCTGCCGGGCGAGGCGCAGATAGACCTCCGCGTGCCGCAGCTGTACGGCCTTGTCCTCGCCGAGGCCCGCGAGCCACTGCGCCCCGTACTCACGCAGTGTGTCGAGCATCTGGTAGCGGCCGGCGCGGGCGACGACCACCGACTTGGAGACGAGTCCGGCGAGCACGGGGCCGATCCGCGCGGCGCTCAACGGGCCGCCCGCGCAGACCTGTTGTGCGGCTTCCTCGTCGAAGCCGCCGCTGAACACCGAAAGGCGCGCCCACAGCAGGCGTTCTTCGGGGGTGCACAGTTCCAGGCTCCATCCGATGGCCGCACGCAGGGTGCGATGGCGCGGGTGCGCGCCCTCGACCGGGTCGGCGGTATCGGCGGCACCGGCGGCACCGGCACCTTCCACTCCATCCGCTCCATCGGCGCCGAGGATCTCAAAGCGCTCGTGGATACGGGCCGCGAGCTCCGCGACGGGCATCTGACACAGCCGCGCCCCGGCCAGTTCGATGGCCAGGGGAATGCCGTCGAGCTTGCGGCACACCTCCGCGGCGGCCGTCCGCTCGGCCGCCGTGAAGGCAAGGCCCAGTGCGGCGGCCGCGGCCCGCTGCTCGAACAGCGTCAGCGCCTCGCACGCCTCGGCGGCCGTGTCACCGCGGGGGCCGGGGACGGTCAACGGCCCGAATGCGAGGAGCCGTTCACCGCTCACCCGGAGCGGCTGGCGCGAGGTGCACAGGAAGTGCACACCCGGTGCCGCGGCGGTCAGCCGGCGCAGCAGGCGGGCGCATGGCTGCACGAGGTGCTCGCAGGTGTCCAGGACAAGCAGCAGGTGTTTGTCCGCCAGCCATTCGGCGAGCACTTCCGGCATGGGCCGCACGGTCTGGTCGGTGAGGCGCAGCGCCTCGGACACCGTCAGGGCGAGGAGCTCGGGGTCCTGGCTGCGCAGCGGCGACAGCTCGGCGAGCCAGACCCCGTCGGGGAAGAGGCGGCCGGCATCGCGGGCGGCCCGCAGGGCGAGGCGGGTCTTGCCGATGCCGCCGCCCCCGGTCAGTGTGGTGATGCCACCGCGGGTCAGCGTGGTGATGCCGCCGCGGGTCAGCGTGGTGGTGCCGCTGCCAGTCGGCGTGGTGATGCCGCCCGGACGACCGGATGCGCCGACGGCGCCCGCGGCCGCCTGCCCGCCGCCGCTCAACAGCGCGCTCAGAGCATCGAGTTCACGCTCACGTCCGATGAGGCCCGTGGTCTCCTGCGGCAGGTTGCCCGCGCTGGGACGCCCCTTTCCCGTCATGCGCTCTCCCCCGCTCTCCGCCCCGGCCGGCCGCCATCCCAACAGCCGTCCCACAGCTTGCGCGGACAGTCTTCACGACCGCCCGGCCGGCCCGGAGCCTTGTGCGAGGGCTGTCCGGTGACCGGCCGCAAATGCGCGTACAGGACCGGTAGCGGGCGGATGCGGACTGCTCCTGCACGCTTCGAGGGCCGGTTACGGCGGCAGGGAGCGGCAGGGATCAGACCCCGGCAGCCGGTGCCGCGCCGAGCAGCCGGGTGCGGAACAGATCGAGGACCTCGTCGAGGGCCGCCCGGGTGGGCTGGCCCGGCTCGTCGACGAGATGCTCGGTGAGCACGGAGTGGGGTTTCATGACGCCCTCGGGGTTCGCGTCGGCATCGTCGAGTTCCACCGCGGTGAAGGCGTCGCCGAGTTGCTCGCGCAGAAAGGCGAAGCGGTCGCCCGGCACCAGGCCGTCACCGCGGAACCGTAGGCCGAGCACGCGCAGGCCGTCCCGCTCGCACCGGCCCTTGACCACGGCGAGTTCATCGGCGGAGATGTCGATGCCGCGAGCGGCCCGCCGCCGCCCGAGCGCGAGCGGCAGCGAGGGCTGGGACAGGACCGGGGCGAGCAGCCGGTCGTCGGTGGCCATCGCCAGGGCGAAGCCGCCGGTCAGGCACATGCCGACCGCGCCGACACCGGGGCCGCCGCAGCGCTCGTGCTCCTGGGCGGCCAGGGCCCGCAGCCAGTTCACCACGGGTGAGCTGCGCCCGGTGGCGAGCACGGTGAACTCCCGGCTCACGCACACCTTCAAGGCGGTCGAGGCCAGGTAGAGCCCGGACTTGACCCGGCCGTGGGCCTGCGGGTGGGCGTCACGCCCCGGCCTGCCGAACAGGACGGGAAGCACGGCGGTGCAGCCGATGCCGGCCACCTGCTCGGCGAAGCGCAGCACTTTGGGCGTGATGCCCGGGACTTCGGCGATGACGATGACGGCCGGCCCGCTGCCGCGCCGCAGGACGTCCCGGGTGGTGCCCTCGTGGGTGAACGTCGTCCGTTCGAAACCGGTCAGATCGTGATCGCTCATGGTTAGCCCCGCCCAAGTCGTCTGCTGCGTGCGGTCGCCACGAGTTCGCCGACCGTTGCCAGCTTCACACGTGGCCGGCCGTCACGGTGGCCTCTTGCCTCCTCCGCACGGTTGATCGCGGCAAGCCCGCGGGCGTCGACGACCTGGCGGTTGCGGCGCCGGGCGAGACGCGGAAACGCTTTGGGGGCGTACGCGGGTGTGGGCAGCGCACCGGCGACGGCGTCGGCGAGCAGCGTGCCGACCGTCTCGGCGGCGCAGCCGCGGTTGGTGCCGATGCCGCCCGAGGGGCCGCGTTTGATCCAGCCCACGACGTAGGTGCCGGGCCGGCCGAGAACGCGTCCGTCCTCGTGCGGCACGGTGCCGGTGGCCTCGTCGAAGGGCAGTCCCGGAATCGGGGCGCCGCGGTAGCCGACCGCCCGCAGGAGCAGCCCGGCCGGTATCTCGAACTCCGCCGCCGCGGTCGCGAGGTCCGCCTCCGCCGCTGCTTCCGCTGGCGCTGACCCCGCCTGCGCCGCTGCTTCCGCCGCGCCCGACGTGACGCGTACGCCGCGCAGGCCGTGTGCGTCGGCCGCCCCCGCGGGGTCGCCGTCGACCGCGGCCACCGGTGCGGAGTGGAAGCGGAAGACGATCCGCCGTCCCGGTGCGGGAGCGGGCGCGTAGTCGGGTGCCGCGCGGGTGACGCCCTGCAGGACGGCGGCCTTGTCCCCGGGTCCGGCGGCGTCGATGGCCGCTCCGATGCGCGGATCGTGGTCGTCCACGAGCAGTTCGACGCCGTCCAGGTGCTTGAGGGCGAGCAGTTCGGTGCGGGTGTAGGAGGCGTCCTCGGGGCCGCGGCGGCCGAGCAGCACCACCTCGCGGACGTTGCTCGTGCGCAGCGCCCGCAGCGCGTGGTCGGCGATGTCGGTGGCGGCCAGGGCGTCCGGGTCGGAGACCAGGATGCGGGCCACGTCGAGGGCGACGTTGCCGTTGCCGACCACGACGACGCGTTCCGCGGACAGGTCGACGGCGTCGGGGGCGACCTCCGGATGGGCGTTGTACCAGGCGACGAAGGTGGTCGCGGAGACGGTGCCGGGCGAGTCCTCACCGGGGATGCCGAGCCGCCGGTCGGTGGCGGCGCCCACGGCGTAGATCACCGCGTCGTGGTGCGCGGCGAGTTCATCGGCCGTCAGGTCGCGCCCCACTTCGAGTCCCAGCTGCAGCCGGACCCGGGGGTGGGAGTGGAAGCGGGCGAAGGTCTCGCCGACCTTCTTGGTGGCCGGGTGGTCGGGCGCCACGCCGTAGCGCACGAGACCGCCCGCGACCGGCAGCCGGTCGATCAGCGTCACCTCGGCCGAGGTGTGCAGGAGGAGGTCCTCGGCGGCGTACATGCCGGCGGGACCGGTGCCGACGACGGCGACCCGGATGGGCGCGAAATCGGACGGCAGGCTGCGCTCGAAGACCGGTGCGCCCCAGACGTGGAAGTTCGGCCCGGGGTCGGCCGGTTGAGGTGCGCGCTCCTCGGCGGCGCCACCGGCGTCCGCTCCGGTGCCACCGCCCTCGTAGTACGCCGCGTTGATCTCGGCGTACTCCCGCTGCGCGGCGGAGAGGCTGTCGGTCGGGAAGATCGCGTCCACCGGGCAGGCGTCCGCGCAGGCGCCGCAGTCGATACAGGCCTTCGGGTCGATGTGCAGCAACTCCGTGCTCCCGAAGGCCCGTTCCTCCGGGGTCGGGTGGATGCAGTTGACCGGGCACACCGCGACGCAGGTGGCATCGCTGCAGCAGTTCTGGGTGATGGCGTAGGGCATGGTGGCGTCGTCCGGTCCGCTCAGATCAGGTGGGCACGCTTGTAGAAGAACAGCGCCGGCTTGGTGAGCAGGCGGGCCGAGGCCAGGAAGTCCATCAGACCCGAACAGCTCGACCGCATCATGGACTTGTGGTGCTCGTTGGCCTCCGCCTCGGCGAGGGCGCGCTCCTGGTCGAGTCCGGCGTTCGCGTAGACACCCTTGTTCACCATGCTGGTGACGATGACGTACGACGCGATGGCGATCACAAAGGCGTTGATGTGGCGGCGCAGCGGGCCGGCCTTCGCCAGGCGCTTGCGGGTCTCGTCACGGGCGAACTTCATGTGCCGCGACTCCTCCACCACATGGATGTTGTTGATGGTGCGCACGAACGGCACGACCCGCTCGTCCCGCATCCAGTCGCGCTGCATGACGTCGAGGACCTCTTCGGCGACGAGGATCGCCGCGTACGCCGCCTCGCCGAACGCGAGGGTCTTGAAGGCCCGGCCGAGCTCGACGGCCACGCGGTGCGGGCGGTACGGCGGGGCGCCCAGCTTCCGGGCCCCGCGCGCGAACATGATCGAGTGCCGGCACTCCTCGGCGATCTCGGTCAGGGCCCACTGGAACTCGGCGCTCGTGGGGTCCTTGGCGTAGATGTCCCGCAGCACCATCTGCTGCAGGATCATCTCGAACCAGATGCCGGTGCTGGCGACGGAGGCGGCCTCGTGCCGGGTCAGCTCCTTGCGCTGCGCCTCGCTCAGTTCCTTCCAGTACGCCGTGCCGTAGAGGGTGCTCCACTCCGGGCTCGCGCCGTGGAAGTCCTTGTCCAGGGGTGTCTCCCAGTCGACCTCGGTGGCGGGGTCGTAGGAGAGCGTCGCGGCCGAGTCGAGCAGCCGCTGGGCGACGTCGTCCTGGGCGGGCGGGTTCTGTGCACCGGACCTGGGCCGGGTGTCGGGCCGAACCGTGCTGCTTGCCATGCTGCGGCTCCTCGCGTCGTGCGTGGGGGTACCTGGTTCGCTGCGGGGGTCGGGGCTGTGGCCCGCCGGAGGGGGGCGGCGGGCAGGGGTGACGGGGGGCGGCTCAGCACCCCGCCCCGCTTGTTAGACGGAATGTATAACAAGCCTCCCCGCCCGGCCTACCCCTCGGTAAGAAGTCCGTTCGCCCTGCCTCATCCGCCTCTGGCGAGCGGGGAGTTGGCGTCGTCTCCACAGGCACGCCGCACGCGCCCGGCCCACCGAGGGGAGCGGAAATCGGAATGCCTCAAAGAATGCGTGCGCACGCACTGAATTCCGCAGAATAATTCACCGGCCGCGGACCGGGATTCCGGAATAGGGGCCGACGTACGGCGGTTTGACCGAACGCAGGCAGCGTCTACGTACAAGGAGCTGCAACCCGATGTTCAAGAACCGAAACTCCACCAAACTCACGGCTGACGAGGCGCTTCCCGGACGCGCAGAGCTTTCTGTCGTCGTTCCCGAACGTCACGCGATTCTGGGCACCGCACTGCTCGGCCCCTATCCCGAGGGGTATGAAATCGCCGAATTCGGCGTGGACTGCTATTGGTCGGGCGAGGCCGCGTTCTGGGACGCCCCGGGCGTGTGGACCACGGTCGCCGGATATCAAGGCGGCGTGACACCGTTCCCCACCCCCGTCGAGGTGCTCACGGACCGCACGGGTCACACCGAGTCGGTACGAGTGGTGTTCGACCCCAGGGTCACTTCCTACGAGGCGCTCCTGGAGATCTTCTGGGAGCGGCACGACCCCACCCGGCCCTTCGGCCCGAACAGCCAGGCCAGGTCGTCGATCTTCACCCGGAGCCTCGCACAGCAGGCCGCGGCCGAGGCATCGCGTGAGGCGCTCCAGCAGCGTCTGAGGCGCCCGATCGCCACGGAGATCGTGCCCGCACAGGAATACCCCTTCTATCCGTCGGACGCCTACAACCAGCAGTATCTGGCGGGCAGCCGGGCGCGGCGGTGAGCAGCCGCTCCAGCTGCCTGCGGGCGGTTCTCGCGACGGTCAGCGCACCGGGGCCTTCCGCCACGCGCTGACCCCGAGCCTTCCCGTGGTCCCGAGGTCGAGTTCCGGTGTCACCGTCACGGCGGGGGCACCGGACTTGGCTTCGATCCGGACGTAGGGGACGTTCACCGCGGTGCCGGAGCCGGTGGTGTTGCGCCACATCAGACCGGAGGTCGCGGCCTCGCCCGGTATCAGGGCGAGCGGGCGGGCGGGGGCGTCGAAACCGCTCACCGTGGCGATACCGCCGCTGCCGCGCAGGATCTTCACGCCGGTGACGGGCTCGCGGTTCTCGTCGAGGAGCTCCAGGAGCGGATGGCCGTCGAGGTGGTACGCGCGGGTCCCGCAGTTCTCCAGGCGCAGCCCCACCACGCGCAGCCCCATGGCGGCATCTCCCTCATCTGCCGTGACACGGGCTCCGGACCGCGGGCAGCGGAAACCCTCGGCACCGGCCGCGACGAACTCCTCGACAAACTCCACTCCGCCCGGACAGCGACAGGCCACGGGGGCGGGAGGGGCGCATCCGGTTATTTCAGCAAGGATCGTGGCGTTACGGACGCGACGCCGGCCACACCACCGGTCACAGACACGTCACAAGTCCCGGACACTCGCCTCCCGTTCGGCCCTTGCGGCCGAACTTGCCCCACGCCGGTCACTTCCAGCCGTACGTGTACGCCGCGACCCAGGTGACCTCGAGCTGGGCGCTGCTCCCGGGCGCCGCTCCGGGCCCTTCCAGGGCGCTCTCGTTCTGCATCACCCAGGACAGCGCGGTGTCGGGGACGTTCCGGGTGTCGTGTCCGATCTGGCGGCCGTCGACGAAGAAACGCACATGGCCGGGGGTCCACTCGGTCGAGACGGTGTGCCATCGCGTCCAGTCCCCGGCGCCCGGGAAGTAGCCCTGTTCGCCCCCTCCGCAAGGGTGGTGAAAGGCCGTCAGCTCGCCCGTCCACTCGCCCTCGGGGTGGTCCATCTCGCAGCCGGCGCCGTAGTGCAGCCAGGCGGACTTGTATCCGGGGGCGGGCCTGGTGACCTTGATGCGCGCGCTGTACTTGCCGTACTTCATCTGCATCACCGCGCGGGGTACGACCGCGGCGGAGTGCACCGGCCCTCCGTCCTGGGGCCGCCACAGCCGGATACGCATCCGCCCGTCACCACTGGGCGCGGGTCCGACGCTCACGGTGTCCTCCGGGTGGTAGACGCCGACGACATCGCGGTCACGGTCGTTGGCCGTATCGCGCCACCCCGTGGGATACGCCCACCAGTTGTCGCGGTACTTCCCGCTGAGGCCACCGCAGTACGCGGCCTGCGTGTCGGGGGCGTGGTCGCAGTCGCTGAACGCTCCCAGCGGCACCCGGTCGCCGTTGAAGTCCTCGGCCACGACCTGCCAGAACGGTCCGCAGTCACCGCGCGGGAGGCGGGTTTCCGCGGTGCGGCACGCGTCGGCCGAGCGGGGCGCACCGTCGGCGGCGGGCGTGAACAGCAGGGCGGCGATGAGCGCGGCGCCCACCGTGCCGGCCAGGGCGGTCCTGCGTCGCTTGGGTACCGAGTGAGCGCCCATCGGGAGCCTCCCTTCCTGGAGGGCCGACATCCTTGCCCCACGGGCCCGGCCACCGCCAGAGGTGACGCACGGGGCGCCCGCCGGAAGTGACGCACGGACGCCCGCCGCGCGGATGGTCCTTATGGGTCAGGCCGAACGGGATGTTCGCACAGGCGGGCGACGAGTTCGGCGCGCACGGGTGACGGTGCGGCGGTGGTACGACGCGGGCGGCGCGACCGATGACTTGATACGGGGGCGGGGTTCCCCGGCTCCCGCCCCCGCTCACCCAGCTCACGCGCCCCGGAGTGCCGATGCCCTGTCGCCCGTCCCGTCCGTCCCGTTCGCCCCGTCTATCCCGTCTGTCCCGTCTGTCCCGTCTCTCCCCCAAGCCCCGCCTGTTCTCCAGGACTCGCCGCTCCCCCAGGACTCGGCTCACCGCTGCCGCTGTCGCCGGTCTGGCCCTTTTCGCCACCGCGCTGCCGGCCCAGGCGGCGGCACCCGGGCCCGGGGACAAGGACGGCAAGAAGTACCGGGAGTACGTCGCTCTCGGCGACTCCTGGTCCGCCGATGTCGCGCTCCTGATGAACGTGTCGAGCGAGCACACGCCGTACGCCTGCTTCCAGTCGACGTGGAACTACCCGAAGAAGGTGGCCAAGCGGCTCGATGTGGCGACGTTCCGGGACGCGACCTGCGGCGCCGCGACGTCCGACGACTTCACGCGCGCGCAGGAGATCAACCACCTGGGCATCGCCAAGGGCACCAACCCGCCCCAGTTCGACCGGCTCACGCCCACCACCGATCTCGTCACGATGGGCATCGGCGGCAACGACGCGGGGCTCGCGGGCGTGGCGGGTTCCTGCTTCAACCTGCTGCCCTCCCTTGAGCCGCTGCCGGGGCTCGCGCTGCCCGCGCCCTTCGGCGGCCAGTGCAGGAAGGGCTGGGTCAAGGGCGGTGTCGATGAGATGTCACGGCGCATCGCGGGCATGGAGGACAACGTGTACGCCGCCCTGAAGCGCACGCACACGCTGGCACCGAAGGCCACGGTCCTGCTCGTCGACTACCTGGCGGGGGTGCCGACCGACCACGGCTGCTATCCCTACGTACCGGTCAACGACGGCGACCTGATGTGGATCGGCGAGAAGCTGAAGGAGATCAACGCCTCGCTCGCCCGGGCCGTTTCGCGCGCGAAACGGGAGGTCAAGGGGTATGACGTACGACTCGTGGACACCTACTCGGGCAGTGTGGGCCACGACGTCTGCCAGTGGCCCGGCACCAAGTGGGTCGAGGGCTTCGTGCCGCTGACGGCCAATCCGCCCGGACTCGCGGTTCCGCTGCACCCCAACGAGCTGGGCGCGGACCACCAGGCGGCCATGGTGCTCAAGGAGGTGTCGGCGGGCAAGGCCTAGGCAGGGGCCTTGAGCTGCCCACCCCGCTCGCCGCGGCGCCGCGGCCGGACGCTAGCTTGTGGTGTTCATCAGTCGAGTTCGTCAGTCGCGGTCGAGTTCATCAGTCGCTTGGTCGCTGTCGAGTTCGTCAGTCACGCAAGCGGCGCCGCGGCGCCGTGATGTACGGGGGCCCCTTGTCCATACCTCCGCCGCCCCAGGGCGGCCACCCGCCTTTCGGCCCGCAGGGCCAGGTGCCGTACGGGCAGCCGGTTCGGCCGGGCCCCGGTCCCGTGCCCCCGCCGGCCTCCGCCTCCCCCTATGGCTATCCGTATCCCGCGCAGGCGCCGCAGCCCATGGCTCCGCCGCCGCGCCGCGGGCGTAACCCCAGCACCGTCATCGGCATCATCTGTCTCGTCCTGGGCCTCGGGTTCCTCGCCACGATGCTGCTCCTTGGCCGCGGCGGCGAGGCCGCCCGGGTCGGCCGGGACGCCAAGGTCGGCGAGTGCCTGGAGCACCGGGGCACCCGCGGTGACCCGGTGCTCTTCGTCATCGACTGCGGCGACGAAAAGGCCGACTTCCGGCTCGTGGAACGGCTCTCGTCCGTCGGTTCGGACGGAAAGTGCCGCGCGGGTCTCACCCGCTACGAGGAGAGCCGCAACGGGCGGGTCGTCATGACGCTGTGCCTGGCGCCGCCCGACGCCAAGTAGCGCCAAGTAGACCGGCGATCAGCGCAGTCCACGGAGCCCAGGCCCATGCCGTGCGTGCAGTCCATGCAATCCATGCAATCCATGCAATCCATGCAATCCACGCAGTCCGTGCAGGGCGACGCGGATCTCCGCGCCCTGCGGGTCGGCATGGGCCGTCCAGTGGGCGGACAGCCGCAGGGACCGCCCCGGCGAGGCCGTGCGGCGCAGTTGTTCGCGGTGCAGGACGCGGCCGTCCTGGGTGACCTCGATGAGCGCTCCCGCCGGCGCGGGCACGGGCGGTTCGAGGCGGAGCAGGAAGTGTCCGTCGGCGGGTTCGTCGGCGTGCGGGGACGGCAGCCGGTTGGGGGCGATCCAGCGCAGGGGCGGGGCCACGTCGATCGCGGGGCCCTCGCTCGGCGCGAGCGTCTCGTGGTGCAGCCAGCGTCGTACCGCCGCCGCGGCCGCGCGGCCCTCGGCTGCCGCGTACGTGGCGGGTTCGACGGCGTGCAGCAGATTGCCCGCGGCGAAGACACCGTGACCGGTGGTGCGGTACTCGGTGTCGATCTGGGGGCCCCGGGTGCCCGGGTCGAGGCGCAGGCCGCCGCGCCGCGCCAGTTCGTGGTCGGGGATGAAGTCGCCCGTGAAGACGACGGTGTCGCAGGGCAGATGGACGGTGGCACCGTCGCTGCGGCGCACGCGGACACCCGACAGGCGGCCGTGGCCGGTCAGTTCGGTCACGGTGGTCCCGGTGAGCAGCGGGACGAGGTGGTGCAGCCGGGTGGCGGCGGCGCGCAGGCGCGGTGCCTGGGCGGCGGGGGCGTCGGTGATTTGCGCCGCTACGGTGACGCCCGCGCGCCGCAGGGTGTCGATGGCCGCGTACGCCACTTCCTCGGCGCCTACGACGACGGCGCGGGTGCCGACGGGGTGCCCGAACAGGTGCACCGCTTGCTGGAGTTCACCGGTGGTGTAGATCCCGGCGGGCCTGCTGCCGGGGACGAGCCGGGCGCTGCGGGGGCGTTCGCGGGCGCCGGTGGCGAGGAGGACGGCGCGCGCGGTGATGCGCTCCAGGCCGTCGGGCCCGGTGACGTCCAGGGTGCGGGGTGCTGTGAAGGCGGTGGCCGTGACGCCCGTACGCAGCACGGCTCCGGCGTCGAGTGCCTGGTGGATACGGCGGAGCGTGAAGCGGGGTCCGCTGGTGAGCGGGGTGCCGAAGCCGCCGTGGTGACAGTGGCGCGGCACACCGCCGGCGTGCTGTTCGCGCTCCAGGACCTCGACGGTTCCGGCGTCCGCGGCGGCGAGATGAGCGGCGGCGGTCAGGCCGGCGGGCCCGGCGCCGACGACCAGGACATCCACGTGCCGCTCGGCGCGTCCGCTCACGTACTGGACTCCCTTTGCTGTTCGAAGAGTTCGCGTACCGCGGGGCCGCAGTAGAAGCCCTGGCAGCGGCCGGCGCGTGCCCGGGTGCGGCGGCGCAGTCCTTCGAGGGTGGTGGGCGGGACGAGGGTGTGCAGGGCGTCGCGGATCTCGCCGCGGGTGACGCGTTCGCAGTGGCAGACGATGCGGCCGTACTCGGGGTCGGCGGCGATGCGGTCGGCGTCCTGGTAGGGGCGCGGGAAGGCTTCGCCGAGGTTGGGCATGCGTAGGGGTGCGTGGTCGACGGGCGGGCTGAGGTGCAGGCCCGCCTCGGCCAGGAGTCCGGTGACGTGGGCGGCGATCGCCATGGACGCGGTGAGGCCGGTGGAGCGGATGCCGCCGACGGTGACATAGCGCTGCTCCCGCCGGAGCCGGATGCGGTAGTCGTCCTCGTCGGTGGCGGCGCGCAGGCCTGCGTAGCCGGTGGTGACCTCCTCGTCGAGCAGTCCGGGCAGGATGCGGCGGCCCTGGCTCCGCAGGGCGGCGAGACCGTCGGCGGTCGACTGCGTGGCTGTCTTGTCCCGCAGGTCTTCGGCGGTCGGCCCGAGCAGCACGTTGCCGTACACGGTGGGCGCCACCAGAACGCCCTTGCCGAGCGCGGTGGGTACGGGGAGCAGGATGTGCCGGACGAGGTCGCGGGCGAGCTTGTCGAAGACGAGCAGCTGCCCGCGGCGCGGGGTGACGGTGAAGGTGTCGTGGCCGAGCATCCGGTCGACGGTGTCGGCGTGCAGGCCCGCGGCGTTGATCAGCCAGCGGGTGCGCAGATGGCCCCGGCTGGTGTGCAGCAGGTGACAGCCGCCCTCACCATCACCGGCGCCGTCGCCCTCCCCGGCGCCCTCACCGTCATCGGCGCGAACGACCTGCTCCACCCGGCAGTTGAGATGCAGATCGACTCCCGCGCGTACCGCCTGGGTCGCGTAGGCCAGGGTCGTCGTCCAAGGGCAGATGATGCTCTCGTCGGGCACGACGAGCGCGCCGAGCGCACCCGGGCCGAGACGGGGTTCGCGGGAGCGCAGCTCGTCGGCGTCGATGAGGTGGGCGCGGTCGTAGCCGTTGCGCTCGGCCTTGGCCAACAGCCCTGGCAGGGCCGCGTGTTGCTCCTCGTCCCAGGCGACGAGGAGCGCGCCGACCGGTTCGACGGGAATGCCGCAGTCGGCGGCGTACGCGGCGAGGCGACGCTGCCCCTCGCGTACCAGCCGGGCTTCGAGCGTGCCGGGGCCGGCGTCGAAACCGGTGTGCAGGATCGCGGTGTTGGCCTTCGAGGTGCCCTCGCCGACGTCGCCCGCCGCCTCGACGACGGCGATACGGAGGCGGTGGCGGGCCAGTTCACGGGCGATGGCCGTGCCGACGACTCCGGCGCCGATGACGGTGATGTCGTAGGGGGCGGCCGCGGTACCGGCCTCGGGCAGCGGGCCGGTGGTCGTGACGGTGCCCGGGGGCGCAGTGCGCGTACTCATCACGGCTTACGGTCCAGGAGTGCGGCCACTTCCGTACGGAAGGCGCCCAGGCGGTGGGCCGCTTCGTCGGCGCCGATACGCGGTTCGTACACCGCGGCGGGGCGGCGGGCGGGGACGACATCGCCCAGGGAGAGGGACGGATCGAGGCCGAGGCGGGCCACGGCGGCCGCGCCCAGGGCGGTGGCGTCGGGCAACTCGGACACCTCGACGGGAAGTTGGAGCAGATCGGCCTGGGTCTGCATGAGCAGGGCCGAGCGGGTCAGACCGCCGTCGACGCGCAGCGTGCGCACGGGTTCGCCGAGGTCCGCAGCGACGGCGTCGGTGAGCTGGGCGACCTGGGCGGCGATGCCCTCGCACAGGGCGCGCACCAGGTGGCCGGGGCCCGTGTCCAGGCCGAGCCCTGTCAGGCTGCCGCGGATGTCGCCGCGCCACCAGGGGGCGGCGAGGCCGGCGAGTGCGGGAACGAAGGTGACGCCGCCGGTGTCGGGGACGGCCGAGCCGACCGGGTCGAGGTCTTCGGGTCCTGCGATGACGCCGAGGTCGGTGAGCCAGCGGACGGCGGATGCGGCCGTGTACACCTGGCCGTCCAGGCAGTAGCTGCTCTGTCCGGCGAGGCGCCAGGCGACACAGCTGACCAGGCCCGAGCCGCCGCGGCGTGGGACGGAACCGGTGGGGGCGAGCAGGAACGCCCCTGTTCCGTAGGTGCATTTGGCGCCGCCCGGCTCGGTGATGTCCTGGGCGAGCAGGGCCGCCTGCTGGTCGACGAGGAGTCCGGTCAGCGGCAGTTCGGGGCCGAAGGCGGTGGTGGTGCCGACGGGCTCGGTGGCGTCGACCACGCGCGGCAGCCGTTCACCGGCGAGCCCGAACAGGTCGAGCGCGCGGGGCGACCAGGTGACGGAGTCCAGGTCGAGGAGCTGGGTGCGGCCCGCGGTGGCGGCGTCGGTGACGAAAGCGCCGGTCAGCCGGTGCACCAGCCAGGCGTCGCTGGTGGTGACGACGCCGCGCCGGGTGAGGTGGCGGCGTATCCACATCATCTTGGGGGCGGCGAAGTACGGGTCCAGGGGCAGACCGGTGAGCTGCCTCAACTCTTCCGCGTATACGTCGAGTTCGGTGCACAGGGATTCCGCGCGGCGGTCCTGCCAGACGAGGGCGTCGGTGAGAGGTTCACCGGTGTCCGGGTCCCAGGCGAGCACGGTCTCACCCTGGTTGGCGAGACCCACGGCGACCACGGGTTCCCCGGCCTGGGCAAGGGCCAGCCGGCCGGCGTCGACGACGGATCCGAGGAGTTCGTCCGGGCTCACCTCGACGCGGCCCGCGGGCAGATGGCGGGGACGTACGGGTGCGGAGCCGGAGCCGATGACGCCGCGCTCCGGGCAGACGACCAGGGCTTTGGTGCCGGAGGTGCCCTGGTCGACGGCGAGCACCGGCCCGGTCACGGCCGAGCCGGTCACGGCCGAGCCGGTCACGGCCGAGCCGGTCATACGCGCACCGCACAGACAGCCGCCCACGCAGCGACACAGGCAGCCGCACAGTCAGAGGTGATCACCGCTGGAGCGTGCTACAGCGGCCGCGCGACCGTCAAGACCGGACACATCCTCGCCGCCGCCTCCGCGGAGGACCGACCCCGGTCCCACGGAGCGCCGGGCCCCAACTGCACTCCCTGCGCACCGGGTTGACCGCACTCCGTCACTAAAATGCAAACCGGCGCGCCAAAGTGCTACATCTCGATCAGGACAGATTCACAATCCTGGCCAGAATTGGAACCTTCCGCTCTACACTGATCGCCGACCAACAGCGTGACGCCATAGGCGAGTTGGGCCAGCAAACGTCCCCGCGGCGTCCATGGTCCCGCTCCGCCGTGCTCGTTCCAGGGGATCCATGCCAATGCCGCAAGCCCGCCCGGTGTACCACCCGGCGGGCCACGACGCTCCGCTCCGCGCCGTGCTGCAGGACCTGAAGGCGGGCCGGTGGGTCTCGACACGGAACCTGCTCACCGAGACGCCCGACTGGGGCCTGTGGACCCAGCGCACCCAGATTCTGGCGGCCGCCGTGGCCGGCTCCGACGTGGTGCGGACCTGGCGGCAGGAGGAGCCGCGCAGCGTCGTGGCGACGGTGCTGCACTGCCGGGTCGCCGTTGAACGGGCACTGCGCGCCCACCGCGCGGGCCACCGGCAGACACCGACGCTGTGGCGGGAGGCCGCCGACGCGTGCCGCCTCGCCTCCAGCACCTCGCCGGAGGACCCGGTCCCGTGGATCGGCCTGCTCGCGCTCGCCCAGCTCGACGAGGGCCAGCGCTGGGAGGAACACCGGCTGCCCGCGCCCGAACCCATGCTGTTCCCCGGGCCCTGGCAGCTGCTCGCACAGGCCGACAAGCGCGATCCCGGCAACCGGGAGGCGTTCCACCGGATGCTGCAGTTCGCCTACCAGCGCCGCCCCGGCGCTCCGCTGACCGCGGCGCTCAACTTCGTGCAGTGGGCGTCGGCTTCGGCCCCGGCGGGCTCGGCGCTGCACGTACTGCCGCTGTACGCGCATGTGGAGCGCTACCGCCGCGAGGGCGGCAGCGAGCGGGCGCTCGATCTGCACTGGATCACGGAGGACGCGACGCGCAACGCGCTGCGCGCCCTGCATCTGTGGTTTGACCACGCGATGCCCGGCTGGATGTCGCTGCTCGACCTGAACCATCTCGCGCACGCTCTCTGGGGCGCGCACCAATTCCACGACGCGTTAAGGGTGTTCGAGGCACTGGAGCCGTTCTTCACGGTCGTGCCGTGGACGTACCGCACCGCGGTTCCCGGTGACACGGAAGCGGCCACCGATCTGTTCGTGCAGGCCCGCGCCCGCTCCTACGGCGCCGCCAAGGGCCACCGTCGCCGCTCCTGAGCCACCTCCCCGGATGAACCACCTCTCCGAACGCACCCCACCACTCCCCCAGCCCCAACCCCCAGGAAACCCACCGGAGGTACGCGCGTGTCCCGCACCACCAAGTCGAGTCCCGCCCCCGCGGCTCCCGTCCAGGACGAGGAGCAACGGCTCAGAGAACTCGGCTATCAGCCGGTCCTGGCCCGCCGCATGGGCGGCTTCGGCAACTTCGCGATCAGCTTCTCCGTCATCTCCATCCTGTCCGGCTGCATGACGCTGTACGGCTTCGGCCTGGGCACCGGCGGACCCGCGGTGATGCTCTGGGGCTGGCTGGGCGTCGGCCTGTTCGTGCTCTGCGTCGGCCTGGCCCTGGCCGAGGTCACCAGCGCCTACCCGACCTCCGGGGCGCTGTACTACATGGCGGACCGGCTCGGCGGACGGCGCTGGGGCTGGTACACGGGGTGGCTGAATCTGCTCGGTCTGCTCGGCGCCATCGCGGGCATCGACTACGGCGCGGCACTGTTCACCGGGGCCGTGCTCGACCTGCAGTTCGGCTTCACCGCGACGCCCGGCTCCACCTTTCTGATCTTCCTGTGCATCCTGCTCCTGCACGCGGTCCTGAATCTCTTCGACGTCCGCCTGGTCAGCCTGCTCAACTCGGTCAGCGTGTGGTGGCATCTGGCCGGTGTGGCCCTGATCGTCGGCGCCCTCGCCATCGCCCCCGACAGCCACCGGACACCGTCCGAGGTCTTCGGTCACTTCGTCAACGACACCGGCTGGTCCAACCCGCTCTACGTCGCGGCCATCGGCCTGCTGCTCGCGCAGTACACGTTCTCCGGCTACGACGCGTCCGCGCACCTCTCGGAAGAGACCTCCAACGCGTCGGTGTCGGCGGCGCGCGGCATCGTACGGGCCATCTGGGTCTCCTGGATCGCCGGATTCGTGCTGCTCGCGGGCCTCACCTTCGCCATCAAGGACTACGCCGCCACGGCCGCGGCCGATGTACCGCCCGCCCAGATCATGATCGACGCCGTCGGCACATCGGGGGCCACGGCCCTGCTCCTCGTGGTGATCGTGGCCCAGCTCTTCTGCGGCAACGCCGAAGTGGCCGCCGCCAGCCGCATGGTGTTCGCGTTCAGCCGCGACAAGGCGCTGCCGGGATCGTCGCTGTGGCGCAAGGTCAGCACCCGCACCCAGGTGCCGGTGCCCGCGGTGTGGCTGTCGGTCGGCCTCGCCGGCGTGATCGCGCTGCCGTCTCTGTACTCCGCGACCGCGTACGGCGCGGTGACCGCCATCAACGTCATCGGCATCACTCCGGCCTACGCCATCCCGATCTTCCTGCGCCTGCGCGCGGGTGCCCGCTTTCAGCCGGGGCCGTGGAACCTGGGCCGCTGGTCCAAGCCGATCGGCTGGATCGCGGTGTGCTGGGTGGGCTTCGTGACCGTCCTGTTCTGTCTGCCGCAGTCGGCCCCGGTGACCGTCGACTCGATGAACTACGCCTCCATCGCCCTGGCGGTGGCCCTCATCCTGGCCACGGCCTGGTGGTTCGCGGCCCGTCGCAGCTACAGCACGCCGTCGGCGTACGGCTCGCAGCGGGAGCAGGAGGAGATCGCGGAGGGCATCGTCTGAGGAGCACGCGGGCTCACCGGACCACTGACCCCGCACCATTCACTGCTCACCATTCATTACTCACCACTGACCACTGAGCCGCGAAGTCACCCGGTCCTCCGATCGCCGCCCGGCCCATCCTTGGGCCGGGCGGCGTGCGTTGGGCCCGGCGGCGTCCGTTGGGCCGGGCAGCGTGCGGCGGACCGGACGGCGTGCGGTGGGTCACCACATGGCGCCGGACCACTGTCCGTGAACCCCGGGCATGGGGCCCGCGCCCATGTCGTAGGCCATGCGGTCCCGCCTAATCTCCAGCCGTCGCCGTGACTGGAGGGTCCCTGATGGTCCTGCCCACCGCACTTCCCGCGCTCAGCCTCGCCCTGGCCGCCGCCCTGACCGCGCCCGCCGCCCCCACCTCCCCACCTGCGGCGCCGGGCGGAGCGTGCGAGCGCACCGCCCCGGTGCTCCGCGTCCCAGGGGCCGAGCATCAACGCACCGCCTGCCTGGACGAGTTGACCACGGCGGGCACGGTCGCCTCCGGGCACACCGATCCGGCCGACTGGGCGGGCCTGACGCCCGCGGGCCTGGCCACTCCCAGCGGGGTTCCGGGTCTCCAGATCGACGGCTACTTCCCGGACACCTCGGCCACCAACACCAATCACGCCTGGAACCACGACGCGCAGTTCGTGCTGCGGCTTCCGGACCGCTGGAACGGCGGCCTGGTCGTCTCCGGGACGCCGGGCAACCGGGAGCAGTACGCCAACGACCGCGCCATCGGCGACTGGGCGCTCTCCCGCGGCTATGCCTTCGCCGCCACCGACAAGGGCAACACCGGTCCGGCGTTCCACCGCGACGGCGACCGGCCGGGCGACGCGATCGCCGAGTGGAACCGCCGGCTCACCCAACTGACCCGCGCCGCCCGCTCGGTGGTCACGCAGCGCTATGGGCGCCCGGCCACGCGCACCTTGGCGACCGGAATGTCCAACGGCGGCTATCTGGTGCGCTGGCAGCTGGAGCACCACCCGGAGCTGTACGACGGCGGCGTCGACTGGGAGGGCACGCTCTGGCGCATACAGGGGCCGAACCTGTTCACGTTCCTGCCTGCGGCACTACGGCACTACCCCTTGTACGCGGAGGGCGGCCCTGACGCGCCGCGCGCACGCGAAGCGCTGCACGCGGCGGGCTTCCCGGCGGGCTCGGAGTTCCTGTGGCCGTACCACCACCGCACGTACTGGGATCTGACGCAGCGGATCTACCGCGAGGAACTGGACCCGGGCTTCGACGGCGCGACCGAGGCGGGCACGCCCTTCTGCGCGCCGGGCACGACGGCCTGTGACGCTGACTACGACTACGCCGCGCGCCCCGATGAGGTACGTCGCGCCGTCGGCCGGATCGCGCTGACCGGCCGGATCGGCAAACCACTGATCACCGTGCACGGCACGCTGGACGTACTGCTGCCCATCGGGCGCAGCGCCGATGCGTACGCGGACATGGTGCGCGCGGCAGGACGTGGCGGCCTGCACCGCTCGTACCGCATCGAAGGCGGCACCCACACCGACGCCCTGACCGATGTCTTCCCCGACCGTCTGCGGCCGTTGGTGCCCTGCCACCGCTCGGCCTTCACGGCGCTCGAACGATGGCTCGGCGACGGCCGACGTCCCCCGGCAGGGCGCACGGTCCCGAAGCCGCCCACGGCGACCCCGGCGCAACTGCTCACCCACTGCCCGCTCTCCGGTGTGCGTTACCCGGCCCCCGCTCCGTGAGCCGACCACGGCCTGAGTGACCCGGGCTCCTGAGCGGCCGGGCCTCCTGAGCGGCCGGGGCCTCAACTCCTCGCCTCTCCTCCGCACTTCCGATCTAGCGCGGTTCCGAGATACGGAATATATTTTCCACGATGTCGCGATGCAGGTGACACAAATGACCGCACCTGATGCCATTCCGCGCACCCTCGGAGAGGAGAGACCTTGCTCAGCCCTGCCCCGCTGCTCCGTCGTGCCGCCGCCGAACTGACCGGCACCGCGGCCCTGGTGGCCATCGTCGTGGGATCCGGTATCCAGGCCGCCGAACTCAGCCCCGACATCGGGATCCAGCTGCTGGCCAACTCCCTGGCCAGCGCCATCGGCCTGGGGCTTCTCATCATCCTCTTCGGGCCGCTGTCCGGCGGCTATCTCAACCCCGTGGTGACGCTCGCCGCCTGGTGGGCGGGGCGACGCGACGGCTCGGGCCCGAGCGGGCGGGACGCGGGCGCCTATGTCGGCGCGCAGCTCGCCGGGGCGGTCGTGGGCGCGCTGCTCGCCGAGGCGATGTTCGGGCGCACGGTCATCGCCTGGTCGACACGGGAACGCATCGGTGACCGCCTGCTGCTCAGCGAAGTCGTCGCCACGGCGGGCCTGGTGCTCCTCATCTACGGCCTGACGCGCATCGGCCGGCCCCAGCTCACCCCGGTGGCGGTCGCGGCGTATATCGCGGCCGCCATCTGGTGCACCTCGTCCGGCTCGTTCGCCAACCCCGCGGCGACCGTCGGACGCGCCTTCACCGACTCCTTCACCGGTATCTCCCCGGCCTCCCTGCCGGGCTTCGTCGCGGCCCAGATCGCGGGCGGCCTGATCGGCCTCGGTCTCGGCGGCGTCCTGTTCGGGCGCTCGCGCCAGGTATCAGAGGGCCTGCGGCGCGTACCGCGCGAGGATGTTCCGGATCCGGTTCGACCGGTCGGACCGGGCGGGGATCGTCCCCAGGAATCGCCGCAGGCCGGCGGCGGACGCCTGGTCGAGTGCGAACGGGGAGAACGTCAGCTGCTTGTCGAGCGCGTTGAGAGCCCACAGCTGTCCGAAGGGCTTGTCCTCGCGGATGGCGAGATCGACCAGGCGCGGCACCAACTCCGGGTTGGCGCGCACGCAGAGGGCGGCATAACCGGCGAGCCGTAAACCGCGGTCCGTGGACTCCAGGTAGGGCACCGGGTCGAGTTCCGCACGCCCGCGCAGTTCGCCCTTCATACGCTCGACGATCTCCGTCATCGCCGTACTGCGTTTGCCTCCGCTCGGCATCGTGAGACGGGCGGCGTTGTATTCGTGGGCCAGCTGCCCGATGACGTCGGGGGGGGTTTCCTCGGGTCCGGGTCCGGGTCCGGGTCCGGCTTCGCTTTCGAGTTCTTCGGCGAGAACGCGCGTGAATCCCTCGTGCAGATCTGCTTCCGCTTCTTCGAGTGCCTCTTTGAGTTCTTCCGTCGTCCGGCCGCACTCCTCGACCTGTTCCTTCGCCTCTTCGGCCGCCTCCTGCACCGCTTCCAGCTGCCGCCGGAAGGTCACTCCGAAGGCGGAGACCTCCGAGAAGAACACCCCGGCCAGGAGCGCGATGACCGCCAGGCCGATGGCCACGATGGGCGGATCCGCACTCGATGAGTGGCGGCACACCTCCACCACTGTCCCCTTGCTCGTCAGCTTCTCGTCGCAGATCCGCACGGCGAAGAAAGTCACCGCGAGGCCCACGAGAAGGAGCAGGACGAGGAGACCGGCCAGGATTTTGGTCCGCCGGTGCGCGGCGGCTCTCTCCTGCGTCAGGGGACCCGGCGTCATAGGACTGGGAACCTGCGTCATAGGACCTCCCGAAGCGGGTGTCCCTTTTCGGGTGACGTCACGGTAGTCCGCGCCGGGCGAATTGGCGCCGCACGTGAATGCGTATTCCCCACCACTGGCCCGCAACTGTTGGCCCCGCCGGGCCGTGAAACGACGTAGGGAGTTCACTCACCGGCCAGGCACGCGGCGCATGACCGGAAACGGCCCCTCAGCCGGAAGCCGCCCGACCGCTTCATGCCGCCGCTTCATGCCGCCGATTCACGCACCGACTCACGCGGCCGATTCACGCAGTCGATTCACGCAGCGGACAGCTCGGCCGCATAAGGCGGTTGGGCCCCCGGCCGCGAGCAGGTGACCGCCGCCGCGCGGGCCGCGAAGGCGAGGACGTCGCGCCACTGCTCGCCGTCCAGGGCGCGGGAGCCGGTGAGGGCGCCGTGGGTGTCCAGGCGGTGCAGGAGGGCGGCGTTCACGGTGTCGCCCGCGCCGATGGTGTCCACGACCTCCACCCGCTCGCCGGGCACCGACAGTTCACGGCCGTCGCGGGTGAACACCGTCAGACCCGCGCCGCCCCGGGTGAGCACCACCGCGTCCGGGCCGTGCGCGAGCCACTCCTTGGCGGAGGCTGCGAAGTCGTCCGACTGCGCGAGCCACGCCGCGTCCTCCTCGGACAGCTTGAGCAGCGACACGGACGGCAGCCAGGAGCGGAACCGGGCCCGGTAGGCCGCGGGGTCCGCGATCAGTCCGGCGCGGATGTTCGGGTCGAGTGCCGTGAACGTGCCGCGTCCCGCCTCACGGTGCATCAGCTCCTCGTAGGCGCTCGCCCCGGGCTCCAGGACGAGGGAGCACGTGCCGAACGACAGCGCGCGCGTCGACTCCGGCAGCCGCTCGGGGAGTTCGAAGAGACGGTCGGCGGCGCCTTCGACATGGAAGCTGTACGCGGCGGAGCCGTCGGTGGCGAGATGCGCGACGGCCAGCGTCGTGGGCTCATCGCCGCGCTGCACCAGCGCGGTGTCGACGCCGTCGGCCGCGAGGGCGCCGAGCAGCGCCGCGCCGAAGTGGTCGGTGGAGAGCCGGGAGCAGAACGCCGCGGGCGAGCCGAGCCGGGCCAGGGCCACGGCCGTGTTGTAGGGGCCCCCGCCGCGCTTGGGCAGCAGCGCGGGCAGCTCGTTCTCGGCGGCGGGCCCCGCGGGGACGAGGTCGATGAGGGCTTCGCCGGCGACGACGATCATGAGGTGCCTCTTTCTGACGCGACTGGTGCGGCTGGTGCGGCTGGTGCGGCTGGTGCGGCTGTTGCGGCTGTTGCGGCTGTTGCGGCTGTTGCGGTTCGGGGGCGGGTGCAGGTCCGGGGACGGGTACGGCTCAGTTGCCGCAGCCGCACGACGAGCGGTGCACGAACGTGCACGGCAGCCGTACGGTGCGCGGCGCGCGGTCCGGTTCGGCGAGCCGGTCGAGCAGCAGCCGCAGCGCGGTGGCGCCGATGTCGCGGCCGGGCTGCGCGATCGCGGTCAGGCGCGGCTCGAAGAGATCGGCCCAGGAGAAGTCGTCGAAGCCGGCAAGGGCGATGTCACCGGGCACGGCGAGCCCGGCGGCGCGCAGGGCGCCGAGCGCCCCGATGGTCATGGTGTTGTTCCCGGTGACCAGGGCGGTGGGCGGCTCCGGCAGGCCGAGCAGCCGGTGTGTGGCCGCTTCGGCCCCCTCGGCATGGGAGTTGCCGCCGACGATGAGTCCGGGATCGTACGGCAGGGCGGCCCGCGCGAGGCCCGCGCGGTAGCCGGCGACGCGCTCGGTGGTGGTGGAAAGGCCCGGCAGCCCGGCGACCAGGCCGATCCTGGTGTGCCCCGACTCGGCGAGATGGCCGACGAGCCGGGCGACGGGCTCCTCGTTCTCGGCGCAGACCTGGTCGTGGCCGGCGTCGACGAGACGGTCCAGGAAGACGGCGGGAATCCCGTACCGGCCGAGATGGCCGAGCAGGGCGTCGGGCCGCGCCGACGGTGCGACGATCACGCCGTCGACACGGCGCTCGTGCAGCAGCCTGACCGCCTTCAGCTCGTGCTCCGGGTCGTCGTGCGGGTCGGCGATCAGCAGGCTGTAGCCGCGCTCCAGAGCGCTGGACTCGACTCCCTGAAGGATCTCCGTGAAGTACGGGTTGCTGATCGCGGAGACGGCGAGCCCTATCGAGTGGGTGCGCGAGGTCACCAGCGAGCGCGCCAACGTGTTGTGCGTGTAGCCGAGTTCGTCGATGGCGGCGCGCACGGCGTCGCGGGTGGCGGGGCGCACCGGCCGGGTCTCGTTGAGGACATGGGAGACGGTGGCCACGGAGACGCCCGCGCGCCGCGCCACATCGACCATCGTCGCCATCCGCCCGCGCCCTCCCCGCACTTGTGCCGCCGTACGCCCACTGCCGTACACCGGCCGCCGTCCACCGGCCGCCGTCCACCAGCTTCCGGCCGCCGAAGCTACCTCATCGGACACCGACACGTAAACGCTTACGTCGGCGATCGCGCCGGGTCCCCCGGTCACGGCGCGGGCACCCGTCACCGGGCCCTCTCCCGCGGCGCGACACAGAGGTGAGCCCATGCCCGCACAGCCGGCCACGCCCCGGCCCGAGCCCGGCACCGTCACCACCGACGTCCCCGCACGCCTTGACCGGCTGCCGTGGTCGCGCTGGCACTGGATGATCGTGGTGGGCCTGGGCACCGTACGGATCCTGGACGGCCTCGAAGTCACCGTCGTCGGCAATATCGCCGGGCGCCTCGCCGAGGAGGGCAGCGGCCTGGACATCAGCGCCGGGCAGGGCACCGGGATCGCCGCGGCCCTGTATGTGGCGGGCGCCTGCTGCGGAGCGCTGTTCTTCGGCCGGATGACCGACCGCTACGGCCGCAAGAGACTCTTCCTCATCACACTCGCCGTATATCTGGCGGCCACGGCCCTGACCGGGCTCTCCTTCCACTCCTGGTGGTTCTTCGCCTTCCGCTTCCTGACCGGGTTCGGGATCGGCGGCGAGTACGCGGCCATCAACTCGGCGATCGACGAGCTGATCCCGTCCGCCTACCGCGGCCGGGTCGACCTGATCATCAACGGCAGCTTCTGGCTGGGCGCGATCGGCGGCGCGCTTCATTCCGTCCTGATGCTCAACACCTCGGTCTTTCCCGCCCACTTGGGCCGGCGGCTCACTTTCGGCCTCGGCGTCGTCCTCGGCCTGGTGATCCTGCTCGTACGCCGCAACGTGCCGGAGTCGCCGCGCTGGATGTTCATCCACGGGCCGGGGCGATGGCGCCGACCGGCTGGTCTCCGATGTGGAGCGGCGGGTGACCGAGGAGACGGGGCACGCGCTGCCCGAGCCCGAGGGGACGATCACCATCCGGGAGCGGGAGTCGATCGGGCTCCTGACCGTCGCCCGCACCGTGTTCCGCTCCTACCCCCGGCGCACGGTCCTCGGGCTTTCCCTCTTCATCGGGCAGGCCTTCCTCTACAACGCCATCACCTTCGGATACGGCGCGATCCTCACGACGTTCTTCGACATCCCGCCCGACCGCACGGGCTATTACTTCGCGGTCATCGCGGCGGGCAACTTCCTTGGACCGCTGCTCCTCGGGCCGCTCTTCGACACCGTGGGGCGACGGCCACTGATCGCCGGCACCTATCTGCCCAGCGGGCTGCTGCTGTTCGGCACGGCGTGGCTGTTCGACGGCGGTCATCTGTCGGCCTCGACGATGACGGCCTGCTGGTGCGTTGTGCTGTTCTTCGCGTCGGCCGGGGCGAGCAGCGCGTATCTGACGGTGAGTGAGATCCTCCCGATGGAGACCAGGGCACTGGCCATCGCCTTCTTCTACGCGGTGGGGACCGCGGCCTGCGGCATCACCGGGCCCCTGATCTTCGCCCGGCTCACGGAGTCGGGGCGGGTCGTGGACACCGTGCTCGCCTTCCAGCTGGGGGCCGGGGTCATGACGGCCGCGGGTGTGGTCGCCGCGTTCCTGGCGGTCGCCGCCGAGCGCCGCTCCCTCGAATCGATCGCGCGACCCCTGTCGGCGGGCGGCGAGGCGTCGGGCCGGCTCGCCGCCCGCCCCTGAGCCACGACGGCACGAGCCGGGCACCGCCGCGGACCGCCGACCCATCAACCACGCCTGGGCCGACACCAGTTGATGCGGACCACCTTGATGCGGACCACCTTGATGCGTACCACCTTGATGCGGACAGCCTTGATGCGTACCACCGCACCCGGGCGGGGAGTAGGTGCCCCATGGGCCTCCCCGTGATCCTCGACTGCGACCCCGGGCACGACGACGCGTTCGCCATCATGCTGGCGGCGGCGCACCCCGCGATCGACCTCCTCGCGATCACCACGGTCGCGGGCAACCAGACCCTCGCCAAGACCACCCTCAACGCCCGCCGCGTCTGTACGGCCGCGGGGATCAAGGGGGTCCCGATAGCGGCGGGGCGCGACCGTGCGCTGCATGGAATCGCCCCGGTGGCGGCGGGAATCCATGGCGAATCAGGCCTCGACGGGCCCGACTTCGGGGAACCCGTCGTGCCGCTCGACCCACGCGGCGCGCTCGCCCTGACCCGCGACACGCTGCTCGCGCATCCGGTGCCGGTCACCCTGGTGCCGACCGGACCGCTCACCAACGTCGCCGCGCTGCTGCTCGCCCACCCCGAACTGGCCCCGCGGATCGAGCGGATCGTGCTGATGGGCGGCTCCACGGAACGTGGGAACACCACTCCGGCGGCGGAGTTCAATATGTTCTGCGACCCGGAGGCCGCGGACATCGTGTTCTCCAGCGGCCTTCCGGTCACCATGGTCGGGCTCAACGCCAGCCATCAGGCCCTGGCCACCACCGAGGTGGTGGCGCGGTTCGCGGCGCTCGGCACTCCCCTCGCCCGTATCTGCACCGATCTCCTCACCTTCTTCGCCGACCGCTATCACCAGGTCTTCGGCTTTCCCGTGCCGCCCCTGCACGACCCGCTGACCGTGGCCCACCTCATCGCCCCGCAGGTGGTCAGAACCGTTCCCGCCGCGGTCGCCGTGGAGTTGGCCGGCCTGCATACGCGCGGTGCCACGGTGGTCGATCTGCATGGCGTCACGGGCCGCCCGCCCAACGCGGATGTCGCGGTGGAGGTCGACGCGGACGCCTTCTGGGACCTGATCCTCGACGCGGTACGGGCGCTCGGGAGCGGTCCGCCGCACTGAGCGGCACCGTGCCCGCGCTCTCGCCCGCATCCACCCGCCTGCCCTCCCGCACACCCGCCCCCACATCCGCCGTTCTACCGTCCGTCACCCAACTGCCTTACGCTGCCGCCTCATTGGGGTGACAGACGGTGCCGCCCGGGCGGCCGTGACGGAGGAGCAGCATGAAGCGAACGGTGCGTACGACGCTCGCGGCGGTGGCCGTGACCGGACTTGCGGTGGGTGCGGCGGCCGGTGCGCGGGCCGAGGGCGCCGCCGACACCACCGCCCCCGCGGCCGCCACGTCGTACGGCACCACCACCGGTGTCGGTGTCCACAACGCGTACGAGAAGGACAAGTACCCGTACTTCGCCGACGCCCTGGACTCGGGCGCGGCCATGCTCGAACTCGACGTGTGGACCAATGTGTTCGGCTCGTCGTGGCGGGTCTCGCACAGCAATCCGCTCGGCAACGACAACAACTGCGAGAACGCCTCGTCCGCCGCCGAGCTGCGCACCAAACCGCGCAACCAGAACCTGGCGGGCTGCCTCTCCGACATCCGCGCCTGGCACGACGCGCACCCCGGGCACCGCCCGGTCCTCCTGAAGGTGGAGCTCAAGGACGGCTTCCAGGCCAACAACGGGCGCGGGCCCGCCGACCTCGACGCGCTCCTCGGCGCGAAGCTGGGCGACGCCCTGTACCGGCCCGCCGACCTGGCCGGCGGACACGCCACCCTCGACGCGGCCGTACGGGCCGGCGGATGGCCCCAACGCGCCGATCTGGCGGGCAAGTTCCTCGTCGAGCTGATCCCCGGCACCGTCGAGGAGGGCAACCCGGCGGACAAACTGTGGACCGACCGCGAGTACGCCACGCACCTGCGCAACCTGGCCGCGGCCGGCCGGCTGCGCCAGGCGGCCGCCTTCCCCGCGGTCCACAAGGCGCAGGCGGGCGATCCCCGCGAGCGCTACAGCGACGCGTCCCTGCGCCCCTGGTTCGTCCTTTTCGACGGCGACGCGTCCGCGTACGCGAACGGCACCGTCGACCCCCGCTGGTACGGCGAGCGCAACTACTTCCTGGTCATGACCGACGCCCACAACGTGCCGCCCGCCATCGACGCGGTCCGCCCGACCGAGTCCCAGGCCCGCGACCGCGTCACGCTCCTTGCGGGGCGGTACGCGAGCGTGGTGTCCGCGGACTGGTATCCGCTGCCGACGGTCCTTTCGATGGTCGTGCCGCGGGGTGGTGGGAGTGCGGCTCAGGGCTGAGCGATCGGGCGTGCGGCTCAGGACCGAGCGATGAGCTGGCGGGGCGGAGACGGTCTACCCCCGGCATGAGCGACCCCGAAATAGGAGACCACTCCCGCCCCGCACGAAAGCAGGCCCCCATGACCGCCACCGGCCTCCACGACTTCCTCAAGGCACATGTCAGCAGCGGATCGGTGCCCGGCGCCGTGGCGCTCGTCGCGCACGGCGACGACGTCGAGGTGCAGGCGGCCGGCTGGACCGACCTCGAGGACGGCACACCGATGGCACGGGACTCCCTCTTCCGGATCGCCTCGACCACCAAGCCACTGGTCGCGGCGGCCGTGCTGATGCTGGTCGAGGACGGCACGATCGCGCTCGACGACCCGGTGGAGAGGTGGCTGCCCGAACTGGCGTCGCCGGTCGTCGTGCGCACCCCGGACGGTCCGGTGGACGACGTCGTTCCGGCCGTACGCCCCATCACCGTGCACGATCTGCTCACCTTCCGCGCGGGATACGGATTTCCCTCCGACTTCTCGCTGCCCGCGGTCGCGCCGCTGTTCAGCGTGCTCAAGCAGGGCCCGGCCGAACCGCACTCGGTACCGGCGCCGGACGCGTGGATGGCGGCCCTGTCCCGGATTCCGCTGCTGCACCAGCCGGGTGAGAGCTGGCTCTACAACACGTGCTCGGACATCCAGGGCGTCCTGATCGCCCGGGCGTCGGGGCGTTCGCTGCCCGAGTTCCTCACCGAGCGGCTCTTCTGCCCTCTGGGCATGGACGACACCGGATTCACGGTGCCGGCCGGCAAGCGCGACCGGTTCACGGCCGCCTACCGCCCGGCCGGCGACGGCCTGGAACTGATCGACACCCCCGACGGCCACTGGTCCCGGCGGCCGGCCTTCCCGTCCGGCGCGGGCGGCCTCGTCTCGACCGTCGACGACTGGTACGCCTTCGCCCGCATGCTGCTCGCCGGCGGCAGCACGGCCTCGGGCCGCAGGCTCCTGTCGCCCGCGTCCGTACGGCAGATGACCACCGACCAGCTGACCCCGGCCCAGCGCGAGGCGAGCGCGCTGTTCATCGAGGGGCAGGGCTGGGGCTACGGCGGCTCGGTCGACGTGGCGCCCACACAGCCGTGGAACGTGCCCGGCCGCTACGGCTGGGTCGGCGGCACCGGCACCACGGCCCACATCGTGCCGTCGACGGGCACGGTCACGATCCTCCTCACCCAGCGCGAGATGACCGGCCCCCAACCTCCGGTGATCATGCGGGAGTTCTGGGGATTCGCGGCCGGAGCCTGAGGAAAGTTCCCCCTAAAACGTGCCGGAATTACCCCTATAAAGAACCTGATTCATTCCCCTTCGGCAAATGCCCATAAGAAGGTCGGCAGGTCGGTACGGAACGACCACCGAAAGGGAAGGCATGAGATCTCGCATACTCGGCGTGGCGGCCACCACCGCGGTCCTCGTCACCACCACCAGCATGGCCCAGGCCGTCGCGGCCCCCGAAGCCGCGACGGCCGCCGCCTGTTCCTGGACGAAGACCCTGCTGCCGTTGCCGGCGGGCAAGGCCTACGGCGAGGTGCAGGCGACGGGCCAGGGCGGCGCGGCCGGCGGGACACGGCCGGAGTCACAGACGAATGTGCTCCCGCAGGTGACCTCCTGGAAGGACGGCAAGGCCACCACGTACGAGCACTCGAACATCATCTACATGACGGTGATCGACCGGAACAGTGCCGGAGCCGTGGTCTCCAACGGATCCGTCAACTGGTTCGGCTATACGTCCAACCTCGTCTACGTCAACCGGGACGGCAAGATGGAGCCGCTGCCGCAGCCGGCGGGCTACAAGCGCTCCAAGGCCCTGGGTATGGCCGCCGACGGCGACATCACCGGCTACTCCTACGAGCTGAACGGCGACGCCAAGAAGAAGGTCCTCGTGCGCTGGCCGAGCGACCGCCCCGGCGAGGTCCAGGTCGTCACGACTCTGCCCGACGAGTCCTACGTCCGGGTCGGGGACGGTGACGGATCCGTCGTGTACACCGACGGCAACGGCAAGGACATCCTGCGGCGCCCCGACGGTGGCACGGTGGAACTCAAGAAGCCGGAGGGCGTGCTCTACGGCCTGCTCCCGGACGACATGTCCAACGGCCGGGTGGTCGCCGCCGGCGACTACAGCGGAGGCGGCCGCGTCGGAGTCCTGTGGGAGAGCGACGGAACTCCGAAACTGCTGCCGCAGTCGGTCGGCCCCAACTTTGAGTACCGCATCAACTCCAGCGGCATGATCGTCGGTTACACCACCAGCCTCAACTCGTACGAGCCGAACAACGACGGCTTCCAGGTCTGGCAGCTCGGCACCTATACCGGCCGGGTCGGCGCCAAGGGCGACATTCCCAGCGCGGTCGGCGACGACGGCACCGTCGGCGGCGTCAGCGTGAAGGACACCACCAACGGCATCGGCTACGGGCCTCCGGCCGTGTGGCGCTGCTCCTAGCCGCGGTTCAGCCGGCGGAAGGGCGGGCGCGTACGTGCATGCGCTCGCCCTGGGGGCCGTACAACGCGAGCCATTCCACGGGGTGTTCACCGGCGTTGGCGACACCGTGCGGGGTACGGGTGTCGAACTCGGCGGCCTCGCCCGCGGTGAGGATCAGATCGTGCTCACCGAGGGCCAGCAGGAGACGGCCGGAGAGGACGTACAGCCACTCGTAGCCCTCGTGACTGCCCTGGGCGGGGCGGCCGTCCGGGCCGTAACGGGTGGCGTTCGGGGCGGCGGGCAGGATCTGCTTGTACGCGTGCAGTCCGCCGAGATAGCGGGTGAGCGGGATCCAGGTCTGGCCGTGCCGGGTGAAGGGCTTGGCGTGGATACGGGGGTCGCCGGTCTGCGGGGCGCCGACCAGGTCGTCCAGCGGCACACCGTGCGCCTTGGCCAGCGGGAGCAGATGCTTCAGGGTCGGCTCGCGCAGACCCGCTTCGAGGCGGGAGAGGGTGCTCACCGAGATGCCGGTCGCCTCGCTGAGCTGAGACAGCGTGGTGCCGCGGGAACGGCGCAGGGCACGCAGGCGCGGACCCACTTCGCTCAGTACGTGATCCAGGTCGCCGCCGCCCTCCCCCGCGCCCATGTCCTGCTCCGCCGCGTCGTCGCTCATCGCACCTGTCCTTCGTCCGTCCGGCGTCCGCCCGGTCCGCCGGTCCCCCGGCCTCTCCATCCATTTGCCGCTCCGGCAAAGAACTTTGTCAAGGCGGGGAGAGCGGACGCACCGTTGGCGACATCGAACGGAGGTAGCGCGATGAGCCAGCGCAGAGATCGCAGAGATGCCGGGCAAGAGACCGGGCACGTGCAGGGCGGAGCGGGGCGGTACGACGTCGTGGTGGCCGGAGGCGGCGCCGCAGCCCTCAGCGGCGGCCTCACTCCGGGCCGGGCCGTCGCGGCCCGCCGCGCGGCCGGTGCTGCGGGAGACCCGCTCTCCGTGATCTTCTCCCCCGCGAATGAACGCGCCGTGTGCGACAAGGTCATCGGCGTCGGCCGCCACGGCCTCTAGCCCTCGCCCGCACACTCACCGCCCCTTCCGCCTCTGACGCCCTCTCCCTTTCCCCATCACTTAAGGAAAGCCATGACCCACGCCCACACGGAATCCGGAACCACCCCCGCCCCCACCGACACCCCCTCCCCCAAGGACTTCTGGGAGGCCCGCTACCAGGCCGGCGGCGATCGGCTCTTCAGCGGCCGCCCCAACTCCGCACTCGTCCGCGAGGTGTCCGGGCTCGCTCCGGGCCGGGCCCTCGACCTGGGCTGCGGCGAGGGCGGCGACGCGCTCTGGCTCGCCGCGCAGGGCTGGCAGGTCACCGCCACCGACATCTCCTCCACCGCCCTGCGGCGGGCCGCCGCCGCCCTTGAGGAGGCTGGCGTCGCCGACCGCGTCACGCTCGAAGAGCACGACCTGGGCCGGACGTTCCCGCAGGGCCGCTTCGACCTGGTCTCGGCCCACTTCCTGCAGTCCCCCGTCGAGCTTCCCCGCGAGGAAGTGCTGCGCAGGGCGGCCGCTGCGGTCGCGCCGGGTGGTGTGCTCCTCGTCGTCGGCCACGCGGCCTGGCCCGCCTGGGTGACCGAGCCCGACCCGTCCGTCCACTTCGCCACTCCGGAAGAGGTGTACGAGTCGCTCCAACTGCCCCCGGGAGACTGGGAGATCCTCGTCAGCGAGACCTACGACCGACCGGCGACCGACCCCGACGGACAGCCCGCCACACGCTCGGACAACACCCTCAAGCTGCGCCGCCTCTGAAGGCCGGAGCACCCCATGGGTCGCTCACCCGCCGGCCGCGCCGGGCGCCAGATCCCCGCAGGCCGGGGGCAGGACCGGGGTACCGCCGGGACCGCTCGGGCCGCGTTCGATGTCGGTGAGCAGCCGCTCGATGGCACGGGTCGCGGAGGGGCTGCCCAGGGAGGTGGCGAGGGCCAGGGCCCGGTTGGCCCGGCGCCAGGCACGGCTGCGGCGGCCCTTCAGGTGGTCGACGAGAGCGAGGCCGTACTGGCCGAGGGAGCGGATCAGCAGGTCACGGCGTGCGGCCGGCTGGCTCAGGGCGCAGCGGATGCACTGCAGGGCCTCGGCGAGTTCGCCGCCACGGGCGTGCGCGATGCCGAGGGCAAGGTGGCTCAGGGCGGCGGGCGGGCCGTGCACGGGGTCGGCGGGCACCATGTGGACGGCCTCCCTGAGCAGCCCGAGGGCACGCTCGGCGTCGCCCGTGCAGAGCGCCACCATGCCCTGGACATGGGCGACATGACCTACGGTGGCGACGTCTCCGGCCATGACGGCGGCCGTCCACGCCTGCCGGAGGAGGCCCTCCGCACCCTCGGCCCCGGTGCTGGCGGCCAGCCAGCCGGTCAGGCACAGCACCCGGGCCCGCAGCGGGCTCGTTTCGTCGGACAGCGGCAGCAGCCGGTCGAGTACGTCACGGCCGTCGGCGGCGTTGCCGCACACCGCCCACCAGAACCACAGGTCGAGGGCCATGCTCACGGCGAGATCGGCCTGTGTCGCGTCCCGCGGTGAACGGCCGAGGGCGGCCTGGATGTTGGCGGCCTCGTCGCGTATCAGGAGCGTCGCGCGGGCGTGCTGTCCGCCGCGCCACAGATCGTGGGCGGTGGTGGCCAGGCGGCTGTACCAGAGCAGATGCCGGTCGTCGGCCGCGCCGCTCTCGGCGGCCGCGTGCAGCCGTTCGGTGCCGAAGTCGCGGGCCACGCGGGTCATCCGGTAGCGCGGCGGCAGCACGCCGCCCGCCTCCCGCACGGGTTCCAGGATCGCTGCGGCGGCGAGCCTGGCCAGACAGGCCGGCACGTCGTGGGGCAGGACACCGCCTCCCTGGCAGAGGAAGACGGCGGCGTCGAGCGCGAAGTCGCCCCGGGCGACGGAGAGCCGGGCCCACACCAGGCGGGCGGTGCGGTCGCACAGCGCGTACTGCGCCTCCATCGCGGCCCGCAGCGAGCGGTGCCGGCGTACCGGCAGTTCATCGGCGCGCAGCCAGCACTGCCCCGCCTCGATGAGCTGCGCCAGGCGCACCGGCGCCATCCGCGGCACCTGGGCGGCCGCCAGGACGAGGGCGAGCGGCATCCCTTCCAGATGTACGCACAGGGCGCGCACGGCGTCGCGGTCCGCGCCCTCTGCGGTGAAGCCGCGGCGGGCCGCACGGGCCCGCCGTAAGAAGAGCTCGACGGCCGGTCCGTCGCCGCCGTCGGGCGCCGTCACCGGCAGGGCCCGCAGGCGGAGTACCTGTTCGTCGCCCAGGCCGAGCGGCTGGCGTCCGGTGGCGAGGACACGTAGGCCCGGCACGTGCAGCAGCAGAGTCTGGACCAGGTGGATGCACTCGGCGTGCACGGGGTCGAAGTCGTCCAGGAGGACCAGGACGCGCCGGCCGCGCAGCAGGCCGACGGCCGCGGGCAGACCGGCCTCCGGGTCGGCGCCGAGCGCCTCGTTCAGGGCGTGCAGGGTGGGGCGCCGCTCGGGCCCCTCCTCCCAACAGGCCACCCGCACCACGTTCTTGAACCGGGAGACGGCCGCAGCGGCGAGGCTGCTCTTGCCGACCCCGGCCGGGCCCACGACGGTGACCAGGCGGCCCGCGGCGAGGAGTCCGCGCACCGCCGCGAGTTCACCGTCCCGGCCCACGAGAGCCCTGCGGGCCCCCGCTCGCCCTGTCCTGCGCCCCTTTGCCCCCTGCTGGTGCTTGCGCACTCCCCTGCTCCCGCTCGACACATGCTCCGCACGGCGCTGTCCACGCCGGCCAGGACCGACTCACCATCCCCTGCAGAATCGTCACTGCGGTAGAAACGGCGAAACGTCCAACTCCGTTTCGCCTCATGCGGTATCGAGCGGCCGCCGCGTTCCACGCAGCACAGCGACGTCCAGGCACTGTGTGCGATTTCCAGGTGTGCGGCTGCGGCTGCCGGTCGGCGCGAACACCGCCCGGACTCCTCACCCTCCGGGACGTGTGCGAGGCTTCGGACCGACCGGAGGCACGCACAGGCGAGACAGGGGAGATCCGCAGATGTCGCAGCAGCCGCAGCGCGTTCAACCGCCCGTGAACAAGCGTGTGGTGGCGGTCGGGCTCGATCCGCGCACACTGGACTACAGCAAGATGTCTCCGGAGATCGACAGGGAGACGCTGATCGCCCGGGTCGACGCCGCGGGCGACGCGATGCGCGAGGCCGGGTTCGACGGAGTGCAGTGTCTGGTCGAGCCCTCGCCCGACGCCGCCGAAGCGGTACTGCGCGAGTGCCTGGAGAAGGAGTCGTTCGGTCTGGCGATGATCGGCGGCGGGGTGCGGATGATGCCGGAGCACACCCTCCTCTTCGAGCGGCTCGTGAACGTTCTCACCGAGGTCGTCCCGGGCATCCGCTTCTGCTTCAACACCTCCCCCGAGGACACTCTCGCCGCCGTACGGCGCTGGATGGACAGCTGACCCGTCCGGTCCGGCCGCACCACCGCCCGACCCGGTCCTCATTCCCGGCCTTCTGTGACGGGTGCGACATGCATGGCCCGGGTTCCATGGGGTAGCCACGGCTCACCAGCACATTGAGACCGCTCAGCCACGCTGTGCGGCGCCGGGGAACTCAGAGGAGGGGCCGCGACCATGACGACGGGGATCAGCACCTACGCGGGTGCGGCCTTCGAAAGCCGTGCGTACACCGCCGCGAGCGCCAGGGAGCTGGTCTCCGAGTTCCTCGAGCACCTCGATTCGGCCGCCGCGCTCACCGTCACTGCCGAGGCCCTGGGCGCGGCCCGGCTCGTGGTCACCGAGCTCGTCACCAACGCGATCAAGTACGCCGCCGGCCCCTGCGTCCTCGAACTGGAGCTGACGGGCGACGCCCTGACCATCAGCGTGTGGGACACCGACCCCGGCCTGCCCGCACCGACCCGCCCCGACGCGACTCGCCCCACCCGGCACGGCCTGGAGATCGTCCAGGCCCTGTGCCGCGAAGTGACCGTGGAGCAGCTCGCCGGCGGCAAGCGGGTACGGGCCCGGCTCGCCCTCGCCTGATCGCTTGGTCGCCCGAGCGCGGCACGCGCGCGTGGGGCGAAAAACCCGTACCGGTGCCCGGCGGACCGGGCATAGCATCCGCCCATGCCCCGCCCTCACGGATTCACCTACGACTCACGCGCCGACGGCACCGTGCTCATCACCCACCACGGCCGGACGGCGGCGACACTGCGGGGTGCCCGCGCCGAGCAGTTCCGGGCGGAGGTGCGCTCGGGCGACGCCCAGCTGGTCATGGCCCGCTGGACCGGGGCCTACAAGCACGGAAATGAACGTATGGCCCGTAATCACCCCCGTAACCACCGCTGAGTGCACCCGCCTCCGGGTACGTTCCGCTCAGGGGCGGGTGAACGCGCGCTCCGGGCCCGCCGACGGGCCCGCGCGAAGGAGGAGATGACTCGTGAGCGGGTACGCGGAGGCACTGTTGGAACGCGTCGAGCAAGCACGGGCCAAGGTGGCGGCCGCGGTCGCGAAGGACGATCCGTACGCCCTGGCCGTGGCCCAGGACGACCTGGAGGACGCCCTGCGGGTGGCCCGGCGGCACGGGCTCAACGTGCGGGACGAGGACGAGGGTTGAGGGCCACAGTCCGCGGGCACGGCTGAGGACGGCGACGGCCTGGATCACCGGCTTGGGCAACGGGACCGGGCGTGAGCGAACCTGACTTCCCGACCGCCACCCGAGTGTTCTACGACACCGTCGCCGCCGACACCGTCAGGCTCGTGGCCTGCCACTCGGTCATCCATCCGCCGTACAGCCAACTGCGGCGCGCCCTCGCCGAGTTCCACCGGGCCCTCGCACCCTGCGGGTATCTGCTGCTCGGGTTCCAGGCGGGCGTTGGCCTCAGAAGTGGGTGCCGCCGTCGACGCGGATCTCGGTGCCGGTGATGAACGCGCCGTCCTCACCGGCCAGCATCGCGACCACACCGGCCACCGACTCGGGCCCGGCGAAACCCTGGCCGATGGCCGGGGCCAGCTTGGCGAAGAGGCTCATGTCGGCGTCCTCCGGCAGACCGGGCCCCGCGTTCGCGGCGCTGGTGCCGCTGGCGTCGGTCATCCCGCTGGCGATGGACCCGGGTGCGACGCACACCGCGCGCAGCCCCTGCTTGCTGTATTCGCTCGCGATGGCGTGGGTCATCGACTGGATGCCGCCCTTGGACGCCGCGTACGCCGCCATGTAGGGGTGGGCGAAACTCGCCGACGTGGACGAGAAGTTGACGATCACCGGCTTGTCGCCGCGCAGGAGCGGCGCGAGCGCCTCGCGGATCACCAGGAACGTGCCGGTGAGATTGACCGCGATGACCTGGTTGAAGAACGCGAGGCTGGTGGCGTGGGTGTGCGAGGAGCGCAGGATGCCCGCCGCGTTGACCACCACGTCCAGGCCGCCGAGGGTGTCGACGGCGGCGGCCACACCCTTCTTGACCGAGCCCTCGTCCGCGATGTCGAGCAGCGCCGTGGTGAGGCGGTCCGCGCCGCCGGCCTCGGCGGCCGCGGCGAAGGTCGCCTTCAGGCCCGCCTCGTCGATGTCGGCGGCGACGACACGGCCGCCCTCGGCCAGGACACGGTGAACGGTGGCCTGGCCTATGCCCGAACCGCCGCCGGTGATGAGGACGCGGCGGCCTTCGAAGCGGTTCATGATCTCTCCCGGTGGTGCATGCGTGCCATGTGTGGGGCCGGACGGCCGACCGGCTGCCACCGTACGCCCGGATGGCACATTTTGCCATCACGACAGATTGCGCCATTCTGGCGTGCGCGGCGTAAACTGCGGGCCGTGAGCAGTCACCGTCCGACGCCCCCGAAACAGCCGCCCACGCCCCCCAAGCCCTCCCTCACCGAGCGCCGCAAGGCCGCCACGCAGCTGGACATCGCCCGCGCGGCCGCCGCGCTGTTCGCCGAGCGCGGCCCCGACGGCACCACGGCCGAGGAGGTCGCCCAGGACGCCGGCGTCGCCCTGCGCACCTTCTACCGCTACTTCCGCAACAAGCAGGACGCGATCGGCCCCCTGCTCGCGGGCGGCGCGGACCGGTGGCGGGCCCTGCTCGCGGCCGCCGACCCCGGCGTACCGCTCGCCGAGTCCCTGGAGAACGCGGCCACCGAAGCCCTGTCCGTACCGGATGAGCGGGCGAAGGAGGGACTGCTGCAGACCCGCGGGCTGCTCCGCGCGGCCGCGGGCGACCCGGCGCTGCGGGCCGTCTGGTACCGGGTCAACCAGGAGTCGGAGGAGCAACTCGTGCCCGTGGTCGCACGCCTGGCGGGTACCGGAGCCGACGCCCTCACCACCCGTCTCGCCGCGGCCGCCGCCACCGACGCGATCCGGATCGCCCTGGAGACCTGGGCGCACACGAACGGCCCGACGACCGGCACCGGCTCCCCCGCCGATCTCGCGGTGCGCTGCCTGCGTGAACTCATGGGCGGAATGCGACTGTTGGACGGCAAGGGCCGCGGCAAGGACGAGCGCAACCGCTAGGCGGTTCGCTTCGGATCGGCCGGCGGACCAGAGGCGGCGATCTGGGCGGCAAGGCGGTCGGCGGCGCTGCGGGGCTCGCGGCCGAGGAGTTCGGCAAGGAGCGGGTCGGCTTCGGCGAAGTAGCCCGCACAGCCGGCCTCGTACCAGCCGCGCAGGAACCGGGCCACCTGCTCCGGCACACCGGCCGCGATCTGGTCGGCGATCCACTGTTCGTCGTCCACGACGATGCGCTTGACGGTGCTGCCGGTGAGATCGGAGGCGATCCGGGCGAAGTCGTCGAAGGTGACGGCGGTCGGTGCCGTCAGGTTGACGGGGCCGTCGAAGGTGCGGTCACCGGCGAGCACGACGGCAGTGGCTTCGGCCACCTCGTCACGGTCGACGTAGGGGACGGGGCCGTCCTTCGGCTGAGCGATCACACCGGTCCGCTGCCACGGTCCGAGTACCTGGTCCAGGGTGCCGTAGGCGCCATTGCGCAGGGCGGTCCAGGCGACTCCGGTCCCGGCGAGGATCGCTTCGGTCGCGATGTGGATCTCCGACGGCGCGTACGGGTTGCCGGGGACGGCGCCGTGCTGGCTCGTGTAGAGGATCCGCCGGGCACCGGCCGCCACCGCGGCTTCGATCGCGTTGCGGTGCAGGCTGACGATGTCGTCGCCCGGGGCGCCGCCGGAGACCACAAGGACCTGCTCGGCGCCCTCGAAGGAGTGCCGCAGCGCGGCCGGATCCTCATAGGAGCCCTGGCGCACCCGCACGCCGCGGTCGGCGAAGTGCCGCGCCTTGGCGGTGTCGCGGACGCTGACACCGATCTGGTCGGCGGGTACGCGCGTGAGGAGGCGCTCGACGGTGGCGCCGCCGAGCCCGCCGGTGGCACCGGTGACAACGATCATGGCTGGGCCCTTCGCTTAAGTTGACCCGTGGGGTCAGTTTCGTATCCGATCACGACCGTAGGTAAACTGACCCGGTGAGTCAAATTACGCCCCGGCTGCGCGCCGACGCCCGCCGCAATTCCGAACAGATCCGTTCTGCCGCGATCGGCGCCTTCCAGGGACAGGGCCTGACGGTGCCGCTGGATGAGGTCGCCAAGGCGGCAGGGGTGAGCAAGGCCACGATCTTCAACCGGTTCGGCGGGCGGATCGGCCTCATCGAAGCCGTCATCGAAGAGGTCGTGGCGAGTGAGCTGTTCGCCCTCATCGACCGCACTCGCACCATCGACGGCATCGGCGAGCGGATCGCGTACTACCTCACCGCGATCCGCGACCTCCAGTACCGCCAGCCCGCCTTCAACGACGTCCTGTTGCAGACCTATCCGGACTCGCGGCAGCTCATGGAGATCTGCCGGGTCGGAAGCGAGGCCAACGAAGAGCTCGTCGCGGCGGCGCGGGCCGCCGGCGTGCTGCGGCCGGAGTTCACGGCGGGCGACCTCTACGCACTCGTCGTCGACAACGCCCTCGCCCTCAAGCACGGCGAGCGGCCTCACCGGGACGACTACGACCGCCGCACCGTGTATCTCCTGGACGGAATCCGCGGGCGCTCGTCCGCTTCCGGGGAGCGCTCGTCCGCTTCCGGCTGACGCTGACAGCGCCCTGCGGGGCGGGGCCGCCCCGAGGCGTCATGGACGGCGGCGGCCGGGGTGCGTCACGATGGCGGGCAGACAGCTGATCAGTACGTCACGCCCTCCGGCGCCGACGTCGTGCATCGGCCGCGCGCATCGGTCTGTTGCACGGGCCGCGGCGTCGGTCTCTGGAAGGGACCTGCCTCGTGTTCCCGTCCCAGCCGACCCCGCCCAGGCCCCGGCCCGCTGCGCCGCCGGACACGCGTTCCGCCCCACCGGGTGCGCCTCCCCCGGCCGCCGACGTCGTCGTCATAGGCGGCGGTGTGATGGGGACGAGCATCGCCTTCCATCTGGCCGAGGCCGGAGTGCGCGACATCGTCGTGATCGAGCGCGACGAACTCGCCTGCGGAAGCTCCGGCAAACCCATCGGCGGCATCCGCGCCCAGTTCTCCGACCCCCTCAACATCCAGCTGGGAAGCCGCAGTCTGCGCGCCTTCCAGGACTTCCCGCGCCGCCCCGGCGCCGACATCCGGCTCGACACCGTCGGCTATCTGTTCCTGCTCACCAGCGAGGAGCAGGCCGCCGAGTTCGAGACCGGCGTCGGGATCCAGAACGATCTGGGAGTTCCCAGCCGCATGGTCGATCCGGCCGAGGCGCGGCGCCTTTGCCCGTATCTGAGCACCGAGGGCCTTGTGGCCGGTACGTACTCCCCCGCCGACGGCCATGCCCGCCCCGGTCTGGTCGTGCACGGCTACGCGGACGCGGCGGCCCGTGCGGGTGTCCGGCTCATCACCCGCACGCGCGTGACGGACATCGAAACAGCCGGAGACCGGATCACCGCCGTGCGTACCGACGGCGGGCCGATCGCCTGCTCCACGGTGATCTGCGCGGCGGGCGCCTGGTCGGGGCAGATCGGCGACCTGGCCGGTGTCGACCTGCCGGTACGCCCCGTGCGCCGCCAACTCGCCTTCACCAGGCCCCTGTCGCCCCCGGCGCCCCGGATCCCCTTCACCATCGACTTCGCCTCGACGGCCTACTTCCACAACAGCGACGACGGGCTCCTCTTCGGCCTCGCCGACCCGGGTCAGGCCGAGGGCTTCGACACCGCCTGGACCCCGGAGTGGCTCACCCTCTTCCGGGACGCCGTACGCCGACGCGCCCCCGAACTGGCCGGGTTGGAGACGGCGGGCGGCTGGGCCGGACTGTATGAAGTCACCCCGGACCACAACGCGCTGATCGGCCGCAGCGGCCAACTGCCGGGCTTTCTCTACGCGACCGGGTTCTCGGGACACGGCTTCCTGCAGGCCCCCGCGGTCGGCGAGATCGTGCGTGATCTGTATCTGGGCCGTACGCCCTTCGTAGACGTATCCCCGCTCAGCGCCGACCGGTTCCGGGCCGGCGCCGGGCTCCGCCCCGAGGCGCATGTGGTGTGAGACCCGCCGAGGAACAGCCCGAGGCGCACGACGGCCCGGGTCCATCCCAATCCACCCCGGTTCGACCAAGGCCCACCCAGGGAAGAGGCAGATCCGTCGATGATCAGTCAGTGGCAGCTGCGTGCCGCCTTCGCCGCGCGGCTCTCCGACATGTACGGGCGGGAGGTCCCCGCCTACACCACGCTCGTGGACGTCTCGCGCGAGGTCAACGAGGAGGCCCTGCGCGCGCGTGGTGCGGATGCCGAACGGCTCGGCTCCATCGGCCGGGTGACCGCGGAACGGCACGGCGCCATCCGCGTCGGCACCCCCGCCGAACTGCGGCAGGTCGCCCGGATCTTCGGCGCGCTCGGTATGCGTCCGGTCGGCTTCTACGATCTGCGGGAGACGAAAGGCAGCGCGGTGCCCGTCGTCTCGACCGCGTTCCGCCCGGTGGACCACGACGAGCTGGCCCGTAATCCGTTCCGTGTCTTCACCTCCCTGCTCACCCCCGCGGACCCCCGGTTCTTCGACGCCGGACTGCGTGCGCGTCTGGACCGGTTCCTCGCGGACCGTGAGCTGTTTCCACCGGAGCTGCTCGCCCTGGCCGACCGGGCCGAGGCGGAGCGTGAGCTGCCGGACGCCGAGGCCGAGCGGTTTCTGCAACTCGCCGTCGAGGCCTTCGCGTTGTCGCCCGAGCCGATCGACAAGGCCTGGTACGAGACGCTGGAGCGGGTCTCCGGCGTCGCCGCGGACATCGGGGGCGTCCGCAGCACCCACCTCAACCACCTCACCCCGCGCGTCCTGGACATCGACGAGCTGTACCGGCGGATGACCGGGCGCGGTATCGAGATGATCGACACCATTCAGGGGCCGCCCCGCTGGAAGGGCCCCGATCTGCTGCTCCGTCAGACGTCGTTCCGCGCACTCGCCGAGCCGCGGGCCCTGCGCACCCCGGACGGCCGGGTGACCAGCGGCGCACTGCGGGTGCGGTTCGGTGAGGTCGAGGCCCGCGGTATCGCCGTCACCCGCAAGGGCCGCGCCCTGTACGACCGGCTTCTCGCCCTCCTCGACGAACAGACGGCTCTCCGTCCCGGGGCCGACCGGGGCGAACTCGCCCGCGCCCTGTGGACCGAGCACGTGCCGGGCAGCGAACACGAGCTTGCCGCACGGGCGTTGGCGTACTTCACCTTCCGGGTCGCCCCCGAGCGGCCACGGGACGGCGGCCGCCCGCCCACCGGCATCGCGGATCTGCTCCGGGACGGCTGGATACGGGCCGAGCCGATCGTCTACGAGGACTTCCTGCCCCGGTCCGCGGCGGGCATCTTCCAGTCCAACCTGAGCGGCGAGGGATCCAGGGACAACGCCAAGGAAGGCGCCGCCTACGACAGCGCCTGGCTCTCCGGAGCCCTGGGCCGTGAAGTCCTCGACCCCTACGCCCTGTACGCACGCCGCCAGCATGTCTCGCTCGCCCAGGTGGCCCGCGAACTCGGCCTGGGCGACGCCCCCGGCTGACCGGCCGCCCCGTCTCTGTCCCACGCACCTGTCCGCTGCCCCTTCCCACCCCCAGGGAGCGTCATGACCCGCACCGTCCTGCCCGCCACCGCGGAACTGCGCGACCGTGCCCGCGCCGGTCTGGAGCGCATCGGCGCGAGCGTCCCGGAGGGCAGCGGCCTCCGGGCGCGCACGCCCATCACCGGCGAGGACCTCTTCGGCCTCGCCGCCACGACGCCCGCGGCCGCCGAGGCTGCCGTCGCCGCCGCCCACGAGGCGTTTCTGACCTGGCGCACCACCCCGGCACCGCGCCGCGGTGAACTGCTGCGCCGCCTGGGCGAGTTGCTGCGCGAGCACCAGGGAGACCTGGCCGACCTCGTCACCGTCGAGGCGGGCAAGATCCGCTCGGAGGCGCTCGGCGAGGTGCAGGAGATGATCGACATCTGCGACTTCGCGGTGGGCCTGTCCCGGCAGCTCTACGGGCGCACCATCGCCTCCGAGCGGCCGGGGCACCGGCTCGCCGAGACCTGGCATCCGCTGGGTGTCGTCGGTGTCATCTCGGCGTTCAACTTCCCCTGCGCCGTGTGGTCGTGGAACACGGCCGTGGCCCTGGCCTGCGGGGACACCGTGGTCTGGAAGCCGTCCGAGTTCACTCCGCTGATCTCGCTGGCCTGCGACCGGCTGCTCGCGCGGGCCGCCGACGAGGTGGGCGCACCGCGCGATGTGCACCGGCTGCTGCTCGGCGGCCACGACATCGGTGAGCGCCTCGTGGACGATCCGCGCGTCGCCCTGGTCAGCGCGACCGGCTCGACCCGGATGGGCCGTGCGGTCGGGCCGCGCGTCGCGGCCCGCTTCGGCCGCAGCCTGCTGGAGCTGGGCGGCAACAACGCGGCCGTCGTGGCACCGTCGGCGGATCTCGATCTGGCGGTCCAGGGCATCGTCTTCGCGGCCGCGGGCACGGCGGGCCAGCGCTGCACCACCTTGCGCCGTCTGATCGTCCACCGCGATGTCGCCGACCGCCTCGTGGCACGGCTGAGCGCCGCGTACGCGAAGCTCCCCGTCGGCGACCCGTTCGACCCGGACACCCTGGTCGGGCCGCTGATCAGCACCGGGGCCCTGGACGGAATGCTGGACGCGCTCGCCCGGGTGCAGGCCCTGGGCGGCAGGCTTCTCGCGGGCGGACAGCGGCGCCTCGCGGATGCCGCGCCGCAGGCGGCGTTCGTGGAGCCCGCCCTCGTCCGTGTCGACGAACAGAGCGATGTCGTACGGGAGGAGACCTTCGCGCCGCTGCTCTACGTCCTGACGTACGACACCTTGGAGGAGGCCATCGCCCTGCACAACGGTGTCCCGCAGGGCCTGTCGTCGAGCATCTTCACGCGCGACCAGCAGGAGGCGGAGTTCTTCCTGTCCGCCGAGGGCTCGGACTGCGGGATCGCCAACGTCAACATCGGCACGTCGGGGGCGGAGATCGGCGGGGCCTTCGGCGGCGAGAAGGAGACCGGGGGCGGGCGCGAGTCGGGCTCCGACGCCTGGCGCGCCTACATGCGCCGGGCCACCAACACGGTCAACTACTCCGGCCGGCTTTCCCTGGCCCAGAACGTCAGCTTCCTGTAACGCGGCACCGCTCGCGCCGGAGGAGTCGTCAGTCGAATCGCGTCAGTTCGAGCGCTCGGACGCGATCACGGATCTCGATGGCGTCGACGAGTGCCGTATGCCGTTCGCACCGCTCCTGTAGCTGCTCGGCGGCGTCGGGCTCGGCGACGGGCAGGAGCGTCGCGTACAGGGAGCGCAGCAGTGTGTTGGGACTGAGGGCCGCAAGGCGCGTACGGAACCGGTGGTCGGCGGCGGCGAAGGCGGCCGGGTCGGGTTCGCGGGCGGCCTCGGCCAGGTCCGCCAACTCCCCCCGGAGCTCGGCGATCTGGGCCGGTGACGCGTGCCAGAGGGCGTCCTCGGCCAGGAGCGGGTCCAGGGCGTCGCGGATCCGCCGGGCCTCCTGGGCTCCCGCGCCGTCCGGCTGGTGAGCGTCAAGGGCGAGCACGGAGTTGCCCAGGCGGCGCATGGGTGACTGCGCGGCGGCGAACAGGCCGCCGCCCGGACCGGGGCGCACGGTGACGAGGCCGCGTGACTGCAGCAGCCGCAGGGTTTCGTTGAAGGTGCCGACGGACACCCCGCAGGCGGTCCGGAGCTCCTCCTTGGTGCCCAGGCGTGCACCCTGGTCCGCTTCCGCGACCATCGCCGCGATGCGGTCGGCGGCGACCTCGGCACGGGAGGCCGCGCCGCGTTCCCAGTCGCCGCGGCGCAGGGCGGGCGGCTCTGTGCCCCCTCTGGTGTCGTCTGCGGCTCCCACAGCGCCTCCCCTCCTCAGAGCTATTGATTATGGCCAATAGCATCGCACCTCTTGACGTTCTTTGGAACCCTCCTACATGATCACCGTAATCATCATGATGAATGGGAGGGACGCCATGATGACCGAACAGGACTTCCGGGATCTGATGGCCGAGGTCTGCGCCCCGGTGACCGTCGTGACCACCACCGAGGACGGGTCGCCCCATGGGGCGACCGTCAGCGCGTTCGCCTCACTGTCCCTGCGCCCGCCGATGGTGTCGGTGGCCCTGGACCGCGGCTCGGGGCTCCTTGCCCGCATCCTGGCGACCGGCCGCTTCGGGGTGAACGTGCTCGGCGCGCAACAGGCCCCGCTGGCGCTGCGCTTCGCCCGCCGGCCGGCCGACCGCTTCACCGGCATCCGGTGGGAGTACGACCACGGGCTGCCGCGACTGCCGGACGCGCCGGGCTGGCTCGCGTGCGAGCTGACCTCGACGGTCGGGGGCGGCGACCACCTCCTGCTGTTGGGCACGGTCGTCCGCGCCCGTACGGCCACGGCGGCGCCACTGGTCTACGGCCACCGCACCTTCGGCACGCACTCCGCGTTCACCTCGGTCGCCTGACTCCCGCCAACCCTCTGCCTGTTCCACCTGTTCCACCTGTTCCACGCGCTCTACGTGTTCCACGTGCTCAAGACCATGGAGACAGACATGACCATCACCGACACCGCCGCCCCGACCGCCACCGAGCTGGTGGCACGGGCCACCGCGCTGCAGCCGCTGCTGCGCGAGCACGCCGCCCGGATCGAGACGGACCGCAGGGTCACCGACGAGGTGATCGACGCACTGACGGACGCCGGGCTCTTCAAGCTGACCGTGCCCCGGCGCTTCGGCGGGTACGAGGCCGACATGCGCACCCAGCTGGACGTGTCGACCGCGCTGGCGGAGGGCGACGGTTCCACGGCATGGGTGGTCGCCGTGATCAACACCTCCAACTGGCTGGCCGCCCTGTTCCCCCTGGAGGCCCAGGAGGAGGTCTTCGGCACCGACCCCGACGCACGGACCACCGGTGTCTTCAGCCCCACCGCCACCACCCGCAGGGTCAAGGGCGGTTGGCGCGCGTCAGGGCGCTGGTACTACAACTCCGGCTCCTGGCACGCCACTTGGGCCGTCCTCGGGATGCCGCTGACCGACGAGGCCGGCGAGGTCGTCGACCAGGCGATGGTCCTGGTGCCGCGTACCGACCTGGAGATCGAGGACGTCTGGTACGTCGCCGGGATGCGCGGCACCGGCAGCAACTGCGCGATCGCCGAGGACATCTTCATACCCGAGCACCGTGTCATCTCCGTACCGCGCGCGATCGACGGCGAGCTGCCCACGGTGCACGGACCGACGGGGCTGTACCGCTCGCCGTTCGCACCGCTCCTCGCCCTGGGCCTCGCAGGGCCCCAAGTGGGCCTGGCGCGCGCCGCGTTGAAGCTGGTCACCGGGAAGGCCGCGACCAAGCCGATCTCGTACACCTACTACGAGACGCAGGCCGATTCGGTGGCCGTGCAGCTCCAGATCGCCGAGGCGGCCCTGCAGATCGATACCGCGCAGCTGCATCTGCACCGCGCCGCCGCCGATATCGACGGGGCCGCCGCACGCGGCGGCGACCTCGACACGCTGACCCGCGCCCGCGTCCGGGCCGACAGCGGTCACGCCATCAAGAACGCGCTCGACGCCATCAACACCCTGCTCAACGCGCATGGCGCCGGCGCCTTCGCCGACACCAGTCCCCTGCAGCGCATCTGGCGGGACGCGAGCACCGCCGGTCGCCACGCGGCCTCCACGCCTGCCGTGGGCATGGAGATCTACGGCAAGTTGCTGCTCGGCATCGAAGAGCGGATCACGCCGTTCGTCTAGGACACCGGCCCGGCAGTCACCCGGAGACGGTCCCGTCGCACCGGGCCCCACAGCGGGACCGCTTGCGGCTCAGCCGATGCCCTGGCGGTCCGCGTGCAGCGCGAACTCACGCCGCTCCACGTCCGGTTGACTGCGGCGGACCGCTTCTTCGAGCCGTGCGCGGCGGGCGGCGAGCGCGGCGCGGCGGCCGTCGGGGACAGAGCGGTCGAGAGCGTCGAACAGCGCGGCGAGACGGCGGGTGACCTGGGCCGAGTCGATGCCGTAGTCCTGGATCTCGGACAGGGCGAGATCCAGGAGTTCGGGCCACTGGGGCGTGGTGACGACCAGGCGCACCACGCCCTCGCCGTCGCGGTGCACGAGCATGCCGAGGGGACGGCGGGCGAGTGCCGCGAGCAGCACCTGGATGCGGTCGAGTGACTGGACCGCGGTGGTGGGGTCGTTGACGGCCGCGGACAGGGCGCGGACGGCGATGTCGACGAGCTGGCGCAGACCGAATCCGACGTCCTGCTCGGTGGTGCGCTCCACCCCGATGTCGACGACCGCCTGCTGCAGGTCCGGGCCGGGGTCCGGACCTCCGCCGCAGACCAGGAAGAGCGGCTCCCCCGGGCACAGGTAGTCGCCGGCCTGCGGCACCAGGTGCAGGGTCAGGCCCTGGCGCTCGGCGAGGCGGACGGCCCGGTGCTCGTGCACCGCCTGCAGCACTCCGGGGCGTCCGCGGTGGGCGAGGACGGCGGCCTGCGACAGGTCGCAGGTGTGCGCCGGCTCCTCGCCGGCGCCGTCGGCGCCGGGCAGCGTCTCGATGAGGCGCAGGCTCTCGCGTGTGACCCGGTCCATGACGTGGGTGACGCGCATCAGGCGGACCGTCGAGTTCACATACACCACGAAGAGCACCAGGCTGGCGACCATGAAGCCCATGGCCAGGGAGGCGCCGACGTAGGGGACGACGGTGTCGTTCGCGTCGTTGCCCGACGCGTACTCCTTCTGCACGCGCAGCGTGTACAGGAAGGTGCACAGGAACACCGCGAGGGTCGTCTTGGTGACCCAGCTCTCGATGTAGATGCGCACCACGCGCGGGGTGAACTGCCCGGCCGCCATCTGCAGCGCCACGAGGGAGATGGAGAAGACGACACCGATGAAGGTCAGCATGGCCGAGCTCATGGTGCCGAGGGCGGCCTTGGCCGCCGCTCCCAGGTCGGCGGCGGTCCGCAGGAACCACAGGTCGCGCAGGTCCACGTCCTGCCAGCGCTCGTCGAGCTCGTAGATGAAGGTGTCGAGCTGGATGGCGCCCGACGCGAGGGCCCAGCCGCCGATCAGGCCGATGAGCGGGACGATGAGCAGCGAATCGCGCAGGCGCTTCCGCAGCCTGGGCAAGAACTTTCTGGGCGTACGCGGCATATCGCCCATTATGGAAGCCTGTTCATCGACGGCGTAAGCGACATGCGCACCCCGCACACCTCCAGCCCCGCCCCGGACTCAAGGCTTCCCACGCACCGCGTGTGGCATCTCATACACCCCTAGTCACAGGGGCCCCTCGCACCCTAGGGAGCGTGCCTCGTACACTCGACTGCCGCTGTCACCCGACAGCCTCTTACGTACCCGAAGGAAAAGGACCGCACGGTGAGCCCCGCAGACACTGCCGACGCCCCGATCTACGCCGACCTCGTGGAGGAACGCGGCGACATACCGACCGAGGCGCGCGAAGCCGCCGAGGAGACCCTCCGCGAGGCCGACCGCGTCCTCGACTTCAGCACCCTGGAAGTACCCGCGGCCTGATCCGCACCGGCACGCGCGCGTGCCGTCGACGGGGGTCGGCGCAAGGCGCCGAAGCAGAAGAACGAGAAGCACGAGAAGAAAAAGAAGAGAAGCAGAAGGACAAGAAGACCGACCAGAGGGGTCGAGGCCCGCACAGCAGGGCAGCTCCTCCTCCGGCGGATCGGGGGCCCAGACCACCAAGAGCGCCGGGCGGCCGCGTGTGAGCACGCGGTCCGCCCGGCGCTTTCGTCTGCCTGGCGCTTTCGGCTGCCCGGCGCCCCGCACCCGGCTCCCTCCACCCCGTCACCCCCACCCTGTCGCCCGCATTATTGGCAATGGTTTTCATGTGCTAGTTTCACTGCCTGCCCGCTTTGCCAGGCCATTACCTCTGGACTGCCGTGAACCTGCCTGCCATATTCCCCGCCGCGCTTTCCCGGCGACGGCTCCTCGCCGCGCTCACCGCAGCGGCCGCCGTACCCCTCATGACCGGATGCTTCGCGCCCTCTGCGGGGAGCGAGGGCGGGGACGGCGGCAAGCGCATCCGCGTGGCGATGATGCAGCCGCCGCGCTCGGGGCTCTCGCCGCTCAGCGACGACGCCTTCAAGCTGTCGCGCTGGTCGGCCGCCGAGACGCTCGTACGTCTGGACGCCGACGGGGACCCACAGCCGCTGCTCGCCACCAAGTGGACGCAGAACGACCGGACTTGGACGTTCACGCTCCGCAAAGGCGTGACGTTCCACGACGGCACCGCGCTCACGCCCCGCGCCGTGGTCCGTTCCCTGGAGCGGGCCGCCGGGGCCTCACCCAAGCCGCGCATCCTGGACGGTGTGCGCCTGAGCGCCAAGGCCGTCGGGGACAAGGTCGAGATCACCACCTCCCAGACCGACCCTCTGGTCCCGCACCGGCTCTCCTCGCCCCAGTTGTCGATCCTGGCGGCGAAGGCGTACCACACCAAGGCCGTCGACCCGGTCGGCGCCGGCACCGGGCCGTTTGTGATCTCGAAGGTCAACGGCACCGCGTCCGCCGCCCTCGACCGCTACGACGCGTACTGGGGCGGCCCGGCCAAGGCCCCGGGCATCGATGTGAAGTTCGTGCCCGACGGCACCGCGCGGGCGGCCGCACTGCGCAGCGGCGAGGCCGACATCGTCGAGGCCGTACCCGTCGCCCAGGCCTCCCTCCTGGAAAAGAACCAGATCACCGAGGTGCCGATGCCGCGCACCAACACCCTTTACCTGAACACCACTTCGGGCCCGTTCCGGCAGGCGTCCCTGCGCGCGGCCGCGCGGGAGGCGCTGGACACCGAGGCGCTCGTGCGGGGTGTGTACGAGGGCCGGGCCGACCGGGCCGACGGTCTGCTCGGGCCCGCCCTGCCCTGGGCGGCGCAGCTGCGCGACACCGCCGAGGGCCGCGCCGAGGCCGCGGACCCGGACGGTGCGAAGATCACGATCGGTACGTTCACCGACCGCGCCGAGCTGCCCGAGGCGGCGGCGCTGCTGCAACAGCAGCTGGAGAAGGCCGGGTTCGAGGTCGAGCTCGACGTGCGCGAGTACTCCGCGATCGAATCCGACGCCCTGGAGGGGAAGTTCGACGCCTTCGTGCTCTCGCGCGCCACCGTCCTGGACTCCGGTGACCCGGCGGCCTATCTGTACAGCGACTTCGCGTCGGACGGTTCCTTCAACATCTCCCAACTCGGCGACAAGGGCGTCGACTCGGCTCTGCGCGCGGCCGCTGCCGCACCGGCGGGCGAGGAGCGGCGCGAGAAGGTCATGGCGGCCGAGGAAGCCGTCCTCGGTACGGATGCCGCGCTGCCGCTGCTGCACGAGCGGGTCGTCCAGGGCGACGCCGTCGGCGTGGTCGGCTCCGTGAAGGACCCGCGCGAGCGTGAGCTCGTCACCCGCTCCACGTACATCAAGTGAGGCTCTGGTGAGGCGAGTCGGCACACAAGTGCTCGCGGCCGCCGGCGGCCGTGCCGGTGCGCTGGTCGTGGTGGTGGGTCTGGTGGGACTCCTCCCCTGGCTGTCGGGCACAGATCCGGCCCTGAGCGTGCTCCGGGCCCGCTCGGCCGAACAGGAACCCACCGCCGAGGCGTTGCAGGCCGTACGCGACGACCTGGGCCTGGGCGAGGGACCGCTGACGCTGCTCGGGCACTGGCTGTCCGGCCTTCTGCGCGGGGACGCGGGCACCTCGTGGGTATCGGGCACGGAGGTGCTGCCGGGCGTGCTGTCAGGACTCGCCGTGTCCCTGACCCTGATGGGCGCCTCGCTCCTGGTGGCGCTGCTGATCGCGACGGCGCTGTGTGCCCGCATGGTCGTACGCGGAGCACGCGGCGCGCTGCCCCAGGGCGCCGGCGGCGGTGCGGGCGCGGCGATGCTGGCCTCCGTACCCGAGTTCCTGATCGCGCCGGTCGGACTCCTGGTGCTCGGAGTGTGGGCCGGGCTGCTGCCCACGTCGGGGTGGACCGGTCCGCGCGACATGGTGCTGCCCGCCCTGGCGATGGGAATTCCCGCCGGCGGGCTGCTCGGCCGCCTGGTGGCCGACGCGCTGCCCGGGGCGTTCGCCGAACGCTGGGCCGAACTGTGGCGCGTGGCCGGGGTGTCCACCACACGTATCGCCCTCGGTGGTCTGCGCCGCGCCGTGCCCGCCGTGGCGCCGCAGCTCGGCCTGGTGGCGGTCGGTCTGACCGGGGGCGCGGTGGCCGTGGAGACGGTGTTCGCCGTTCCCGGCATCGGGCGCGCCGCGCTCGGCGCCGCCAAGTCGCAGGATCTGCCGCTGCTGCAGGGCTGTGTCCTCGCCCTCCTGGCACTCGGCCTCATCGCGGGCGCCCTCGCCCAGCTGCTTCGCCGCAGGCTGCTCGGGCCCTCTCTTCGTGACGCGGCACTCACGCTGCCCGCGCCACGGCCCGCCGCCGCCACCGCCCTTCGCGTCCTCGTGCCCGCCGTGCTCGCGGCCGCGCTGCTCGCCATGACGGTGTGGGGACTGCTGCGGGACCCCTTCACGGTCGACACCGCCGCCCGCCTCGGAGCACCGTCCGCGGCCCACCCGCTGGGGACCGACGCCCTTGGCCGTGATGTCCTCGCCCGCCTGGGGCACGGCGCCGCGGCCACCGTCGGCACCGCCGCCGCGGTCACGCTGGCCGCCGGGCTCATCGGCCTGGCGCTCGGCTTCCTGCCCGCGTTCAGCGCGGGAGTCGCCGATATCGCCAACGCCGTGCCGCCCGTCCTCGCGGGGCTCCTCGTCGCAGCGGTCACGGGGCCCGGCACCACGGGCGCCGCCCTGGCCGTGGCCGCGGTGTCCTGGCCGCCGCTCGCCGCGCATGCCGCGACGCTGGTGCAGGAGGTACGGGCCTCCCGGTTCCTGGCCGCGCAGCGCGCGATCGGCGCCACCCCGTCCCGGATCCTGCTGCGGCACGTACTGCCCGCCGTGGCCGCGCCGGTGGCCCGGCACGCCGTCCTGCGGCTGCCCGGCACGGCCCTCGCACTCGCCGCGCTCGGCTTCCTCGGCCTGGGCGCGCAGGCACCATCCCCCGAGTGGGGGCTGCTGCTCGACGAGTCCCGCTCCTATCTGGAACGCGCACCCTGGGCCGCGCTCGCACCCGCGGCGGCGCTGGCCGCCCTTGCAGGGCTCGCCGTGTCGTTGGCTTCGCTGAACCTTGCGGGAGCGAGGACGGCGGCGGGCACGGGGACGGGGGCGGAGACGGGGGCGGAGACGGGGGCACGTTGGGGAGTTCGCTCGTGGGTGCGTGGCGCGCGGGTGCGTGGCGCGCGGGTGCGTACGGGGACCGCTGTGACGGTCACGCCGAGTGCGGAGGAGGGTGTCGGTGGACGGCTCTGACGGTCTGAGTTCTCTGAGTACTGCGAGTACTGCGAGTACTGCGAGTACTGCGAGTGCACTGAGTTCTGGTACCGATGACGCCGCGCAAGGTGCCGCCCCGGCGCTGCTGTCCGTGCGTGATCTGTGCATCACCCTGCCCGCGCCGCGCGGCCGACAGGGCGGAACTGCGGTACGCGGGGTCGAGTTCGCTCTGCCCCCGGGCCGGGTCCACGCGCTGGTCGGTGAGTCGGGCGCCGGGAAGTCCCTGACCGCGCGGGCCCTGCTCGGGCTGCTGCCGCACGGGGCCGTCGCCTCGGGCAGCGCGCGTCTGGACGGTACGGAGCTGCTCGGCGCGGGGCGGCGGGTGCGGTCGCGGTTGTGGGGGCGCGCCATCGGCTACGTACCGCAGGACTCCCTGTCGGTGCTCTCCCCCGTGCACACCGTGGGGGACCAACTGGCCGCGTCCCTGCGGTCGGTGGCCGGTCTCGGGCGGCGCACCGCCTGGGAGGGTGCCGTCGCCGCGCTTGAGCGGGTGGGGATCGCGGATGCGGCCCGGCGTGCCCGCTCGCATCCGCACGAGTTCTCCGGCGGTATGCGCCAGCGTGCCGTGATCGCCCTGGCCACCCTGCACCGGCCGTCGCTCCTGGTCGCCGACGAACCGACCACGGCGCTCGATCCGCTCGTACAGGAGCAGGTCCTCTCGCTGCTCGCCGAACAACGGGCCGTTTCCGGCGCCGCTCTGCTTCTGATCACCCACGACCTGCCGCTGGTGGCCCGGCACGCCGACACGGTGACAGTGCTGCACGCCGGCCGGGCCCACGAGTGCGGTCCGGTCGCGGACGTGCTGCGGGCGCCGGAATCCGCGCACACGGCGGCGCTGCTCGCCGCTGCGCGCGGCCATCGTCGCCCGTCTGCGTCGCCGCTGCCGTCGCAGTCGCCGTCGCCGTCGCCGTCGACCGCGAGTGAACCGCTCTTGCGTGTGCGGGATGTGACGGTACGTCATCGTCCACGGCGGCGTGGTGAGGAACCGGTGCGCGCGGTGGACCGGGCGTCCTTCGAGGTCGCGCCCGGCGAGACGCTGGCCCTGATCGGGGCCTCGGGTTCAGGCAAGACCTCCCTTGCCGAGGCCGTGCTGCGGCTGCGTGAACCGGCGGCCGGTTCGGTCGAGTTCGCCGGTCAGGAGCTGACCGGCCTGGGCGGGGCGGCGCTGCGCCGGGTGCGGCCGCTGCTGCAGCCCGTCTTCCAGGACCCGTTCGGCTCGCTCAGCCCACGGCAGCGCATCCGGGACGCCGTCGCGGAGCCGCTGCGGGCACAGGGCCGCTGGGACGCCGCCGGCGGGCCCGCGCGCGTCACCCGACTCCTCGAACAGGTGGGCCTGGACGACTCGTACGGCGACCGCCGCCCGCACGAGCTGTCCGGCGGGCAGTGCCAGCGGGCGGGGATCGCCCGGGCCCTGGCCTGCGAGCCGCGTCTCATCGTGCTCGACGAGGCCGTCTCCGGACTCGATCCGACCATCCGGGCCGGCATTCTCGGCCTCCTGACCGATCTGCAGCGCGAGTTGGGCCTCGCCTATCTCTTCATCACCCACGACATGGCTCTCGTCCGCGGCTTCGCCCACCGGGTGGCTGTTCTGCGCGAGGGCAGGATCGTCGAGGAACTGGAGGCCGCCGACCTGACCGTCCACGGCGCTCAACACCCGTACACCCGGGCCCTCCTGGCAGCAGTACCCGAGCTGCCCACGGCCACCGGACCCCGGACACCCACCACCGCGACGGCCACCCACCCTCAACCGCCCGGCACCCGCACGGCCACCCACCCTCAACCGCCCGGCACCCGCACGGCCACCCACCCGCAGCCGTCCGGCACTGTGGCGGTCACCGACTCGCAACCGCCGGGGCGCGGGGCGGAGGCCGAGCCGCACCAGCCCAGTGCCGACATGGACGCGGGCCCGCAGCCAAACCCGGACCGACCCGGAGCTGACACCAGTCCGCAGCCGCGTCCAGGCCCAGTCGGGGCAGCCGCCAGTCCGCAGACGTCCTGGACCCGACCGAGCGAGTGATCCGTATGCCCCCGACTCCCGCCGATACCGACCCCGTTCCCGATACCGACCCGGTGCCGGCGCGTCGTCCGCGTCGGGTGCCCGGTGCCGCAGCTGTGCGTGACTACCGGGCGCTGTCCGCCGTGTCGCGGCTGCTGGTGTGGAGCCAGTTCACGTTCAATGTGGGCTTCTTCGCCGTACTGCCCTATCTGGCCGGGCACTTGAGCGGTGCCCTGGGGCTGGCCGGCTGGCTGGTCGGGTTCGTCCTCGGTCTGCGCACCTTCAGTCAGCAGGGGCTGTTCGTGGTGGGCGGCGCGCTCACCGACCGCTTCGGGGCGCGCCCCGTGGTCCTTGCGGGGTGTGCCCTGCGCATCGTGGGCTTCGTCTGGCTCGGCCTCGCGGAACAGGCCTGGAGCGCGGTGGGAGCGGTACTGCTCGTGGGGTTCGCGGCGGCGCTGTTCTCCCCGGCGGTGGAGACGGAGATCGCCCGGCAGGCGGTACGTCATGAGACCGCCGACGGCGTCCCCCGTACCCGGGTCCTGGCACTGTTCTCCGCAGGCGGCCAGGCGGGCGCGCTGCTCGGTCCGCTCCTGGGGGCGGTGCTGCTCGCGCTGGGCGGGGCGCAGCACTTCCGGCTTGCGTGCGGGGCTGGCGCGGTGGTCTTCGCCGTGGTCCTGGCCGCCCACTGGCGGCTGATGCCGTCGTCCCCGTCGTCCCTGTCGAGCCCACCTCGGAACGCCCCTCCCGGCACACTGCGCGAAGGGCTTGCCCAACTCCCGCGCTCCCGTGGCTTTCTGGCCCTCACCACGGCCTACGGCTGCTATCTGCTCGGCTACAACCAGCTCTACCTCGCACTGCCCGAGGAACTGCACCGCGCCACGGGTTCGCAGGCGGCCCTCGCCTGGCTCTTCGCGCTGTCCTCGGTCCTGGTGGTCGTCGGCCAGCTGCCGCTGTCCCGCTGGGCGGCGGCCCAGCTGACCTGGGCCGCGAGTGTACGCCTCGGACTCGCCCTGATCGCCGCCTCGTTCGCGCTTCCCGGCCTGCTGGTGCTGCTGGTGCCGGCGAGAGGCCCCTGGGGCGCGGTCGTCTTCGTCGTACTCCTCACCCTCGGGCAGATGCTGGTGGTGCCCGCCACCCGGGCCTGGTTGCCGGATCTGGTCGGCGACCGTCACCTGGGCCTGTTCACCGGAGCGTTGTCCTCCCTGTCCGGACTGCTCGTGCTCGCCGGCGGCGCTCCGGCGGGTGCGCTGCTCAGCGTGAGCGGCGCGGCGCCGTGGCTGGCCCTCGCTGTCGTGCCGGTGGTCGGGGCGTGCTGTGTGCCCCGCCGACGGGACCGGCGTACCGGCACAGGCACGCCCACGCCTACGGAGCCGCTCATCGGGGCGCAGGCACGGGCGGAGAAGCGGACCGACGCCTGACCGGCCGACCTCTGACCGGCCGATCCCTGACGGACCGACCCTTGTCACACCGACCGCTGTCAGACCGACCGCTGTCACACCAACCCCTGTCAGACCGACCCCTGTCAGACCGACCCCTGTCCATGATCGTGTCCGGCTGTCATGATGCGTCACGGACAGCGGGCCAGTATCCGGCCCGGATCCCACGCTTCGGGAGCGCGAGTTGTGACGGGCGACAAGCGGGTCTTCACCGTGGGCGGGCGGCCGCTGCACGAGCGCCTCGCCGAACAGCTGCCGCGCCATACGGAGTCGGTGCTCGCCGAGCTCACCCGGCGGATCCCCGCGTACCGGCTGTTGCCCGGCGAGCAGCTCGCCGGGGACATCACCCGGATCATCCAGCACACCCTGAAGTCCTTCATCGGCGTGCTGCGCACCCAACGCCTGCCCGAGCAGGGCGAGGTGGACCACCTGCGGGAGTCCGCGGCGCGGCGGGCGGAGGAGGGCATTCCGATCGACATCGTGCTCACCGCCTACCACGTCGGTTTCCAGGTGGTGTGGGAGTCGGTGACCCCCGAGGTGCGGCCCGACGAGGTCGCTGACGTCCTGGCCGTCAACTCCCTCATACTGCGCTACTTGGAGCGGGTGACCCCGGCGGTCGGAGCGGGCTACCTGGACGAGCGGCAGACGATGTCCGACGACGAGCACTCCGCGCGCTACACCCTGTTGTCCGCGCTGCTCGACGGCGCGCCCGCCGACGCGGAACGGACCGGTCTTCCCCTGCCGCCCTGCTATCTCGTCCTCGCGGTCGCCATGGCCGAGCACCCGGACGAGCAGCGCGAAGGCGTCGATCCCACGGTGGCGGGTCGGCGCAAACTGCGCCGTCTGCGCGTGGAGTTGGAGCGCCAGACAGGCGGGCCCGTGCTCGCCTCACTCACCCCGCGGGGCGGCATCGCGCTGCTGCCCGCCGAGGGCCCGCCCGAGGAGCTCGGCGGGCGCGACTGGGAGCGGCTCGCGCGGACCGTCACCGATGTCGGGCGCGCGGCCGGGGCCCGGGTGACGGCGGGTGCCGTCGCCGCCGCGCCGCACGGGGTGGCCGCGGCCGCCGCCACGGCGCGTGAAGTCCTGGACGTGGCCCTCGACTTCGGCCGCCCGCCCGGTCTCTACCGGCTCGACGACGTCCTGCTCGAGTATCAGCTGTCCCGGCCCAGCGTGGCACGCGACCGGCTCGCCGCGCTCCTGGGCCCGCTCGACGGCAACGAGGAACTCCTGCAGACCCTCACGGCGTATCTGCGCCACGGCGGCCGCCGCCCCACCGCGGCCGCCCTGCACATCCACCCCAACACCGTGGACTACCGGCTTCGCCGTATCACCGAACTGACCGGCGCCGATCCGACGCGGGTCACGGACGTCGCGCTGCTGCGTGCGGCCCTGGCCGCCCGGGCGTCGTCGGAGTGACGGCGCCCGGGAGCCGGGAGCCGAGAGCCGGGAGCCGCAAGGCCCACAACCGTCACCCGTTCGTTCAACGGGCCGCCGCCGCGACCGCCTTGCCGAAGGCGACCATGCCCCGCTTATTGGGGTGCAGCGGTGCGGCCACCTGCGCGGGGATCAGTCCTTCGAGGTAGCGGTCCTCGCGCGGGGCGCAGATGTCGTGGCCGACGGTGAGCTCGGCGAAGTCGACGAAGCGGGCGCCGCGCGCGGTGGCCTGCCGCTCGGCCGCCGTACTGATCTTGTTCATGACGCTCTGCAGATAGTCCGCGTCGCGGGGCCACACGGGCTGGGCGGGGTGGCAGCCGCCGGGACGGATGTAGGTGCCGTACCCGGTGACGACGATCTTCGCTTCGGGTGCGCGGCGCCGGATCTCGTCCAGTGCGGCGCCGAACTTCGGGGCCCACTGGGCGACGGCCTCGGCGAGCTGGTCCCGGCCGCCCGCGGTGAGCCGGTCGGCGCAGGAGACGCCGGCCGGTTCGGGCAGGACGTTCATACAGCCGAGCGCCTGCTGGAAGAGCCCCGAGTCGTTGGCCCCGATCGTGACCGATACCAAGTCGGTCCCAGGGTTGAGCGCGTCAAACTGCGGGTCCAGGACGCCGAGCCTGCGCCCCGCCAGGTCGGCCGTGGTGGCGCCGGAGCAGGTGACGTCGGTGAGCCGGGCGCCGAGCTGTTGTGCGGCGACGGCCGGGTAGTTGCGGTCGGAGCGCAGGCACAGCAGGTTGGGGTCCTGGTTCGGCACCAGCGGTCCCGCGGCCGCGGAGTCGCCCAATGCCACGTATTCCAGGGCTTCTTGGGCCCCGGCCCCGCTGTCGTCCTGTGCTCCCGCCGGCGCCACGGGCCCGGCCATCGCCGCCCCCGCCGCGACGGCCACGATCCCGGCCCTCAGTCGCCTGCCCAGCTTCATCCGCTGACCTCCGCCTCGTTGTTACCCGCAGGTACTCACCCCACATCTTGGCGGCGCGGGGCCCGGCGGGAGGTGGGACGACGTCCAGAGTCGGGTGGAGGTGTTTGTGAGAGTTCACAAGACGCGCCGCCCGCAGCCACCTAGTTGAGGCCCTGGCCACGTCCCACCTCGGTCACCCCGCCGACCCCACCGGCCGCCGGAAGAGCGCCGTCAGCAGGAACGTCTCCCCGAAGGCGTCCGAGTCCGCGGACTGCTCCCGCATGGGGCGCAGCTCGATCTCCCGGTAGCCGGCGACGGAGTCGGCGGCGTCCCCGAAGAGTCCGCGCAAGGTGTCGGGCGAATAGGCGAGGCCGCCCTCCAGGCTGCCGCGGCGGTAGAACTCCTCGTCGTCCAGTTCGGATCCCATTCCGCCTGCGGCGAAGCAGGTGAGGGCGAAATGGCCGCCGGGGGCGAGCACACGGTCCAGGAGCGCCAGGTAGCCGACCCGGCGGTGCGGCGGCAGATGGTGCAGGCAGCCCGAGTCGTACACCAAGTCGTAGGACCCGGGCGGCAGTTCGGCGCTGAAAATGTCGGCGCAGTGGAAACGGACGTCGACGCCCGCCGCGCGCGCCCGCTCCTCGCCCCACCGCAGGGCCGCGGGCGACAGGTCGACGGCGTCCACGGTGAAGCCGCGGGAGGCGAGGTGGACCGCGTTGCGGCCCGGCCCGCAGCCCAGTTCGAGGACGCGTCCCGGTGCGACGATCCGGCCCGCCTCAAGATGGTCCACGAGGTTCTCATCCGGTTTGTCGACGAAGAACGGCACCTCGCGGGAGCGGTCGCCATAGAACCGGTCCCACCAGGCGGAGCCGTCCCGCGTCCACCGGTCCGCGTCCGGCGTGAAGAGCCGGTCCAGCATGGCCAGGACATCTTCCGTGGTGCGGATGTTCCGGTTCATTCATGACCTTCCCGAGAGTCGAGAGCCGATATCCGAGAGCCGAGAGCCGAGGGCGTTTCCCGCGGTCGGGATTTTATCGGCGATACGGACATCAGCGCAGGTCAGGAGCAGTTGAGCGGGTACTCGGGAGAGGCCGGAAAGTCCCACGCCTGCGTCTTCGGCGGGCTCTCGCGCGCACCGCTGCCCAGCACCCCGCGACCGCGCCGGACTTCCCTCCGCGCCCCCGCCACGGACGCGCACGGCCCCTTCCCGGATCACCGCCGGGTCTCTGTTTTCCCCTTGGGCGGGTGGCTGTTCCCCTCCTTGGGCGGGTGGCTGTTTCCCTCCTCGGGCGGGTGGCCGTTTCCCTCCTTAGCCATGGCCCGCGGTCCGCCCTACGCTCGGCCCCACCGAGCCGGAGCCGGGGAGGGCGCATGCAGTCGGTGGCGATCGTGGGAGCCGGGTTCAGTGGTCTGTGCATGGCCCTTCAGCTCAAGCGGGCGGGCCGGGGGAAGTTCACGGTCTTCGAGAAGGCCGGGGACATCGGGGGCACCTGGCGCGACAACACGTATCCGGGGTGCGGCTGCGATGTCCCCTCACAGCTCTACTCGTACTCCTTCGAGAAATACACCAGTTGGAGCCGGCGGTATCCGGGGCAGCCGGAGATTCTGGGCTATTTGCGGTCACTGGTCGACAAGCACGGACTGCGCCCGCATATCCGTCTGAACACCGAGGTGACCAGGGCCCGTTACGACGAGGGCGGCGCGCGCTGGGAGGTGCTGACCGCCGATGGGCGCCGTGAGTTTTTCGACGTGGTCGTCTTCGGTGTGGGGCAGCTCAACCGGCCCCGGCTGCCCGATATTCCGGGCCGCGAGGAATTCGCGGGCACCGCCTTTCACTCCGCGCGCTGGGACCACGGTCATGACCTCACCGGGAAACGCGTGGCGGTGATCGGCAACGGATCGAGTGCCGCCCAGCTCATCGCCCCCGTCGCCCGGCAGGCGGGCCGGCTCGAAGTCTTCCAGCGCACCCCGAACTGGGTACTCCCCAAGGCCGACGCCGAGTTCCACCGGGCGACGCGGCTCGGCCTGCGGTGGCTGCGGCCCCTGCAGAAGGCGTACCGGAGCCTGATCTATCTGCGCGCGGAGTCACTTCTCTACCCGGCACTGAAGAACGGCTGGAGCGCCCCGCTCGTACGACGGATGGCGCTCAGGCATTTACGGCAGCAGATAGACGATCCACGGCTGCGCGCAAAACTCACCCCCGACTATCCGGTGGGCTGCAAACGGATCGTGATCGACAGCACCTTCTATCCGGCGCTCAACCGGCCCGATGTCGATGTCGTGACCGAGCGGATCACACGGATCACGCGCACCGGAGTGGAGACGGCCGACGGCCTTGAGCACCCCGCCGACACCGTCGTATACGCCACGGGATTCGAGACCACCCGGTTTCTGGCCCCGGTGGAGGTGTACGGGCGCGACGGGCGGCTGCTGCGGGAGGAGTGGAAGGACGGGCCGGAGGCCTATCTGGGTGTGGCGATGCCCAACTTCCCGAACCTCTTCTTCCTCTATGGCCCGAACACCAACCTCGGGCACAACTCCATCGTCCTCATGATCGAGTGCCAGGTGGGTTATGTCCTGGCCTGCCTGCGCGCGCTCTCCGCCCACTGCGCCCGCTCGGGCCGGGCCGGTATCGAGATCAGGCCCGAGGCCATGGCGGCCTACCGGGCCCGCCTCGAACGCGCGCTGCACGACACGGTGTGGGAGGCGGGGTGCGACAGCTGGTACAAGAACGCAGCCGGCCGGGTGACCAACAACTGGCCGATGTCCACGGTCCGTTACCGCCGTCTGCTCCGCACTCCCCACCCCCGGGCCTTCCGCTTCACGCCCGCGCGGGCGTGAGCCCGGCCCGGCAGATGTGACCGGCTGGCGCGGCGGGCAGATGTGGCCGGCAGATCTGGTCGGCAGATCTGGTCGGCAGATCTGGTCGGCAGACGTGACCGCCAGACGTGACCGGCTACGCCGACGGCTTCGTCGCGCGGATGATCGCCGAGTGCATACCGTCGGCGACTTGATGGGTCGGGACCAGTTCGATCCCCTCGAATCCGGCCGCCCGGAGGCCGCTGCGGTACTCGGCGAAGGACAGCGCGCCCGCGATACAGCCGACCAGGCTGCCCCGCTCGGCGCGCTGAGCCGGGCTGAGGCCGTCCTCGGCGACCACGTCGGAGACGCCGATACGGCCGCCGGGCGTCAGCACCCGGAACATCTCGGCGAAGACGGCGGGCTTGTCCACGGACAGGTTGATCACGCAGTTGGAGATCACGACGTCGACGGTCTGCGCGGGCAGCGGCACGGACTCGATGGTGCCCTTGAGGAACTCGACGTTGGCGGCTCCGGCCTTCCTGGCGTTGGCCAGGGCGAGGGCGAGCATCTCCTCGGTCATGTCGAGGCCGTACGCCTTGCCGGACTCCCCCACCCTGCGCGCGGAGAGCAGCACATCGATGCCGCCGCCCGAGCCCAGGTCAAGGACCCGTTCCCCCGCCCGCAGTTCGGCCACGGCCAGGGGGTTGCCGCAGCCGAGTGAGGCCGCGACGGCATCGGCGGGCAGTGCGTCCCGGTCGTCCGGCTCGTACAGGCCGGACCCGAAGCTCTCGTCGATCTCCACCGCCTGCGGACCGCAGCAGGCCGCGCCACTCCCTTCGGTGACCTTCAGCGCGGCCGCGGCGTATCCGGCCCGGACGGTCTCCAGGACCTCGGACTTCTCGTTCACGTCAGCCATGGTCGGTTCCCCAGCTTTCACTGTATCGACAACTGTGGAATTAAGAATGCCACTGATTCGACGTCTGTCAACATAGAGGATTGCCGAATCAAGAGCCCGAGCCGCCGACGGCCGCCGTGGCACGCCTACGATCGCGCCCATGAGCGGAGAGCAGAACGCGGGAGGTCACAGCGCCGGAGGCGACGGCGCGGGAGGCCATGGCGCACGCGATGCGGCAGGTGACGCGGAGGAGTTCTGCGCGCGCGTCCAGGCCGCCGCGGGCACGTCGTACCGGTCGCGGCGGACGGACCGGGGCTTCGACCTGGCGGTGGACGTCCCACAGCCGGGCCGGCACTCCCAGAAGGTGCACACCTACCGGGTCGGGCTGCACGCGCAGGAGAAGACGTTCGAGATGACCGACGTCTCCCGTACCGACGAACGCGGTCCGGGCGGGCTCAAGGGGCGGACGGTGGAGTCAGGACGGTTCCGGTCCCGGACATGGAGCCGCTCCCTGGACGGCTCGGAACGGCACTCCTTCTCGACCGCCGACGGCCATCGCCTGATCCGGGGCGTGGCCGAGGAGCTGGGCTGGCAGGAGAGCAGGCCCGCCGGCGCAAAGGCCGGCCTGGCCTTCGGAGTGATCGGCGGCCTGTGGCCCTCGGCACGCTGATCGCCCTTGCCGTTGTCTTCTGGCCCTGACCTTCTCGCCCTGATCTCCGAGGTCGCGCAGGTCAGGCAGTCGGCTCAGCAGCCACTACCACCCATGCCGTACCGCGAAGGTGGCAGGAACCGGGAACGTACCGTGAGGGTTTCGGCGGTGATCAAACCAGCGCGGGACGACCCCCGCACGGCCCACTTTTACCTTCTTTGTCAGCGCCGCTCGCCGCTCGGATCCACCAGTGCCACCGGTGCCCGACGGCGAGGGAGCGTCTGAACGCGACCACGACAAAAGAGGGGAACATCATGCGTATGCGACACGCACTGGCAGGTGCGGTTCTGGGAGGGGCGCTCGCCCTCGGAGGCGCGGCCGTGACGGCTCAGGCGGCCGAGCCCGCGCCGTCACCGGCGGTTTCCGTCAACGAAGCGAAGGCCGTTCCGGCCAGCTGGCACTTCTACAAGGCCTACTGGACCGCGAACAACTGCCACAACGCTGGCAAGGCTCTCGGCGGCACCTACAAGTGCACTCCCGGAACGGGCCATGACGGCGAGTACAAGTGGTTCCTGTACCGCTGGTACTGAGCCGCTGGTGATGTCGGGGGTGCTGGCTCCGGTCCCGCCGGGGCCCTGAATCCGGCGCCTGCGTGCCAAGAGGCCGGGTCGCCCGGGAGTGAGAGTCCCCGGGCGACCCGGCCCTCAACTTCCCAGCGGCGCAGCCGTATACCCGAGAGCGGCGACGGCCTCGATGATCCGCGCGGGTGCCACGGGGCCGTCGAGGACGACCACCGTGCGGCCGCGGAGGGTGTCGGTTGCGCTGGCGGCGACACCGGGCAGGTCCTCGACACGGTCGTCAACGAGCAGGCCGCAGCCCGGGCAGTCCATCCCGGTGACGCTGAACTCCAGGCGGGCAGGGGTCATTTGGCGCCCTGCCCCGCCCCGGCGCCGGACCCCGCGCCGGACCCGATCCCGGTCCCGGCGTGGGTCCTGTCCCCGTCCCCGCCCCCGTCACCCGTGAACCGGATGCGGCCGCCGTACATGCCCATCCCGCAGCTGAACGACATGGTGCCCGCCTTCGGAGAGCCCAGGTCGACGGTGGTCTCGCCGGTGACGGGGAGGATCTTCCGTACTCCCAGGCCGGGCACCACGAAGGCGCGCACACAGCCGCCGCTGTCCTTCGTGGCCACGACGAGTTCCGTCCGTACTCCCGCCTTTGCGGTGATCGAGGACGGACGGTAGGAGTCCGTGCGCGCCTGCACGGTGATGGTCTGGCTGCCGTCGGCGTGAGTGCGCACGGGCTGCGCGGGCTCGGTGGCCGCCGACGCGGGGCCGCCTCCCGCGGGCCACCAGCCGCCGAGCCGCAGCCCGGAGCCGAGCGTCCACACGGCGACGAGCAGCACCAGCACACCCGTGACCAGGGTCAGCCGCCCCTGCCAGAGCCGCGCGGCGGAGCGCAGGAAGAAGCCGAGCAGCGCGAAGAGCGGACCGGTGCCGAGGACGAAGCCCGCGAGAACCGCGGCGCCGCCGGTCACGGACCCGGAGGTGACCGCGATCAACTCCACGCTGAGCGTGACCCCGCAGGGAATCAGCACGGTCAGGAATCCGAGCACGGCGGGCGTGGTGACGGAGGCGGACTTGGCGCTGCGCCGCACCCGCCGGCCCCACGCGGCGGGCGGCCGGGGCACGAAGCGGCGTACGAACGACACCCCGAGCATGTCGAGGGCGAAGAGGACCATCAGGGCCGCCGCCAGGACGAGCAGCACGGCCTGGGTACGCGGACCCGGCTGTACGGCCGCACCCAGGAGCCCGAGGGCCGCACCGAGCAGGGTGTGGGAGACGAGCTTGGCGCCGAGGAAGGCGACCACAGGGGCGAACAGGCCGCCGCCCGGCGGGTGCTGGGCGGGACCCTCCTTGGTCCGGCGGCCGACGGCTCCGGCGAGGAGCCCTCCTTGTACGGCGGCACAGGAGGCGCCGCCGGCGAACAGGCCGGTGGTGACACCGGTGACGAACAATGCGGTGGTAGAAGCCATTGAAGTCTCTCGTGGTGGTGGCCGGAGAGCACTGCGCGCGCAGTGCGTGCGGGCATGCCGAGGCACCCGCGGCCCGAACGTGCGGGGCGGGTGCGGGAGTTCGGCCTAGGTCCGGCTCACACCGAGAGAGAGCGGGTCGGGCGCCCGCGGCCGCGCACAGTCGTCGCACGCGGCGGCCCGGGTGCGTACGAGGAAATCGGCGCCGGCCGACGGGAGTTCGGACGGCGCCAAGGCGGGGGCGGCCAGCGGGGCGGGCGACTGCGCGGTGGCCAGCGGACACGCCTCGCTGTGCAGGGTGCAGCCGTCACCGGTGCCGGCGCCATGGGCGTCGGCGTGCTGGTGGGGTGCGGGAGCGTGGGCGGCGGCGTCGACGTCGGCGTCGGCAGGAACGCGGGCAGCGGCGGGCGTGTGCGCGGCGGCACCATCGGCGTGACCCGTCGCGCTTCCGGAGCCCCGGACGTGCCCCGTCATGTCCCCGTCGTGACCCACGTCGTGGCCCTGGGCCACGACGCCCATGGAGCCATGGGCCCCGCTCACCACACCCTCGTGCCCGTCACCGCCCAGCAGATACCCGCAGGCCAGCAGCACGCCGACCACCAGGGTGGCGAGCGCGGGGCCGGGGCGGCGGGTGCTGCGGGGCTCCATGGGCGCGATGCTAGCCAGCGGTCGCGGCAAGGTCCCGGCAGACCTCGGGAAGTAGCCGCGAACCTCACGGGCGACGTACCCGACGCACCGCCCCACGTGCCGGTCGCCGTACCGCCCCAGGCACCGGTCGCCCTACCGCCCGGCGGATCGGCCCCGTTCCCCTCCCACGGGACCGGCCGCCTACGATGGCGGGGCAACCGCGCTCACACGACGGGGTTGTCCCGGACCGGGAGGGGCTGCCAGTGATCATCTTTGGTACCAAGGGCTACGTCTACCAGCTGGCCATGCTCACGCTGGTATGCGGCAACTGCGGCAATCCCGCCGCCCATTCGCTGCGCAAGCACGTCACGAAGTTCACGCTGTTCTTCGTGCCGCTGCTGCCGATCTCGACTTCGTACCGCACGCAGTGCACGTTCTGCGGCACCGAGCACAAGGTCCCCAAGGATCAGGCCGACGGCATGATCGCCCAGGGCACGGGCACGGGCCAGCAGAACCAGGGTGCGTACGCGCCGCCGCAGCAGGGACAGTCGCACGGCAACAACCCCTACCAGTGAGCGCGGCGCCGGCCCGCGTCGGCCAGGGCCGGTAGACGCACGCCGTGAGCGGTGTGCGCACCGACCAGCCGAGCGTCTCGTACAGCGCGCAACCCTCGTCCGTGGCACCCAGGACACTGGCTGGAGCAACGTCCTGGTGGGGCCCTTGGGCGGGGCGGTACGCGGCCGGAGCCAGGCGAGCCGGTACGCGGCCAGGCCTAGGCGAGCCGGTACGCGTCCAGGGCCAGGGTCACTTCGATCACGTCGCGCGGCCGTGACAGCGAGCGTGCCGTCAACTGCTCCACGCGGCGCAGCCGGTTGAAGACAGTGTTGCCTCCTTCGCCGCCGCCCTCGCGCACCTCTCCGACCGTGGGGCCGCTCTGCCCGCGGGCTGCAGGTAGCGCAGCACCCCCGGCCCGTGACGTCGGACCTCGGCCGACGGCTACGGGCCCAGTACGGCTGTGCAGTCCTGCCAGGCCCCCGGGGTCAGCAGCGGCCGGATCCTGGTGAACAGGGTCAACAGGCCGGCCCCGCAGCGCTCGCGGAAGTCGTCATCGATCCGGGCGATGTCGAGTTCGTTCGCCGCGGTGAGTTCCGCGAAGTCGCGCTTCTCCTGGAGCGTGGGGGTGTGGCTGCGGCCGGTGAACCGGTCCCTCAAGCGCATGTCGGGAGCGGTGAGCACGGGGTACGTGGCCCGGCGGTCGCAGCTCGCGTAGAAGTAGACGACAGTCTCGGCTTCGGCACCTATCGCACTTCTCAGGCGCCCTCGCTGGTCCCATGGCAGCAGGGCGGGGGCGAAGCCGTCGGTTCCGTAGAACGCGTGGCACAGACCGGCGAGTTGCAGGGCCGGGCGTGCGCCCCAGAGGGAGAGCTGCCGGGCTACGCGGTCCAGGTGGGACAGGAGGGTGCCGCCGGGGTGGGCGAGCGTATCGGCTCCCTGTTCGCGCAGGAGTCGCCGCGCGGCTTCCGATGTCCGGGCTGATATCCGGGCTGATTCCACGGTCACGCTCCTCACACGGTGACGGCGACCGCCGCCGTGACGCCCACCGCGACGATCACGCCGCGCAGCACAGCGGGCGGGAGGCGTCGGCCCACCTTGGCGCCGAGGAGGCCGCCGAGCGTCGAGCCGAGGGCGATCACGCCCGCCGCCGCCCAGTCGACCTCGGCCACCACGACGAAGAAGACGGCCGCGACGCCGTTGACGAGAGCGGCGAGAACGTTCTTGAGGGCGTTCAGACGCTGGAGGTCCTCCCGCAGGAACGTGCCGAACAGGCCCATGAGCAGCACACCTTGGGCCGCCCCGAAGTAGCCGCCGTAGATCCCTGTGCCCAGGACCCCGGCCCACACCGGGACACCGCCGTCCCTGTCCCCGCGTATGTCCTGGCGGCGCGCGAGCCACTTGCCGAGACGGGGCTGGAGCAGGACGAGAGCACAAGCCAGCAGGATGAGCACCGGCACGGCCGCGCGGAAGGTGTCCGCGGGCAGGGTGAGGAGCAGCACCGCCCCGACGATCCCGCCGACGAGCGCCGCGGCACCGAGCCGCAGCAGCCGCGGCAACTGCCCTTTGAGTTCACGGCGGTAGCCGTAGGCCGCGCTGATCACACCCGGCACGAGTCCGATGGTGTTGGAGACATTGGCCATGACCGGCGGAACACCGAAGGCCAGCAGGGTGGGGAAGGTGATCAGGGTGCCGGAGCCGACGACGGCGTTGATGCCTCCGGCCGCAACGGCCGCCGCGGCCAGGGCCACTGCCTCAAGTGATTGCACAGGTCGCCTTCGAGATCGTTTACGAGTGCTTGCGGGTGCTTGCACGTACGGGGCTTACAAATACGGGGCTTACAAATACAGGCGGTGGCAAGTGCGGGGACTTACAAGTACGTGCGGGTGATCACGGGTGGGGTCGGCACCCGGCGGGCATTTCCGCTCGCCGTCCGGAGCGGCGGGCGGGGGCCGGCCGGGTTGCCGCCCCGGCGCCCGGGCGGCCAGAGAGATCGTCCCGCCGTCCAACCACCCAGTCAATCCTCAGGTTTTCTTACCCACCTCCAAGCTATACCTTTAACCGGCATGACCCTCGACGACCTCCGCGTCTTCATCGCCGTATGCCGCAGCGGCAGTCTCAGCGCCGTCGCCCGTGAGCTGACCTGCACCCAGTCCGCGGTGAGCCAGCACATCAAACGCCTGGAGCGCGAGACCGGGATCGCGCTGCTCGAGCGCCATCCGCGCGGAGTGATACCGACCTCGGCGGGGCAGCTCCTGCACAGCGCGGCGGCAGGCGGTCTGGGCGATATCGACCAGGCGTTGCGCCGCCTGCGGGACCTGGCGAACGGCGAGGGCGGCGCGGTGCGGATCACCACCGGCGCGACCACCGTCCGCCACTTCATGTCCGAGGCGGTGGTCGCCTTCCGCCACCGCTACCCCAAGGTCAGCCTGGAGTTTCAGACCGCGCACTCCAGCCGCAGCTGCTTCGACGCGCTCCTCGCCGGCGGCCTCGATCTGGCCTGGATCACACTGGGCGAGCCGGTGCGCGGTATCGAGCAGCGGCCCGTCGTGGAACTGCCCTGGGTCCTCGCCGTCGCCGCGGACGACCCGCTGGCCGGCAAGTCCCGTATCGACATCGCCGACCTGGCGCGCATCCAGTTGATCGGTCTGCCCGAGAACGCCACTTCCCGCCGCCGTCTGCACGCCTGGCTCGCGGCGTCCGGTATCGAGCCGGCCTCGGACACCAGCGTCGCCGACTGGGACACCGCGATCCTTCTGGCCGAACTCGGCCTGGGCCACGCCCTCGTCCCCGACCTGCCCGGCTGGCACGGCCCCGCCCACCCCGGCCTGCGTCTGATCCCCGTCCCCGAACTCCCCACCCTCTGGACCGGCTGGGCGGTACGCCGCTGGGACGCCATGTCCCCGCTCGCGCGGGCCTTCGCCGACACGGTGGAGGAGAACTGCGACAAGGTCTTCCCGGCCGGAACCGCCCTTAACGAGGCGTGACGAGCGGTTCCGACTCGCCTGGGACTTGGGGCCGGACCGCGCTCACAGCATCCGGCGCCACGCCCCAACCGGCCTCCCGTACAACGCACTTGGTCTGGACATGGCCGTACCGCCTCTCCTATGCTCCGCCCCGACTGGTCTTGAGAGCGCTCTCACCCACCCTGTTCCACCCCCACATCACTGGAACGACGAAAGGGTCGCCACCGTGAGACGCAATACCGCCACACGTATCGCCCTGTCCTCCTTACTCCTCGTCGGCACCTGGGCGGGCGCCGTGCTCGCGCCCACCGCTGCCGCCGCCCCCGCCCCCGAGCCGACCGCTCCCCCGGCCTCCGCCGCACTGCTCGGCGCCATGCAGCGCGACCTGGGCCTCGACCCGGCGCAGGCGCGGGCCCGGCTCGCCGCCGAACGTACGGCGGTCACCACCGAGCGCACCGCGAAGAAGGCGGCCGGGGATGCCTTCGCGGGCTCCTGGTTCACACCGGCCGCCGACGGGGGCCGTCTGACCGTCGCCGTCGCCTCCCGGGACAAGGCCGCAGCCGTACGGGAGACCGGTGCCGACGTGCGCGTCGTCGAGCGCGGCGCCGCCGAGCTGGCGGCCGCGAAGCGACGTATCGACGCGCTCAAGGCCCCTGCCGCCATTGCCAGTTGGCATGTGACACCCGAGGCGAACCGCGTCGTCGTGAACGTCGTCGCAGGCCACCACGACGACAACGATGTCCGCCGGTTCCTCGGCGAGGCCCGCGCCACCGCACCCGTGCGGGTGGCGACCGTCGCCGCGGCGCCGCGCACCTTCGCGGCCGGGACCGTGGGCGGCGACCCGTACTACACCGGCAATGTGCGCTGCTCCATAGGCTTCTCCGTGCACGGCGGGTTCGTCACGGCCGGGCACTGCGGACAGGCGGGCGCGGGCGTACGCGGCTGGGACGGCTCGGACATGGGCACCTTCCAGGGCTCGTCCTTCCCCGGCGACGACTACGCGTACGTCAGCATCGGCCACGGCTGGTGGACCGTTCCCGTGGTGCTCGGCTGGGGCACCGTCTCCGACCAGCTGGTGCGCGGGTCCAACGAGGCGCCCGTCGGAGCGTCCATCTGCCGCTCCGGGTCCACCACCCACTGGCACTGCGGCACGCTCCTGGCCAAGAACGAGACGGTCAACTACAGCCAGGGCGCGGTGCATCAGATGACCAAGACCAGCGTCTGCGCCGAACCCGGTGACTCCGGCGGCTCGTTCATCAGCGGCGACCAGGCCCAGGGCGTGACGTCCGGGGGCTGGGGCAACTGCGGCGGGGGCGGCGAGACCTGGTTCCAGCCGGTGAACGAGATTCTCGGACGGTACGGGCTGACGCTGCACACGGCCTGACGCCCTGCTCGCGCCCCTGCCTCAACTCCTGGTACCCGGGGGCCGGTTCACACCCGGCCGGCCCTTCGGGCACCTCGGCCCCCGTGGTCTGCCACTCCCGCCAGACGGCAGACGGCGTCCAGGCCGCGCACCGCGCCGGGTGCCGCGCCCGCGGGCAGCACATAGGAACGCAGGCCCGCCCCGGCCGCGCCACCGTCCTTCGCCGGGTGGTCCCCCACCATCAGCGTCTCGCCCGGAGCGACGCCCAGCTCGGCGCAGGCATGATGGAACATACGCGGATCGGGTTTCTCGCTCTCGTGCTCGTACGAGTGCACCCAGGCGGAGAAGTAGCCGTCGAGGCCGTGCCGGGCGAAAGTGGGGCGCAGATCCCAGCCCACGTCGCTGAAGACTCCCAACACGAGCCCCGCGCCCGACAGTTGCTCCAGTGTGGCCGCGCTGTCCGCGTAGGGCACCCAGTGGTCCGGGGAGCGCAGCTGGCCGTAGAGGGCGTCGGCGGCCGGCGCGAGGGCGGGCACCGAGGCGTACCAGGCGGTGAAGGCATGCCGGTGCGCATTCGCGGATACGTCGCGGGCCTGCTGCGCGGCGATCACCTCCGGGTCGGCGAGGCCCGCTTCAAGTCCGTCAAGCAGGGCGTCCATCTCCATATCGCCGACAGGCCTGTTCAACGCGGCCCGGATCCTGTTCGCGTACGAACCGATCTGGAACAGCGTGCCGGAGAAGTCGAAGAGCACCGCCCGCACCGGAGCCGAAGCCGGAGCCGTAGTCGGCATCCCTCGCCCGGGGTCGCGGAGCGGGCCTTCGGGGCCGCAGACGGGGATCTCGTACATGCGTCGTTCCTATCGCACGGCGCGGTCCGGAAGAGGGCCCGGACGGGAACCGTGACGATCACCACGCCCGGCGACGGCACCCGGCGCGCACCGGGGCGGCCGCGTGGCCGTGCGGCGTCGTGCCGTGTATCCACCCTCCGCCGCGGGCAGGTACGGGCCGATCGGACACAGCACACAGCACACAGCACACAGAGCACCGCACACAGAGCACCGCACACCGCACACCGCACTCGGCGGCACGGCACACCGGGAGGTCACGATGGGGAACACGACGGGCTGGGAGTTCACCGACGACCGGGGCCACCTGGTCACGGCGTTACGGCGGCCCGCCCGCGTCGTGGCCTACATACAGGCCGCGGCTGCCCTGTGGGACCACGGCCTGCGCCCCGTCGGCGCGTTCGGCTCGGCCCATGACCGCGCCGACTCCCTGGACCGCGCGAAGGCGGGCGAACTACCCCTGGACGACCCGGACTTCGCCTACTTCGGCGCGGGCGGCGCACTGGACGTGGATGCCCTGCTCGCGTCCGGCGCCGACCTGGTGGTCTGTGTGACCTACGGCGGCGGCCAGCTCTACGGCATCGGCCCCGAGGCGGCCAAACGCCTGGAGGAGCAGGTGCCGTTGGCGGCGCTCGACATCGGGCAGGGACGCTCCCTCGACCAGGTCAGGGAGCGTTGCACGGAACTCGCCCGGGCGCTCGGCGCCGCCCCCGATCCCGCCGCCGACGCGGAACTCCGCGACGCCGAAGCACAGGTACGGGCCGCCGCCTCGTCCCCGACGAGCCCCCGGGTGCTCGCCCTGTCCGGTGCGGACCAGGACACGGTGCATCTGGCCAGGCCGCACGCCTGGCCCGATCTCGCGGCCCTCGCCTCCCTGGGGGTACGGCTGTGCGAACCGCCCGCGGAGGGCGGCGTCAACTGGGCGACGACTCCATGGAGCGAGGCGACGGCACTCGCCCCCGACGTGGTGCTCAGCGACGCCCGCGGCAACGCCGCCCCGGGCCACAACCCCCTGGCCGCGACGGTCACCACCGTCCCGTGGAACCCCGAACTGCCGCCCAGCGCACGCGCCCACGCCCGCTACCTGCGTGCGGTCGCGGCCGCCCTTGACACGACAGGTCGGACGGGAACCGTCTGACACCCCCGGGAGTCGCATTCGCTCGCGCTCCGCGGCACCCACACCGGCCGGCCGACGAAGGCGGCGAGCCGGGTGTAGGCGTCGGCGTCACCGGCGACGGCCACAACGGGTGCGAACGGGCCGCTGTCGCTGCGGTCCTCCGCTGAGCTTGTTCTTCAACTTCTTGGCCAGTCATCCCAACAGGGCGGACTGAACATCTCGTGGTGAGCCTCCAGCCACTGCTGGATGCGGTCCCAACGCTGCCAACCACCGTGCTCGGACAGCGCCCGGGTGTAGACGGGGTCACCAGCCGTCATCTCGATCACGCTGTCGTTCAGGTCGGTCGTGTGCGGGACAGTCCCGAAATGCGCTTCGAACCAGGTCGCTCACCTGGGCATTCGCCGGACGTCGAGGCGGCCTTCGTCTGATCAGGTGCTCCGACCAAGGATGCGCGTGACCACGACGAAGGCCGTGAAGGTGGGTCTGCTCCCTGATCATGTTCGGGGGAGGCGTTCGCGAAAGCGTCCCGCTTCCGGGAGGACTTTGCGTCCCGCACGGGAGCAAGGGGGCCCCGCACACGTCCGGAGCCCCCCCCGGCACGCGGATGCCGGCCCAGCCGCGGCCGGCATCCGGGGGGTTCGTCAGACCCGCTCGTCCCCACCTCGAGCGTCCTCCGGTCATCGGATCCGACGGCAGTTTCACAGCATCGACATAAGGGCGGCAATTGACCTATTGCGCCACAAGGGTGGCCTCGGACATGGATCGGATGAACACCAGTCGCTTCAGGCTGTAATCAGTCCAGGTCAACTCGGCGCCGGCCGCAGGGGAATTCGGGTACCGCATTCGAACGAACCGGTCGAAGATCCAGCGATCGTGCGTTGACCGTACGGGGGTGTGTCGGCGCCCCCACCGGCCTGCAGCTACCGTTCCGGCATGCCAGAACTCCAGCTCCTGCGCCCCGACCACGCCCCCGCCCTGCTCGCCTTCGAGCGGGAGAACCGGGCCTACTTCGCCGCGTCGGTGCCGGACCGCGGGGACGCCTACTTCGCCGAGTTCGAGCAACGGCACGCCGCCCTGCTCGCCGAACAGGCCACGGGGCTCTGCTACTTCCATGTGCTCGTCGACGGCGACGGCGCCGTACTCGGCCGGATCAATCTGATCGATGTCACCGACGGTGAGGCCGAGTTGGGCTACCGGATCGCCGCAAGCGCGGCCGGCCGCGGCCTCGCCACGAGCGCGGTCCGCCAGGTCATCACCCTGGCGGTGCGGGACTACGGCCTGACCTCGCTGCGGGCGACGACCAACCTCGACAACCCCGGCTCGCGCGCGGTCCTTGAGAGGTCCGGTTTCGTGCCCACCGGGGAGCTCATCGCCCACGGGCGTCCGGCGATGAGTTTCGTACGGGATTTGAGGGTGGGGGTTGCCGGTGCGGGCGGCTAGCTTGCCCATGACGCACCTCTCCTACGAACCGTCTGCCCGTCCCACGTGAGCCGCCCGGCCGCCGCCCCTCAGGCGACCGCCCCACAGGAAGACCCGCGCCGTGCCTCGCAGAATCCCCGAACCACCCTTTGAACTGGCGGACCTGATACCGGAGTTCGCCGAACTCGCCAGGGAGACGACCCTGCTCTACCCGCGCAGCGGCGACCCCGATGTGCGCGAGAGCTCCATCGGCGGGCCGCTGCTTTGGCCGGCCGCCGAGTCCTGGCCGTACTGCGGGCAGGTCGGGCACTGGGCCCCGGGGCCCGGCCTCGTCGCGGGCGGTGTGATCACGCCGGGTGTGGTGCCGATGGTGCCGGTCGTCCAGCTGTACGCACGCGACGTACCGCGTCTCGTCTTCCCCGAAGGCAAGGACGTACTGCAGCTGGTGTGGTGTCCGCTGCTGCACCCGGAGGACCCGGCAGGGGCCGCGCTGCCACGCCTCTACTGGCGTACGGAGGCGGAGGTCGACGCGGTGGAGGTGCTGCGGGACGTGCCCGAGTCCGGTGAGGACGAGTGCGACGAGGACTTGATGCCGCGGCCCTGCACCGTCTGCCCCACACCCGCGGTCGACTACCCCAAGCGGGATCTGCCCAGGGAACTCGAACTGGCCCTGGGCCCCCGCCTGCGCGAGATCGAGAACCGCTTCGGCTGCCACTACTCCGATGTGGCCTCCGCGCTGCAGAACAAGGTCGGCGGCTATCCGGCCTGGGCCAAGGCCCCGAACTGGCCGCACTGTTCCCGCGGCCATCGCATGGAGCATCTGCTCAGCATCACCGGCGAGCCCCGCAGCGGCCGCTGGCTCCCGCTTGACGAACACCACCCGCACTCCACCGAACCCCTGTGGCGCTCCCCCGCGGACCCGGCGGTGATGGATTCCCTCGGGCCCGATATGCATCTCGGCGACGAGGGCGGCATCTATCTCTTCCTCTGCCGCGCCTGCCCCGAACTGCCGTACGCTCACCGCTTCGACTGCTACTGACACCGCTGCCGGCGGTGAACGCAATTGCGCAAGGGAGAGGCACATGGCGGACGCCAGTCCGTTGAGCTGGATCGCGCGGGACTTCGAGGCGCACTGCCTGACACTCGCCCGTGGCCTGAGCGGACGGGAACTGCTCCTTCGCCTCGGATGCTCCGCCGAAGATCTGCTGGACGTCGGGGACCACGGACAGGCCGACGCCCTGCGGTGGGACGGCGACCACTACTGGGACTGGGGCATCGCGCACTCCGGCGAGAAGGAGAGCTGGGCCTTCGCCCTCGAACCGGCCAGCGTCTGGGCGTCCGACTCCGCACGCCTCGCTGCCGCCTCCCGGGACACCGCGGTCCTGTGCACCTCCAGCGCCGACGCGATGACCTGCGTCGCGTACTGGGAGAACGGTGAACTCGTCACCGCCTTCGAGGACATGGCCGCGGAAAAGCGGCACGAGGGGGGCGGCGTCGACCCCGACCGCCTGGTGGACCAGATGCGCCGGGTCGGCCTCTTCGATCCCGCGCGCGCCACCCGTCTCGGCGTGGGTCTCGACCTGCTGTACGAGGTCACGGGCGTGACCCTCACGCCCGACGATGTCTCGATCGGCCTCGCGGGAAAACTCCCGGCCTTCGACGACGACTCCGACGAGTCGGATGAGTCGGATGAGTCGGACGGGGCGGACGGGGCCGATGAGCCGGGCCAGATTGCTGCCACGGATGGCGCCGGCGCCGGTGGCGGCGTCGTGATCGGGCCCGTCGGCGGGCCGCCCACCACCGGCAGATGGGTATCCGGCGGCCGCGTCTCCCACGGCCTCGGGGGACAGCTCGACTCGGCGTTCTGACGGCAGGGGCGGTGGTGTTCAGGCGCCTTCTGCGGTGTCCGGCGCAGGAGGCAGCATGATCTCCACCGCCGCCGGCACCAGAGCCACCTGCTGCGGCGTCCAGCAGTCCGACTGTTTCGTGGCCACGAACGCCCGGCACCAGCGGCACTCCAGGTTGGGGCCGTCCATGCCGTCCAGGCCGCAACAGCCGTTGGTACGGCTGCGCTTGGCGGTCGTCTCGACATCCCGCACGTCCGCCTCGGCCAGGACGATGCCGGTGAGTCCATGGCGCGGGGAGATCGTCACGGGCTCCCACTCGGAAGGGGGCCGGACATGGGCGAGGCTCTCGGCGGGCGGCTCGTAGGCGAAGGTGCCGGGCGTCATGCGAGGCGGGCACTCCTTGTCGCCCCGCATCTCGTACGGCGCGGGCGCCTCGTCGATATCGGGCAACGGCACCTCGCGCACCGGGCGGGTCACTTCGCCGTGGCAGCGACGGCAGCGGAAGATGAACACCGGCCCATCTTCACGCCGGGCCCGGACCCGGCGCACCCGAATTCTTCCGCCCGGGGTGGCGTCGATATTCGTTCGCCTCGCACACCGCACCCCCGTACCGTGACCCGGTCGATCTAGAAAGCCGACACCAGCACCAGCACCAGCACCAGGCAAGCGAAGGACGGGACCAGCGGTGGAGCAGCACAACGGATGGGCGGACGAGGGCTTCGGCGCGGTCGCCGACACCTTCGCGCGGAACTTCACCGACTTCCCCGAACTGGGCGCCGCCGTCACGGTGTTCGCGGGTGGCCGCAAGGTGGCCGAGCTGTGGGGCGGGGTCGCGGACGAGCGCACGGGCAGGCCTTGGGAGCAGGGTACGGCCGTGCCGGTCTTCTCCTGCGCCAAAGGCCTCGTGGCCGTCTGCGCCCATCTCCTCGCACAGCAGGGGCAGCTCGACCTCGACGCCCCGGTGAGCCACTACTGGCCCGAGTTCGCGCGACACGGCAAGGAGGACATCACCTGCCGTATGGTCCTCGCCCACCGCGCCGGGATCCCCGCGCTCGACGCGACGCCGGATTTCAGGGAGATCGCCGCCTGGACGCCGGTGGTCCGCGCCATGGAGGAGCAGAAGCCGCTGTGGGAGCCGGGCACGGCGTACGAGTACCACGGGCATGTCCTCGGCTTTCTCGTCGGCGAGGTGATCCGGCGTATCACCGGCCTCACCCCTGGCGCCTACTTCCGCCGGGCCGTGGGCGATCCGCTGGGTCTGCGCGCCTGGATCGGCCTGCCCGCCGAGGAGATGGAGGGGCGGGCCCGCCTCGTGGAGGCCGAGGGGCGCCCCGCGATGCCGGGCCCCGAGCACCTGCTGACGCGCATCGTGACGATGAACGGCTCGCTCGCCTTCCCCGGCCTGGACGAGCCGCACGGCTGGAACGATCCGGCGCTGCTGGGCATGGAGCTGCCCGGTGCGGGCGCCGTCGCATCGGCGAGCGGCCTCGCGGGGCTGTACGCGGCGGCCGTGACCGGAGTGGACGGCGGCTCCCGGCTGCTGTCCGAGGCGACGGTGACCGACGCGGTGCGTGAACTGTCCTCCGGCAAGGGCTGGTTGGGCTTCGACGCGGGTGCCCGCTGGGGCTCGGGCTTCCTGCTCGACTCGGAGTCCTTCCGCCCGCTGCTCGGCGCGCGCAGCTTCGGCAACGACGGTGCGGGCGGCCAGTTCGCCTTCGGTGACGACGAGTTCGGCGTGGGCTTCGCCTATGTCGCCAACCGCATGATCGGCCACGGCGACGCCCGGGCCAACCGGCTGATCGCGGCGGTGCGGGAGAGCCTGGTCGGCTGACGGCCCACTTCAAGGGGAGGGTTTCTCTATGGGACCCACCCACTAGAGTGTGCCGCCGAAGCAGTCAGCTCCCGCGGAGGAGGCCGAGTTGGCCACGTACGAAGAGCTCGTCGACAGCGCGGACACGCCCGCCGCACAGGCAGTGGCCGGCCCGCGGCCACCGCAACAGCCGCCCTCGACGGGCTGCTTCACGTCCGTGGACGACGTCGCGGCGCGCCTCGCGGAGACCGGCTATCTGGCCTCCGCGGCCGTCGCCACGACCGTGTTTCTCGCGGACCGGCTCGGCAAGCCTCTGCTCGTCGAGGGCCCCGCCGGGGTCGGCAAGACCGAACTGGCCAAGGCCGTGGCCCAGGTGGCGGGCGCGCGCCTCGTACGGCTGCAGTGCTACGAGGGCGTGGACGAGGCGCGGGCGCTGTACGAGTGGAACCACGCCAAGCAGCTCCTTCGGATCACCGCGGGCCGCGACGAGAGCTGGGACGAGACGCGCACCGACATCTTCAGCGAGGAGTTCCTGCTCGCCCGCCCTCTCCTGACCGCGATCCGGGGCAACGACCCGAAGGTTCTGCTCATCGACGAGACCGACAAGGCCGACGTCGAGGTGGAGGGGCTGCTCCTCGAGGTGCTCAGCGACTTCCAGGTGACCGTGCCCGAGCTGGGCACGGTCACCGCGGCGCGGCGCCCGTTCGTGGTGCTCACGTCCAACGCGAGCCGCGAGCTGTCCGAGGCGCTGCGCCGCCGCTGCCTGTTCCTCCATATCGGCTTCCCCGACGAGGAGTTGGAGCGCCGTATCGTCCGTCTGAAGGTGCCGGGGCTCGACGCGGCGCTCGCCGAGTCGGTGGTACGCGTGGTCGGCGCGCTGCGGGCGATGGATCTGCGCAAGGCGCCGTCGGTGGCGGAGACCGTCGACTGGGCCCGCACGTTGCTCGCCCTGGGTGCGGACACCTTGGACGAGACGGTGGTACGCGACAGCCTCGGCGTCATCCTCAAGCATCAGGAGGATGTGGTGAAGGCGGCCGCCAAACTCGACCTGGGCGGAGTATGAGCAGGCCGTCCGCGGCCGGCGATCCCACGGCCGAAGCCGCCGCGGCCGACGTCGAAGCCGATGTTCCCGCAGCCGATGCCGCCGCAACCGATGCCGCAACAACCGGTGTTCCCGCGCGCCTGACCTCCCTTGTCCAGGCCCTGCGGGCGCACGGCATCCGTATCGGCACCGGTGAGAGCGTGGACGCGGCACAGGCCATGGCGGCGCTCGGACTCACCGAACGCGAGCTGCTGCGCGAGGGCCTGGCGGCGGCACTGCTGCACCACCAAGGGCAACGAGCCGTCTTCGATCCGGTCTTCGACCTGTACTTTCCCCGAGCGGTCGGCGCCCCGGGGCGGGCCTCCGACGACGACAGGGACACCGGCCCCGCGGACTCGGACGCCACGGCGCCCGGCCTGCACCCCGACCGCGAGGCCCTGCGCGAGCGCCTCGCGGCCGCGCTCGCCGCCGACGACCAGGCGCTGCTGGCCCGGTTGGCGGCCGAGGCGGTGGACGCGCTCGGCGGTTACGGCGCCACTCCCGGCTCGGACGGCTGGTCCTCGTATCAGACCCTCGACCGCCTTCGCCCCCAGACCCTGCTGGCCCGTGTCCTCGCCGCACTGCGCGCGGGCGCCGCTCAGGACGAGTCGTTCACGGACCGTCTGGAGGCCGATGAGATCCGTGGCCGGATCGAGGGCTTCCGGCGGCTCGTGGCGCTCGAAGCGCGCCGCCGGGTGGCCGAGCGGCGCGGCGCCGACGAGATCGCGCGCCGTGCGGTGGCCCCGACGGCGGACCGGGTCGACTTCCTGTTCGCGCACCGCGACCAACTGGCCGAACTGCGCCGGACGGTGCAGCCCCTGGCCCGCAAACTGGCCACGCGGCTGGCCGCCCGCCGCCGACGTGCCGCGCGGGGCCAAATCGATCTGCGGCGCACCTTGCGCGGATCCCTGTCGACAGGCGGGGTGCCCATCCGCCCGGTCCTGCGCCGCCGCCGGCCGGCCCGGCCCGAACTGGTGCTGCTGTGCGATGTGTCCGGTTCGGTGGCGGGCTTCGCGAACTTCACGATGCTGCTGATCCAGGCGCTGCACGACCAGTTCAGCAAGGTGCGGGTGTTCGCGTTCGTCAACCGTGTCGACGAGGTGACCGGTCTCCTCGGCCACGGCCGGGCCGACCCCGAGGGCCTCGGCACCCGCATCCTGACCGAGGCGGCGGTGACGGGCTGGCACGACAGCAGCGACTACGGCAGCGCCCTCGGCGAGTTCACCGAGCGCTACCCGGACGCGGTGGGCTCCCGCACGTCGGTGTTCATCCTCGGCGACGCCCGCACCAACATGGCCCCGCCCAACGCCGAGGCTCTGCGCACCCTTCGCGACCGGGCCCGCCGCGTGTACTGGCTGAACCCCGAGCGGCGTTCGCTGTGGAACACGGGTGACTCGGCGGCAGCGGCGTACGAGGAGGTCGTCGGCATGTACGAGTGCCGCACGGTGGGCCAACTCAGCGCGCTGGTGGGACGGTTGCTGCCGATCTGACGAGCCCCCCGCGAGCGCCTGCGGCCGAGGCGGGGCGCCTGTGTGCCGTCAGTCGGCGGCGCCCGCCGCCCGGCACACCGCGCACGAGTCCCTGCCGCCCCATTCCGCCCAGCCGAAGTCGGCGGGGACCAGTGGGCGGCCGTCCAGTTCCTCGCGCACAGCCGCGCGGTAGCCCCACACGGCGGCGAGGTAGGGGTGGTAGACGGCGTGGTAGGCGGGCGAGTCCTGCGCGGCGCCGGTGGCCACCACCCGGCGCAGCGCGCGCAGTTGCACGAACATCGCCTGCCCGGCGCCGGCCACGGTGGTGGAGCCCTCGATGAACAGCCGCTCGCGTACGTCGTATATCCCCGCGTCGGTCAGCGCGGCCCGGCTCGCCGTCTCCAAGTCCCCCTGTTCGCCCCGGCCTTGGGCGAGTTCGCGCAGGCGTGTGTGGCAGGTTCCGGTGGCGACGATGAACTCGTTGTAGACGGCGCGCCGCCGCGCCTCGACGGTGCGGTCGTTCTCGTGCCGGTGGCGCAGGAAGTCCGCGAGGACGGTGCCGGAGATGGCGATCAGACCGCCACTGCCCGTCGCGATGAGCGTCCCCCAGTCCACCCTGCCCCCTCCCGTACCGGCCCGCACCGCTGCGGCGGTGACGCAATCTAGCCTGCGCGTGCGCTGCCGGGACAGGCGGGGTCCCGGCACAATGAACGGATGCGCGCTCACCGCACCGTGACCGTGGTTCTCGTCCTGCTGTGCGCCTGGCTCCTGGCCCCGCAGACGGCCTTGAGCCGCGCGGCCGTCGAAGTGCGCGGCGGCGACCGTATCTACAGCGACCGCGGCGGCCGCTGCACCGTCGGCTTCAACGCCCGTGGCGGGGAGCACCTTTACGCCCTGGTGTCGGGCCACTGTGTGCAGGGCGCCGCCACCTGGTTCGCGGATCCCGCCCTCACGGTGCCGATCGCCGAGACCGGGAAGGTGAGCTTCCCCGGCGACGACTTCGCGGTCCTCCGCTACACGAATACGTCGGTGTCGTACCCCGGCGAGGTCAGCCTCGGCCCCGCGGGCGTACGGGACATCACCGGCGCCGCCGCCCCGTCGGTGGGCCAGGGCGTATGCCGCACCGGCGGCGCGACGGGCTACCGCTGCGGCACCGTCAGATCCCTCAACGTCACGGTCTCCTATCCCGAGGGCACGGTGTACGGACTGTTCCAGGCCACGCTCTGCGCCGACCCGGGCGACGGCCACGGCCCGGCGTTCAGCGGCACGAAGGCCCTCGGCCTTGCCGCGGGCGCGAGCGGCAACTGCGCGTCCGGCGGCTCGTCCTTCTACCAGCCGGTTACGGAGGCCCTGTCGGCGCACGGCCTGACGCTGTACTGAGCCCCCTCCCGGAAACCGCGCCCCCGGGCCCCCGAACGGACGGCTGACCCCGGACTCCCTCAAGGACGACTGCCCCTGGGCTCCCTCAAGGACGGCCGACGACGTGCACGCGCAGTGCCCTGCCGGTGGCGGGATCGGCCGTCTCCCGCTCAAGGCGCATCCCCAGCTTCGCCATGATCCGTTCGGAGGCGTCATTGCCGGTCTGGGCGATGCTGACCACGCGTGACAGGCCGCGCTCCTCAAGGCCGAAGCGGAGTGCGGCGCGGGCCGCCTCGGAGGCGAGTCCCTGGCCCCAGTGGGCGCGGCCCAGGCGCCAGCCGATCTCCACGGCGGGCAGCACCTCGGGCAGGAAGTGCGGCACGGTGAAGCCGGTGAAACCGGCCAGTTCACCGGTGGCCCTGACCTCGACGGCGAACAGGCCGAACCCCTCGCTCCGCCACTCCCTCTCGATCGCCTCGATGCGCTGCCGCGTCTCGGTCTCGTCGCGCACCGAGCCGTCGGCGATCCACCGCATGACCTCGGGGTCGGCGTTGATCGCGGCCATGGGAGCGACGTCTTCCGGGCGCCAGCGCCGCAGGATGAGCCGGGGGGTGTCGAGCGTGATCACCCGGCCATCCTGCCGCACTGCTCCGTACGGTGCCCTGCACATGCGTACCTCCGCCGCGCGGGCCAGCGTGGCAGGCATGGCAGATGAAACCTCCACGTCCGGCACCGCACCGTCAGGGCCCGCGGGCCCCGTCGACCTCCGGGCGCTCGCCGACGAGCACCTGACGAAGGCCCGCAACGCCGCCCACGAGCGCAGCGCCCATCTGGTGCTGCGTTCCGGACCGCTGCGGCAGAGCGTCATCGCGCTGCTGCGGGGAGCCGCCCTGGGCGAGCACGAGTCACCGGTGGCCGCGAGCCTGCAGGTGCTGCGCGGGCAGGTCCGGGTGACCGCCGAGTCCGGCACCGAACTGACCTTGAGCCAGGGCCACTTGGGCCCGGTCCCGGCCGAGCGGCACGACCTGGTGGCGATCACGGACGCGGTGGTGGTTCTCACCACGGTCACGAACGTCTCGTAACGCCACCAGGGCGCCGTAGTCACAACGCCGTAGTCACGACGCCGTGGTCACAACGCCGTAGTCACGACGCCGTGGTCACAGCGCCATCGTCACAACGCCGCAGTCACAGCGCCGTAGTCACGCACCCTCACCCGGCGACCTCGCGCCGGAAAACCTGCCGCGAGCCGCCTTCCGGGCCCGCCTCGGCGGGCTCGGCGGGTGTGAAGCCGAGCCGCTCGTAGAAGGCGCGGGCTCCGCTGGTGACCGCGCCTGGGTGGTCGGCGCCGAAAGTGATGACTTCGACCGTGCCGGGAGCGCGCACCCAGCGCCGTTCCGCCTCCGCCATCAGGGCACGCCCGGCGCCGTGTCCGCGGATCCGCTCGGACACGACGAGCCAGTGCACGTGGTACGCCGAGGGCTCGGCGCCGAAGAGCAGCCCGCCGAGCAGCTCTCCTCCCCCGCCCGTGCTCTGTGAACTCGTCTCCGCCACCAGGGCCTTGCCCTCCTCGATGTGCTGCGTGACGGCCTTGTGGAAGCCCGGTTCGCGGACCATCGGCCCGAACCAGTGCTCCACTTGCGCGGCGAGGTCGAGGAAGCCCCGGAGGTCGTGGGCGCGGGCGAGTCTGACGGTGGCGGTCATGGGGGCACCTTCTCAAGCGCACCCCACGAGCATGCACCGCCCCCCTGCGCGGGGATCGCCGCCCTCACGTCACCGCCGCGCCCAGCGCCACGAATCCGCAGATCAGGACGAAGAGAATGGCGAGCAGGGGCCAGACGAACCGCAGGTACTTGTCGTAGCCGACCTTCGCCAGGGCGACGCCGCCGATGGTGACGGCCGTGGTGGGCACCCACAGGTTCATCCAGCCGCTGGCGGCCTGCCAGGCCGTGACGACGACCGCGCGGGAGACGCCCGCGAAGTCGGCGAGCGGGGCCAGGATCGGCATGGCCAGGGTGGCGTGCCCGGAGGTGGAGGGGATGAGGAAGGCGAGCGGCAGGTTCACCAGGAACACGATGACCGCGAAGAGACCGGACGACGTGCCCTTCACGATGCCCTCGATGGAGTGCAGGACCGTGTCCGTGATCTTGGAGTTGTTCATGATGACGGTGACACCGCGGGCCAGCATGATCACCAGCGCCGGGGAGATGAAGTCCCCCGCACCCTGGATGATCGTCGAGCTGAGCTTCTGCTCACCGAAGCGCGCCACGAGCCCGACCAGGACGGCCGCGCACAGGAAGAGGGCCGCCAGCTGCGGGAAGGACCAGTCGAGTTCGAAGCCGTACGGCTTGGCGTCGGCGTCCCCGGTGAGCGCGCTCGACCACGGCACCACCGAGAAGATCATGAAGGCGAAGACCAGGCAGAGCATGACGAGGACGGCCTTGTGCAGACCGGTGAGCTCGGGCACCTCCTCGGTCTTGGCGGCGGACTGCTCACGGTCGCCGGGCAGGAAGCCGCACACCGAACGGCCCGGGTCCTTCTGCACGCGGGTCGCATAGCGCACGACGTAGGCGATGGTGACGGCGGTGAGGACGATCCACATCACGAAGCGCAGGACGATGCCGTCGCCGAGGGAGATATCGGCCGCCGATGAGGCGACACCGGTGGCGAAGGGGTTGACGGTGGAGCACAGGACGCCGACGCCGGCGCCGAGGATGGACGCGCCGACGGCCACCATCCGGTCGTAGCCGAGGGCGAGCATCATCGGTACGAGCAGGCCGTAGAAGCCGAGGGTCTCCTCGGCGAAGCCCTCGACGGTGCCGAGGACGGAGAACGCGGCCATCACGCCCGCGATCAGCAGGGCACCGCGGTTGCGAAGCCGGTGCGCGAGCCGGGCGATGCCGCGGTCCAGGGCGCCGGTGGCGAAGACGACGGTGATGAACGCGCCGATGGCGAGGACGAACAGGAACACGCCCGCGCTGCCGTACAGCGCGCCCGACATATCGGGCCCGACCACGCCGCTCTTCTCGTCCTGCACGCCGTACAGGCCGTTGACCGGGGAGAGGAAGAGATCGTTGAGACGGTCGACGAAGCTCTGGTCCGAGTGGACACGGTGGTAGGTGCCCTGGACGGGCGCGCCCTGGTCGTTGCGTTCGTACTGTCCCGGCGGGATCAGGAAGGCGAGCAGCCAGACGGCGACGGTGACGATCGCCAGGACGGTCAGCGCGCTGGGGAAGGTGAACTTCTTCTTCCCCTCGGGCCCTTCGGGCGACAGGGACTCGTCGGCCTTCGTGGTGCCGCCGTCGGCCGGGGTGCTCACCGCTGGGCTCCCTTGCCGAAGTCATCGGCGTACTCGCGTACGAAGGCGCACATCGCGTAGACGGTGTTGCGCAGTTCGGAGAACAGGACGCGTTCGTTGGGGGCGTGCAGGTTGCACATGCCGTCCTGGGCGCCGAACAGCAGCACTTCGGCGTCGGGGGCGGCCTTGGCGAGACCGTTGACCAGCGGGATGGAGCCGCCGGTGGCGACATACCCGCAGTCGGTGCCCCAGGCCTCCTTGAGGGCGGCGCGGGCGGCCGCGTAGGCGGGCCCGCCGGTGGCGGCCTCGTAGCCGGGTCCGGTGTCGCCGGGGGTGACAGTGAGGGGGACGCCGAAGGGCCGCAGGGAACGCAGATGGTCGACCAGCTTGGCCTGCGCCTCCTTGGGGTCCTGCAGGGGATGGAAGCGGAGGTTCAGTTTGGCTCTGGCGTACGGGACGACTGCGGACGCGGCGTTGTCGACGCTCGGGGCGTCCAGGCCGATGACGGTGATGGCGGGTCCGCTCCACAGCCGCTCGCCCAGATCGCCCGAACCGAACAGCGGCAGCTGGCCCTGGATGCCGGCGAGGGAGCGGAACTCGTCCTCGGTGTAGCCCGCACCGGTCCAGGGCTCACGCCGCAGACCCTCGACGGCGACGTCTCCGTGGACGTCGTGCAGGGTGGCGAGGGCCTTGATCAGGACGAGCAGGGCGTCCGGTGCCGCGCCGCCGAACTCACCGCTGTGGCGCGGTTCGTCGAGGGTGCGGACCTCCACGACGAGCTCGCTCGCACCGCGCAGGCCGGTGGTGAGGGTGGGGGTGCCGGGCCGCAGATTGCCCAGGTCGGCGATGACCATGGCGTCGCAGGCGAAGCGCTCGGGGTCGCTGGGCGGATAGTCGTCGAAGGGGCTGCCGTACTCCTCCTGCCCCTCGAACACGATCTTGACGCCGACCGGCGGGCGCCCCTGGAAGGCCCGCAGCATGCCCAGATGGGCGATCACATTGGACTTGTCGTCCGCGATGCCGCGGGCCCGCAGACCGCCCTCGACCGGGGTGGGTTCGAAGGGCGGTGACAGCCACAGCTGTTCGTCGCCGGGGGGCTGTACGTCGTAGTGGCTGTAGAGCAGGACCGTGGGCGCGGCGGGGTCGGGGGGCGGGATCTCGGCGTAGACGACCGGCGCGGTGTCGGGCAGGTCGATGCTTTCGATGTGCTCGACCCCGGCCTCGCGCAGCAGCCGCACCAGCAGGTCATGCGCCTGCTGCACCGGCTCCTTCGGGTAGCCCGGGAAGGAGATGGACGGGATCGCGGCCAGCCGCTCCAGGTCGGCGCGCAGGCCGTCCATGAGTGCGTCGACCGTGGCGGCGAGGTCCTCGGTGTCGTCCTGCATCGGATGCGGCACACCTCTCGTCCGGCGGGATGCTCTGGTGCGTACGCACCCTTAGTGGGTGCACGTGGCTATACGTACGCGTTTGTGAGCATCGCGGAACTCGGGCGCAGTCGCATCCGGGCGGACCGGCCCCGGACTCCGGGCGCCCGCAACGAGCTGGACTGGCGAGGTCGCCGCGTGCGCGGCGCTCCGGCCGTACGGGTGAACGGGGGCACGGGTGAACGGGGGCACGGGGGCGCGGGTGCACGGGGGCACGGGTGCACGGGTGCACGGGGCAATCGAGGTGAGTGCGGCGATCGGGGTGGTCGGAATCTCAGCGTCCGCGGGCCGCCCGCAGCAGATGCAGGGCCGCCTCGGGCAGCTCGCGGCCCTTCGGCCAGACCGCGTGCAGCAGCCGCCGCAGCGGTACGGCCGGGTCCACCTCGACCTCCACGAGACGGCCCGCGTCCACGTCTTCTCGGACGGCCAGGGCGGAGAGCACCGCGGGGGCGACGCCGCGGGCGGCAGCGCTGCGCAGCGGGGCGGTGGAGCCGAGTTCCAGGACGGGCACGGAGACACCGTCGTAGGGGCGCAGCGCCTTCTCCAGGGTTTCGCGGGTGCCGGACCCGGATTCGCGCAACAGCAGCGGGGTGTCGGCCAGTTCGGGCCCGGACAGCGGCCGTCGCCGCCGTGTCCAGGGGTGGTCGGGGGCGACGACGACCGCGAGCCGGTCCCGGCCGACGACGGAGCGGTGCAGGTCGTCGGGGACGCGGGGCCCCTCGACGAAACCGAGGTCGGCCTCGCCACGGCGCAGCGCCTCGACGACGCCCCAGCTGTTGGTGACGCTCAGACCGACATGGGCGGTCGGCGCCTCCTCGCGCAGGGTCACGAGCCAGCCGGGGACGAGTTCCTCGGCGATGGTCAGGCTGGCGGCGACGTGCAGCTTGTTCGACTGGCGTGAGCGCAGCGCCGCCGCGCCCTCGACCAGGGCGACCGCCTGCTCCAGTACCGCGCGCGCCCAGTCGGTGACGACCGCGCCGGCCGGGGTGAGCCGTGAGCCGGAGGTGGAGCGGTCCAGGAGGTGCAGGCCCAGACGCCGCTCCAGGGTCCGCATCCGCGCGCTGGCCGACGGCTGGCTGATCCGCAGCCGGGCGGCGGCCCGGCCGAGGCTGCCGGTCTCGGCGACGGCGACGAGCAGCTCCAGGGCGTGCAGATCGGGCAGGGGGCGGTGGGCGGTCGCGCTGTCGCGGGCGGCGCGCGGTTCGCGTTCGGTCCGGTCGGTCCGGTCGGTCCGTTCGGTCATCGGGACACTCTCATAGAGGAACTCTATGGCCTGCCCCCAAGATCGCCTCTACCGGCGTCACCTGCACCGGAGCAGGCTGAGGACCATGGCCCTCACGACGGAACGCAGCAGGTCGCAGTCGGCGGACGGCTCCGGCGACGGGGCGGCGGACGGATGCGGCGACCCGTCGTCACCGGTCGCCGCTCGCCCTGCCCCCGCGCCGGGAGCCATCCGCCGCAACGCCCCCGGACTCGCCCTCGCCGCCGGCGGCGTCCTGGCCGCCGCGACCGTGCATGCCGTGCTGCCGGCCGTGCCGATGCTCACCGCCGCCGTGGTCCTGGGTATCGCCGCCGCACACCTGCCGGGTCTGCGGGCGACGGTACGCGGCCGGGCCCGGGGCGGCCTCTCGACGGCCGGCAAGCGCCTGATGCGCGTGGGCATCGTGCTGCTCGGCCTCAAGCTCGGCGTGGGCGATGTGCTCGGCCTGGGCTGGGTCACTCTGGTGATGGTGCTCGGCGTGGTGTTCGCGACGTTCTTCGGCACGCTGTGGCTCGGCCGCAGGCTCGGCCTCCCCGGTGACCAGCCGCTGCTCGTCGCCACCGGCTACGCGATCTGCGGGGCCTCCGCGATCGGCGCGGTCAGCGGGGTGCTCGGCAAGGACGAGAAGGACGAGCGGCACGGCTCGGATGTGGCCGCCTCGGTGGCCCTGGTCACCCTGTGCGGAACGCTCGCCATCGCCGTACTGCCGCTGCTGCAGCCCGTACTCGGCCTGGACGCCACCCAGTTCGGGCGCTGGGCGGGGGCGAGCGTGCACGACGTGGGGCAGGTCGTGGCCACCGCACAGTCGGCCGGTCCCTCGGCCCTGACGGAAGCGGTGATGGTCAAGCTGATCCGAGTGGCGATGCTGGCCCCGCTGGTCGCGGGAGTCGCCCTCAACTACCGGCGCCGCCGCCCCGCCGCGCAGACCACCGGGGGCCGCCGCCCCGCCTTGGTGCCGCTGTTCGTCCTCGGCTTCCTCGCGATGGTGGGCCTGCGCAGCACCGGCGTGCTGCCGTCCGCCGTACTGAACGGCGCCGACACGGCACAGCAACTCCTCCTCGCCGCCGCCCTGTTCGGCCTCGGCACAGCCGTGCACCTGCCCACCCTGGCCCGCTCCGGCGCCAAGACGGCCGCCCTGGGCCTGGGCGCATGGGTGGTGGTCGCCTCGGCGAGCTACGCGGGCGTGCTCCTGACGACCTGACGGCGGGACGGGGGCGGCGGGGCGACGGGGATGCAGACGGCGGTGACGTTGTCGGCTCCCCCGGCGTGCAGCGCATGGCCGACCAGGGCGCGCGCGGCGCTCAACTGGTCTTCTCCGTGGCCCGGTCCGGCGCCGTGGCGGGTGAGCGTCTCGCGCAGGGCGGTGGCGTCCGGGAGATACCGGGTCAGGCCGTCGGTGCACAGGAGCAGCCGCCCCGGCCCCGACGGCCGCAGGCTGCGGATCCGGGGTTCCGGGTCCGGTGCTCCGGCGCCGAGCCAGGCCGTGAGGGCGTCGTGTTCGCCCCGGTCGTCCTCGGACAGGGCCGCCGCCGGCCCTTCTTCCGGCAGCCAGTAGGCGCGGCTGTCACCGATCGAGGCGGTCCACAGGCCCTGCGGCCCCGCGATGCCCGCGAGGTACGTACAGGCCGGGGCGCCGTCCGCCGCGGCGAGGGCGGCCACGGCCCGGCCCGCACGCGCGGCCGCCTCTTCGAGCGCATGCTCCGGCAGGCGTCCCTCGTCGAGCCGGGCCACGAGTACGCCCGCGCCGGCCTCGGCGGCGACCTGGGCGGCGCGTTCGGCCCTGGGCGCCATGGACACGCCGTCGCAGACGACGCCGACCGTCCAACTGCCGGTGACCGTCAGGGCCATGGCGTCCGCGTTCACACCGCGCCGCAGGCCGCGGTCACTGACTCCGGCGGCACCACAGGGCGCCGTGATCTCCATATGCGCGCGGAACGCGGGCCGCGCCGCGCCGCAGTCCCAGCAGTGGCCGTCGGGGGCGACGGTCCCGCCGCACTCCACGCAGTTCGGGGTATCGGTCATCGACCCCGGATCCTCTCAGACCCGGCCGCCTCCGGACCACCGGGAACGAACTCTCCGCCTCCCGCCCGGCGTCGGGGGATCACCACCAACCGCAGCCGGTCCACCGCCGCCACACTCACCCAACAGCCCCCCGTTATGTTCTTCGCGGTCCTGCATTGAAGTCTCCGCCTAGGAACGGATTCCGCAGCCCGCAGGCGGCAGGCTGTCGGTGATGAAGGCTCTGACCAAGCCGGCGACGGCACCGGGCCGTTCCATCAGCAGCATGTGATCGCAGTCGGGCATCGTGACAAAGCGGCTGCCGTCGATGGTCTCGGCGAACGCGCGTTGCAGGTCGGGCGGGGTGAGGGTGTCGTGCTCGCCGGTGAAGACCAGGGTGGGCACACCCGCCAGGCCGCCGGTGAGGGCGGTGCGCGTTCCCAGGGCGCGGGCCAGCATGTACTCGGCGTGCGGCCGTTGGGCAACTCTCAGCAGGGAGCGCCGGAAAGAGCGCAGGGCCAGGTCACGGCGGTGGACCCGGCGGCTGTCGTCCAGGCAGAACATCTCCGCGGAGACAGCCGCGACGAAGCCCTCCGTGTCACCGTTCGCCAGGAGTTCGCTGGCTTTGCGGTAGCGGGCGAAGGGGGTGTCGGTGAGGTGGGCGGGAACGCCCCCCAAAAGGAGGCGGGCGCAGCGCCGGGGACGGCGCTGGGCGTAGCGGAAGGCGAGGACCGCGCCGTGGGAGTAGCCGAAGAGGTTGACGCGCGGTACGTGCAGGTCGTCGACGATGGCGTCGAGCGCCGCGTCGAGCAGCGTGAGGGTGTGCTCGGGTCGGGGCACGTCGGAGTCGCCCGCGCCGGGCAGGTCCGCGGTGAGCAGGCAGGACACGTCCGTCAGGGCGTCTTCGAGCTGCACCCAGTCGTACATCCCCTGGAAAGCACCGCCCAGCGCGATCAGCGGTTCGGACCGGGCAGCGGTGGGAGACACCAGGCGATAGCTGCAGGACAGGCCGTCCACGATCAAAGTGCGTACGCATTGCATGGGCCGGTCCCCCGCCTCAGGCCCTGGTGAGGACGAGTACGGCGTTGTGGCCCCCGAACCCCAGCGAGGAGCTTGCCGCGCACGCAAACCGTGCGGGGCGGGCGGCGCGGGCCACCACGTCGACAGGCACGTCCGGATCCTGCACGTCCAGGTTGACTGTCGGGGGCACCAGCTGCTCCTCCAACGCCAGGGCGGTCAGGGCGGCTTCGATGCCGCCGGTCGCGCCCAGGGCATGTCCCGTCATGGCCTTGGTGGACGTGACGAGCGGACGGTCGCCGAAGACGCGGTGCAGGGCCGCGCTTTCGACGAGGTCGTTCATGACCGTGGAGGTGCCGTGGGCGTTGACGTGGCCAATGTCCCCGGCAGCGACCTCGGCGTCGGCCAGTGCGGCCCGCAGGGCCGCTTCGATGCCCTGTCCGCTCTCGTCGGGGGCCACCGGGGACAGGGCGTCACTGGTGGAGCCGTACCCGGCCAGGTGCGCGCGGACGGTGGCACCGCGGGCCCGGGCGTGCTCCGGGCGTTCCAGGACCAGCAGTCCGGCGCCCTCGCCGACGACGAAGCCGTCCCGGCCGGCGTCGAAGGGCCGGCAGGCGGCGGCGGGGTTGTCCACCCGGGTGGACAGGGCCCGCATCCGGCAGGTGCTGGCGAACATCAGCGGTGAGCGCAGGGCCTCCGCCCCGCCGGCCACGGCGATGTCGCAGCGGTTGGCGCGCAGCCAGCCCAGAGCGGTGCCGATCGCGTCGGTGCCGGAGGCGCAGGCCGTGCTGACCGTCAGGCTGGGCCCTCGCGCGCCGAGGTCCTGGCAGATGCCGCCGGTGGCGTTGTTGGGCATGCTCAACGGCGCGACCTTGGGGGCGACCCGGCGGGCCCCGCGCTCGCTCAGGACGGCCTGCTGCTCGTCGTAGTAGAGCAGGCCGCCGTGCGCCGTGCCCACCACGACCGCGACGCGGGCACCGTCCCAGGTTTCGGGGTCGAGCCCCGCGTCGGCGACGGCTTCACGGGCCGCGATCACAGCGAACTGGGCGAAACGGTCCAGAAGCAGGGTGGCCCGGCCGAGTCTGCCCTCGAGGTCGAGCCCTTCCACCGTGTACATGAAGTCACAGGGCAGGTCGCGCAGGGATGCCAGGCTGCGCACGCCCCGGGGGGACAGGGCGGTGGTGACTTCGCGCCAGGTCTCCTTGGCGCTGTGCCCCGCCGCCGTCACCAGACCGATACCGGTCACCGCGGCGGACCAGGAGCCGCAGCTCTGCGCCATCAGGCCACCGCTGCCTTGGCGCACACCGCGTCCACCAGCTGTCGCACGGTGCTGCGCGACGTCAGCTGCACATCGTCCAGGTCGACGTGCAGTTCGTCCTCGAGAACCAGCCGCAACTCCTCCAGGGCCAGGGAGTCGATGTGCAGCCGGTGCAGCGGCTGGTCAGGGTGCACCGCCTCCGGAGCAAGCCGGTACATCCTTACCAGTACGGCGATGACCCGCTCTGCGACATCCATCAACTGCTGCTCCTTCTGGCGCTGGTCGCGGTCCTATATAGGTTTAACGCCAACCCGTACGCGAAGTGACGCCCACCGGCCCCGATCAACCGATCGGGACAGCACTTCGGGGGGACCACGCGGCTGCCGCGCCCCAGAAGAGCAGCCGCGCGAAGACGCACGACAAGCCGGGGGACGCATCCGACAAGCCGACGGACCGCGTCACGGAACCTCATGGACCCACCAGTTCCCCCGGGCCCTCCCCTCCCTTTGACCTCATGGCCAACAGCACGCGTATCTGCTCCCCACCGCCGCGCCCAGGGGCTGACACGTTCACCCGCGTCCACTCACACTCTGCTCGTGAGCACGGGACAAGTCGCGCCTCTCGGTGCGGTAGCCGCGTTACTGGGGACGATTGTCGGGGCAGCCGGGGCGATCCTGGCCGCTCTGGCCGGCGGCAGGGTGCAACTGCGCGGGCAGCATCAGCAGTGGCGCCGGGAGATGCGCCGCGACGCCTACGCCGGGACCTCGATCCATGGCGAACACGCGCCCAGGGGCGGAAACCGACAGCTCGAACGCGCGATGTTCCTGTCCGCGTTCGCCGCCCTCCACGTCCCCGCATCCTGCACCCACTACGACCACTGCCGAACCAGAGGAAAGACCCACACGCAAGCCCTCCTCCGCCTAGCCCGACACCGCATCAGCGTGCTCTTCGCGATGCTCCGCGACGGCACCTTCTACGAACACCGAACACCGAACGCCTCGCCTCGCTTCGCTTGACGAAGGACATAGAAGCACCCCCCCGCTACCGCCCCCGGCGCCGCCCAAGACCCCGGTGGAGGTACTCGCCCCGCTGTGCCGCCTCCCGTAGTTCCGTCTCCTCGGCCTGGCGGCGGCGCAGCCGGTCGGCTTCCTGGTGGCGTGCGCGGGCCGCCGCGGACTCCTCGCGTCGGCGTGCCCGCTCCGCTTCCTCCACCGCGTGCCGACGCGCGCGCTCGGCTTCCTCCGCGGCTTCCCGGCGGGCCTGCTCGGCGTCCGCCGCCTCGCGCTGGCGCACCACGCGCTGCCGGTAGTCCTCCACCACGTCACGGTGGTGTTCGTAGGCGACATCGGAGCGCAGTCCCGACTCGCGGACGAGGTCTCTGATGGTCGGTCCGCCCGGCGCCCCGGGCGCGTGCCCGGAAAGGAGCCGGTCGGCCGCCTCGATCAGTGCCGCGCGCTGCGGCGCCCGGTCCACCCTGCCCACGCCCACCTGCCGCTCACCACTTTCCCTCGGCTGCGGCCCGTGCGGCCGCAGATGCGGTCGGTACGGGCGGCGGGGCCGCCGTGCATCGGCGTCACCACGGCGCCACCGACACCGTGGGGCACAGACTTACCAGCCGTGCGGGACGGCTCTCAGCGTTTCGCCGATCAGTACCACTGACGTGTGACACGCGATGACGCGCGACCGCTTCACGAGCCGGTTCCGTCCCGTTCCGACCGCTTCCCACCGCGTTCCCGCCCCGTTGCCATCGCCTTCCCGCCCCGTCGCCATCGCCTTCTCATCGCCTTCTCATCGCTTACGCCCCACCACCAGACGGCACTTGGGGCTGCCGTCGGGGCGGCGGCCGAACTCCTCGAGCGGGTACAGCTCGACCGCGAAGCCGGCCCGCTCCAAGTCGCCCCGTACGCCGGACAGGGCGAACGTGCGGTAGTACATGACGAAGGGCGGGCGCCACACGAGGTTGCGTACCCGCATCACCGCGTCGAAGCCGAGCAGGGACCAGTGGAGCGGTGAGCCGAGCGGCGGCGGGGCGCCCAGCGGGAACGCGAACAGGCCTCCGCTGCGCAGCGCGCGGTGCACCTCGCCGAACAGGACGGGGCGCTCCTCGGGCAGGAAGTGCCCGAACGCGCCGAAGCTCACGGCAAGATCGAAGGCGTCACGGAAGGGCAGCGCGCGGGCATCGGCCCGCACCCACCGCACCTCAGGACCCGCCGCGCCCGCCTGCTCCCCTGCCGCACCGCGGGCCTCCTCCAGCATGCCGGCGCTGAAGTCGACCCCGGTGACCTGCTGTTGGCAGACCGTACGCAGGACCCGCAGACCGGCGCCGGTGCCGCAGCACACGTCGAGGCCGGAGCCGAAGTGGCCGAGGCGGGTCAGGGCCGCGCCGGTCGCGTCCAGGTAACGGTCCGGCGTACGGAAGGGGGTGTGGTCAAACTTCGGGGCGAGGAGGTCGTAGCCGCGCTCGACGGAGGACAGCGCCTGCACGGTGAGTTCGCGGAGGGTGGGCCCCTGGGAGGTGAACATTCCACCCACCCTAGCCAGCCGCGGGCACCGGCCACGGGCATCGACCACGGGCATCGACCACGGGCAACGGCCACGGCACCGGCCGCCGATCCCGCGGGGGCCCTCACCCCGCTACTGACTCTCCGTCAATTTTCCTGACGCGTAGCTTCCCTCCCTCTGCTACCCATGCGTAATTTGGCATGAGCACAACTTCTTGTGGTCCGGGCCGCAGGGCGTACCACCGTCTCCCACCCATGAACTCCCTTGAGCCGCAAGGAGATCGCCCGATGCTGCCCAAGTCCCGTGCCACCCGCGGGCTCCGCCCCCTCGCCGCCCTTCTGCTGGCCGCCGCGGCCACGCTCGCCCCCGCCACCGTCGCGCAGGCCGATTCCGCACCGAGCAGCGGCTGGAACGACTACGCGTGCAAGCCGTCGGCCGCCCATCCGCGCCCCGTCGTCCTGGTGCACGGCACCTTCGGCAACTCCGTCGACAACTGGCTGGCCCTGGCCCCGTATCTGGTCAAGCGCGGCTACTGCGTCTTCTCGCTCGACTACGGCCGGCTGCCCGGCGCCCCGCTCTTCCACGGGCTCGGCCCGATCGACAAGTCGGCCGAGCAGCTGCGCGCCTACGTCGACAAGGTCCTTGCCGCGACCGGTACGCGCGAGGCCGATCTGGTCGGGCACTCGCAGGGCGGCATGATGCCGCGCCACTACCTGAAGTTCCTCGGCGGCGCCGACAAGGTGAACGCCCTGGTCGGTATCGCGCCCGACAATCACGGCACCACTCTGCTCGGTCTGACCAAGCTGCTGCCGTACTTCCCCGGCGCGGAGGACGTGATCGACGAGCACACCCCGGGCCTCGCCGACCAGGTGGCCGGATCGGAGTTCCTGACCAGGCTCAACGCGGGCGGCGACACGGTGCCCGGCGTCAAGTACACCGTCATAGCCACCAAGTACGACCAGGTCGTGACGCCCTACCGTGCACAGTTCCTCGACGGCCCCGACGTGAACAACGTCCTGATCCAGGACAAGTGCGCGGCCGACTTCTCGGAGCATGTGGCGATCGGCCTGGCCGACCGGATCGCCTATCACGAGGTGACCAACGCGCTCGATCCCGCCCACGCGACCCCCACCACCTGCGCCTCGGGCGGCAGTTGAGCCGCGACTGCCGATGGCGCGACGGGCCACGACGCACCCGCAAGTGCCCGGGCGGACTTCCCGCGGAGCGCTCAGCCGTGTGCGGTGTCGATGACACAGAACCGGTTGCCGTCCGGGTCGGCGAGGACGACGAAGTCGGCGTCCGGCGGATAGCGGTCCCAGTCCACGCGCCGGGCACCGAGTGAGACCAGGCGCTCCACCTCGGCCGCCTGGTCGGCGGCGTCACCGGCGTACAGATCGAGATGGACCCGCGGGTGCGGCTGCACCGGCGTCTCGCTGTGCCCGAGCGAGAGCCGGGGGCCGCTCCCCGCGGCGGGGACGAGGACCACCCAGTCGTCCTCGGGCTCCTCTCGCGGTACGTATCCCAGGGCCCGCGTCCAGAAGGCCGTGGCGCGCGCCACGTCCGTGACGCCGAGGACGATCGATCCGATGGTCAGCATGGGGCGAGTGTGCCGCAGGGCCTCCCGGCCGCCCGGGAGGCCCGGGCGCGGGAGGCTCGTTCAGCGGGTCGCTTCCACCCGGTCCACCGCGTCCTTGGCCTCCTTGAGGCCCGCGCCGGTGACCTCGCGGTACACCTTGATGGCCTCGATCTTCCTGCCCCGGTCCAGGAGGTCGGTGACGCGGCTCAACTCCGTTCCGAGCGGGTCGGGTTCGCTGATCCCCAGGTGCGCCATGACGGCGTCGAGCTTGCGCTCCACGCGGGCGACGCGGCGGTCGGCCCGCTCGATCTTCCGCTCGATGAGGCCACTGCACAGCAGGGCGGCGACGAGCACGAAGAAGAACGCGGAGGAAAGGGCGGTCATGTCCATGGCCGACGATCTTAGTTCAGCACTGGCGCCGGCGCCGCCCTCGCCCCCGACGCCGGTTCAGGTGCTCACAGCCATACGTTGTCGTTGACGGAGCCGAGACCCGTACCGGACAGGCGGCGGTGCAGGGCGATGGCCTGGTCCTCGGTCAGGGACGAGACATGGTCGGCGGCGGCGCGCAGTACGTCGCCGTGGTCGTCGAGCTCCTCGGCCCGGTCGGGCGGCAGCAGTTGGGGCGACTCGTGGGTCCAGCACAGCAGCTCGCTCACGATCCGGCGCTTGCCGTGCTGCTGGGTGGCGAGGGCCGGCCGGTCGATGACGTAGGCCCACACCAGCTCCTTGAGCAGGTCGCAGGCGGCCCGCCGCTCGGCGGGGATGACCAGGCGGGCCCCGTAGCGGATCGCGGCGCCGCCGCCGACCTCCAGGGTGATGCCGCGCGTGAAGTAGTCGATGAGGTCGGCGGTGCGGCGGTTGACCGCGACGGCGTCGGTGTGGCTGCCGGTGTAGGGGGCGGGCACGGTCAGTCGCTTGCCGATCTCGGCCATCAGCTCCTGCGCGGCCGCCCGGTCGAAGTGCTCGCCGGTGCGGGCCCGCTTGTGCTGTACGTAGTCCAGGAAACGGCGCAGTTCGCGTTCGGTGTCGCCGCCCGCGGTGCCCGGCGGCGGGAACAGCGAGGCCAGCGGGATATGGCCGGTGCGGTAGAAGTCCTCCACGTCGTGGCAGGCGTAGGTGACGTCGTCGGCCCAGTCCATCACCTGTTCCTCGACGGGCACGGCGGCGTTCTCACGCCCGGCCCGCACCCAGGTGAAGGCGGCCAGATCGGCGTCGTAGACGCCCCACTTGACGTTGCGTGCCGGGTTCTCCTCGTACGGGGCGCGCTCCCAGGGGTACTTGGTGGAGGCGTCGAGGCAGGCGCGGGTGAGGTGCAGCCCGCGGTGGCCCGGGTATTTGTGCGCGGCGAGATAGGTCAGCACGCGGAACGTCTGCGCGTTGCCCTCGAAGCTGTCCAGCTGCCGTTCGGGGCCGCGCAGTTCGTCCATGGTGGCGCGCAACGCGGTCTCGCCCGCGTGGCCGAAGGGCGGGTGCCCGATGTCGTGCGCCATGCAGGCCGCCTCGACGAGGGCCGGGCTCGGCCCGCCGTAGCGTCGTTCCAGGCGTTCGGCCATCCGCCGGCCGAGCTGGGCCACCTTCATCGAGTGGGTGAGCCGGGTGTGGTACGCCCCGAGTTCACCGCTCGCCACGACCTGGCTCTTTCCCGCCAGGGCCCGCCACTGCGTGGAGTACAGGATGCGGTCCACGTCGTGCTCGAAGCCGGAGCGCTGCCCGACATCGGACACGCGGCGGTTCAGGGAGTGCTGTTCGAGGTCGTCGTCACTGTATTGGGCGGGGCGCATGGCCGGATGGTACGCCGCCGCGATGGATCACGGGAGATAGCGTTCGACTGCGGCCGCACCCTCTTCTTCCAGAGCGCGCCGGGCCCGTTCCAGCCGCTCCGGAGTGGGTTCACGCCCGGACAGGCGCACCAGGTCCTCCGGGTCCACGGGGTGCTCGGACCCCGTGTGCAGCCTGTCGTCGGGGGTGTGGGATTCGTTCATGATGCCTCCTTCACCCTCACGTCCGTCTTCCCTCCACGGTACGGCTTTCCTCCCGAAGAGGACCCTTATCCGCCCCTCACCCCGGTCCACGCACAATGCGAGCAGGAGGTTCGCACCATGGCACCGGAACCGACACCGCAGAACGGAAACGGCAAGGCCGGAACCCCGCAGCACCACGGCCGGGACTCCGGCTCGGACGGCAGCGGGCACGACCGCCGGGACACCGACTCGTACGACAGCCGGTACGACAGCTCGGACGGCACCTGGGACGACAGCTGGGACGCCATCGAGCTCGATGAGGACTTCGTGCGCTCCGCCCCGGCCGCCGAGCCGGCGGCCCGCACCCGGATGCTGGCCGCCCGCTGGCGCCGCGAGGGCGCACCACAGCCGGAGCCATGGCGCTCGGACGAGCCGCCTGCGGGCTGGTTCTGGAGCCGGGCCCGCAAGCGCCGGTGGCGGCGCTAGGCGCTCCGCGGGAGGTCCGGTGCTTCAGCTGCGGGTGCGGGTGCGTCGTGGCTGGTCGCGCGGTTCCCCGCGCCCCTTCGGGGCACGACTGACCCCGCCGGGGCTTCGTTAACGCCCGTCGGCGTCCAAGGTGCGGACGAATTCCTGGACCAAGGAATTGAAGGCCTCCGGGCGCTCCATGTTGGGGTAGTGCGCGGTGCCCTCGATGCTGGTGGCGCGGCCTTCGGGGACGATGCGGGCGAGGCGTTCGGCCATGGCGAGGTGGTCGTCGGAGTCCAGGGCCCCGTTGACGGCGAGCACCGGGACCGTGATCTTCGCGGCGCGGCTCCAGGTGTCGGCCACGGGCACCTGCCAGTCCGGTTCCGCGGCGGTGTGCTTGCCGATCGTCCGGGCCTCCATGTCCCGCAGCAGGCGTACGACGTCCTGGTCGACGTCGTCGAGGGTGCGGTGCGGTCCCGCCGCGAACCGCGTGAAGGAATTGATCCAGGCCGGTACGTCACCGGCCGCCAGAGCCCGGCCCTGCTCCTCCTGAAGGCCGGTGTTCCAGGGGTCCACGAACTCGGGTTCGCTGGTGCCGACGCCGCTGACGATCACCGCGCGGACCAGGCCCGGGTGTTCGAGGGCGGTGTCGACGGCGATGGCCCCGCCCATCGACACCCCCACGAGCACGGCCGGGCCGACGTCCAGGTGCCGGAGGAGCGCGGCGAGGTCGTCGGTGTGCCGGAAGGGCCGACTCGCGTTGGCGGAGCCGCCGTGGCCCCGCGCGTCCGGGGCGATCACCCGGAACCGGCGGGCGAGGAACGGCACTTGGCGCTCCCACATGCGGTGGTCGACGAATCCGCCGTGCAGCAGCACGAGCGGGCGGCCGGTGCCGCCGGTGTCGCGGTAGACGAGCGGTCCGTCCTCGGTCGCGAAGGAGTGCATGTCCGCGGCGTCGAGAGGACGCCCTTCGAAGTCGGTCGTCGAGGTCGTCACGGGCGCATCGGGCGTCACTGAGTCCGTCATGACAACCAAGGTGCCATCCGCTTGGGATTTTGACAACCAAGGTGTCATCATGGCCGGGTGACCGACACCGACCCACCCCTCGCACCCGACGCCCTCGCCCATCGCCTGACCGAGGTGTTCACCTTGGTGGGCCCGCTCTACCGGCGCGTGCAGCGCAAGGTCGAACAGGCCGAGCCGATCGAGGGCATCTCCGTCGGCGTACGCGCGGTACTCGACCTGCTGCGCGGGCACGGCCCCATGACCGTCCCGCAGATGGGCCGCGCGCAGGCGCTGAGCCGCCAGTTCGTGCAGCGCATGGTGAACGACGCCGCCGCACAGGGACTGGTCGAGGCCGTGCCCAACCCGGCGCACCAGCGCTCCTCACTGATCCGGCTCACGGCCGAGGGCGAGGCCGCCATCACCGCGGTCACAAGCCGCGAACACACCCTGCTGCGCGAGGTGGGCGGCGACCTCACCGATGCCGAAGTGACCGCCTGCCTGCGGGTGCTGCGCGAGATGCTGGCGCTCTTCGATCATGTCGATGTGAACTGAGTCGGCTTGAACTGGGTCCAGATGAACTGAGTCCAGGTGAACTGGGTCCAGATGGGCTGGGTCCAGATGGGCTGGGTCCAGATGGGCTGGACCGAGGTGAAGCATGGAGCGGGGCTGCCCCGCTGAAGCCCGCACCCTGGGCGGAGCGCTCAAGCCCATACCCCCGGCGGGGCGCTGACGCGGGTACGGCTCAAGCCAAGCGATGACGCCGCTGCCGCTCAGGCGGGGCGCTCCGCCCGACGCTCCTTCCCGGTGCCCGCCTTCCTCCTGGGCTCCGGCTCGGCCCTTCCCGTCCCCGTCCCCGCGTTCTCACCCGGCCCCGGCTCAACCGGCGCCTCCGTCACCGCCTGCAGAGCGCGAGCCGAGCGGACCGTGCCGGACGAGGGGCTCCAGGTGGTGGTGCCGTCCTCGATGCAGCGCAGCAGGATGCCCTCGCGCAACCCCCAGGGGCAGATGGCCACTTCGTCGACGCCTGTGAGTTTCATCGTGGTGTGGGCGACGATCGCGCCCGCGAGCGACTGGCCGGCGCGGGCGGCGGAGATCCCCGGCAGGGCGGAGCGCTCGGCGCTGGGCAGCTCCGCCAACTCGTCGATGGCGCGGCGCAGTTCGCGGCGGTCGAGGGTGCGGGGCGTGAACGGGCCGTAGCGCCCCGGCGGCGCCCCGCACAGGCGGGCCAGCTGCTGGAAAGTGCGCGAGGTGGCGACCGTCGTACGCGGAGCTTCCCACCGTATGCGGGCCGCGGTGTCCCGCAGCTGGTGGCGTACATGGCGGCGCAGCGCCTTGATCCGCCGCAGCGGGGGCGGGTCCTGGGCGCCGAAGAACTCACGCGTCAGGCGTCCCGCGCCCAGCGGGAGTGACAGGGCGAAGTCCGGCAACTTGGAGCGTCCGAAGGCCACTTCGAAGGACCCGCCGCCGATGTCGAGCATCGCGAGGGGCCCGGCACGCCAGCCCATCCAGCGGCGCGCGGCCAGGAAGGTCAGCTCCGCCTCCACCTGGCCGGGCAGCACATGAAGCTCCACTCCCGCGCGCGAGGCGACCTGGCGGAGGATCTCCGTCCGGTTCGGGGCGTCCCGCACGATCGCGGTCGCGAAGGCGAAGGGGTCGTCCACGCCCCAGCGCCTTCCTTCCGCCCGCGCGGCGCTCACGGCGTCGACGATGCGCGCCACTTGCGCTTCGGGCACATGCCCGCCGCGGTCGACGTGTTCCGCCAGGCGCAGTGGCCGCTTCGCGGTGTGCACCGGTAGTGGCACGGCCCCATCGGTGTCCGCGATGACCAGGCGAGCGGTGTTCGATCCGACGTCCAGCACTCCCATACGCATTCCTACCCGGTACCCGGGAAGCGCGCCGTCATGCGGACGGCGGGCGTGCGGTCGTGGTTGCAGCAGCAAGTCCACGTTCTCCCAGACAGCTCCCGGACACCGTCCGGACGACTCCCGGACATCTTCCATACGTCTTCCGGACGCCTCCCGGACACCTCCCGGACGTCTTCCAGGTTCGCCAAGTGCCGGGCACAGAGTGCGAGTCGGTGGCGCTACCTCGCGGAACGGATGCGCAAGCGGGACCTCATCTCGCGGCGTTCCTCGCTCGCCGCACCGCCCCACACGCCTTCGGACTGGCCGGTCTCCAGGGCCCAGTCCAGGCAGCGTTCGGCGACCGGGCAGCGCCGGCACAGCTCCTTGGCCCTGCGGGTCTGCTCGACGCTCGGGCCACCGTCCCCTACGGGGAAGAACAGTTCGGGATCGACTTCAGCGCATGCCGCGTCCTGCAGCCAGTCCAAGGTGTCCAGAGTGCGCACGGTCACTCCTCGCACAGGCAGAACGGGTGGCCTACGGGCTCGGCGTAGACACGGAAGCCGCGTTTGCCGCCCTCGTCGTCGGTGTCGAGCGCCGTGGCACCGAACACGAGCACCTGTTCCTCGGCGGAGTCCAGGTCCGGGACGTGGAAGTCCAGGTGCAGCTGCTGCGACTGGTCGTCCGCGCGCGGCCAGTTGGGGGCGCGGTGGCCGGGCGCGCGCTGGAAGGCTATGCGGTGGCCGCCGGGTGCGTGGAGGTCGTACCAGCCGTCCGTGTCCGGGTCGGGTTTCGCCTCGCCGCCGATGACGGCGGCGTAGAACGCGGCGAGCTCCGGCGGGTCGGGGCAGTCCACGGCCACGAGGCAGTACTTGGCGATGGGCATGAAAGTCCTCCGTAGGGTGCTGAGTTGTCCGGCGGGGGCGCGTCAGGCGGGCGACTCCTCGGTCCCCGTGCCGTCGGTGTCCTGCCTGCGGGCGGTGCCGCCCTCGTCCGTGTCGGGGACGTCACGGGTGTCGTCGTCCGTCTCCTCGTCGGCGCGCTCCTCGGCGCGTTCGGTGTCCCCTTCCCAGGGGTCCTCGTCGAGCCCTGCCTGCTGTTCGGGCAGGTCGCGCGGGACCGGGTCCGGCGGCGGGTCGGCGCTGTAAGTGCGCTCGGGGTGCGCGGGCCGTGCGGTATCCGCGGGCCGTGTGTCGGCCATGGTGTCCTCCGGGTCCTTCGATACGAATACGGCGATCTGTCCGTGGCCCGGTACCCCGCATCGGCGCGGGGATGCGTCGCGGAGTTGTGCTGACTTCAACCACGGGTGGCCTGCCGCACAGGCGGTCCCGGGCGGTTCATGTCTTCGACGCGGTCACGTTCCACGGGGCCGGGCGGCGCCGCCGGGGACGCCTCCGCGGCGCGCAGGACCGGACCCCGGCCCCGGCCCCGGCCCCGGCTCCGGCTCCGGCTCCGGTCACTCGTAGGCGTCTGTGACGCAGTCCGCGCGGCAGCCCGCGTGGTCGTAGCACGTGCGCAGGGCGAGGGCGGCTTGGTGACGGGGTACGTGCCCGTGGCCGAAGTGATGGTTCATGATCCGTACGACATCGGCGACCAGGACGATGGCCGGCTCGTCCGCGGCAGCCGACCTGCGGGCGGACACGATCGCCATGTCCGCGGCGCGCAACAGGTCCCTGCGGTAACGGTCCGCCAGATACCGGTGCGCACGGCGCGGCGAGAAGGGCAGCCGGATCCAGCCCCGCCACAGCACCCCCGCCGCGATCAGGGCCATGCCCGTCGCCACGACCACCAACTCCCCCACGGCTCCCCCGCCCACCGGGCGGCGCGCCCACGGCGCGCCCGTCGGCCGCGATTGTCCCAAGGGTCGGCGGATGCCCCAAGGGGGTCGGCCGGGTGGGAACGCGCCGCCGGACTCCAGCACGGGGGCGGGCCCGCAGCGCACACCGGGTTCACCTCGCCGCCGCCCGGGAGGAGCCCTGCTCCTCCGCCACGGTTCCGCCCGCCGTCACCAGTACCTCCCGGCGGGCCCCTCGCACGGGGCGGGCCAGGAGGGGTGCCACTGCCAGGGCGGCCGTGAGCAGGAAGGCCGGGCCGAGGCCGTGGTGGTCGGCGAAGGCGCCGAGGGCCGCAGGGCCCGTGAACGTGCCGAGGCCGAGGAAGAAGACGGTGGCGGTGAAGCCGGTGGAGGGGCGCTCGGCGAAGACGTGGTAGCTCCCGACGGCGAACGGGCCGGCGCCCATCACGCACCGGGCGGCCTGCGTCCGGAGACCGCGCAGGGACTCGACGCGCTCGCCGGCGCGGATCTCGTCGTGGTCCCGGCCTGCGTCCTCGACGGGTACGAGCCGCCGCACCTTCCGCGGCGTGCCGGAAGGGCCTGCGTAATCGCCGTGCCTCGCCCCCCCCGCGTCCCCCGCATGAACCGCATGAACCGCATGAACCGCGTCACCCGCATGACCCGCGGACTGCCTGTGCCTGCCGCTCAGGGGCCGACGGCCCGCAGTGAGACCCACAGGGCGAGCGTCGACAGGGCCAGCGCGGCGGGAGTGGTCAGGAGACCGAGCCGGGTGAACTCCTTGAGGTCGATCTCGTGGTCGTGCTGGTGGGCGATGCGGCGCCACAGCAGGGTGGCGAGGGAGCCGGTGTAGGTGAGGTTGGGGCCGATGTTCACGCCGAGGAGCACGGCGAGGACCGCGCCGGGTCCGGACGGCGCCGCCAGCGGGGCCAGGGCGAGCACGGCGGGCAGGTTGTTGATCAGGTTGGCGAGGAGCGCGGCCACGACGGCGGTGCCGAGCAGCGCCGGCAGGGAGGTGCCGTCGGGCAGGACGTGGCCGAGCCCGTCACCGAGGCCGTTGTCGATGACGGCACGGACGACGATGCCCAGGGCGAGGACGAAGGCCAGGAACGGCAGCTGGGCGGAGCGCACGATGCGGGCCGGTGTGGTGTGCCGGCGGGCGAGGGCGCGAACGGCCATGACGGTGGCCCCGGCCGCGGCGGCCCAGGCCGGGTCGGCGCCGAAAGCGGAGGCGACGGCGAACCCGGCGAGGGTTGCGGCCACCGTCACGAGCGCGAACAGCGGGGTTTCCGGCCGCTCTTCGGGAGTGCCGCCGGAGTCCGTGAGGGCAGTGGCCGCGCCGAGGTCGGTCGTGAGGTCGGCCGCGAAGAAGCGCCGGAACACGCCGTACTCGACGGCGATCGCGACCAGCCAGGGCAGCAGCATCAGCAGGGCGAAGCGGGTGAAGGTCAGTCCCGTCACGGTGAAGGCGAGCAGGTTCGTCAGGTTGGAGACGGGCAGCAGCAGCGAGGCCGTGTTGGACAGATGGCCGGCGGCGTAGACATGGGGCGTGGGCCGGGCGCCCATGCGTGCGGCCGTCGCGAAGACCACCGGGGTCAGCAGGACCACGGTGGCGTCCAGGCTCAGGGCCGCTGTGATCACGGACGCGAGGGCGAAGACGGCGCCGAGCAGCCGGTGCGGGCTGCCGGCCGCCCAGCGCGCCATCCTGGTACCGCAGGCGTGGAAGAGCCCTTCGTCGTCGCAGAGCCTGGCGAGAACGAGGACGGCCGCGAGGAAGCCCACCACCGGTCCGAGCCGCGCGGCCTCGTCCCGCACGTGTTCCAGCGGGATCGCCCCGGCCACGATCACCACTCCGGCGGCCGGCAGGGCGAAGGCCGCTTCCGGCCACCGGAAGGGGCGTACGACGGCACAGACCAGGACGACGACCAGCGCGACGGCGGCCAGGGCTTCCATGAGCATGATCCCGATCATGCCCGTACGGCACCCGTTCCCCTGGGACCGGCCCCGTCGCCCCCCCCCCCGGCGGGGAGCTCAGTCGGCGGCGGGGAGCTCAGTCGGCGGCGGGCGCCGGGGCCTTGGCCGGAGGCGGGTCGTCGGCGGTCGTGGTGTGGGTGGGAGCCGAGTCGTCGACCGGGATGTGCACCCACGCCGCCTCAGACGGCACACCGCGGTCGTCGACGGCCATGACCATGTACCAGCCGGGCGGCGCGAGGGCGGGGCTCTTCGGGAGCGTGACCTTCACGCCGTCGGATGTGCGTGTGAAGTCCAGGGCGATCGAGCGCTGTTCGACGTTGGTGACATGCGTGAAGGCGCCGGGGCGCATCAGCCGCATCTTCTTGATGGACGCGGCGTTCTTGCTGCGGTAGCTGAGCGAACCGCCCAGCTTGACGCTGTTGCGCCCGCCGTCCGGCGAGCGCAGCTCGGGGCGCTCGCCGCCCTTGTGGAGATAGGGCGGCGTGTAGATCTCGATGCGCTGCTCGAAGGTGGACAGCTTCGAGTTGGCCTTGTCGGCGAAGAGGGAGTCGGAGCCGAAGGTCATCACACGCCCGTCGGGCAGGAGCAGCCCGCCGGAGTGGTAGTTGCGGCCCACGAGCGGGTCGGCCGCCTCGTCGAAGGCATTGCGCTCGGGGTCGTAGAGCGCGGCCTTGAGGACGTTGGTGGCGCCCTTGCCGCGGTAGTCACCGGAGCCGTTGGTGGTGAGCACCTTGTCGTCGGGCAGGATCACGCTCGTGGGATAGCGGGCCTTGGCGTACAGCGAGGGTCCTTCGGTGAAGCGGGGCGACTTCGCTTTCAGATCGGCCAGGCGGGTGCGGTCGGTGGACTTCTCGGACTCGCCGACCCCGCCGCCGCCGAGCACCAGGTACTTCTGCCGCTGCGCGGGCGGCAGCAGCACGGACATGGAGGTCTCCAGGACGTCCGGGTCGCTCATGCCGGGCACCTCGGTGAACTCGTTGCTGTCCAGGTCCCACAGGCCGGGCTCGCGGCCCTGGTCGTCCGGGCCGTACCCGGCGTTGGAGCCGGTGTAGAACAGCCGGCCGTCCGAGGCCAGGAACAGGGCCGGGTAGGTGGGAAAGAAACGGGACTTGGGCAGGTAGCGCCACTTCTTGGTCTTCGGGTCGTAGATCTCGTTCTTGCCCGGGACGACCTGTCCGATCTCGTCGAGGCCCGACACGGACAGGACCTTGCCGTCCTCCAGGGTGGTCAGCGTCGGATACCAGCGCGCCTCGCCCATCGGGTCGACCTTGATGTACCGCTCGGCGACCGGGTCGAACTCGTAGGTGTCCTTGATCCCTTGGAAGTCCTTCTTGTCGAAGGACAGCTTCTGGGCGATGCCGTAGATGTTCTGCTTCTCCTCGCCCTTGAGGCCGGAGATGTCGTACTGGTCCTGGGCGCCGGTCTGGTGCTCCTCGCCCTTTTCGAGGGCCTCCACATAGACGCGGGCACTGCTGGCGGTGACCTTGGCCTTGCCGGTGACGGGGTCGATCTTCTTCTTCGCGCGCGGTACGAGCACGCTGCTCTGCGAGGCGAAGGTCTTGTCGCTCTCCTGGCCGGTGAAACGGGTGCCCTTGGGGAGGGTCTTGGGCTCGTCCGGGTTCTCGTTGTAGACGATCATGAGGCCGCCGGCCTTCTGCACATCGCCCTTGAGGGTTTCGTAACGCTGCGTACCGCCTGCCACCAGCAGGTTTCCGTCCGGGAGTTGGGTGTGCCCGGCACAGAACAGGTCGTTGGGCGTGGAGACGTTCTCGAAGGTGTTCTTCACGGGGTCCCACAGGACCGTGCGGAAGGTCTTGGCGTCGAACATCTTGGCGTTGTTGCCGGAGCCCGCGATGAGCAGCACCTTGCCGGTGTGCAGGAGAGCCGCGTGGATGGTGTTGATGCGGTACTGCTCGGGGACGTCGACCGTCCTCCAGTGGCCGTGCTCCTGTTTGTACTCCGGCTGGTCGATCTCGTACGCGTGATACTGCGTCGACGCGAAGTCGTAGACCGCCGGGGCGTTGGTCGCGGCGAGGACCAGCACGACGCCGCTCCCCAGCAGGACACGGGCGGTACGACGGCTCGGGCGGTATCCCATCAAACGGCTCCCCATACGGCGTGCCCCATACGGCGTGCGGCACTCGGCATACGACGGTCAACGCCCCACCCCGGGGACGTTATGTGCGTTTTGCACTCTAAGCCGCTATAGGGACTTTAGCCCTCGGCGACAGTAGGGACTTTCGTCCCTTCTTGGCCGTGGATGCGTCGCCCCACCCACCCCATGAACCCCAATCACCCCTGGCGCCACGGATGTTGGGCAGATCTCACCCGCACGATGGAATGTGCGAAGGGTGACACCGAAATTACCGTAGGTACATGACAGGACGATCGCGTGCCGTCTCGCGGCACGCAGCACGCGCGGCCGCTTCGGCGTGGGTCGCCCTGCTGCTCGTCCTGGGCGGCGCGGAGCCCGCCGCGTCCGCGCCGGTCGCCGAGCCCGCCGCCGAGAGCGCCACCACACTGGCGCCGGAGTGCGAAGGCGAACCGGCCCCCGCCTCGGGAGCACCCCGGCGCACCCTGCGCCCGGCCCGCACCGTGCACGTCCGCACCACGTACACGGCGCTGTTGCTCCGGCCCGCCACGCGCGCCTCGCACCCTCGTCCGCCGTGGCCGGGGCACCCGTCCATAACGCCCGCTCCCGCACCCGACTGCGCCGCCGCCCGCGCCCGCCACACGGCCCTGCGCTGCTGACCGGACCGGCGCCCCGCCCCTCTCGGGCCGGCGCTTCCGGACCCCCCACTCAGTACGGCAGCGAAGGTGCCTTGCCATGCCCATCGACCCTCAGCGCGCGATCGAAGCGTACGTACGCGCCCAGACCCAGCCCCTCCAGCGCCGGACGGCCACGCCCGAGCCCGCTCGCCCACGACTCCCGCAACCCTCCGCCCCTGACACCGCCGCGGTCCGGGAGGCCGCCCCCTCGGCCGTCCCGCAGGCCGCCACGGCCGCGCGGCGCCGCTCCCGGCGCCGCGCGGGAACCCGTATGCGGGCACACGGCCCCGGCCTCCTCGTCCGCCTGCTGTCCCTGCTGCGCCATCTGACCACGGCACGCAGGAGAGAACCGACGGTGTGAGGGGTACGGACCTCGGGTGCCCGGCTGCTCGGGCGCTCGGCTACTCGGGTGCCCGCCCACTAGGGCGCTCCGGTCAGGAGCTCCGTGGCGTTCCGCTCAGCACCCGCACCGCACGGTCGAAGGCCGAGTCGCGGTGCCGGCTGAACTCCTCGTCGGTGAAGACCGGTTCCGGCAGGTGGGGCGGGATGCCACGGCCGTCGAAGGTCTCGCCGGTGCGGGTGCTGAACTCCTCGTTGGGCAGCAGGATCCGCCAGCCGTTCGGCAGGCGGCGTGACAGCGTGTCCGAGAAGACGCCCTGCGTGGACCGGCCGATCCGCACCGTGCGGCCGGGCCGGTCCATGAGCGCCTGTGTGAACGTCTCGCCGGCGCTGACCGTGGATCCCCCGGTGAGGAGCGCGACCGGTCCGGTGTAGCGCGGTGCGGCCGCGGGGTGGACGTACAGGCGCTGCGGCACCGTGAAGCGGGTCGGGTCCGCGGGGTCGTTGCGGGCGCGCTTGGCGTAGGCGAGGTGGGGGCGGTCCGTGAGGCGGGCGGCGAGCCGCAGCCCGAGGGCGTCCGAGCCGCCGCCGTTGATCCGCAGATCCACGATGAGGCCGCGCAGGCGTGCGGTGCGGGCGGGCGTGAGGATCTCGTCCAGGGCCCGGTCGAGCTCCGCGCTGTCCGCGGCGAAGGTTCCGCTCTTCGTGTAGCCGCTGAAGCCGGAGATCCGCAAGTAACCCCGGCCGTGCGGGAGATCGGCGTACGCGATCCGTCCCCGGGCGAAGTCCCGCAGCTCACGGCCGCCGAGGTCACGGCCTTCGACATACGTCTTGACGCGCCGGTCCAGGGCCTCGCTCGGAGCCTGCGTGCCGGGCCGCACCTGGGTGAACGTACGCGAAGGCCGCCCGCCGAGTACGGCCACATGCGCGTCGTGCAGCGGACTGAGCATCTCCTTGAACACGGAGAAGAGTTCGTCCTCGGTCGTCGAGGCGTCGATCCGCGGCCGGTGGCGCTCGCGCTGCGCGGCCCAGTCGACGCCCTTCGCGCGGAAGAACGGGTAGTTGTCCTGGAACGTCTGCCAGAAGACATCGAAGGCCGCCACCGGCCCGGTGGGTTCCGATCGCGTGCAGGCCGCGGGCAGCCGCCCGGCGCGCCGCAGCGAACGGTGGCCGGTCGAGCCGTCCACCTGCAGCGAGGCGCGGGCCGGGTCGGCGGAGACGCGCAGCGTGAAGGCCTCGCCGTCGTCGCCGCGGTAGCGCACCGCCCCGCCCTGCCCGCCGGTGCGGTGCGCCACCATCCCCTTCAGACAGCCGACTTGGGTGACCTGGTACTCCTGCAGCCGGTCGGCGTCGCGCACCAGCACCGTGCCGTAGCCGTCCATGCGCCACACCTCCGGCGGTGAGGGCCGGGGCGCGGTGAGCCCGGTGGGGGCGGCGAGTCCGGCAGCGGCCACAAGGGCCAGGAGGAGTCCTTTGGTCATGGACTCCACGGTGCGGGCTGCGTCGGCGCCGCACCATGGGGACGTCCGCCACGTGGACCTGGGGTTTTCCCCACCTCCACCGCGCACACATGGCCATCTCCGCCCCCCCCGCCCGCCCCCTTGGCCAGATACTTGCGTTACCTGTCCATCTGGCCAGTGGTTGCCGCCGCGGCGGTCCCGCAGGATCGAGGACATGAACATTCTCTGGATCTTCGCCCACCCCGAACAGCGCTCCCTGAACGCCTCGTTGCTCACCGAGGGGCTGACGGAACTCGACGAGCTCGGGCACGAGCACGAGGTGTCCGACCTGTACACCATGGGCTGGAAGGCCGTGGTCGACCGCGAGGACTTCGAAGGACAGGACTCCCAGGGCGCGAGCGAGGAGCGGCTGTTCGTCGGGGACGCGCAGGAACAGGCGTACAGCAGCAGCCGGTTGAGCGCCGACATCCGTGCCGAGCAGGCGAAGCTGGCCCGCGCCGACGTGGTCGTCTTCCAGTTCCCGCTGTGGTGGTTCGGGCCGCCCGCGATCCTCAAGGGCTGGTTCGACCGCGTCCTGGTCCAGGGCTTCGCGTTCGGCGTCAAGGACGAGGCGGGCGCGACACGGCGCTACGGCGACGGCGGGCTCGCCGGGAAGCGGGCGCTGATCGTCACCTCGGTGGGCGCGCGCGAGTCGTCGTTCGGGCCGCGCGGCATCCACGGGCACATCGACGAGGTGCTCTTCCCGCTCCTGCACGGCACGTTCTGGTACACCGGTATGGCCCCGCTCGCGCCCTTTGTCGTGTACGGCGCCGACCGGATGACCGAGGAGGGCACCCGCCTCACCGCCAAGGCGCTGCGCGAGCGGCTGCGCACCCTGGAGCAGGAGGAGCCCCTCGCCTACCGCTACGAGCAGGGCGGCGACTACGACGAGGACCTGGTCCTGCGTCCCGGCGTGGCGCCCGGCCTCAGCGGGGTCGCGGCGCACCGGGCGGGCCCGCACGAGGACCCGCCCGGCGCACCCGGCGCACGCCGGGCTCAGGCCGCGGAGACGCAGAACGCGGAGTCTCAGCCGACGGAGTCCTCGAAGGCCGTGCCCGCGGCCCGGTAGCCGGCCACCTTCGCCTGGACGTCGGCGGGGCTGAGGACCTGGTCCTTGACGTGCAGGACATAGTCCACCTGCTGGTCGTACGAGCGCGGCTCGGTGCTCGGCTGGCCGTTGAGGTCGATCAGCCACTGGTTGAAGTAGATGCCCATGGGCCGCTCGGGCAGGTACTTCGCGTCATGGGTGCCGAACAGCTGCCCGTCGACGTAGTACTTGATGCTCGTCGCGTCGATCGTGAAGACCAGGTCGTGCCAGCCCGCGAAGCTCGTACGCGACTCGGTGTGCTGGTTGACCGCCTCCCACGGGTCGGGACGGTAGGTCTCCCATGAGGTGGTGTAGAGGATGTTGGCGGGCTCGCCCCAGCCTCCGTTCGGGAGGTACTCGAAGTCGTACTCGGAGTAGTCGTCGGCCATCGGGGCCGTCAGGTCGTTGAGGGCGAAGAACGTCTGCACCACACGGTCGCCGTCGGGCCCGGACCGCGGGCCGTCGGTGAACTGCACGCGGGCCGCGTAGGTGCCGTTCTTGAACTTCATGGATTTGGTGAGGAGTTCGGTCTGCTTCGTCGACGCGGCGGTGCCCGCGGTCGATGTCTCCAGGTTCATCAGGGAGTTGTCGCCGTCCTTGGTGAACGTGATGTTCTCCGGCGCCCAGGTGGCGCCCGGCACACCGGGGCCGCCCGCGTTGCCGCGCACGGTCCAGCCGTGGGCGGCTATCTGCGGGTCGGTGTGGGAGGTGTAGGCGAAGTCGTCGAAGAGCGTCTCGCCCGCGGCGTTCGGTGCGGGCGCGGGCGCGGCGTCGGCGCTCGCGGCCAGGCCGGTCACGACGAGCCCGGTGGCCGCCACGACGGATACGGCGGTGCGCAGCCTCCGTGCGGCGGCGCGGTGGGTTGCGGTCATGGTGTCTTCTCCTTTGTGGGGGTGCGTTCCTCTGTGGGGGCCTCGGCGTCGAGGGGGCGGTGGGGCACGCCGAGGGCGTCGAGCCGTGCGCCGTGGGCGCGCAGCCGGGGCAGGAAGTCGTCGCCCCAGTCACTGGGCCCGGTCCAGGTGCGGTCGGCAAGGGCACACAGACGCGGGAAGGAGAGGTACTCGATGTGGCTGGGGTCGGTGACGAACTCCGTCCACACGTTTCCCTGGGCGCCGATCACCCGGGCGCGCTCCTGGGGGTCCCAGTGCGGTGGCGCCGGGTCGTGGCCGTGCACCGCGCGCAGACCGACGACGGCGCCGGGCTGTGCGGGCGGCTCGCTCGGCTCCGTGGACTGGGCGTAGTCGAAATAGGTGGCCCGGTGGTCGCCGGTGATCACGGCGTGACCGCGGCGGGCCGCCGTGCGCGCGTGGGCCGGGTCGCGCCAGGTCATCACCGTGAACCAGGGCGGCAGTTCGGCCCCGGTCTCGGCCCAGGCCGTGGGCGTACGGCCGTGTTCCCTCAGGTGCCGCCCTGCCCGGGTCAGGAACCAGGCCCGCAGCGCGCCGGGGCCGTCGAGCCCCTCCGCCCGGATGCGGTCGTACGCCGTGGGGGTGCGGGCCCACTCGGTGGTGGGGCACTCGTCGCCGCCGATATGGACATGCCGGGAGGGGAAGACATCCATGACCTCGTCGAGGACGTCGCGGCAGAAGGCGAGGGCGCGGTCGTGAACGCCGAGGACGTTCTCGCACACACCCCAGTCCGTCCACACGCCGAGCCGGGCACCCGGGTCGTTGCCGAGCTCGGGGTAGGCGGCGAGTGCGGCCCGGGTGTGGCCGGGCAGCTCTGTCTCGGGGACGACGGTGACGCCCCGTTCCGCGGCGTAGGCGACCAGGCCGGTCAGCTCGGCGCGGGAGTAACTGCCCTCGTGCGGCGTCGGGTCGTAGGTGGTGCTGCCCGCGGGCCCGGCCATGGAGCGCGGCCGGCGCGAGCCGATCTCGATCAGGCGCGGGTAGGCGGGCACGGGCATGCGCCAGCCCTGGTCGTCGGTGAGATGCAGATGCAGCACGTTGAGTTTGTGCAGCGCCAGGAGATCGACGTACCGGCGCAGATACGCGGCCGGCTGGAAGTGCCGGGCGACGTCCAGCATGGCGCCGCGCCAGGGGTGCCGGGGCCCGTCGGTGATCTCCGCACACGGCAGCGGCCAGGTGTCGCGGCGCTGCGGAGTGCCCAACAGGGCCTCGACGGGCAGGAGCTGGCGCAGGGTCTGGACGCCGTGCAGGAGTCCGGCGGGGCGGCGGGCGCGCAGGAGGATGCGGTACGGGGTGACGCTCAGGTCGTAGCCCTCGTCTCCGGGCCCACCAGCACCCACGAGCCGGGGGTCGAGGGCGAGGACCACATCGCCGGTCTCGGCGGGGGTCAAGGGCAGCCCGGTGGCGGGGGCGAGCAGGGTGCGCAGCAGGTCGAGGGCGGCCTGCGCGCCGGGGTCCGCGCGCACCGTGGTGCCGTGGTCGAGCGTGAAGTGGCCGGGGAGCGGGGCGAGTCGGGCGGGGCGTGGCACGAGGTGCGGCGGTGCGGGCAAAGCAGCCTCCTTCGTGTCGGCCGGTGGTCGTCACTCGGCCCGTGGTCGTGACTCGGCCCGTGGCCGTCACTCGGCCCGTGGCCGTCAGCCTTTGACGGCGCCGGCCGCGAAGCCGGCGGTGACATGGCGCTGGAGCAGCAGGAAGACCACCAGGGCCGGCAGCGCGAAGAGCGTGGAGGCGGCCATGGTGGCGCCCCAGTCGGTGCCGAAGGTGTTCTGGAAGGACGACAGCCACACGGGCAGCGTGCGGCTGTCCTGCTGTTTGATGATCAGGAAGTTGGCGTAGGCGAACTCGTTCCAGGCCGTGATGTAACCGAACAGGGAGGTCGCCATCAGGCCCGGGGCGAGCAGCGGGAAGGCCACCCGGCGAAAGGCGCCGGCCCGGGTGCAGCCGTCGACCTGGGCGGCCTCTTCGAGTTCGGGCGGGATCGCGGCCAGGAAGCCGCGCAGCACCACCACCGTGAACGGCAGCGTGATCATGAAGTAGACCAGGGTGAGGGTGGGGAGGCGGTCCAGCATGCCGGTGTCCCTGGAGATGATGTAGACGGGGATGATCAGTGACTCCCAGGGCGCCATCTGGGCGAGGAAGACCATGAGCAGGAACGCCCGCCGCCCCTTCCAGCGAAGCCGGGCCACCGCGAAGGCGGCGCCGAGCGCGACGAGCAGGGAGAGCAGTACGGCGCTGAGGGTGACCAGGAGGCTGTTGCGCCAGAACAGCGCGAAACCGTCGGCGCCGACGGCGCGCCGGAAGTGGTCGAGGGTCCAGTGGGCGGGCAGGAGTTGGAGGCTCGCCGACTGGATCTCACGGGTGGGTTTGAAGGCGGTGGCCACCATCCAGTAGACGGGGAAGAGACAGAGCAGGACGGTCGCGGCGGCGGCCGCGTGCAGGGGAAACCGCCGGATCTGCGTACGGGTACGGCCGCGGGTCACTGTTCCGCCTCCTGTCGGAGGAGTTGGCGGAAGTAGACGATCAGGACCACGGACATCAGTACGACGGTGACCATGGAGGTGGCGGTGCCGAGGTCGTAGCGCTGGGCGGACAGCGCGGTCTGCACGGCGTAGACCGGCAGGATCGTGGTGGCGTCGCCGGGGCCGCCCCTGGTCATCACCCAGATCTGCACGAACGCCTTGAACGTCCAGATCACTTCGAGCGAGACGACGAGCAGGAAGACGGGGCGCACGATCGGAAAGGTGACGGAGCGGAAGATCCGCCCGGCGCCCGCGCCGTCGAGCCGCGCCGATTCGTACAGCTCGCCGGGGACGGTCGTCAGCGCCGAGTACAGCGTGATCGCGGCGAACGGCACGGACTGCCACACGATGAGGAGCACCAGGATCGCGAAGGACGCGGGGCCGTTCGCGAACCAGGCGTAGCGCTCGAAGGACTGCCATCCCAGGCCTGTGAGGGTCTGGTTGACGATGCCGAACTCCGAGTGGAACAGCCACTGGAACACCGTGGTCGCCGCCACCACGGGCATCGCCCAGGCGAGGACCAGGGAGCTGAGGACCGCGATACGGAAGCGGCGTCCGAGGCGCTCGGTCATCAGCGCCACCAGGGTCGCGATGACGACGATGAGCGCGACGTTGACGGCCATGAACAGGAAGGTGCGGCGCACCACCTCCCAGAAACGGGGATCGCCGAGCAGGGCCCGGTAGTTGGCGAGCCCGACGAACTCGGCGTCACCGAGGATGAGTTGGCGCAGGCCGAACTCCTGGAAGGAGATCACCAGTGCCCGCACGAGCGGATAGACCAGGAGGTAGAGGGTGCCGAGGACGGCGGGGGCGATGAGCAGATAGGGCCAGGGGTCGCGGCGCCGTCCGGCCCGTGGGCCCGGTCCGCGGCCGGTGGCGACGGGCCGGGTCCGGGCGGTGGGCCGAGGGAGGAGTTCCCTGGCGGTCATGAACTGCCCTTCATCGCCCGGGTGATGGCGGCCGACGCCGTGCGGGCCTCGGTGCGCGGGTCGCCGCCGGTGAGGACGGCGGTCATGTAGTCCTTGACCGGGTTCTCCGCCTCGACCGCGGCCCAGCCGGGGGTGTTGGGCGTGGCGTGGCCGTTCTTGGTGGCGCCGACGGCCATGGCGGCGGCGCCGGGGTCGTCGGCGACGGCGTCGGCGAGGGTGGTCTTGTTGGGTACGTAGCTCATGGCGGCGGCGAGCTTCTTCTGCCAGCGGTCGCCGGTCAGTTCCTTGATGAAGGTGTACGCGGCGTCCTGCTTGCCCGACGCCGCGGGCACGATCAGGTCGGAGCCGCCGGTGAAGACCGCTCCGGGCTGCCCGGCGCTCTTGCCGGGGATGGGGAAGAAGCCGAGCTTGCCCTTGAGGGCGGGGTTGGCCTCGGCGATGACTCCGGCGCCGCCGGGGGTGGCGATGACCTGGGCGACCTTGCCCGCGGCCATCACGTCGGCCTGCGGCGGGTCGTCCTCGTCGGAGTCCTTGGGGCCCTTGCCGAGGTCCTGGAGCCGTCGGTAGAACTCCATGCCGCGCAGGGCCTCGGGGGTGTCCAGGGCGCCGGTCCAGGTGCCGCCGGACTCGGTGGCGAGGTCGCCGCCCTCGTCCCAGATGAACCCGGCCAGGGCGTACCACATCTGGCCCGGCAGATATATCCCCTGGATGTCGCCCCGGTTGAGCTTCTTCGTGGCGGCGATCCACTGCTCGCGGGTCCTGATGTCCTGTGCGTCGACGCCTGCCTTCTTGAACAGGTCGGTGCGGTAGATGACGACGCGGTTCGCCGCGTAGTAGGGGATGCCGTACTGCTTGCCCTCGTACGCCCCGGGCTCGGCGAGGCCGTCGAGCCAGTCCTCGCCGCCGAGTTCGGCGACCTTGTCGCTGAGGTCGGCCAGGCCGCCGCTCTGTGCGTACTGGGCTACCTGCGTATTGCCCGCCTCGATCACATCGGGGGCGTCCTCACCGGCGAGGGCGGCGGTGACCTTCTGGCCGATGCCGTCCCACTCCTGGATCTGGATCTTCACATCGATATCGGGGTGCGCACGCTCGAAGCCGGCGGTGAACTCCTTCTGGAAGGCGGCCGAGACGCTGTCACGCATCAGCCATACGTCGAGGGTGGTGGCACCGCCGGAGCCGTCGGCGGAGTCCGGGGCGCCGCAGGCACCGAGCGCGACGAGCGCCAGGAGGGCGGTGGGAGCGGCGAGCAGGCGGAGATTCACGGTGCACCTCTATGGGATCAGACCTGACCTCTACTTGACCAGTTAAGCCAACTGGATAGCTCACCTGTTGGCGAGGGAAGAAAGTGGCATAGACCAATGAGGTCGTCAAGTACCCGCGCACACACGCCTTTTGAGGCGGAGCGGAAGCGATCACGCGCTCCCATCCCTCCGTACCAGTGGTTAAACTCCCCTTGACCAGCAGCCCAGTTGGGGACCTGACATGGCACACTGGTCAACAGCAGCGCACCGACGGCACCGGGCGGGGAGAGGGCGGCACATGGACACAGAAGCACCGGGGGCGGTTCTCAAGCGGGAGCGGGTGCGCGAGGTCATCCTGGAGCTCATCGAGTCCCGGGGCGCCGGTGACCCGATCCCCTCCGAACGCAGCCTGTGCGCTCAACTCGGCGTCTCACGGCCCACGTTGCGCGCCGCCGTCGACGAACTCGTGGCGTCCGGTCTGCTCGTACGCGAACACGGCCGCGGCATGTTCGTCGCCCCTGCCAAGATCACCCAGGAGCTGGTCTCGCAGCAGCACACCATGAGCGTCCCCCAGGCCACCGGCGCCTGGACCAGCCGGCTCCTCGAGTTCACCACCGTGCCCGCGGGCGCCCGGGTCGGCCGCAAGCTGCGCCTTTCCCCCGCGGCCGGCATCGTCTACGTCGCGCGCCTGCGTCTGGTCGACGGCGCCCCGATGGCCATCGAGCATCTGCACATACCCGCCGCCCTGGTGCCCGGTCTGACGGCGGAGGAGCTGGAGGGCGGCGATCTGTACGAGCATCTGCGGGAGCGGCACGCGGTGCGGGTGCATGAGGCGGTGCAGGCCATCGAGCCCACCGTCGTGACCCGGGCCGAGGCGGATCTGCTCGACGTGCCGGAGCTGTCGCCCGCGCTGCTCTTCGAGCGCCTGACCACCGACACCGACGGCAGGCCGGTGGAGTATGTGCACTCGCTGTACCGCGGCGACCGCTACCGCATCGTCTCCCGCCTCTCCCTCGACCCGGCGCCCGCCGCCGGAGCCTCCGCGCCGCCGCCGCGCGAGGGCCACCACCCGGGCATCCCGCCGGGCGACTTCGCCCACCGCGACCCGATCAGGTCCTCGACGGTCGGGGACGTCCAGGAGGCCGACCGCTGACACCGGGCGCGTGCGCCCACCTTGTGGGCGCCGGTCACACCCGTCACTGTGGCCCCATGGATCGCTCCGTCTCGAACTCCCCCCACGCCTCCCGCCCCCACGACGGACCGGGCCGCCCGGCGGCCGGTCTCGGCAGGCGCCGCTTCCTCGGCGCCCTGACCACCGCGGCCGCGCTCGCCACCCTGCCCGCCGCGAGCCCCGCACCCCGCGGGCCTTACACGGCGGGGGACGCCCGGCCGCTGCCCGGCGGAACGCACAAGAAGCGCGCCGCCCGCCCCCTGTTCATCGGCACCTACACCTCACAAGCGGGCGGCGGCACGGGCATCGCGTTCGCCACCTACGACCCGGGCAGCGGACGGATCACCGCGGGCTCCACCCTCACCGGGGTCGACGACCCGTCCTACCTCGCCGTGCACCCCTCGGGCGACACCGTGTACGCCGTCAACGAGCAGGAAAAGGGCGGTGTCACCGCGATCCGCCTCTCCCCCGACGGCCCTGGCGAAGTGCTCGGCCGGCGCGACACCGGCGGCGGTGGCCCCTGCCATCTGTCCGTGCACCCCGGGGGCCGCTGGCTGCTGAGCGCCAACTACCTCTCCGGCAGCGTGGCCGTGCACCCCATCGCGCCCTCCGGCGAACTGGGCGAGCGCACCGCGCTTGTCACCCACAGCGAGCCGGCGCCCGGCCCCGACCAACAGGGGCCGCACGCCCATCAGTTCCTCACCAGCCCGGACGGCGGCCATGTGCTGGCCGTGGATCTGGGTACGGACACGGTCTACACGTACCGCCTGGACACCACGGCGGGCACCCTTGAGCGGGTCTCGTACGCGACGCTGCGCCCCGGCGCCGGGCCGCGTCATCTCACCTTCCACCCCTCGGGCCGGTTCGCGTATCTGGCCGACGAGCTCGACAACACCGTCACCGTCTGCGCCTACGACCCCGCGAGCGGGCGCCTGACCCCCGGCACACCGCAGGAGACCGGCACGGGCCCCGGCACCAGCTACCCGGCCCAGCTCCTGGTGACCGCCGACGGCGCCTTCGCCTACCTCGCCAACCGCGGCCACAACAGCCTGACCCGCTACGCCGTCGAGGACGACGGCGCCCGCCTCCGCCTCCTGGACACGGTCCCCGTGGGCGGTGACTTCCCGCGCCAGCTCGCTTCCTCCCCCGACGGCGGCCTGCTGTTCGCGGCGAACCAGAAGTCCGGCACCGTCACCGCCTTCCACGTGGCGGCCGAGAGCGGTGAACTGCGGCCCGCGGGCGAGGCGTTCAAGTCCCCCATGGCGGTGTGCGTCCTGCCGCTGTGACCCGGCGCCGGAGGACCGCTCACCCCTTGGCCGCGGACCGGTGCGCGAGGCGGGCCACCGCCGTGCGGCCGCGGCGCTCCAAGGGCAGGGCGCCGGCTGCGGCCGCGAGCCCGAAGGGCGGCATGTCGAAGTAGACCGACTCGTACGAGCCCTCCGGCACGATGTACGTCTCGTGCCAGAGGCCCACGTGCCCGCGCAGCTTGCCCGCCCGCTGCTTGCGGTTGGCGATGCCCCACACGGTGTGGAGGAAGCCGTCGGGCGCCGACGCGTAGCCGTAGAGCTGCTCCTTGGACTCCCAGTGCTGGACCACGTGGTACGTGCGCGCCGACGCGGTGAGCAGGATGTGGCTGAGCAGTCCGCGGCCGCGCTGCCGCTTGAGTTCGCTGAGCATCCGCAGCATCGCGTAGAACACCGGCATCCAGTGGTGCACCGCCCAGAAGCGGTTGACGCGCATCCCGATCAGCAGGGCCACGACATCGCCTTCGGCGGCGGCGGTGGTGTATCCGGTGTTCGGCCGGGGGACATCGTGCCTCCAGGTCAGTTGGCTTCGGTGGGCTCGGGCCGCGCGGAGGCCCCTTCAAGCCGGGACTTGAGGCGTTGCAGGGTCGTGTTGATGTGGCTGCGGTTGACCCCGGGCCGGTTGAGGACACCGGTGATCAGCACGGCCGCCGGAATGAACCACAGGGGCACCCGCAGCCAGTTGGTCTCGGTGACGGTGCAGCCGCCGTCCGCCGCGGGCTCGATGTCGTACTGCCAGCGCGAGATCGGGATCCGCAGCGGGGACGCGGTCACCTCGTAGGCGAAGCGCCGCCCCGGCTCGACGTCGGTGATGCGGCAGGTGGTGACCCAGCGGCGCACCCCGTGCCGGTTGTAGCCGCGAAAGCGCGCGCCCGGCACGGACGTCGCGACGCCGCCGAGCCAGCGCGCCCGGTAGGTCTCCTCGGCGAGCCCTGCCATCACGAGCGGATCGCTGACGGTGCCGTACGCGGTCTCAGGGTTGGTGCGTATCTCCACCGATCCGCGGGCCGCCGCTTCGGGGAAGCGCGGGATACGCGGGATGCGGGCTGTGTCCATCCGGTTCTCCTTCGCTGCTGCCGCCATCAGCAATGTAAGCGGCGATTACATCAAGGGGGAGGGCACCGGTCAAGGCCTGACGGGGCCCCAAGTAACCCGCGGTAAGCCGAGGTTGGGGCTGCCAAGCGGATGGGAGGAAGTCCGGTGCGGTTCGTCGTGCCCCCAAGGGGCGCGGGGAACTGCGCGACCAGCCACGACGCACCCGCAGGTGTCATACCGGACATCCCGCGGAGCGTTCAGCTGCCCTCAGGGGAGGTTGGCGACGCCAAGACCGAACGTGTCCAGGACCCGCTCGGCCAGCTCCTCGGCCCGGTCCGCGGGCAGATAGCCGTCGACGATCATCTGCGAGAGTCCGTACACCAGGGCCTGCCCGGCCAGACCGATCAGCACCGGGTCGCCCGGCCGCAGCTTGCCGGACTCCTGGTCGGCGACGATCATCCCGGTGAAGGCCTCCTCGATACCGGCGAGACGGCCACGCAGTTCGCTGGGCTGGGACGGGGTGAACACCCGTGACCTGATGAGCTCGAAGCGGCGCGGATGCCGGATCGCGTACCGCACGAAGCCGAGGCCGAAGGCGCGCATGGCAGGCCCCTGGGCGGCCGTGACCTCGGCGAGCTGCCACCGCTCGTAGTCCGCCAGGATCCGGTCGGCGACCGCCGTCAGCAGCGCCTGCCGGTCGGCGAAGTGCCGGAAGGGCGCCCCCGGCGACACCCCCGCCCGGCGCGCCACCTCGCGTACCGTGACCCGCTCGACGCCCTCCTCGTCCAGGAGCTCGAGCGCCGCAGCGGTGAGGGCCTCAGGCAGCGAACCATGGTGATAGCCGGGGCGTTCGACGGGCTTGTCCTTCATGCCAGCAGTGCTATCACAGGGCCGCGGAGCCGGGCAGCGGCCGGGCGGACTGGCGCAGCCCGCTCCCTTGCCGACACAGTGATGGGTCAGGGCCACAGCAGCGATCGGAGGGCCCATGGCCAAGCTGATCTACTCGGTGATCGCGTCGCTCGACGGCTTCGTCGAGGACGCGAGCGGCGCCTTCGACTGGGCCGTGCCCGACGACGAGACGCATGCGTTCATCAACGGCCTGGAGCGGCCGGTCGGAACGTATCTGTACGGGCGGCGGATGTACGAGGTGATGGCCGCCTGGGAGAGCGCTCACGACAGCCCCGGCCGGCGCCCGGTGATGCGGGAGTTCGCCCGCCTGTGGCAGGCCGCCGAGAAGGTCGTCTACTCACGGACGCTGTCGACGGTCTCCACGGCCAGAACGCGCATCGAGCACGATTTCGACCCCGAAACGGTGCGGGAACTCAAGGACTCGGCCACCGCCGAGCTCTCCGTGAGCGGCCCCGATCTCGCCACCCATGCGTTCGCGGCCGGACTCGTGGACGAGTGCCACCTCTTCGTCGCCCCGGTCGTCGTCGGCGGCGGCAAACGCGTCTGGCCCGACGGCATCCGGCTGCCTCTGGAACTCCTGGACGAGCGCCCTTTCGGCGGCGGTATGGTCTACCTCCGCTACGGTGCGCGCGGTTGACCATGGCCCCCATGTCCGGGGCAAGGGCCGATCGGAGGCGTCAACTCCGGTTCCGTTCCGAAAGGTTCGCGACACCTGATCACGCCCCTGAACGCCCGCCATAGCGCGCGTATCGGGACATCCCGCGATCAAGGACCATGGCATATGCCTCAAGCACCACCGGATCGTGTGTTGCCAAATCCCTTACGGGGCACGGCTCCCTGTGCGACAGTCATAACCGGTCCTTCCGTCAGTCTTGGTCGTACCGCGCCTGCATCGGAGTACGTCATGCCGTCCCATCTCTTTGCGGACCGCCCCGCAGCCCAGCCGCCCGAGCGGGGTACGGTCGACGCGCTCATCTCCCAGACGCGCCAGCTGCGCGGTGGAGTGGACGCCGTACGCCGCGAGGCCGTCCTCGACGACGACGACCCCCAAGGCCGCTGGCAGCGCGCCCTGTACGAACTCGCCACGCGTCAACTCGACGACCTGGACGAGCACTTGGGGCAGCTGCGCGAGGGCCTGCCGCCCGAACCTCTCGACGACGCCCTCGTCATCGACGAGCCGCAGCCCGCGTCCCCGTCCGCCGCGGTGGCCGCCGAGCACCCGCGCGGCTCCCTGCTCAGCCGGGTCGGCAGCGCCGAATGGAATCTCCTCACCGACGAAGTGACCTGGTCCGGTGAGCTCTACCAGATATTCGGATGGGACCCGGCCAAGCAGCCGCTGACCCTGGACGAACTGCCCGCCCTCGTCCACGAAGAGGACCAGTCTTTACTCACCACGATGGTGACGGACTGCCTCATCGACGGCAGGCCCATCGACGGCGAGTTCCGCATCGTGCGCCCCGACGGCGGTGTGCGCACCGTGCACATGATGGGCGAGCCCGTACTCGACGCCGACGGCTCCACCGCCTCGATGTGGGCGGTGCTGCGCGATGTGAGCGAACTGCGCCGCAGCCAGCTCGCGGTGCGCGAACACCGTGACTCGCTGCAGCGCCAGCGCCATATCGCCGAGACGGAGCACCGGCTCGCGGTCGAGCTGCAGGAGGCCGTACTGCCGCCCTGGCGCGGCTCCCTGCGCTTTCCGCACGGCGGCCCCGACGCCCTGGACCTGGCCGCGCACTATCTGCCGTCCTCCTCCAGCGCCCTGATCGGCGGCGACTGGTACGACGCGCTCGAGCTGCCGGGCGGCGAATCGCTGCTCAGCGTCGGCGACTTGACGGGGCACGGCGTCACCGTCACCTCGGGTATGGCGATGCTGCTCGGCGCGCTCCGCGGCATGGCCGTCGCGGGCGCCCAGCCGGGCCCGCTGCTCGGCTGGCTGAACCAACTCCTCGACACCTCGGTGCAGCCCGCCCTGGGCAGCGCGGTGTGCTGCCGTTACAACCCGTCCACCCACACCCTCACCTGGGCCCAGGCCGGCCACCCCGCCCCGCTGCTGTTCCGCGGCGGGACGGGCCGGGCGCTCTCGCCCCCGGACGGCGTGCTCCTCGGCGCCACCTCGGGCGCCTCTTACGAACAGGCCGAAGTACACCTGGAACCAGGCGACTTGCTCGTCCTGCACACCGACGGCCTGGTACCGGGACGCGACGGCGAGAGCGCCACGGAACAGCTGCTCGACCTCGCCCCCCGGTTCGCCGGGGCACGCGGCGCCCAGGACTGCGTCCGCACGGTCGTCGAGGCGTTCGGACAGACCGAGCGCGCTGACGACGCGTGCGTACTGATCGCCAGGATCGGGACGCAGTAGGGCGGGGCGGCCCGCAGGTACAGGTACGAGACGGCGACGTAAAGCGTAAAAGCGCGCGCGAAAAGGCTGTACGTGAAGGCTCAGCAGTCACGTACAGCCCGGCTCACGCCTTGAGGCCGCCTCCCTTCGACCTGGCGGGGGCCTTCGGCAGGGCGAGCTGGATCTCTTCGCGGAGGTCCTGGATCTTCGGATAGCCGGAGTACTGGCCGGTGAGCCGGTACATCTCACGCAGCCGGTCCCAGGTGCGGTGCGAGGAGGTCTCGCCCATGGACACCAGGGCCAGGCGGGCGTAGCGGTCGGCCTGTTCGGGGTCGTCGGCGATGAAGCAGGCCGAGGCAAGCGAGATGTAGTCGAAGATCTTTGAGCGCTGACGGCCGCCCTCGCGCAGCTGGAGTGCCTCCTTGGCGTGCCGCTGCGCGGTGCCCGACGCCGACGGGTCGTGCTCGGCGAGGGTGCGGTAGGCCAGGGCCTGCATGCCGTGCATATCGGCCTCGTCGAACATCTGCATCCAACTGGGCGGCGGCACATCGCCCTTGTCCGACACGAAGAGGTCCTCCGCCTCGCCGAGGGTGCGGCGCATGGCCTGGCCCTTGCCCATGGAGGCCTGCGCCCAGGCCTCGATGGTGTGCAGCATGGCCTGGGTGCGGGGCAGGACCTCGTCCCCCGAGCCGGACTTGGCGAGCTTCATCAGGTCGAGCGCGTCGTCCGGGCGGCCGAGGTGCACCATTTGCCGGGCCGCCCGGGAGAGGGCTTCGCCGGCGCGTGGCCGGTCGCCGCCCTCGCGTGCGGCGTGCGCGGCGATGACGAAGTACTTCTGAGCCGTGGGTTCGAGGCCGACGTCGTGGGACATCCAGCCCGCGAGTACGGCGAGGTTGGCAGCGACGCCCCACAGGCGGCGCTGGAGATGGTCGGGGTGGTGGTAGGAGAGCATGCCTCCCACCTCATTGAGCTGGCCCACCACTGCCTTGCGCTGCAGCCCGCCTCCGCGGGCCGCGTCCCAGGCGCGGAAGACCTCCACGGAACGCTCCAGCTCTTCGATCTCCTGCGACCCGATGGGGGCGGCCTCATAGCGGTCGTACCCAGCGGGGTCGGCGTGCAGGGGGTCTTCGAAGCGGGGAGCATCTGCGGAGAGGGCCGGATCGGTGTGCAGCCAGTCGTGCATGGCGCCCGTGAGTGCTGATCCTGCGGCGAGCGCGGCGCCCGCGCCCACCAAGCCGCGTCGGTTGAGCATGAGGTCCATTCCCGTGAATTCGGTGAGGACCGCAGCAGTCCGCTCGGGCGCCCACGGCAGACCTTCGGGGTTGTCCAGCTCCCCTTTTCGCTGCCGCTTTCCCGCACGCCCGTGCCGGACCAGACCGAGGTCCTCGATGGTCACGACACGGCCGAGTCGCTCGGTGAACAGCGCCGCCAGGACGCGCGGTACGGGATCGCGCGGGATCTCTCCCATGTCGATCCAGCGCCGCACCCGCGAGGTGTCGGTCGCCAGCTGGGGGTGGCCCATGGCCGCCGCCTGCCGGTTCACCAGTCTCGCCAGTTCGCCCTTCGACCAGCCGGCCAGGCCGAACAGGTCTTGCAGGCGGGTGTTGGGTTCGCTGTTCACATCAAGCCCCCAGGTTCTCGGCTGAGTTGACAGTAACCCCGCGTCAGATGCGGTGCGACTATTCGCCAGGGTTCGCCAGGGTGCGCCAGATGGTGTGCCACACGCCGGGAGGTGTCAGGTAGATATGCGCCACCCCGACCCGGCGGCCGGACGGCATTCCCCAGGGTGCAGCACGGCAGCCGGGCCGGGTAGCGCATGTAACTCGTCGGCACACGAAGGGATCTGTATCGCCCATGTACGCAGCATCGTCCTCCGTGTCCGCTCCGCCCCGGCCGCCCGTTCCCCGACAGGGCAGCGGCCCGTATCTGGACCCCACCCGGCAGGGAGGCTCGGCCCTCGGGCCGGGACGGGTGCGGCGTACGCCGGGGCAAGGCACCCAACCGCTCAGCGGGAGACTCGACTTGTCCGGCCCTCAGGGCGCTCAGCTGCGCACCGCGATCGCCTCGGTGCTCCGTATCTGCCCGGAGTTCAATCCGGTCCAGGTCCTGCGGCGCAGCGGACGCTCCGTGCTCCTGGTCGGCACGACCGGGCGCTCCACCGCGGTGGCCAAGTGTTTACTGGACCACTCCCCCGTGTGGTCGGAGCGGATCCAGCACGAAATAGCTGCTTATCGCGCGTTCGTCCGGCACCGGCCGCCGGTACGGGTTCCCCGGCTGATCGCCGCGGACCCGGAGAACGGCACGCTGGTGGTCGAGCGGATGCCCGGCCGGGTGGCGGCCCTGCAACGCCACCCGGCCGAGGCTCCGCCGCGGGCCGACATCAGGGCCGCGCTCGGCGCCATCTGCCGGCTGAACGCCTGGCGTCCGCCGGCGGGAATGTTCGACGCCCCGCTGGACTACGCCTCCCGGATCTCCCGCTACCACGAGCTGGGTCTGCTCACCGACCGTGATCTGGGCGATCTGCAGAAGCTTCTGCACGGCATCGCGCACTCCGCGGGGCCCGGCGGCATGGGCCAGTTCTGCCACGGCGACGCGCTGCTGCAGAACGTGCTCCTGTCACCGGCGGGGCCCGTCCTGGTCGACTGGGAGCACGCGGGCTGGTACCTGCCGGGATACGACCTGGCGACGCTGTGGTCCTGCCTGGGCGACGCCCCGGTGGCGCGCCGTCAGATCAGCCAGCTCGCCCAGTCCTCGGGGGCCGCGGCACGTGACGCGTTCCTCGTGAACCTGATGCTGGTCCTGACCCGGGAGATCCGTACGTACGAAACGGCTGTGCAGCGCACCATGCGCGATACGGCCCCGGTGGCACCGGGCCCTGCCCAATCCGGTGCTGCGCCGTCCGGCGAGGAACAGCGCCTGCTTCTCAGGAGGCTGCACGACGACTGCGCCCTGGCCCGCCGGGCCGTGCGCGCCGCGGTCGGAACTCGCTGACGGGGAGCGGAGGCCCACGGCGCGCGTTGGGGTTGGGCGCGCCGTGGGCCTCCGGCTTGTCCCGAATGCTCAGGCCTGAATGGTCAGGCCTGAGCATTCAGGCCTGAGCTGAGCGCCGCGGAAGAACGCGAGTGGTGCAGGATCTGTCCGCCCACCGTGGCGGCAAGGAGCCACACCAGTACAGGAGTCGGCAGCTGCTGCCCGGCGGCCGCGAGGACGACCGGCACCAGGGCGCACGGCACGGCCACCCTCAGGAGCCGGCCGCGGCCGTGACTGCGGGTGAGGGCGGCGCCGGTGCCGATCAGGAAGTACAGGGTCATGGCGCCGCAGAGCAGCATCCGGGTGCCGGCCGGCAGCGGGCCGTCGGCGTGCGCGACCGCGAGCCCGAGGGCCGCGGCGAGTGCGGCCAGGGTGGCGGTGAGCAGGGCGTGCAGGAACAGGGCGTAGCGCGGGGCGAGGGTGCTGGCCTGGAGGCCGGGGACGCCGTCGTAGCCGTAGCGGAGGCTGAGGGTCCAGATGGCGGCGAGGAGGGCGAAGGCTCCGAGGCCTGTGGCCGCGAGCGGCAGGTTCCAGTGCTCTTCGTCGGCGGCGGCGTCGATGACCTGGATGAGGCCCTCGCCGAGCACGATGATCACGTAAAGGCCGAGGCGTTCGGCGAGATGGGCGCTGTCGGTGTGGGCCGCGGCGACGACGGGCTGCTGTCCGTCACGGGGACTGCCCGGCGGCGGGCCGCGGTGTTCCACGGCGCGGCGGTAGCGCTGGGCGGCATTGCGCACGGTGGCGTCGGACGACGCGGTGAGCAGCACCACCAGATCGATGGCGATGCCCAGGGCCCACAGCCAGGGGCGCCAGGGCTCCGGAGTGAGCAGGGAGATCAGCCAGGGTGTCGCGCCGAGGCCGAGCTGGGCGAGGGGCCAGTCCGTGACGATCTGTCCGCGCTTCCAGACCCGCCCGGCGAACCAGCGCAGCGCGACGTATGCGGCGACGAAGGCGACGGCTTGCACGTCGCCCGATGCGTGCAGGCCCGACACGGAGGCCGCCATGACGGCCATACCGAGCATGGCGAGCAGCAGATTGCGGGTGCGGGTCTGCTCGGCGGCGATGTTGCCGTAGACGGCGAAGGAGGACCAGACGACCCAGAACGCCAGGTAGAGGACGAGGTACAGGGCGAGGTCCGCGGGGTCCGGGCCCTCGTGCAGGAGGTGCGCGAGGCGGCTGACGCCCGCGACCACGACCAGGTCGAAGAACAGCTCGTTCCAGCCGGCGTGCCGCTCGGCGACGGCCTCGGCCTGGGTCTGGGTCTGGGTCTGCGGGGCGGCGGCCTGGGTCTGCGGGGCGGCGTCCTCGGCCTGCGGAGCGCCGTCCTTGCCACCGTCGCTCGGGTCCATGACGTGATCATCCATCGGGGCCCCGCCGCTCGCAGCCCAAGCGGCGATGGATTAATGCCGCAGTAGGCGATTGGTCAGGTTTGGGTAAAGCGCGGAACCTCGTCCCCTGTGCGGGGCTCTCCCAGGGCGCACCAGCCGTCATGCCCTCCGGGGCAGCAGCACCGGAACGACGTGATGAGCCACTTCTCCGCCCCGCCCCAGGCTCCCCGGGGTCACCGCCGCCCCGCCCGCGGCCGCCGCCTGCTCCTGGCCGTGGCCTCGGTGGCCGCGCTCGCGCTGATCGCCTGGCCGGTGATGAGCCACTTCGACATTCCGCCCTTCACGGACAAGGGCGAGCCGGTCAGCTTCGGGCCGGGCGGCACGGACCCCGGTGCGGATTCCGGTACGGGCACCCGGGCCGCGGGCGCCAAGGCGCTCATGCCGACCGGCCCGGCCGCCGCCTTCAAGAACGCCGAGACCCTCGACAACGGCACGCACGTGGCCGTGGTCGACGTGGACGGAAAGAAGTCCGGCTTCAAGGGCAAGGTGTGGGTGTGGGCACCCAAGGAGTACAGCGACCCGAAGTACGCGAAGAGCGGCTTCCCCGTGATGATCGCGCTCCCGGGCGGTCCGGGCTTCCCCACGAACTACTGGATGTCCGACAGCGGACTGCACCTGGAGTCGTCCATCGAGAAGTGGGTGCAGGAGGGCAAGAGCAAGCCGTTCCTGCTCGCCATGCCGGTGCTCAACCCGCACACGGACGAGGGCGGCCTGTACTGGGACGGCAGTGACATCCCCGGCCAGCCGAAGATGGGCACCTGGCTGACCGAGGACGTACCGGACCTGATGAAGCAGAACTTCCGCACGCTCAAGTCGCGCGACGGCTGGTCGTTCATGGGTTCCTCGTCGGGCGGCTTCGCGGGCCTGAAGGCGGTGCTCAAGCACCCCGACAAGTTCAAGACCGTCATCGCCTCGGGTCCTGACATCGTGCCGGACTCGCCGCTGTGGCACGGCGACCGCCAGGCGATGGCGGCGAACAACCCCGAGGAGCTCTCCAAGAAGCTGATCGCGGCGAAGGGCCCCGACGTCTATCTGGCGTTCCAGTACGGGACGAACGAGAAGAACGAGAAGAAGAAGGTCGACAAGTACCTCGCGACGTACGGCAACAAGGGCCCCGTCCACACCCATCTGCAGGTCATCCAGGGCGGCGACCACAACGCCAAGTCGTATCTGCGGGGCATGGACGAGAGCAGCATCAAGTGGATCAGCGACCACATGGCGGGGCCCGAGGCCTGAGGCCCCGGGCCGCGCGTGCGGTGCGGGTCAGCCGCCCGCGTGGAACTGCACCGCGTCCACGTCGAACGCGTTGTTCTGCGGTGACGTGAACACCAGATACAGCTTGTGGCCGCCGCCTGCCAGGGCCTCCACGGGCACCTTCGGGGTCTCCTGGTAGGTGTCCCAGCCGCCGGTGTTCGGGATGGGCGTGGTGGCGAGGAGCTTGCCGTCGGGGGCTCCGGAGCGCAGCTCTATCGCACCGCCTCCGTACGGGGATGACACCTTGTGGCTCACGGTGGCGATGCCGTCCAGGCTCATCGGCGAGAAGGCGATCCAGTCGCCGTTGCTGATGTCGCCGATGCGTTTGCCGTTCTCCGCGCCCGCCTGGGAGACGATCCGGGTGCCCGACTGGTCGTCGTGGTACTCGGCCTGCTTGTGCCGTGGCTGTAGCACGGAGCGTCCGTAGCCGGTCAGGGCGGAGGTCCCGTCGCCGCCCTTGTCCGTGTACTTGGCGTTGAGGACGTAGGTCAGGTCCGCGCCCTCCGGGTGGCCGCCGAGGTCGCCGGTGTCGACGGTGCCTTCGCAGCCGGGGATGTCGGTGGTGGGGTGCTCGTGGTCGTCATGGCCGAGGGCCGGGTTGACGGTGACCTTGGCGCAGTCGACGGGGCCGTCCTCGGGGTCGGTGACCGTGACCTTGTACGGGATCTTGTCGCCGAAGGTGATGAGCTTGCCGTCGAGCGGGGTCTCCACCTTCACCGTGGGCGCCGTATTGCCCGCCGTGACGGGGATGTTGGCGTAGCCGGACTTGCCGGTGGAGTCGGTGACCTTGAGCTGTGCGGTGAAGTCGCCCTTCGTCGTATAGGTGTGGGAGGGATTGGGGTCGCTCGAGTCGGCGGTGCCGTCGCCGTCGAAGTCCCAGGAGTAGGTGATCGGATCGCCGTCGGGGTCCTTGCTCCCCTCGCTGGAGAAGTCGACCTTCAGCGGTACCGGGCCGTTGGTCGCCGATGCCGTGGCCTTCGCGAGCGGGCTGCGCTGACCCTGGGCGTAGTCGATGCGGTACAGACCCGAGTCGTTGTTGCCGCCGCCGAACTCCGAGCCCCATTCGAGGACATAGAGCGAGCCGTCGGGGCCGAAGGTCATGTCCATGGGTTTGGTGAACTTGACCGACTTCATGAAGTCATTGATTTTCAGGAGCTTTTCGTCCTGGTCGAAGCGGATCTCCTTCACGGAGTTCCGTGCCCACTCGTAGAAGAAGCTCGCGCCCTCGAAGTACGCGGGGAACTTCGTCTTCGACGGGTTCTTCGCGTCGTAGTGGTAGACCGGGCCGCTCATCGGCGCCGAGCCGCCCGAGCCCATCTCGGGGAATTCCTCGGACTCGCCGTAGCCGTACCAGATTTCGGGCTGTACGAGCGGCGGCAGGTCCTTCAGGCCCGTGTTGTTCGGGGACGGGTTCACCGGCTTGGCGCAGTCGAATTTCGCGCCGACTTCCTGGGTGTCCGGGTTGTAGGGGGCATACGCCTGGTTGTTGCCGTGGCAGAAGGGCCAGCCGTAGTTGCCCGCCTTCTTGATGACGTTGTACTCGACCAGTCCTTCCGGGCCGCGTGGGGTCGTCGGGGCGCCGCGGTCGGGGCCGTAGTCGGAGGCGTGCACATAGCCGGTCTTGGGGTCGACGGTGAAGCGGAACGGGTTGCGGAAGCCCATCGCGTAGATCTCGGGTCGGGTCTTGGCCGTGCCCTGCGCGAAGAGATTGCCCTTGGGGATGGTGTAGCCGCCGGCGTCCGTCGGCTTGATGCGCAGGATCTTGCCGCGCAGGTCATTGGTGCTGCCCGCGGTGCGGGCCGCGTCGAGCATCTGCTTGCCCGGACGCCAGTCGAGCGGCGCGTAGCCCTGCCAGTTGGGGTCGAGGTTGGGGGGTACGTCGTCGCCGGTGGACAGATACAGGGTGCCGTTCGGGCCGAACTCGACGGCGCCGCCGGTGTGTCCGGGCTCGGGGAAGGTGCGGTCGCGGTAGGCGGGCACGTCCAGGAGCTTCTTCTCGCTCGCCTTGTCGAGCTTGCCGTCGGTGACGGTGAAGCGGGAGAGGCGGTTGATGTCGTCCGTGGCGCCGGCGGGTGCGAAGTAGAGGTAGATCCAGTGGTTGTCCTTGAACTTCGGGTCGAGTTCCAGGCCGACCAGACCGTCCTCGCCGCCGGTGTAGACATCGAGCTTGCCCGCCTCGGCGGTCTGGTGCGTGGCCGGGTCGAAGATCTTCACCTCGCCGCTGCGCTGTGCGTAGAAGACCCTGCCGTCGGCGGCGACGTCCAGTTCCATCGGGTCGGCGGTGTTGTCGTCGAGGGTGATCTTCTCGTAGCCGTTCCAGACGGTGCCCCCGCAGTCGCCGGGCTCCTTGCCCGCGGCCCACTTGACGCCGCCCACGACGTGGTCGCGGAAGTACGCCTCGCTGTAGGACGCCTTGTCGTGGCCCATCGCGGTGGCCCAGACCCGGCCGCCCTCGGTGTTGCGGCACCAGGAGATCGGGTGGTCGGCGCCCATGGCCGCGCCGCCCGGGTCGTAGGTCGTCTCGTCGGCGGTCACGAGAACGTGCACGTCACCGCGCGGATTCTTGTCGAAGTTGTACCACTCCTCGGGGCGCTCCCAGCGCTCGGGAAGGGACTTCGTGGAGGGGTGCACACGGTCGGCGACCTTCGCGGTGCCCTTGAGGACGCCCGGCGAGTGGGCGGGCATATGGGCGCCGCCGTTGATGGTGTCGTCCCACCACGGGAACTGCTCCTCGACGCCCATGTCGAGGGTGTTGTGGAGGGCGACGACGCCCTTGCCGGAGCGCACGTACTTCTGCATCGCCGCGCGCTGGGTGTCGGTGTCCCAGACCATGCCGGAGTTCTGCAGCATGACGATGACGTCGAAGTCCTTGAGCTTGTCGTCGGCGAAGACGGTGGCGTCGTCGGTCTGGACGACCTCGAAGTCGTTCTCGGCCGCCTCCTCCTTGAACATCTGGATCCCGGCGGGGATGGAGTCGTGGACGTATCCGACCGCCTTGGTGAAGAGCAGGGCGCGGAAGGCCGGGGCCTTGTCGACGGCTGTGGCGGGCAGCGCGGTCAGCGCGAGCGCCAGGGCGGCGAGCAGGGCGACGACGGCTCTTCGTAGGTCACGAGGTATGGCATGAAGTAGGGCACGACGTAAGTCACGAGGTATGGCACGGGCATGACAGTCCATGGGCTGGTCCTGGTCCTTCCTCGTCGTACGGATGAAGTGGTACGAGGGGTGCCGGAGTCAGAGGGCCGCGAGGGTGCGGCGCAGGAAGCCCAGGCCGTCGGTGGCGAGTGCGTCCTGGGTGTCGGCGAGGGGGCGCCATACGGACGCGGCGACCGCGATGGCGTCGTTGTGCGCGGTGAACGACTCGATGCACAGGGGGCCTTGGTAGGCGGTGGCGTTCAACTCCCGCAGAAGGCCCGGCCAGTCGAGATGGTCCGCGCCGGGGGCGCCGCGGTCGTTGGCGCACACCTGGACGTGCACGATGCGGGATCCGGCGGCTCGCACCGCGGCCGGCAGGGAGCGTTCCTCGATGTTCTGGTGGTACGTGTCCAGAGCGATGCCGATGGCGTCGGCGGGCAGTCCGTCGAGGGCGTCGAGGGTCTGGGCGACGGTGTTGAGCAGGCTGGTCTCGTACCGGTTGAGCGGCTCCACGGCCAGGCGCACCCCGGCGCGCCGCGCGTAGTCGGCGACCGGTGCGATGTGCTCGCGCCATTCGGCGTACGCGGCGGACCGCGCCTTCGCGTCCATGCGCCAGGTCCGCCCGACCGCGGTGTAGAGGGGCCCGGCCACCACCGGTGCGCCGATGGCGTGTGCGGAGTCCACACAGCGGCGCAGATAGTCCTGGGTGGTGCGCACGGTGGCCGGGTCGGCGGCGACCAGGTCACGTCCGGGCGTCATCACGGCGATCACCGCGGCCGGGGAGAGGCCGGTGGCGTGGAGGAGCTTGGCGCAGCTCGCCGGGTCCCAGTCGTCGGGCTGTTCCAGGGGCAGTTCGGCGCAGTCGAAGCCCCAGCCCGCCAGGCGCGGCAGGACGGTGCGCAGGGCTTCGCCGGTGACGGGCGAGTGCCAGATCCACGGGTTGGCGCCCACCTTGCGTACGGGCGGCCTGCCGGGCATGCGCGAGGGCGCGGTCATTTCCTGCCGCCCCAGTCCTTGGGGAACCCGGGCAGCTTCTCGCAGCCGCACATGGCGTAGTGCAGCGGCGGCATGCCGTCCTTGAGGTAGTCGTCGAGGTTGTCCTGCGTGACGGTGGGCTGGGGCAGCTTCCACTCCTCGGGGACCTGCTTGCCCGCGAGGACGCGCAGGGCCGCGATGACGGGGGTGCGCCACTGGAAGGTGGGATAGGTGGGGGCTACGGCGGTGAGTTTCTTGTCCTTCCAGGCCTGCAGGAAGTCCTGCTGGTCCTCGCCGGTGATCGGCGGTACGTCCACGCCCGCGTCCTCGAAGGCCTCGACGGCGGCCACGGCGGTGGCCCCCGAGTCCATCCACACCCCGTCGATGGAACCGTGCCGGGAGAGGGCGTCGGCGACGACCGACTTGGTCTTGGCGGTGTCGCCCTCGGTGAACTTGACGTCCACGACGTCGAGTTCGCTCTTGTCGAAGGCGACCTTCGCCGCGGACCAGCGGTTCTCCAGGACGTCCACGCCGGGTGAGATCCGCAGGGCGAGGATCTTGCCCTTGGGCTCGACCTTGTCCACGAGGAAGTCGGCGGCGACCGCGCCGTAGCCGTAGCCGCCGATGGGGTTGATGAAGGTGACGGCGCAGTCGGTCTCGACGCCGCGGTCGAAGACGATGACGGGGAGTTTGCCGCAGGCCTCCTTCACGGCGGGTGTGAGGGTGGCGGTGGTGTTGGGCGAGACGATCAGCGCGTCACAGCCCCTGCCGGTGAGTTCCTGGATGTCGGAGATCTGCTTGTCGTCCTTGCCCTGGGCGTCGAGGACGGTGAACTCCTCGATCTCGTCGTGCAGTTTCACCTCGGCCTTCATGTTCTTCAGGCCGACCTGGCGCCAGGGGTTGAAGACTCCGGCGTTGGAGAAGCACAGGTGGATGCCGCCGGAGCCCTTCTTCTTGTAGGCCGCGGTGTCGGCCATCTTTGGTTCGATCATCTGCTCCCAGGGCTTGCCGTCCGGTCCCTGGGGGGTGGCTTTGGCGAGTTCCAGCTGCCGTTCGTACTCGGCCTGCTGGAAGAACTTGGACTGTTTGCCGTCGCCGGCGCCGGACGCGCTCGGGGAGGCGCCTGCAGGGCCGTCGGGCGGGGCGTCGCTGGTGCAGGAGGTCAGCAGGGCGGCGGCGAGGAGCACGGCCGCGCCGGGCAGCAGGGGACGGTGGCGGCTCATGAGGGGGTTCCTCCCGAGGAGTGCGTACGTCGGCGGCGGCGCAGGCGCGCGAAGTCGGCGGCTCCGATGCCGACGGCGGCGATGACGATCACGCCCTGGACGGTGGATTCGAGGGCGCCGGAGACGCCCTGCAGGTTGAGCAGCGTGAACAGGGCCTGCAGCGAGAACGCCCCGGCCATCGCGGCGAGTACGGAGCCGCGCCCGCCGCCGAGCGCCACACCGCCGAGGACGACGGCGGTGATGGCCTCGAACTCGTAGCCCCGGCCGGCCTGCGCGGACACCCCGGAGAACCCGCCGACGAGGACCGCGGCGAGCGCGGCGGCCACCCCGGACAGGACGAACGCGAGGACGCGCACACGGTGGACGCGCACCCCGGAGAGCGCGGCGGTGCGTTCGCTGTCGCCGGTGGCGATGAGGGTGCGGCCGAAGTCACGGCGCATCAGCCACACCGCGAACACGGCGGTGGCCGCGCAGGCGAGCACGGCCCAGGGCAGCCAGCCGAGGGCGGTGCCGCGGCCGAGGGCACGGAAGTCCTCGGGCAGGGAGCCCTGCGGGGAGCCGCCGGTCCAGTAGAAGACGGCGCCTTCGAGGATCAGCGTCATGCCCAGGGTGGTGATGAACGACGGGACGCGCAGGGCCGTGGAGATCAGCCCGTTGGCGAGCCCGACGACCGCCCCCGCGAGCAGCAGAGCGAGGGTGACGAGCAGCCAGTGGGCTTCCGGATAGGAGCCGTACAGCTCGGCGGCGACGACCACGCCCGCCGTCACGATCGCGCCCACCGACAGATCGAACTCGCCGCTGACGATGACCAGATACTGCCCGGCGGCGAGGATCACCAGGGGCGCCGCGCGCTTGACGAAGGCGAGGAAGCGGTCGGGTTCGTAGAAGCCCGGGTCGGTCAGGGCGAGCGCGGCGAGCAGCACCACGAGGAGCGCGTAGACGGGGGCGCCGGCGCCGAGCGCGACCCTGATGCGCTTGCCCGCGACGGCGGTTGCGGTGGTCATGCGGGCCTCCTCGCGCCGCGGCGGGCGTACAGGGCGACGGCGGCGATGATGACGACGCCGCGCACGACGTTCTTGAAGAACGGGTCGACGGAGAGCTGGTTGAAGACGCTGTCGAGGACCGCGAGGACCAGGACGCCGCCGAGGGTGCCCGCCACTCCCCCGCGCCCGCCCGCGAGTACGGTGCCGCCGAGTACGACGGCGGCGATGGACTCCAGGTCGTAGCGCGCCTCGGTGCCCGCCCACGGCGCGCCCGCGCCGAGCCGCGCGGCCAGGAACAGGGCGGCTGCCCCCACGCACAGGGAGCACAGGACGTGCGCGGCGACGACGGTGCGGCGGGTGCGTACGCCTGAGAGGCGGGCGGCGTGTTCGTCGCCGCCGGTGGCGTACATGTGGTGGCCGAGCCGGGTCCTTCTGGTGAGCAGCCATACGGCGGCGGCGACGGCGGCGAGCAGGAACAGGGAGACGGGCAGGGGGCCGATGCGGTCGTAGCCCAGGCGCTGGAAGCCGGCGGAGACCTTGCCCGCGGGCCCGGTGTAGTTGTCCTCGATCCAGCCGCGCAGGATGAACGCCGTGCCGAGGGTGGCGATGAACGCGTTGACCTTGAGTCCGGTGACGACCAGGCCGTTGGCGAGGCCCACGGCGGCCGACAGGGCGAGGACGGCGAGGATCGCGGTCAGGACACCGCCGTTCTCCATGGTCTCGGCGGCGACGAGGGTGCCGAGTCCGATGAGGTAGGCGACGGACAGGTCGAGGGAGCCGGTGAGGATGACGGCGCTCTGGCCGACGGCGACCAGGCCGAGGGCGACGCTGTTCTGCAGGATGCCGGTGATGTTGGCCTGCGTGAGGAAGGAGCCGCCGTCGAGGGTGACGACGAGCCAGCCGAGCAGGGTGACGACGGCGGCCGCGAGCCAGACGCCGACGGCCGGGTCGGTGAGCCGGGAGACCTTCTTCACCGGGGGTTTCACGGGGGCGGGGGTGAGCGTCGTGGGGGTCATGCCGCCCCCTGTCCCGCCGAGGTGGCCAGGCGCATGATGTCCTCCTCGCCCGCGCCCGCGGGCAGTTCACCGGCGATCCGGCCTTCGGACATGACGAGGATGCGGTCGCTCATACCGATCAGCTCGGGCAGTTCGGAGGTGATCAGGAGGACGGCGAGTCCGTCGCGGGCCAGTTCGCGCACCAGGATGTGGATGGCGGCCTTGGCGCCGACGTCGACGCCGCGCGTGGGCTCGTCGAAGAGCAGCACCCGGGGGTGGGCGGCGAGCCATTTGGCGATGACGACCTTCTGCTGGTTGCCGCCGGACAGGTACTGGGTCTCCTGGTCCTCGCCGCGTGCCTGCAGCCGTACCCGGTCGAGGAGCGCGGTGAGCCCGCGGCCTGCGGGCGGCCGGCCGCGCGCGGGCACGGCCCGGGTGACGAGCAGGGCGTTGTCGCGCACGGACTGGCGCAGGGCCAGGCCTTCGCTCTTGCGGTCCTCCGAGACCAGGGCGATGCCCGCGCGGATGGCCTGGCGCGGGCTCGTGGGGCGCAGGGCGCGGCCGCCGACGGTCATGGTGCCGTGGGTGAAGGCGGCGGCGCCGAACAGGGCGCGGGCGAGAGAGGTACGGCCCGAGCCCTGCAGGCCCGCGATACCGGTGATCTCGCCCGCCCGTAAGTCCAGGTCGACGCCGTGCAGCCGGGTGTTGCCGGCGCCGGTGACGGTGAGCGTGAGGTCGCCGAGCTCTTCGGGGCGTGCGCGCGGCGGGTAGTAGGCGCTCAGCTCGCGGCCGACCATGGCGCGCACCACCTGGCCGGTGTCGGTGTCGGCGGTGGGGACGGTGGTGACGTGCCGTCCGTCCTTCAACACCGTGATGCGGTCGGCGAGTTCGAAGACCTCGCGCAGCCGGTGCGAGATGTAGAGGATGCCCAGGCCGCGCCGGGCGAGACGGCGCACCAGGTCGTGCAGGAGGCCCGCTTCGTGGTCGGCGAGGGGCGCCGTCGGCTCGTCCATGACCAGGACGCGTACGTCGGAGGCGAGCGCCTTGACGATCTCGACGGTCTGCTGGCGTGCGACGGACAGATCGCGCACCCGGGTGTCGGGGGTGAGTCCTTCGGTGGCGTCGATACCGAGCTCGGTGAGGAGTTCCGCGGTGCGCTCGCGCATGGCGCGCCGGTCGACGAGTCCGCGGCGGGTCGGTTCGCGGCCGAGGAAGACGTTCTCGGCGACGGTGCGGTGCGCGAGCAGCGCGAACTCCTGGTGGATGATGCCGATCCCGGCGGCCTGGGCCTGCGCGGGATGGCTGAACCGACGTGTGGCGCCGTCGAGCCGGATGGTTCCGGAGTCGGGCACGTGCTCCCCGGCGAGGACCTTCATCAGGGTCGACTTGCCCGCGCCGTTCTCCCCGACGAGGGCGTGCACCTCGCCCGCGTGCAGGTCCAGGTCGACGTCGTGCAGGACCCGCACCCCGAGAAAGCTCTTGGACACACCGTGCATCGTCAGCATCACCGGCATACGTACGGCTCCTTCGGCAGCGGAACTGCGTAGCGCACCGCGGAGCAATGTCCTGGCACCGCTTTGCCCTGTCAAGGGTTCAAGCACCCTTCTTCACAAGGGAACTGACGGGTACTTATGCCGATGACCGAACAGGATCGGCCTTGTGAGCAGCAGAAGTCGTCCCTAAGGTTGCGGGCATGTCCTCAGCGTCGGAGCAGGCGATATTTCCGCCGGGTGCGGGTACTGGTGCGGGTACTGGCACGAGTGCGGGCCCGGGTGCGGGCCCGGGTGCGGGCCCGGGCGCGGGGTCCACACCGCATTCGTCCGGCGAGGTGCTCGCCCTGATCCGTACCGGCGCCGCGTCGACCCGCGCCGACATCTCCCGGCTCACCGGCCTGGCCCGCTCCACGGCGTCGCAGCGCGTCGACGCCCTGATCGCGCACGGCTTCGTCGACGAGGACAACGCCGACGGCGGCTCCACCGGCGGCCGCCCGCCGCGCCGCCTTCGCCTCCGTACCCGTGAACACGCCGTCGCCGGCGTCGACTTGGGCGCTTCGCACTGCCGGGTCGCCCTCCTTGACATCGGCGGCGCGACCCTGGCCCTGCGCGAGGACCCGCTGTCCATCGCGGACGGCCCGCAGGCGGTGCTCGGCCATGTGGAGCGCACCCTGAACGCCCTGCTGAAGGAGGCGGGCCGTGAGCGCCACAGCCTGCAGTCGATCGGCGTGGGCGTGCCAGGTCCTGTCGAGTTCTCCACGGGGCGCCCCGTGGACCCGCCGATCATGCCGGGCTGGCACCAGTACCCCATCCCGGAGTTCTTCGCGGGCCGCTTCGGCGCCCGCGCCCTGGTCGACAACGACGTGAACGTGATGGCTCTGGCCGAGCAGCGCCGCGCCTTTCCGGACACCCGCTATCTGCTGTACATCAAGGTCGGTACGGGCATCGGCTGCGGCATCGTCGCGGACGGCCGGCTGCACCGGGGGGCGCAGGGCAGCGCCGGGGACATCGGCCATATCCGGGTCGGCGACGAGGAGGCGCCGTGCCGCTGCGGCAACTCCGGCTGCCTGGAGGCGGTGGCGGGCGGCGCGGCCCTGGCCAGGCGTCTCGCGGAGCTCGGTCTCGACGCGGCCTCGGGCAGTGATGTCGTGCGCCTGGTGAAGTCCGGGAACCGGGACGCGGTGCGCATGGTCCGCGAGGCGGGCCGCGCCGTCGGCGAGGTCCTGGCCGGCCTGGTGAACTTCTTCAACCCCGACACGGTGGTGCTCGGCGGCGCCATGGCCGCCGTGCACGACCAACTCCTCGCCGGGGTACGCGAGGCCGTGTACCGGCGCTCGCATCCGCTGTCCACCCATGTGCTGCGGATCGAGCCGAGCCGTACCGGCGAGAACGCGGCGGCCATCGGCGCGGGCATCCTCGCCATCGAGCACGCCCTCTCCCCCGAACAGGTGGACCGGGCCCTTTCGGGCGCCGCGGGCTGACCTCGACCGCCCGCGGGGCGGGACCCGGGTCCGCTGTGTTCCCGCTGCTCAGCGGCGTTCAGTGGTCCACTCCACTGACGCGGCGCAGGCGGGCGGACCTGCACCGGGGAAACCCGCCGGGAACCGTCCTGACATGGGAAATCCCGGTGGTGTAGGCATGATTGACGGATCGTCGGAGAGCCGATACCACTGAACGCACGTTCGGCACCGCACGCCCCATCGCGCCCACACGCCCCGGGAGGCTGCATTGCGAAGGTCCGCCCTTGCCAGAGATATGACCGTGCGCAGACGCCTGTACAGGACGTCGGGTGCCGTGGCATCGGCCGCCCTGCTGCTGCCCCTGCTCGCCGCGGCACCGTCGACTGAAGCCCAACTCGCCCCGTCCGCACGGCTGCAGAGCGCCTTCGCGACCGCGGCCGCCGAATACCGGGTGCCGCAGAGCGTGCTGCTCGGTGTCTCCTATCTGCAGTCCCGCTGGGACGCCCACGCCGGCGCCCCGAGTGTCAGCGGCGGCTACGGCCCGATGCATCTGACCGACGCCCGCACCGCACTCGCCGAGGCCCCGCACCACAGCCACGGCGACGAGGACCCGCGCGGCGACACCGCGCGCCCCGCCCGGGTGCCGGAGGCCGGGGTCCCGAAGGCGGCCCAGCTGCCCGAGCGGCTCAAGACCCTGCCGAAGGCCGCGGAGCTGACCGGTCTGAGCCCCGACGAGCTGCGCACCGACCCGGCGGCCAACGTCCGCGGCGGGGCGGCGCTGCTCGCCGCCGCCCAGAAGGAGTCAGGACGCGGCGTCGCCAGTAACGATCCCGCGGACTGGTACGGCGCCGTCGCGAAGTTCTCCGGCGCCGACGACCGGGCCACGGCGGCGGCGTACGCGAACGAGGTGTTCGCCGTCATCCGCGACGGCCAGACCCGCACCACGGACGCGGGCCAGCACGTCACCCTCGCCGGCGCCCCGGCCCTTGAGCCGGACGCCGCGCAGCTGGAGAAGCTGGGTCTGCGCCGGGCCGCGGCCGGGGAGACGGACTGCCCCGAGACGGTGTCGTGCGAGTGGATTCCGGCGCCGTACGAGGAGTTCGGCGACAAGGACTACGGCAACCACGACAAGGCGAACCGGCCCAAGGACCAGAAGATCGAGTACATCGTGGTGCACGACACGGAGGGCACCTGGGACACCGCCCTGAAGCTGGTGCAGGACCCGGAGTACGTGTCGTGGCAGTACACGCTGCGCTCCACCGACGGCCATATCGCCCAGCATCTGAACCTCAAGGACGTCGGCTGGCACGCGGGCAACTGGGCCGTGAACTCCAAGTCGGTCGGCCTGGAGCACGAGGGTTTCCTGGCCCGGCCGGACGCCTGGTACACGGAGGCGATGTACCGCTCGTCGGCGCGCCTGGTGAAGTACCTCGCCAAGCGCTACGGCATCCCGCTCGACCGGCAGCACATCCTCGGCCATGACACGGTGCCGGGCACGACGCCGGCGACGATCCCGGGTATGCACACCGACCCGGGCCCGTACTGGGACTGGCAGCACTACTTCACGCTGATGGGCAAGCCCTTCAAGCCGACGGCGGGACCGTCCGGCGGGCTTGTGACGGTGGCGCCCCGATACGCCAGGCACAGCCCGGAGTTCACGGGCTGCGCCAAGCCGGGCGAGAAGTGCCCCGCGCACGGTTCGAGCGCGGTCCGCGTGCACACCGCGCCCAGCGACGACGCCCCGCTGGTCAAGGACATCGGTCTGCGTCCGGGCGGCGGTGACTCCACCATCGGCGTCAACGACCTCGGCTCACGGCTCTCCACGGGTCAGCAGTACGCGGTCGCCGAGCGCAAGGGCGACTGGACGGCCGTCTGGTACCTGGGCCAGAAGGCCTGGTTCAAGAACCCGAAGAAGCAGCCGACGGCACTCGACGCGAAGGGCCTGACGGTCACGCCCAAGTCCGGCGCCGACGACATCCCGGTGTACGGCCGGGCGTACCCGGAGAAGGAGGCCTACCCCGCGGGCATCAAGCCGCAGCCGGTCATCACGCTCCCGTACAGGCTGCCCAAGGGGCAGAAGTACGCGACCGGCGGCAAGGTGGCCGGCGAGTACTACTACGCGACGACCTTCGACACCTCCGACCACCAGGTGGTGCGCGGCAAGGACACGTACTACGAGATCCAGTTCGGCCACCGGGTGGCGTTCGTGCGCGCCGCCGATGTGCGGGTGGTGCCGTCCGGCTCGTAGCCGCAGCGGGCCCGGGGGCGCGGGCCGGGGGCGAAAGTCCCTGGAGCGCCCCCGGGCACCGCGGCTATCCTGAACTCCATGACCTGTACGCCTTGTCTGTGCTGGTGGCGCTCTCCGTAGAGCGGCCACCCCCAAGGCATACCCCACGGGCCGTTCGACTTCGGACGGCCCGTTTCTCATGCGCTCCCGCCACCCGGATCGCGGCCGTCCGGCGACGACGAGCCCCTGATCCGACAGCAGGAGAGCCATGACCACCGAAACGAGCACCACGGGCCTCGATGCGCAGCTGCTGCGCGATCCCGGGAGCTTCCGGATGCTCACCGGCGACCGTCCCACGGGCCGCCTTCACCTCGGCCACTACTTCGGCACGCTGCGTAACCGGGTACGTCTGCAGGACCTGGGCGTCGACACCTTCGTGATCGTCGCCGACTACCAGGTGCTCACCGACCGTGATGTCGCCGACCGGCTCGGGGAGCATGTCGAGGACCTGGTCCTGGACTATCTGGCCTGCGGTATCGACCCCGAGCGTGCCACCGTCTTCGCGCACAGCGCGCTGCCCGCCCTCAACCAGCTGATGCTGCCCTTCCTGTCTTTGGTGTCCGTGGCGGAGCTGGGCCGCAATCCCACGGTCAAGGACGAGATCGCCCACTCGCGGCAGGCCTCCGTCAGCGGCCTGATGTTCACCTATCCCGTGCACCAGGCCTGCGACATCCTCTTCTGCAAGGCCAATGTGGTGCCCGTGGGCCAGGACCAGCTGCCGCACCTGGAGGTCAGCCGCACCGTCGCCCGGCGCTTCAACGAGCGCTACGGCGCCGTCTTCCCCGAGCCGCAGGCGCTCCTGTCCCAGGCACCGCTGCTGCTCGGCACCGACGGCACGAAGATGAGCAAGTCGCGCGGCAACGCCATCGCCCTGGCCGACACCGCCGACGAAACGGCCCGACGGATCAAGGGCGCCAGAACGGATGCCGAGCGGCACATCACGTACGACCCCGAGCACCGTCCCGAAGTGTCGAGCCTGGTCCTGCTCGCCGCGCTCTGCCAGGACCGCGATCCGCACGCGGTGGCGGCGGAGATCGGCGACGGCGGCGCGGCGGCCCTGAAGCGCACCGTGACCGAGGCGGTCAACGAACACCTCGCGCCGCTGCGGGCCCGCCGGGCCGCCTACGCGCAGGATCTGGCCTACGTACGCAAGGTGCTGCGGGCGGGCAACGAGCGCGCCGATGCCCTGGCCGATGAGACGCTCGCGCAGGTGCGGGAGGCGATGGGCACGCATTACTGAGGCCCGACAGGCCCCCTGAGAAGATCTTCCACGTCACGTAAACATCACGCCATGCCCGCGCACGGAAACGGATACGCACATGCAGTCTCAGCCCGCCGCCGACTCCCCGGTGCTGCTGCGCAAGGACGGCCACGCCGGCCGTATCACCCTCAACCGGCCCCGGGCCCTGAACTCCCTCACCCACGAGATGGTGCGCCTCGTCGACGAGGCGCTCGGGCGGTGGGAGCACGACGACGAGGTGGCCGTGGTGGTCATCGAGGGCGCGGGCGAGCGCGGCCTCTGCGCCGGGGGCGACATCCGGTTCATGCGGGAGTCCGCGCTCGGGGACCGCTCGGCGGCCCGTGCCTTCTGGTGGGACGAGTACCGGCTCAACGCCCGGATCGCCGCCTACCCCAAGCCGTATGTCGCCCTCATGGACGGCATCGTGATGGGCGGCGGCGTCGGGGTGTCCGCGCACGGCGGCGTGCGGGTCGTCACGGAGCGTTCGCGCGTGGCCATGCCCGAGGTCGGCATCGGCTTCGTTCCGGACGTCGGCGGCACCTGGCTGCTGAGCCGCGCTCCCGGAGAGCTCGGCACCCATCTCGCGCTGACAGCGGACGCGATGGGAGCGGGCGACGCCCTGGCGTGCGGGTTCGCCGACCACTACGTGCCGCAGGCCCGTCTCGCCGACTTCGCCGCGGCCCTTTCCACCGCCGGACCGGCCGATGCCGTACGGGACTTCGCGCAGGCCCCGCCCGCCGGAGCGCTCACCGGGCAGCGGGAGTGGATCGACTCCTGCTACGCCGCCGACACCGCCGAGGAGATCGTGCGGCGTCTGACGGACTCGGGTGTACCGGCCGCGAAGGAGGCCGCGGAGCGCATCCTCGGCCACTCCCCCACCGCTGTGAAGGTCACCCTGCGCGCGCTGCGCCGGGCGCGGCGGCTCGCCTCCCTCGATGAGGCACTTGAGCAGGAGTACCGCGTCTCGTGCGCGGCACTCGCCGGCCCCGATCTGCCGGAGGGCGTCCGCGCTCAGGTCATCGACAAGGACCGCAGGCCCCGTTGGTCGCCGAGCACTCTGGGAGCCGTCGAAGAGGCGGACGTGGAGCGGCACTTCGCCAGTGTGGAGAAGCCCTCCTCCTGAGGCGCCCGCCGTCCGGGGCTCACCCCGCGAACGCCGTCAGGGTCACCCCGCGAACGCCGTCCCCCGCAGCCCCTGTCCCGCGTCCGGCAGGACCAGTACCGAACCGGACAGCGGGTGGGGCCGTTCCAGGCCGACGCGGGCCGTCGTGATGTAGAGGTCGCGCAGGTCCCGGCCGCCGAAGGCGCAGGCCGTGGGGCGCGGTACGGGCAGTTCCACGATCCGGTCGAGGTCGCCGCGCGGGGTGTAGCGGCGGACCTGGGCGCCGTCCCAGAGGGCGACCCAGACACAGCCTTCGGCGTCGACGGTCAGGCCGTCGGGGAAGCCCGCACCCTCCTCGATGGTCACCAACGGCCGCCGATCGGACGGGAGTTGGCCGTCCATGCGGCATACGTCGATACGGCGTGTGGGGCTGTCGATGTAGTAGAGCAGCTCGCCGTCGGGGCTCCAGGCCGTGCCGTTGCTGACGGCGACCGAGCCGAAGATCTCCGTCGTCGCGCCGTCGGGCGCGAAGCGGGTGAGGCTGCCGCCGCCGGGTGCTTCGTCATAGCGCATGGTGCCCGCCCACAGGGTGCCGTCGGGGGCCACCGCCGCGTCGTTGCCCCGGCGGCCGGGGACGGGGTCGCGCACCAGCCAGGAGAAGGCGCCCTGCGGGTCGTAGAGCCCGATGCCGTCGCGGAGGTTGACGACCAGGCCGCCGCCCGCGCGGGGCTTGGCCGCGCCGACGTGCTGTTCGGTGGCCATGATCGTGCGCCGCCCGCTCGCCGGGTCGTACGTGTGGACGCGGGAGCCGAGGATGTCGACCCAGATGAGCCGGCCGGCCACCGGGTCCCAGGTGGGGCCCTCGCCGAGTTCGGCCTCCGCGCGGACCGCGGCCTCGGCCCTCACCGCGTGCCGCCGCGGTAGCCGAGCCGCACGGAGAGGTCGGCGGCGCCCTTGCCCGCGAGCTCGGAGAGTTCGTCCTCGCGCTCCTCGCTCCAGCGGATCATCGGCACGGAGATCGACAGGGCGGCGACGATCCGGCCCGCGCTGTCGCGCACAGGGGCGGCGACACAGCTGACGTCCGGGTTGGACTCGCGGTGCTCGGTGGCGACACCGCGCTCGCGGATCTCGGCGAGGGCGGCGCGCAGCGCGTCGGGGTCCGTGATGCTGTTGTGCGTCAGGGCGGCGAGCTCGCCCTCTTCCTCGATCCGGATGTCCAACTCCTCGGCGGGCAGCGCCGCGAGGAGCATCTTGCCGACGGAGGTGCAGTGCGCGGGCAGCCTGCGCCCGGCGGCGGAGACCATACGGACGGCGTGGGTGGAGTCGACCTTGGCGATATAGATGACGTCCATGTCCTCAAGGATCGCCACGTGCACCGTCTCGTCGCAGGTCTCGGCGACCTGGCGGGCCACGTCCTTGCCCTCGGCGGCGAGGTCGAGCTGTTCCTCATAGCGGCTGCCGAGCTGGTAGGTGCGCACGCCGAGGCGGTAGCGGCCCGGCTGATCGGGCAGCGGCACCAGGTAGTTGCGGGCGGCGAGCGTGGTCACCAGCTCGTGCACCGTCGTGCGCGGCAGCTGCAGCTTGCGGGTGATGTCCGGCGCCGAGAGGGTGCCGTCGCCCTCAAGGAACAGTTCGAGTATGTCCAGTGACCTGGTCACCGCCGGGACAAGACGCCCCATTTCCCTCACCCACCCTCGTTCGAAACTCCGGCCAACGACCGGTATCACGAACATAGGCTAGCCACAGCTCTGTTCGCCGGGCAATGGTCCCTCGAAATCCGGCCTTGCGCGACCCATTGACACCCCCTGCGGGGGCTGATTACGGTCACGCCAACATTTCGAACGTGTGACGAAATCTCGAACGCGCTCGATGCACTTCAACGGACTTCAGGGGCAACCACCGTGCGCATCACGGGAATCAGCACTCATGTCGTCGGGACGCCCTGGCGCAATCTCACCTACGTACTGGTCCACACCGACGAGGGTCTCACGGGAGTCGGCGAGACCCGCATGCTCGGCCACACCGATGCCCTGATCGGCTATCTCCGCGAGGCGGAGGCCAATCACATAGCGGGCTCCGACCCGTTCGCGGTGGAGGATCTCGTCCGCCGCATGAAGTACGGCGACTACGGCCGGGCCGGCGAGATCGTCATGTCCGGTATCGCCGTCATCGAGATGGCCTGCTGGGACATCAAGGGCAAGGCGCTCGGCGTACCGGTGTGGCAGCTGCTCGGCGGCAAGGTGACCGACCGGGTCAAGGCGTACGCCAACGGCTGGTACACCACCGAGCGGACGCCCGAGGCTTACCACAAGGCCGCCCAGGAGGTCATGGCGCGCGGCTACCGCGCGCTGAAGATCGACCCGTTCGGGACCGGGCACTTCGAGCTCGACCACGAACAGAGCCTGTACGCCGTGTCGTTGATCGAGGCGGTGCGCGACGCCATCGGGCCCGAGGCCGAGCTGATGCTGGAGATGCACGGCCGGTTCAGCCCCTCCACGGCGGTGCGCCTGGCCCACGAGCTGGCGCCGTTCAGGCCCGCGTGGCTGGAGGAGCCGGTGCCGCCGGAGAACCTCAAGGCCCTGGAGAAGGTGGCCGCCAAGGTGGACATGCCGGTCGCGACCGGTGAGCGGATCCACGACCGGATCGAGTTCCGTGAGCTCTTCGAGTCCCAGGCCGTCGACATCATCCAGCCCGACCTCGGCCATATCGGCGGCATCCTGGAGACCCGTAAGCTCGCGGCCACCGCCGAGACCCACTACATGCTGGTGGCGCCGCACAACGTCGGCGGTTCGGTGCTCACCGCGGCCTCGCTCCAACTGGCCGCCTGCACCCCCAACTTCAAGATCCTGGAACACTTCAACGACTTCGCCGACGCCGAGATCAAGAAGGTCGTCAAGGGCGCGCCCCGGGTCGACCCGGAGACGGGCTGCTTCGAGGTCTCGCACGCGCCCGGCCTGGGTGTCGAGCTCGATGTGGACGCGGCGGCCGAATTCCCGCAGCAGCGGGCCCGGTTCGACCTGTGGGCCGAGGGCTGGGAGCAGAGGTCCCCGAAGTGAGCCGCTCCCTCGTCGTCGACCGGCCGGGGGCGCATCGCCTGGCCGACGGGCCCGTGCCCGAGCCGGGGCCCGGCGAGGTCCTGGTGCGGGTCGCGGCGGCCGGGATCTGTATGAGCGACCGCGAGGTGTACGACGGCCACCGCGACGCGGCGTATGTGCGCTACCCGGTGGTGCCCGGACACGAGTGGTCGGGGACCGTCACGGCGGCAGGCGACGGCGTCGACCCCGCTCTCGTGGGACGCAAGACCGTCGCGGAGGGCTTTCGGGCCTGCGGCACGTGCGAGCGCTGCCGGTGCGGTGAGACCAGTCTGTGCACCGGCGGCTACGCGGAGACCGGCTTCACCGAGCCGGGCGCGTTCGCCGACCATCTCACCGTGCCCGCCCGGCTGTTGCACCCCCTGGCCGACGACGCCGATCTGCGCGCGGCGGCCCTGCTCGAACCCTCCGCGGTGATCGCCGCGGCGGTACGGGCCGGCCGACCGCGCCCCGGCGAGCGGATCGCGGTGGTCGGCGCGGGCACCCTCGGGCTGCTCGCGGTGCAGCTGCTCGCCGCGGCCTCCCCTGCCGAGCTGACGGTGATCGACCCGCGCGCCGCACGCGGCGAGCAGGCCCTCGCCTTCGGCGCGAGCGGCCACTGTTCACCGGCGGATGCGGGTGAACTGAGCGGCCGTTTCGACCTCGTGGTGGAGACCGCGGGCGCCCCGTCCACGGCGGCGTCCTCCCCTCTCCTCGCCCGCAGGGGCGGCCGGGTCGTCCTGACCGGCATGTTCACTCCGGGCGCGGCCGGGATCGATCCGGTGCATCTGTCGCTGAGCCAGCTGGAGATCCGCAGCGTGTTCGGCGCGCCGTCATCGGCCTGGACCGACGCGGTCCGGGCGTTCGGCCTCGGCCTGCTCGATCCCGGGCCGTTGATCACCCATGAGTTTCCGCTCGAGCGGTTCACCGATGCCATCGCGCTGGTGGGCGGGGGCGATCCGAAGACCGGCAAGGTGCTTCTACGTCCCTAGGGGGGTGCGTCCGGATGGCGATCGGCACCGCCGACCCGCCGACCCGCCGACCCGCCGACCGCCCTCCGGGCTCGTCCTCAAACGCCGGACGGGCTGAATTTTTCCCCATCGATCCGACCGATGTCCGAAATACCGAACAAACCTGGGAGTCCAGTGACCGCCCCGTCAGAACCCCGTCGTCCCGGCGCCGATGCCCTGGCCCGTATCGGCCATCCCACGCCCCGGGTCGACCCCGACGACGCCTCACCGCACGCGTTTCCCGACGGCGGCACCTGGCGTACCGAGATCCCTTCCGTGGAGGGGCCCGAGGCCCTGTCCGTGGTGCTCAAGGAGAGCGCGCGCCTCGATCTGCCGATCCACCGGATCAGCCAGGGCAGCGGCGTCTGGATGCTCACCGACGACGAGATCACCGACATGGTCGAGGCCTGCGCCGAGCGGGACATCGAGCTGTGTCTGTTCACCGGGCCGCGCGGCACCTGGGACATCGGCGGGTCGACGCGCAGCGACTCCGGCGGCGCAGGCCTGCGGGCCCGTGGCCACGACGGGCTCGCCGGCTGCGTCGAAGACGCCCTGCGCGCCGCCGCGTTGGGGGTGCGCTGTCTGCTCGTCGCCGACGAGGGCGTGCTGTGGACGCTGCACCGCCTGCGCGCCTCGGGACTGCTGCCCGCGGAGACCACCCTGAAGCTGTCCGCGCTCACCGGGCCGGTCAACCCGGCCGCATACTCCGTGTACGAGCACCTGGGCGCCGACTCCCTCAACGTGCCGTCCGACCTCACCCTCGACCACCTCACCGAGATCCGCCGGGTCAGCCGGGCCCCGATGGACATGTACATCGAGGCGCCCGACGACCTGGGCGGCTATGTGCGGATGTACGAGGCGGCCGAGCTCATCCGGCGCGGCGCCCCGCTGTACCTCAAGTTCGGTCTGAGCAAGTCGCCCGGGATCTACCCGTACGGCGCCCATCTGCGCGAGCACACCCTCGCCACGGCCCGTGAGCGGGTCAGGCGCGGCCGTCTCGTCCTCGACCTCCTGGCCCGGCACGGCGCGGACGGCGGCATGTCGCCGCTCGGCTCACGCCTTCCGGGCGAGCTGAGCCGTTTCCCCGTCCCGGAAGGCGACTGACCCCGCATGAAGCCCACCCGCACACACCGCACCCGGCACACCCGCACCCTCCTCGTCACGGCGAGCGCCGCCCTGCTCGCGCTCTCCCTCACCGCCTGCGGCCAGGAGGCCAGGGGCGGCAGCCGCTACAAGGCGGACGACGGCAAGGGCGGCACCGTCGGCATCGCCATGCCCACCAAGTCGTCCGAGCGCTGGATAGCCGACGGCCAGAACATGGCCAAGCAGTTCCAGAAGTCGGGCTACAAGACCGATCTGCAGTACGGCGACGACAAGGTCGAGAACCAGGTCGCCCAGCTGGAGAACATGATCACCAAGGGTCACCGGCTGCTCGTGGTCGGCGCCATCGACGGCTCGGCTCTCACCGACGTCCTGCAGCGGGCCAAGGACGCGGGCATCCCCGTGATCTCCTACGACCGGCTCATCATGGGCACCGAGAACGTCGACTACTACGCGTCCTTCGACAACGAGAAGGTCGGCGAACTCCAGGGCCGGTACATCCTGGACCGCCTCGGCCTGAAGAAGCCCGAGAAGGGCGGCAAGTCCTACAACGTCGAGCTGTTCGCGGGCTCCCCCGACGACAACAACACCAAGTACTTCTGGAACGGCGCGATCAAGGTTCTCAAGCCGTATCTGGACAGCGGCCAGCTCGTGGTGCGCAGCAAGCAGACCAAGATGAACCAGGCCACCACGCTGCGCTGGGACGGCGGCACCGCGCAGAAGCGGATGGACGACCTGATCAGCAAGAACTACGGCGAGCAGAAGGTCGACGCGGTCCTGTCGCCGTACGACGGCATCTCGATCGGCATCATCTCCGCGCTGAAGAGCGCCGGTTACAGCGGCAAGGACCTGCCGGTCGTCACCGGGCAGGACGCCGAGCTGGCCTCGGTGAAGTCGATCATGCGGGGCGACCAGACGCAGACCGTCTTCAAGGACACCCGCAAGCTGGCCGCGCAGGCGGTGCAGATGGGTGACGCGGTGCTCAACGACAAGAAGCCGAAGGTCAACAACACCAAGGACTACGACAACGGCAAGAAGGTCGTGCCGTCGTATCTGCTCAAGCCCGTCAGCATCGACAAGAAGAACACCCAACTCCTGGTGGACGAAGGCTACTTCACGGCGGGACAGCTCCGGTGAGCGCCGCCGCGGCCCTGCTGGAAATGCGGGGCATCACCAAGACCTTCCCCGGCGTCCGCGCCCTCTCCGACGTCACGCTCAGCGTCAGGCCCGGTGAGATCCACGCCATCTGCGGCGAGAACGGGGCCGGCAAGTCGACGCTCATGAAGGTCCTGAGCGGCGTGCACGCGCACGGCACGTACGACGGGGAGATCCTCTTCGACGCGGAGCCCGTCGCCTTCAAGGACATCAGGGCCAGCGAGCAGCGCGGCATCGTGATCATCCATCAGGAACTGGCGCTGGTCCCGTACTTGTCGATCGCCGAGAACATCTTCCTCGGCAACGAGCAGACGGCGGCACGTGGTTTCGTCGACTGGAACGGCACCCTGCGGCGCGCTTCGGAGCTGCTCAGGCGGGTGGGTCTGCGCGAGAACCCGCAGACACCGGTCGCCGACATCGGGGTCGGCAAGCAGCAGCTCGTGGAGATCGCGAAGGCGCTCTCCAAGGAGGTGCGCCTGCTGATCCTCGACGAGCCGACCGCCGCCCTCAACGACGACGACAGCGCCACGCTCCTCGATCTGATCCTGGAGCTGCGCGAGCAGGGCATCGCCTCGATCATCATCTCCCACAAGCTGGGCGAGATCCGGAAGATCGCCGACTCGGTGACCATCCTGCGCGACGGCCGCTCCATCGAGACCCTCACCGTGCGCGAACACGCCGACGCCGCACCGGAGTTGAGCGAGGAGCGGATCATCCGGGGCATGGTCGGGCGCGACCTCGACCACCGCTTCCCCGAGCGCACGGCGTACGAGGGCGCGCACGAGACGGCGCTCGAAGTGTCCGGGTGGACCGTGCGGCACCCCGTCGACCACCAGCGCAAGGTCGTCGACGACGTGTCCCTCACTGTGCGGCGCGGTGAGATCGTCGGCATCGCCGGGCTCATGGGCGCGGGCCGCACCGAGCTGGCCATGTCGGTGTTCGGCCGGTCCTACGGGCTCTACGAGTCCGGGAGCGTGGCGGTGAACGGGCGCCCGGTGCGCACCAAGACCGTCCCGGCGGCCGTCGAGGCCGGCATCGCGTATGTCACCGAGGACCGTAAGCAGTACGGCCTCAACCTCATCGACAACATCAACCGCAATGTCTCCCTGGCCTCACTGACCGGGATGACCAAGCGCGGAGTCGTCGACGAGCACCACGAGCGGTCCGTGGCGGAGCGCTACCGCAGGACCATGAACATCAAGGCCCCCACGGTCTTCGAGGAGGTGGGGCGCCTTTCCGGCGGCAATCAGCAGAAGGTCGTCCTGAGCAAGTGGATCCACGCGGACCCCGAGGTGCTGATCCTCGACGAGCCGACGCGGGGCATCGACGTGGGCGCCAAGTACGAGATCTACACCGTGATCGACCAGCTCGCGGCGCAGGGCAAGGCGGTCCTGTTCATCTCCTCCGAGCTGCCCGAACTGCTCGGGATGTGCGACCGGATCTACACCATGGCCGAGGGCCGGCTCACCGGTGAGCTCACCCGCGCCGAGGCCACCCAGGAATCCCTGATGCGCCTGATGACCCGCGACACGACCATCACCAGAAGCTGAGGCCCCGCCATGACCACCACGACCACACCTCCCAAGGACGCGACGGACACGCCACCCGCTCAGCCCTCGGCCGGTGGACTCCTGCTGCAGTCCATGCGGTCCAACATGCGCCAGTACGGCATGCTCGTCGCCCTGGCCTTCATCGTCGTGCTGTTCCAGATCTGGACCGACGGCACGCTGCTCCTGCCGAACAACGTCTCCAACCTGATCCAGCAGAACGGTTACATCCTCATCCTGGCCATGGGCATGATGATCGTCATCATCGCCGGCCATATCGATCTGTCCGTCGGCTCACTGGTGGCCTTCGTCGGCGCCATGTCGGCGGTGATGATGGTCAAACACGATATGCCGTGGGTGCTCGCGCTCGTCCTGTCGCTGCTGATCGGCGCGGTCGCGGGTGCGTGGCAGGGCTTCTTCATCGCGTATGTCGGCATCCCGTCGTTCATCGTGACGCTCGCCGGGATGCTGGCCTTCCGCGGCCTGACCCAGATCGTCCTTGAGGGCCAGTCCCTCGCGCCGTTCCCCGACGGCTTCCAGAACATCGCCAAGGGCTTCATTCCCGAGATGGGCCCCTACACCCAGTACCACAACCCGACGCTCGTGCTCGGCCTGGTCGCCGTGGTCTTCCTCCTGCTTCGCGAATGGCGCGACCGCAAGCGGCAGTTGGCGTACGAGCTGGACGTCCTGCCCACCAACCTGTGGGTGACCAAGTGCGTCGCCATGACCGCCGCCGTCGTCGCCTTCACCCTCACCCTGGCCAGCTTCCACGGCGTGCCCGTCGTGATGCTCATCATGTGCGTCCTGCTCATCGGTCTGGGCTATGTGATGCGCAACGCCGTCATCGGCCGCCATGTGTACGCCCTGGGCGGCAACAAGGCCGCGGCCAAGCTGTCCGGCGTCAAGGACAAGCGCGTCACGTTCCTGGTCTTCGTGAACATGGGCGTCCTCGCGGCGCTCGCGGGCTGTGTGTACGCCGCCCGCCTCAACGCGGGCACCCCGCAGGCCGGCCTGAACTTCGAACTCGAGGCCATCGCCGCGGCGTTCATCGGCGGCGCGTCCATGAGCGGCGGCGTCGGCACGGTGATGGGCGCGGTGATCGGCGGCCTGGTCCTCGGCGTCCTCAACAACGGTATGTCCCTGGTCGGCATCGGGACCGACTACCAGCAGGTCATCAAGGGGCTCGTCCTGCTCGCGGCCGTCGGATTCGACGTCTGGAACAAGCGCAAGGTCGGCCGGTAGCAGCGCCGCCCTGTCCGGTTACACCAACACACTGACTTGGAGCCGCACATGGAAACCAGCAGACGCACCGTGCTCGCCGCCGCAGCCGCCGCGGGCCTGACCGCGAGCGCCACCGGCGCCGCGCACGCCACCCCCACCCGTACCGCCCCCGCCAAGGAGCTCTTCGGCCGGATGCCCGACGGCACGAAGGTCGAGCGGTGGACGCTGCAGAACGGCGGGACCCGGATGAAGGTCCTGTCGTACGGCGGGATCGTGCAGTCCCTCGAACTCCCCGACCGCCACGGCCGGTACACCAATGTGTCGCTCGGCTTCGACAACCTCGACGACTACCTCACCGCGACCACCTACTTCGGCGCGCTGATCGGCCGCTACGGCAACCGCATCGACAAGGGCCGCTTCACCCTCGAAGGCACCACGTACCAGCTGGACGTCAACGACGGCGACAACAGCCTGCACGGCGGCGCCAAGGGCTTCGACAAGCGGGTGTGGGACGTCGAGCCGTTCAGCGGCGCGAGCGGTGTCGGCCTGGTCCTGCGCTACACCAGCGCGGACGGCGAGATGGGCTACCCGGGCACACTGAAGGTGAAGGTCACGTACACCCTTGACGCGCGCGGCGACTGGCGGATCGACTACGAGGCCACCACCGACAAGACGACGGTGGTGAACCTGACCAACCACACCTACTACAACCTCGCGGGCGAGGGCAGCGGCACCGTCCTCGACCATGAACTCGCCCTCGCCGCCCGGCGGTTCACGCCCACCGACAAGGGGCTCATCCCCACCGGGGAGCTGGCCCCGGTGTCCGGTACGCCCTTCGACTTCCGCCGCCCCAAGACGATCGGCCGGGACATCCGCACCGCGCACCCGCAGCTGGTGACGGGCCAGGGCTACGACCACAACTGGGTCCTCGACAAGGGCGCCACCAGCGCCCCCGAGCCCTTCGCCACGCTGCGCGACCCGGGCTCGGGGCGCACGATGAAGATCGCCACCACCGAGCCCGGGGTGCAGTTCTACTCGGGGAACTTCCTCGACGGCACCCTCACCGGCACCGCGGGCCGCGTGTACCGGCAGAGCGACGGCCTGTGCCTGGAGACCCAGCACTTCCCGGACTCCCCGAACCAGCCGGAGTTCCCCTCCACGGTGCTGCGCCCCGGGCAGACCTACAGGTCGGCGACGGTGCACCAGTTCTCGGCACGCTGATACAGGTACAGGTACGTCGCGCCTGCGGCGGGCTTCATCCCCAGTCCCGCCCCTTCCCGCAACTGGGGCTCCGCCCCAGACCCCGCTCCTCAAACGCCGGAGGGGCTGATCTTTCAGCCCGCGGGGCGGGGAAGAAGCCCGCCGCAGGCGCCCACAACGAAGACGGAGTGCGTGCATGGGCGTGACCAACTGGGCCGGCAACATCACCTTCACCGCGCCACACGCGCACCGCCCACGCACCCTGGACGAGCTGCGCACCCTCGTCGCGGCCGGCCGTCAGGTGCGCGTCCTCGGCAGCGGTCACTCCTTCAACCGGATCGCGGACACCGACGGCCCCGAGGGCACCCTCCTCTCGCTCGCCGCGCTCCCGCAGACCGTGGACGTCGACCCGGCGGCGCGCACGGTGCGCGTCGGCGGCGGCGTGCGGTACGCGGAGCTGGCCCGTCAGGTGCACGCGCACGGTCTGGCGCTGCCCAACATGGCCTCGCTCCCCCATATCTCCGTGGCCGGCTCGGTCGCCACCGGCACCCACGGTTCGGGCAACTCCAATCGCCCCCTGTCGTCCGCCGTGCGCGCCGTGGAACTGGTCACCGCCGACGGCGAGACCCGCACCCTGCACCGTGGTGACGAAGGCTTCGACGGCGCGGTGGTCGCCCTCGGCGCCCTCGGCGTGGTCACCGCCCTCACCCTCGACCTGGAGCCCGCCTTCGAGATCAGCCAGCACGTCCACACCGAACTCCCGCTCGTGGACCTGGACTTCGCGGCGGTGAGCGCGGCCGCGTACAGCGTGAGCCTGTTCACGGACTGGCGTGCCCCGCGCTTCACTCAGGTGTGGCTCAAGCACCGCACCGCCCAGCCGTTCTCCGACTTCCCGTGGGCGGATCCCGCCGCCCGTCAGCACCATCCGGTGCCGGGTATGCCCGCGGAGAACTGCACACCGCAGCTGGGCGCGGCAGGGCCCTGGCATGAGCGACTGCCGCACTTCCGGGCCGAGTTCACCCCGAGCAACGGCAAGGAGCTGCAGTCGGAGTATCTGCTGCCGCGCGCCGACGCGACCGCCGCCTTGGCCGCACTCGACGCGGTGCGCGACACGCTCGCGCCTGTGCTGCAGATCTGCGAGGTGCGCACGGTCGCCGCCGACGACCAGTGGCTCAGCCCCTGCCACGACCGTGACTCGGTCGCCTTCCACTTCACGTGGGTGCCGGACGCGTCGGCGGTGCGGCCCGTGGTCGCGCTCGTCGAGCGGGCACTTGCCCCGTTCGCGCCCCGCCCGCACTGGGGCAAGGTCTTCGGCGTCGCGCCCGCGGAGCTGCGCGCCCGCTATCCCCGGCTCGCCGACTTCGCGGCGCTCGCGGGCGAGCTCGACCCGGCCGGAACCTTTCGCAACACGTTCGTACGCGATCTCCTGGGTTCGTAGCGCCGCGTACGCGATCTCGCCCCCGTCGTAGAGAGGTACCCGAGTGTCCCTTCCGTACTTCGAAAGCGTCTCCCCCGGCTCCGGCACCGTCCCGCCCCGGTCCTGGTACGCCACCTCAAGCGCCGCCTCCCTCTCCCTGAACGGGAGTTGGCGCTTCCGGCTGTCCCCGACGGCCGAGGCCGAGGACGACTCGTTCGCCCGGCCCGGGTACGACGCGTCCGGCTGGGGCGAGATCACCGTCCCCGGGCACTGGGTGCTCCAGGGCGACGGGGCGCACGGCTCGCCCGCGTACACCAACGTCAACTATCCCTTCCCGGTGGACCCGCCGCGCGTGCCCACCGAGAACCCCACCGGTGACCATCTGCGCGTCTTCGACCTGCCGGACACCTGGCCTGCCGACGGCGAGAGCGTGATCCGCTTCGAGGGCGTCGAGTCCTGCGCGAAGGTCTGGCTCAACGGCACGGAGCTCGGCGACTTCAAGGGCTCGCGCCTGCCGCACGAGTTCTCGGTGGGCGGACTGCTGCAGGAGCACGACAACGTCCTGGCGGTACGCGTGCACCAGTGGTCGTCGGGCTCGTACCTGGAGGACCAGGACCAGTGGTGGCTGCCCGGCATCTTCCGCGAAGTCAGCCTGCTGCACCGGCCCGACGGCGCGGCCGCGGACTTCCGGGTGCACGCCTCCTACGACCACCGCGACGGTCTCGGCACCCTGCGCGTGGAGACCACCACCCCGGCCGCCCGTGTCAGCGTGCCCGAGCTGGGTCTCGATCTGGCCTCCGGTGAGCCCGCGACCGTGCCGGTGCAGCCGTGGACGGCGGAGACGCCGCGCCTGTACGACGGTGAGATCCGTACCGCCGCGGGCGAGACCATCCCCTTCAGGGCGGGCTTTCGCACGGTCGCCCTGGAGGACGGCCTCATCAAGGTCAACGGCACGCCCGTGCTGTTCCGCGGCGTGAACCGGCACGAGTTCCACCCCGAGCACGGCCGGGCCGTCGGCCTGGACACCATGCGCCGCGATCTGCTCCTGATGAAGCGGCACAACGTCAACGCGGTACGCACCTCGCACTACCCGCCGCACCCCGCCTTCCTCGACCTCTGCGACGAGCTCGGCCTGTGGGTGATCGACGAATGCGACCTGGAGACCCACGGCTTCGTCTTCGACGACTGGCGGCGCAACCCGGTCGACGACGAGCGCTGGACCCCGGCTCTCCTCGACCGGGCCAGGCGCATGGTGGAGCGCGACAAGAACCACCCGAGCGTCCTGCTGTGGTCCCTCGGCAACGAGTGCGGCACCGGAGCCGGTCTGACCGCCATGGCCCGCTGGATCCGCGACCGCGACCCGTCGCGCCTGGTGCACTACGAGGGCGACCCGTCCTGCGCGGACACCGATGTCTACTCGCGGATGTACCCGCCGCACGACGAGGTCGAGACCATCGGCCGGTACGAGGACGAAGGCCCGGCCAAGCGCCGCCAGCTGCCGTTCATCCTGTGCGAGTACGGGCACGCCATGGGCAACGGACCGGGCGGACTCGCCGACTACCAGCGCCTGTTCGAGGCCCATGACCGCCTCCAGGGCGGATTCGTCTGGGAGTGGATCGACCACGGCCTCAACCATCCCGGGTACGGCTTCGGATACGGCGGCGACTTCGGCGAGGAACTGCACGACGGCAACTTCGTCTGCGACGGCCTGCTCTTCCCCGACCGCACGCCCTCACCCGGCCTCGTCGAGTACAAGAAGGTCATCGAGCCCGTACGGATCCACGGCGACGGCAACGGTGACAGCTCGGCGGACACCGTCCGCGTCACCAACGGCCATGACTTCACCGACCTCACCCATCTCGCCTTCACCTGGTCCTACGAGGTGGACGGCGAGAGCGTCGCGACGGGCCCGCTGACCGTGCCACCGCTCGCGCCCGGACAGAGCGCCGAGGTCAAACTGCCCGCACCGCCCGCCGACGCCCGGGGCTCCGAGGCCGCGTGGACGGTACGCGCGGAACTGGCCGAGGACACCGCCTGGGCGCCGGCCGGACACCTGGTCGCCTGGGGTCAACTGACCGCAGCGCCAAGGGCGGTGACCGCCGCCGCCACCGGGGCCGCCCCCGTGCGCGACAGGGACACGATCACGCTCGGCCCCGCCGTCTTCGACGCCCGCACGGGCGCGCTGCGCAGCCTCGGCCCCATTCAGGTGCCGGCCGACGGCGAGCCCCGGCTCGATGTGTGGCGGGCGCCGACGGACAACGACGACGGCGCGCCGTGGCAGCCCGACGCACGCTACGGCCTGCTGTGGCGCGAGGCGGGCCTGCACCGCGTGCGCCACCGCCGTGACCAAGTCGCTCTGGACGACGGGGCGTTGGTCGTACGCTCCCGGGTGGCGCCCGCCGCGTCGCAGCTGGGCCTCGCCACGGAGTACCGGTGGACGGCGGACGACTCGGGGCGTCTCACGCTGTCCGTGACGGTCACGCCCGAGGGCGACTGGCGCATCCCGCTGCCCCGGCTCGGCATCCGCTTCGGCATCCCCTCGACGTACGGCGAGACGGCGACGTGGTTCGGCGGCGGCCCCGGCGAGGCCTACCCGGACACCCGGGCGGCGGCACGCCTCGGCCGCTGGCAGTCCCCGGTCGACGCCCTGCAGACGCCCTACGTGCGCCCGCAGGAGAACGGCGCCCGCGCGGATGTCCGCTGGGCCGAACTCACGGGCCCTGACGGCGGGGGCCTGCGGATCACGGGCGAGCCCGAGTTCTGGTTCACCGCGCGCCGCTGGACGACGGAGCAGCTGGACGCGGCGGGACACGGCACGGATCTCGTGCCGGGCGACACGGTGTGGGTGAACCTCGACCACGCCCAGCACGGCATCGGCTCCCAGTCGTGCGGACCCGGCCCGCTGCCGCAGTACCGCCTCGAAGCGGCGCCGGCGACGTTCTCGTTCACGTTCTCCGCCCTCGGGCGAATCGGTCACTAAGCCCCGGGACACCCCCCACCGTCGCTACGATACGGAGAGTGAACAGACAGGCACAGGTGGGGGGTTGGACCGCATGAGCCCTGGACGACGTTCCCGCAGAAACGCCTCCGCGTTGCGCATGGTCGGCGCCCTGCTCGCGCTGCACCGGGAGCGCGCGGGCTATACGCAGAAGACCCTCGGTGAGCGGTTCGTCGTCGGCGAGGCGATGATCGCGGCGATCGAGCAGGGCAGGCGGCCGCTGAAGATGGACCTGGCGGTCCAGTTGGACGAGCTGTTGGGGACGGGAGGAGTGCTGGAGACTGCCGTCGAGAACCTGCCCGAGGTGGACCTGGTGCCTCGGTGGGCGGAGGAGTATCTGGACCGGGAGCGGGAGGCCATCGTCATCCAGTGGTACGAGGGCCTCGTACTGCCCGGCCTGCTGCAGACCGAGGACTACGCGCGGGCACTCTTCCGCAGCCGCGTCCCGGCTTACGACGACGACGAAGTCGCACAACTCGTGTCAGCACGCATCGAGCGCGAGGCGATCCTGCAGCGGAAGGTTCCGCCCACCACCAGCTTCGTGATCTGGGAGGCCGCGCTGCGGGACCGCCTCGGCGGACCAAAAGTCTACGAGGAACAGCTGCGCAAGCTACGTGATTACACCGAACTGCCGGGCCTGGCCCTACAGATCATGCCGTTCGGGCGCACCTCACACGCTGGGCTCAACGGCCCGTTCATCCTCCTGGAGACCCCTGACTACCAGCGACTCGCCTACACCGAGAACCAACGCGGCAGCCAGCTGATCGCCGATCCGGACGAAGTGGCGATCCTCGCTCAGAAGTATGCGATGCTGCGAACCCAGGCCCTCAACACCGAGGATACGAGGGACCTGTTGGACGATTTGCTAGGAGAGCAATGAGCAGCAGCGCGCTTGAGTGGTTCAAGTCGAGCTACAGCGGCGACGAGGGCGGGGCCTGCCTCGAAGTCGCCTACACCTGGCGCAAGTCGAGCTACAGCAGCGAGGAAGGCGGCGCCTGCGTAGAGATCGCCGCGCACCCCGCCGCCGTCCACGTCCGTGACTCCAAGATCCCGGAAGGCCCCCGGTTCGCCGTCGCCCCGGAGGCCTGGGACGCGTTCCTTACGCTCGCGCGTCGCTGACCGGGACGCCGAAGTCCGGCGTCCCGTCGGCCTTCCAGCCGAGGCGCTGCACCCGCGTGTGCCGGTTGGGATCGTTCAGCGGGTCGCCGGTGATCTCCTTGTACTGGCGCGCGTGATAGACGAGGACGTCGGTACGGCCGTCCTCGGCCACGGTGAAGCAGTTGTGGCCCGGCCCGTACTGCTTGTTGGCCTCGCTGCTGGTGAAGACCGGCGTCGGTGACTTCGTCCAGGACGCCGGGTTCATCAGGTCACTGTCCGCGCGGGCCGTCAGCAGGCCCATGCAGTAGTTGTGGTCGGTGGCGCTCGCGGAGTACGTCATGAAGACCCGGCCGTTGCGCTGGATCACCGAGGCGCCCTCGTTCACCTTGAAGCCGATGACCTCCCAGGGCAACTCCGGGGTCGTGAGGCGTATTTGGGGGCCGGTCAGGGTCCAGGGGTTCGCCATCCGCGACAGGAAAAGCCCCGTGTTGTTGTCCATGCCGGGCTCGTGCTGTGCCCACGCGAGGTACCGCGAGGTGCCGTGGGTGAACGTGGTGGCGTCCAGGGAGAAGGTGTCCCAGGCGGTGGTCAGCTGCCCCTTCTCGACCCAGGTGCCCTTGAACGGGTCGGAGTTGGCGTTCTCCAGGACCCAGATGCGTATCTTCCATACGTCCTCGGCGGGCGCGGCGGCGAAGTAGATGTACCACTTGCCATCGACGCGGTGCAGTTCCGGCGCCCAGATGTGGGCGCCCATGTCACCGCTGGCGTGCTTGCGCCAGATCACGGACTCGGCGGCCGTGGACAGGCCCTGGATGGTGCGCGAGCGGCGCAGGATGATCCGGTCGTACTCGGGGGCCGTCGCCGTGAAGTAGTAGCGGCCGTCGGTGTGGCGGGTGATGTGCGGGTCGGCGCGCTGGAGCACCAGGGGGTTGCGGTAGCCGGGGGCGGCGGCGTGGGCCGTGGTGGCGGGCAGAGCGGTGAGCGCTCCGGCGGCGATGGCTCCCTTCAACACGGTTCTGCGGGCGGGGAGTCGGGGATCGCGGCTCATGCGGGCGGGCGTCCTCTCGGAGCAGTAAGTTCGATATCTCGAACGTCATCTGTAATCCCGAACGCCGAAAAGGTAAGGCGGCGCCACGGCCAGGTCAACAGATCGGACCGGATGAAGTCGCCCCTGGACGGGCGCCGTTCACCCGAGGACCATCGGATACGGGCGGATCGGCCGCAGAGGGAGGGCCTCATGCACACTGCCGGTGAGGACGATTTCGACGACGATTTCGAGGACGACCTCGACGAAGACAGCACTGAGCCCCGGGGCCAGAGTACGTCCGGCGGCATCACCATCGGCTTCATGTCCGGCGGGGCGGCGGCCCAGGGCAGGGGCGCACGCGCCGAGTCCCGCGCACCGAGTCCCGGCGCGGCACCGCCCGCGTTCCCCGAGGGCATCCCCACGGCGGCGCCCGTGCCCGGCGGCGGCATCGGCATCGGCGCGATGACCGGTGGGGCGGTCGCACAGGGCGCCGAAGCCCAGGCACTGCACGACCCCACCCAATTGTTCACCGCGACACCGGAGTTGATGCGGTCCCTGCGCGATCTGCGGGCGCAGCTGCCGCTCCTCGCGCGCCACGAGGGCGACGGTCTCGACGAACTCGAAAGCGGCCTTGACGAGACGGAAGAGGAGATCGTGCAGACCCAGCAGGTACAGCGCGGACGGCTGCAGTGGCTGCGCGAGCGCCTGGAGGTCGGCGCCACGGCGGCCGCCGGGCTCGCCTCGGCGGCGGCGGTCACCCAGGCCATCGCCACCCTGCTCGGCTGACACCGCGCTGCACTACGGCCGGATCCGTACCCGCGCACGCCCCGACTCCCCGCGCTCCCCTGTCCACGCCCACCCGCCGCCCGCATACTTGTCGGCACCCGAAACACCGTTCAACACCCTTGTCGCTCACGGCAGTTCGCGCCTTCAAGCAAAGGTGGGCAGCGTGACCACGGCTGCGGAACATCCGTCCCTGTACCGGACAGAGGCCACCCGGCTGCTGTGCGCCGGTATGTACTTCGACGCCGAGTACCGCCGCCGCGTCCTCGAAGAGCTGGTCGAGCACGAGGAACGGCCCGTGGCGCCGTCGCTCGGCATCGACGCCGTGCCGGTGTTCGCGCACGCGCTGCGCGCCCGGCAATGGGAGGCGGGCACGGGCCTGGCGCTGCTCGGCCTGTGGGTGGCGTTCCTCTGGATCGACCTGAGCGGGGCGGGCGGCGGCGGTCTGCTGCCCTTCCTGCCGCTGCCCTGGTCCCTGGCGTACGCCGGCGTCTGCTTCGCCATGTGGGCGGGGCGGGCCGGCTCCGGGCGCAGCGTCGCCGTCTACACCCTGGACCGCTCGACGCTGCGCAAGGCGCTGATCGGCAGGACCGGACGGCTCGCCGCGGTACTGCCGCGTTTGGTGCCGCTGCTCGCTATCGGCTACTGGGTCACCGCGCTGGTGACCGTGTTCGTGCGCGGCCACGGCTGGGTCGCGGTGCTTTTCCCGCTGCTCCTGGTGGTGCCGGTGTGGGTGCACCGTACGCATGTCTCGACCGTGATGCGCGAGGAGCTGGGCCGCGCGGCCTTCCCGACGAGGCCGCGCGCGGAGCCGCCCGCGCACCCGAGGTACCGCCGGATCGCCTACGCCATCGACCGGGAGCAGCACGCGGCGCTCACCATCTACGATCCGTTCCGGCCGTTCATCGGCGCCGGGGAGCCCTACGGTCCGTGGTCGCTCGCCCTGGAGCTGAAGGCCAAGAAGAAGACGGACTTCACGGCCCCGGCCGACGGGCAGGCGCCACGGGCCGCGCTGACGAGCCAGGAAATCGTCGCTCTGATCCGGCCACGTCTGGAACGCCTGCGTGAGTCCGCGGCGGCGACCAGCCGGGACCGGCTGCGCGGCCTGGAGATCGAGGAGTGCGTGTATCTGCCGGTCGGCGCGCCGCGCGGCGCGGTCTCCTACGAGCACGGCGAGATCCTGACGCATCTGCGGGACTCGGTCGACGAGGGCGGTGAGGCCCGGCGGCACTTCCTGCGCATCCGGGTCGGGGCGTGGGACGAGCAGGTGGTGGTGTCGGTGCTCGTGCGGGTGCACACGCAGGGCGAGATGCTGGTCCTGGAAGTGGCGCCGCATCTGCTCAAGCCGATCCGCCCGGAGTTCCGGGCCGTCGACGTGATCTCCGCACGCGGCCCGGAGGACTGGGTGCGCGACGGCCTGCGGGCCATCCTGACCAGCCCCACGGCCTCGTACGCCTCGGGCGTCTCCCTGGTGCGTACCGCCATCGCGGTCTTCCGCGTATGGCTGGCCGACCCCGAGCACGGCCAGCCCGACGGTCCCGCCGCCTCCATCAGGGAGCTGGCGAGTGTGGACGATGTCTCGCTGATGCAGGAGATGGACGTCAGCCGGTATGTGAAGACCGTGCAGGACCGGATCGCGAGCGGGGTCCGCGAGGCCCTGCGCAGCAAGGGTTTCGAGACCGGGGAGTTCGAGCAGCAGATTGTGCAGGTGAGCAACGAGGGCGTGTTCATCGGGTCGATGAGCGGCGGCGCGGTCGCCATGGGCGAGGGCGCCACCGCCAAGAGCACGACGGGCAAACGCACCTCGGGCAAGGAATCGTCCGCCAAGCGCACGACGGGCGGCTGACGGTGCCACGGCGGTGCGGTGCCGTGGCGGCCGCGCCGGAGAGGGGGCGGTGCGTGTGAGCAGATGGGACGCGGACCGGCAGGAGTGGGTGCCGGACCCGGGCGAGGACGGGCGCACGGGAGCGGCGGGGACACGGCGGCTGCTGCTCGTCATCCTCGTGGCCGTCGTGCTGTGCGGCGGGATCGGCGCCGGGATCTGGGCGCTCGTACGGGACGACGGCGGCCCGGACGACGACCGGGTCCTGCCGGGTCCTGACGTCACGTACAGCTCGACGTTCGACCCGGGTGGCGAGACCCCCACCGACGACCCGGCCCCGACGCCCGGGCCGACGGACACCGGGACGGACACGGACACCGGCACCGGCGGCGAAGCGCCCGCCGGATACGAGCGGGTCGAGGACCCGGCGGGCTTCCGTATCGACGTACCCGAGGGCTGGGTGCGCTCGGAGGAGACGGACGGTGTCTTCTACCGCTCGCCCGACCAGCGCAGCCTGCTGCAGATCTTCTCCCTGCGCGGCCCGGAGACCACGCCGTACGAGTCCCTGACCGCCACCGAGAAGCAGGTGTCCCAGAACCCCGGATACCGCTTCTACCACCTGGAGCGGCTCGACTGGCAGGACGCGGCGGAGCTCCAATACGCCTACGACCACGCGCAGTTCGGGCCCCGGCGAGTCATCGACGTGGCGTTCACGGCACCGGACGACGTCCAGTACGCGGTGCTCGTCGCCGGCCCCCAGGAGAACTGGCCGCTGCAGGCAGAGCAGGAGCAGGCCGCCATCGACGCGTTCTGTCCGACGGCCTACTGCTCCTGACTCAGTAGGCGACGGGCCAGCCGGTGCTCCAGTTGAGGAGGTTGACGCCGAGCTTGGGAGTGCCGTTGTCCTGGGCGTCGTAGTAGTGGTAGACGAGCAGGTCGCCGTCCACGTCCTTCAGCACCGACTGGCCGCCGGGCCCGATGAAGCGCCCGTGCGACTCCAGGACCGTGGTGCCGCCGTTGTTCATCATCGCGACGCCGTTCTTGTCGACGTAGGGACCGGTGACCTTGGTGGCCCGGCCCACCTTGATCTTGTAGGTGGAGCTGGTGCCCGCGCAGCAGGTGTCGTAGGAGGCGAACAGGTAGTAGTAGCTGCCGCGCTTGACGATGGTGGGGGCTTCGACGGCCTTGGTACCGGTGGGGCGTGACGCCAGCGAGTGCCGGGTGGTGTCGCCCGCGTACTGCTTCCCGGTGGCCGGATCGATCCGGATCATCTTGAGGCCTGTCCACCAACTGCCGAACGACAGCCACCACTTGCCGTCGCCGTCCACGAACAGGTTCGGGTCGATGGCGTTGTAGTCGCTCGCGGAGGACGAGGTGTAGACGGTGCCCTGGTCGGTCCAGCTGCCCGGCTCGCCGGTGGTGGAGGTCGCGAGGCCGATGGCGGAGGTGTTGGAGCCGAACTTGGAGACGGAGTAGTACATCAGGTACTTGCCGCCGTGCTGTGAGATGTCCGGCGCCCAGGCCTCCGGCACCGACGAGTACTTCGACCACCAGCTCGGCCGGGCCCCGAAGGCGTCGGCGCCGTTCTTGAAGGCGGTCCGGTCGCCGGACGCCTTGTTGCTGATGCCGCCGCCGGTGGCGTACAGCAGATACTTCCCCGCCGGTGTGCGCACCATCGACGGATCGTGCACGACGGTGTCGCCCGTGACGGTCCCGGGATTGGGATAGGCGGACGCCGTGGACGGCATCAGGGTCAGCAGGGCGGCGGCGGGCAGCACGAGCAGCGCTTTGCGGCGCCTGCCGGTGGGGCTTTTGGTGCGGGTGCGGCTCATACGGCCTCCTCGGCCGGGGGATACGGGAAGGGGTCGGCCCCGAACCGGTGTCCCTACCGGCCCGGGGGCTCGATGCAGGGTCGCCGCCGCATCCGGAAGGGTTGCCGCTCACTTCACTGTGGCCCCATGTGGCTGAATACGCATCAACTCTTGGCCGAACAACGCTACTTGAACATTGAACAGGTGGCGCTACAGTCAGCGGTTCGCAAGACCGTAAGGCGTTCGACATACCGACTGCACCATCCCCAGTCCGTCATGCCAAACAGCCAGGAGGTCTCCCGTACATGCTGCGTCACCTCTCCCCCCGCGACCGGCGGCTCTTCTGGGAGTTCGGCCGCGGCCCCGCCGCCCCGCTCCCGCACCAGCTGGTCCACCGGGCCTTCGAGCGGCAGGCCGCGCTCACCCCGCACGCCGTCGCCGCCACCCACCAGGGCGCGACGATCACTTATGGCGCACTCGACGCCCTGGCCGGGCAGCTCGCCGCCCGGCTCGTCCGTGAAGGCGTCCGGCCCGGCGACCGCGTCGGCCTGTTCGTACGCCGCTCCCTGCCGATGCTCGTCGGCCTGCTCGGCACGCTCAAAGCCGGTGCCGCCTACGTCCCGCAGGACATCGGACTCACCCCGCCCGCCCAGCTGCGGCATGTCATCGCCACCGCCGGGACCCGGGTGATCCTCACGCAGGCCGCCCACCGCGCACGCGTGCCCCTGCCCGACGGCCAGGTGTGCATCGCGGTCGACGAGCTGCCCGCGGAGTCCGCCGACCCGCCGCCCTTGCGGCTCGCCCGCCCGACAGACCCGGACGACCCGTGCTACGTCCTGTTCACCTCCGGCACCACCGGCGCCCCCAACGGCGTCGTCGTCACCCATCGCAATGTCTGCAACCTGCTGCTCACGGCGCCGGGCAACCTCGGCATCGGCCGCGGGCAGCGCGTGGCCCAACTCCTCAACATCGCCTTCGACATGGCCGCCTGGGAGATCCTCGGGACGCTCACCGCCGGCGCCACCCTCGTCATCCGCGGCAAGGACATCGCCGCGACGGCCCGCACCGCCGACGTGCTGATCGCCACGCCCACCGTCCTGGCCGGCATCGACCCGGCGGCCTGCCCGCGGGTGCGGACCGTGGCGGTCGCCGGTGAGACCTGCCCCCGGCCGCTCGCCGACCTCTGGGCCCGGCACGCGGCCTTCCACAACTGCTGCGGCCCCACCGAGACCACCATCGTCAACACCATGCAGCGCCATCGCATCGAGGCCGCCCGGCTCACCATCGGCCGCCCCACCCCCAACAACACGGTGTACGTACTAGACGAGCGGCGCCGCCCGCTGCCCATCGGCGAGAGCGGCGAGATGTGGGCGGGCGGCGACTGCGTCTCCGCCGGCTACCTCGGCAATCCCGCCCTCACCCGGGAGCGCTACGCCCCCGATCCCTTCCTCGGCGACGGCCGCCTGATGTTCCGCACCCGTGACCTCGGCCGCTGGACCCCGGACGGCGAACTGGAACACCTGGGCAGGACCGACGACCAGGTGAAGATCCGCGGCTTCCGGGTCGAGCCCGGCTCGGTCTCCGCGGTCCTGGAGTCGGTGCCCGGCTGCGCCCGCGCCATCACCCTCCCGCACGACGACGCCCGCAGCCTGGTCTCCTTCGTCTGCCCCCAGGAGGTCGACCCCCTGGCAGCGCGTGCCGCCGTGGCCGCCCAGCTCCCCTACTACTGCGTCCCGTCGGCGGTCCTGCCGGTCGCCGCCCTGCCCGAGACCGACCGCGGCAAGATCGACAAGGCGGCGCTGCTGCGGCTCGCCGAGGGGGTGACCCGGTGACCACATCGCCACCCGCTCACCGCGCCACGGCCCAACTGCCCGCATCAACCAGGCACTTCGAGGACGGGGTCGAACTGCCTCCGCTCACCTCCCGGCCGCGCCGCCTCTTGAAGCACCCGCGTCTGATGCACTACAACCGGCTCGCGGCCCTCGTCCTCGCCGTCAACGCGGGTCTTCTCGTCGCCGCAGGAGGGCTGCCCTCCGCCCAGGGCCTCGGGCACGCCGCCCTCGCCAACCTCGCCCTGGCCGTCGTCGTGCGCCAGCAGTACGTCATCAACGCCCTGTTCAGGCTTGCCACTTGGGCGCCGGTGACCTGGCCGCTCAAGGTGCGCTGGACGCTGGGCAAGGTGTACCACTTCGGCGGGCTCCACGTGGGCGGTGCGCTCGCCGGATCCCTGTGGTTCCTCGCCCTGACGGTCACCCTGACAACGGACGCCGGCCCCGTGTCACCGGCCCTCCTGTCCGTCTCGTACGCCCTTGTCGCGCTGCTCGTGCTGATCGTGGCCACGGCCCTTCCGCCGTTCCGGGCCCGCTTCCACGACCGCTTCGAGAAGATCCACCGGTTCGGCGGCTGGACCGCGCTCCTGCTGTTCTGGGCGCACACCCTGCTCCTGGCGCGCGGGCCCGGCGACCCGGCCCCGTGGATCCTCGCGCTCGTCACCTTCAGCGTGGCCCTGCCCTGGCTGCGTCTGCGCAAGGTGGACGTGACCATCGAACGGCCCTCCGGGCATGTGGCGCTCGCCCGCTTCGACCACGGAGTGACACCCTTCGCCGGGTCCTCCACCGCGATCAGCCGCAGCCCGCTCACCGAGTGGCACTCCTTCGCCAACGTGCCCTCGCCCGGCCGCTCCGGGTTCCGCCTCACCATCTCCCGGGCCGGCGACTGGACGGGCTCCTTCATCGACGACGCGCCCGCGCAGGTGTGGGTCAAGGGCATCACCACCGCCGGGGTCGCCAATATCGAGACCCTCTTCACGAAGGTGGTCTACGTCGCCACCGGCAGCGGCATCGGCCCCTGCCTGCCCCACCTCCTGGCCGCCGAAGTGCCCTCGCGCCTGGTGTGGGCGACCCGGGACCCGCGCCGGACGTACGGGGACGGCCTCGTGGACGAGATCCTCGCCGTGCAGCCGGACGCGGTCATCCGGGACACCGGCAGGGACGGCAAGCCCGACATGGTGCGCCTCGCCTACGCCGCCTACCGGGACTTCGGTGCCGAGGCCGTCATCTGTATCTCCAACAAGAAACTCACCTGGCAGGTGGTGCACGGCCTCGAACGCCGCGGCATCCCGGCGTACGGCGCGATCTGGGACTCCTGACACACCGAGGAAGGGCACGTTCATGAACCTCAAGACCGAACGGGACGGCCGGGTGGTGACGGTGCGCCTGCACCGGCCCGCCGTCCGCAACGCGCTCAGCCACGACCTGATGACCGAACTCCTCGACACCCTGCGCCCCTTGGACCGCGACCCCGCTGTGGGCTGCTTCGTCGTCACCGGCTCGGACGAGGTCTTCGCGGCCGGCGCCGACATCAAGGAGATGGCGAACTGGGGCGCGGCCGAGATGGCCGCGGCGGACTACTTCTCCGGCTGGGAGGAGTTCGCCGCATTCCGCACCCCGAAGATCGCCGCCGTCAACGGCTACGCCCTGGGCGCCGGTTGTGAGCTGGCGATGATGTGCGACTTCGTCGTCGCGGGCGAGTCGGCCCGCTTCGGGCAGCCGGAGATCAAGCTCGGTGTGATCCCCGGCATCGGCGGCACCCAGCGGCTGACCCGCCTCGTGGGCCGCGCCAAAGCCATGGACCTGGTCCTCACCGGCCGCACCATGGACGCCGCGGAGGCCGAGCGCTGCGGCCTCGTGGCCCGCGTCGTCCCCGACGAGCGAGTCCTTCCGGAAGCCATCGAAGCGGCCGCGACGATCGCGTCCTACGGCCGGGCGGCGGTCACGGCGGCACGCGAATGCGTGGACCGCGCCCTGGAGACCGGCCTGCGCGAGGGGGTCCTGTTCGAACGGCGGGTGTTCCACGCCCTGTTCGCCACCGACGACCAGCGCGAGGGAATGCACGCCTTCCTGGAGAAACGCCCGCCCCGCTTCACCGGCAGGTGACGACACCAAGCGCGGGGTGACCCGCCCGGGACCCTCGACCCGGGCGGGTCACGTTTCAGGCGAGCCGGATCATGTTCCAGGACATCGGCTCAAGGGTGGCGTGCAGCACGCCGTCGCGCAGGGTCGTGCCGGTCGCCGCGTGCGGCGTGACCCGCTCCGGCTCCTCCAGGGTGTTGCGGGCCTCCGGGTCGCTGTCGGCCAGGGCGCTGTGCTCGATGACCGACTCCACCTCCAGTCCTGACAGGGTGACTTCGAGCGGCAGAGGCGCGCTCCGGTCGCGGTTGACGGCGAAGACGGTGACCGTGCCGTCGTCCGCGCGGACCGCCGTGGCGTGCAGCAGCGGCACCTCGCCGTACTTCGCGGTCTCGTACGTGGGCGCGTCCACGCGTACGTCCAGGACCTGGCCGCGGCCGTGCCGGGAGGCCTGCGCGAAGGGGAAGAAGGTGGTCTGGCGCCAGGCGGGGCCGCCGGGCTCGGTCATGATCGGGGCGATCACGTTGACCAGCTGGGCGAGACAGGCCACCGTCACCCGGTCCGCGTGCCGCAGCAGGGCGATCATGAGGGAGCCGAAGACGACGGCGTCCGTGACGGTGTAGTTGTCCTCCAGCAGGCGGGGCGCCTCGGGCCAGTTGAGGGCGGCGACCTGCGCGGACGACTTGGACAGGTACCAGACGTTCCACTCGTCGAAGGACAGATTGATCCGCTTCTTCGACTTCAGGCGGGCGCCCACGTGGTCGCAGGTCGCGATCACGTTCTCGATGAAGGACTCCATGTCGACGGCGGAGGCGAGGAACGAGTCGCGGTCGCCGTCGAGTTCCTCGTAGTAGGCGTGCAGGGAGACATAGTCGACCAGGTCGTAGGCCTCGGCGAGTACCGTCGCCTCCCAGCTGCCGAAGGTGTCCATGGCCTGGCTCGACGAGCCGCAGGCCACGAGCTGCACGGACGGGTCGATCTGGCGCATGGCGCGGGCGGTCTCGGCGGCGACGCGGCCGTACTCCTCGGCGGTCTTGTGCCCGGTCTGCCAGGGCCCGTCCATCTCGTTGCCCAGGCACCACAGCTTGATGCCGAAGGGCTCCTTGTCACCGTGCGCGGCCCGCAGGTCCGAAAGGGCCGTGCCCGAGGGGTGGTTGGCGTACTCCTGCAGCTCCAGGGCCTCGGCCACTCCCCTGGTGCCGAGATTGACCGCCATCATCGGTTCGGCCTGCGGGCCGAGCTTGCGCAGGAAGGCGACGTACTCGGACAGGCCGAAGCGGTTGGACTCCGTCGACCGCCACGCCAGGTCGAGGCGGCGCGGCCGCTCATCGACAGGGCCGACGGAGTCCTCCCACTTGTAGCCGGACACGAAGTTGCCGCCCGGGTAGCGCACGGTGGTGACGCCGAGCTCCCGCACCAGGCCGAGGACGTCGCCGCGCAGGCCCGACTCGTCCGCGGTGGGGTGCCCCGGCTCGTGGATGCCGGTGTAGACACAGCGGCCCAGATGCTCCACGAACGAGCCGAAGAGCCGTGGGTCGACGTCGCCGACGGTGAAGTCCGGGTGCAGGGTGAAGCGGGCGGGACGGGTCATGACGCCTCAACTCGATTCATGGTGACAGCTGTTGCCGTGGGGCTCGGTTGCGCCCCAAGGGGCGCGGGGCTGTGTCGATGTGCGGCTCCGCCGCGTGGGCACGACCAGCCACGACGCGGCCGCAGATGGATTGCACCGCGGGGCGGTGTGCGGGGCGCTCCCACGCGGGCGCGCCCCGCACTGCGCCGGGTCACTCCTCCTTGATCCGCAGGAAGGTGACGGAGTGGGCCGGGAAGGTGTACGAGAACGTGGTGTCGACGCCGTCGAAGGTGGAGTCCTTCGGCTTCACCGGCTGGGCGTCGGCGGTGTTCTCGGCGTCGGGGGCGGCCGCCAGGGTGGTGACCTCCGCGGTCGGTGCGGGCTTGCTGCCCGCACCGAGGTCGATCCGGGTGCGGGCGGCGTCGGACTGGGCGTTGACGACCTTGACGATGAGGTCGCCGGTGGCCTTGTCGCGGGTGACGACCTGACGGAAGGGCTCGGCCTTCTTGTCGTCGGTGAACTCGCCCCACTTCTCGCCGTCGAGGTAGAGGGCGACCTGCCGGCCGCGCACCTTGACCTCCAGGTCGTAGCTGCGACCCGTTTCGATCTTGGTGTTGTCCTGGATCAGGGACTGCTTGGCCCCGTCGGCGGTCTTCTCCACGGCGGACTGGGTGTTGTTCCAGCCGCCGAGGTTCCACCAGTACAGGTTGCCGGTGTCCTTGACCCCGAAGGCGACCATGAAGCCCTCCTTCCCGGACTTCTTGGTGGCCTTGACCTTGAGGTCGTAGTTCTGCCAGGCCTTGTCCCCGGCGGTGACCAGGGTGTTCTCGGCCGTCTCGTCGGACTGGACGAACGCGCCGTCCTGCACGGCCCAGCTGCCCCGCCCTGCGGCCCGGGTCCACTGGCTGTCGCCGTCCGTGAAGTCGTCGGTGAGCAGGCTCGTACCGTCGGCGGCTGTGACCCGCACGTCGTCGTAGGCGGCGGAGGTGGCCCAGGTGGACAGGCCGACGGCGCCGGTGATGGGCCCCGAGGTGGCGGGGGTGGTGGACGCCTTGGAGGGCACGACCTGGTCGCCGGTGTTCCGCATGAACAGCTTCTGCGTCTCGTAGCTGGCCGAGCCCCAGGATCTGGCGTTGTCGAACCAGATCATGTCGGGCTTCCACTGCACGTAGTCCTTGTTGGCGAGCAGCGGCGCGTACGAGGCGAGCTTGACCACGTCGGCGTTGCGTTCCAGGCCGGTCATGTAGGCCGCTTCGGCGAGGGCGTTGGAGAACTTGTTGTCGAGTGAGGCGTACTCACCGAGGAAGACCTTGGGCCCGCTGCGGTCGTAGGAGTCGTAGCGGTCGTTGTTCTCCAGGAACCACTGGGGGCTGTTGTAGTAGTGCTCGTCGACCATGTCGACCTTGGCGTCGCGGTTGAGCTGCCACAGCCTGTCGAAGGTCGAACCGGTGTCATCGGGGCCCGAGTTGGAGACCACGGTGATGTCGGGGTACTTGGCCTCGATGGCCGCCCGGAACTCCTTGAAACGGGCGAAGAACTCGTCGGGGAGGTTCTCTTCGTTGCCGACGCCGAGGTGGGTCAGACCGAAGGGCTCGGGGTGACCCATCTGCGCGCGCTTCTTGCCCCACGCGCTGGTCACCGGTCCGTTGGCGAACTCGATGAGGTCGAGGGTGTCCTGGATGTGCCGCTTGAGCAGGGCCGGGTCGTCGGTGGCCTGGTTCTGGCCGCAGCCGGTGACCAGGGCGGGCACCACGGGCAGCGGCATGGCGCCGATGTCCTCGGCGAACTGGAAGTACTCGTAGTAGCCCAGGCCGTAACTCTGGTTGTAGCCCCAGAAGTTGGCGTTGGTGGCGCGCTGCTCGACCGGGCCGACGGTGTCCTTCCACTGGTAGGAGCGCTTGCGCTGCCAGTTGGACTGTGCGTCGTACGCCTCGTGGCTGCCGGTGTTGACCAGACAGCCGCCGGGGAAGCGCAGGAAGCCCGGGTTCAGGGCCTCGATCTTCTCGGCGAGGTCCTTGCGCAGGCCGTTGGCACGGCCCTTGTAGGTGTCGCGCGGGAAGAGGGAGATCATGTCGAGGGCGGCGGGGCGCTCGGCGGCGACGGTGAGGCGGCCGGTGGTGGAGGTGCGGGCGGCGGTGAACGTCGCCGTGTACTTGGCCCAGCCGCCGCGTGCGGTGACCCGGCGGGCCTGGGCGAGGCTGCCGGTGGCGTCCTGCAGGGTGGCGGTCAGTGCGGCCGGCTGCTCGGCCCGTGCCCACAGCGAGAAGTCGTAGCGCTTGCCCTTCTGGACGGCGATGCCGGTGTTGTAGCCGGAGTTGGTGACCGACGCACCGGCGCCCAGGGCGAGGTAGTTGCGGTTGCGGGTGTGCAGGCGGCCGGCGTCGTCCTTGACGTCGGCGGTGCCGCTCGCCTTCCAGGAGGTCAGCGGCGTGTAGTCCTTGTGGTCAGCGGTGCTGTACTCGAAGGACCGGTTCTGTACGAGTTCGGCGTAGAGGCCGCCGTCGGCGGCGCGGTTGATGTCCTCGTAGAAGACGCCGTACATCGAGTCGTCGATCTGCGCTCCGGTGCGGGTGCGGTCGACGTCGATCGTGTAGTCGGTGGGCTCGGCCGCCGCGCCGGGAGTGACGGCGAGCGTCCCCGCGAGCAGCGCCCCCAGGGTGAGTCCGAGTCTCCATCGTCTGCGTGCCATGAGTGCACCCCTCAATGGGTGTTCGGTATTTCGGTCAATGGCCAGAGCTTCGAACGGCAACCTAGGAAGCGAAGGGATCACCCGTCAACGCCTGGGGCTGCAACGGCCGTGATTCATGGGTGAGTTGGTCCGAACCGTTGACGCGGAAAACGTTCGACTCTACGGTCCGTTCGGAGTTACGAGCGATCTACGAAATCTCGAACGTCTGGGGTCGGTAATGAGTCACTCCGTGAGCCTGAGACACTCCCTGAGCCGTCGAAGGGTCCTCACCGGCCTCGGCGGCCTGGCCGCCACGGGCACCCTCGCCGCCGGTTGCGCCGCGCCCTCCTCCGTGGCCGCGGGCAAGACCCGCCTGCGCTACTGGCATCTGTTCGGCGGCGGCGACGGCGTCAACATGCAGTCGATGCTCGCGGCCTTCGGCAAGGAGCACCCCGATATCGCCCTGGACGCCGCGCAGTTGGAATGGGGGCCGCCGTACTACACCAAGCTGGGCATGGCCGGTGCGGGCGGCCGGGCGCCCGAGGTCGCGGTCCTCCATCTGGCCCGGCTCGCGGGCTTCGGGCCCGGCACCCTGCTCGACCCCTTCGACCTCGATCTGCTCGCCGAGTACGGGGTCCGCCCCGGGGACTTCCCGCCGGAGATATGGCGGCGCGGGACGATCGACGGCAAGCAGTACGCAGTCCCCCTCGACACGCACCCCCTGGTGCTCTACTACCAGACCGAGATCTGCGCCGAAGCCGGGCTCCTCGACAGCGACGGCAGGCTCCAAACCCTGCGCGGGGAACGGGAGTTCCTCGACGCGCTGCGCGCCATCAGGAAAGTCACCGGGCGGCCCGCGCTCGTCGCCGAGACCCTCGGCTCCAGCGCCGTCGGACCCTGGCGGGTCTTCGCCGCCCTCTACTCGCAGACCGGCGGCTCCCTCATCGACGCATCCGCCCGGCACATCACCCTCGACGACGCCAAAGCCCTGCGCGTCCTGGAGTTCATGCGCCGCCTCGTCGAGGAGGGGCTCTGTGTGCGCCGGGCCGACTACCAGGGCAGCGTCGGCATCTTCAACGCCGCACAGACCGGCCTGTTCCTGAACGGCGAGTGGGAGGTCTCCACCTTCCTCACCAGCAAGATCCCCTTCTCCATGACCCGGCTGCCGAATCTGTTCGGCCGCCCCACCACCCAGGCCGACGTGCACTCCTTCGTCCTGCCCCACCAAAGCAGCCGCGGCGGCGCCGGCAACCGGGCCGCGCACCGCCTCGTGGCCTGGATGCTGCGGCACTCCGCCGACTGGGCCAAGGGCGGCCACGTGCCCGCGTACACACCGACCCTCAGTGAGCCCGCCTATCTGAAGCTCGAGCCACAGTCCGAGTACCGCGACGTCATCGACGACGTGTGGCTCGACCCGCCCGCCTGGTTCGCCGGCTCCGCGTCGCCCATGCAGCTGGAGCTCGGCTCGGTGTTCTCCGGGGTCTTCACCGGCTCGCGCACCCCGCGCGGCGCCCTCACCGAAGCCACCGCGCGCCTGCGCAAACTCCTCGACACACCCAGCCCTCTCGGCGGAGGTGCGCCCGCATGACCACGACGGCACCGGCCAAGACCCGCGCGCCCGCCGCCGCAACCGCGGCGACGCGGCCGGCGGTCATCCGCCGCCCCTGGACCGAGCACGGCCTCGTCTTCACCGCCCCCTTCCTCGCGCTGTACGCCCTCTTCCTCGTCTGGCCGGTGGTCCTCGGCCTCAAGATGAGCCTCGGCAGCGACAACATCACCGGGCGCGGCGGCGAGTTCGTCGGACTCGACAACTACGCCGAGGCCCTGACCGACCCCGGCATGTGGAACTCACTGTGGAACACCGTCTGGTTCACGGTCCTGTCCACCGTGCCCCTGGTCCTGACCGGCCTGGTCTTCGCTCTGCTCGCGCACGGCCTGCGGTTCGTGGAGTGGCTGTGGCGGCTCAGCTGGTTCGCGCCGTTCCTGCTGCCCTCGGGTGTGGTCGGGCTGCTCTGGCTGTGGATCATCTATCCGGCCGACTTCGGCTTCGCCGACCAGCTGCTCGCCGTCTTCGGCCTCGAACCGGGCATCGGCTGGCTCACCGACGAGCGCTACGCGATGCTCTCCATCGTGGCCACCACCGTGTGGTGGACGGTGGGCTTCAACTTCCTGCTCTATCTCGCCGCACTGCAGGCCATCCCCCAACACCTCTACGAAGCCGCCGAGTTGGACGGCGCCGGCGCCTGGCAGCGGCTGCGGCACATCACCCTGCCCATGCTGCGCCGCACCACCGGCGTGGTCGTCGTACTGCAGCTGCTCGCCTCGCTGAAGATCTTCGACCAGGTGTACATCATGACGCAGGGCGGCCCGGACGACTCGACCCGGCCGATCCTGCAGTACGTCTACCAGCAGGGCTTCACCGGCTACCGGATCGGCTACGCCTCCGCCGTCTCGTACATCTTCTTCGCCCTGATCGTCCTGGTGTCACTGATCCAGCTGCGCCTGGCCCGCCGCTCACGTCAGGAGAACGCACGATGACCGCCGACGCCCTGCGGGCGGGCCGCCGCGCCCGCTGGACCCGCGGCCGTATCGCCCTGCTCGCCCTGGCGCTCACCCTCGCCGTGATCTGGGTCCTTCCGCTCGCCTACGCCTTCGCGACCTCGCTCAAGCCGATGGGCGAGGAGGTCAGGACGCCGCTGACGTGGATCGGCTCGACGCTCACCCTGGACGCGTACGACCAGGTGTGGGCGGCCGGTGACATCCCGCGGTGGATGTTCAACACCGCCTATATCTCGGCCATGACGACACTCCTGACCGTGCTGCTCTGCGCCATGGCGGCCTACGGGTTCGCGCGCACCGAGTTCCATGGCCGCAAGGTGCTCTACGGCCTGGTGCTCGCCGGGATCATGGTGCCGCCGCAGGTCCTGATGGCGCCGCTGTTCGCGCAGATGACGGCGTTCGGTCTGGTCGACACGTACTGGGGTGTGATCCTGCCCCAAGTCGCCGTGCCCGCCATGGTGTTCATCCTGGTGAAGTTCTTCGACGGGGTGCCGCGCGAGCTGGAGGAGGCGGCGTTCTGCGACGGGGCCGGGCGCTGGCGGGTGTTCTGGACGATCGTGCTGCCGTTGTCCCGGCCCGTGCTCGCCGCCGTCGGCATCTTCACGTTCATCTCGACCTGGAACAACTTCCTGTGGCCGTTCCTGGTCACCACCGACCCGAACGGCATGACGCTGCCCGTGGGCCTGGTCAACGTCCAGTCCACCTACGGCGTGCGCTACGCGCAGGTGATGGCGTCCCTGGTGATCGCGGGCCTGCCGCTCCTGATCGTCTTCGCCCTGTTCCAGCGGCAGATCGTGCGCGGTGTGGCCCATACGGGGCTCGCCGGGCAGTAGGCACTGCCGGCCGGGACTGAACAGCCCCGCCGGTGGTACCCGGCATCGGACGACGCCCCCGCCGGTGGGACCCGGCGGGGGCGTCCGCGTGCGCTTGGTGCGGGCGGGTCAGGCCGTCGACTTGAGCTGCTTCGCGAAGCGGTTGGTGCCGGGCAGCCAGCACACGACGAGCGCGGCCAGGGTCGCGAACAGCGCGAGCAGGCTGGTCAGGAACACCGAGTCCGGCTCGTAGTCGCCGAGGATGAGGATGTGCGGGAAGACCGCCACCACGGCCGACAGGGTGACAAGAACCCGGGCCCAGACGGCCGCGCTCTTACGGACGCACAGCGCGAACACCAGCACACACACGGCCGTGAACAGGGCGAAGACGGCGCGCGCGGTGAGCGTACCGGCCCGGTCATCGATCATCGCGTCCCATATGGGCCCGGTCAGCTCCTTGATGTCCGCCGCGGTGGTGCCCGCGGGCAGGCCCACCACATCGGGCTGCTCCTCGATGACTTCCTTGACGTTCTCCTCGGCGAGGCCGGTGCCGCCGGCGAAGACGATGAGCGCGCCGATGGCGGTGGCGACCGCGGACAGCACCGACGTCACCAAGAGCGCGGTCAGGGTTCCGGGACGCTTCACCGCGCCGCCCATGGGGTCGTGGGCGGGCGTGGGCGCGGTGGGGGGAGCGGCCTGGTTCAGCGGCGCGATGCTCGTCACGCGCGGTATCGGCGAAGCCGCCGAGCGGGGCAGTCGGCCCGAGGCCGGCGGGCTTCGGCGCCTGGACATCGTGGGCGACATCGGGCCGCGCACGGAGGTTCTCGTGGGGGTCTTCACCCGGCGCGGCGAGCGCGGCTCCTACGCTCCTGGCCATCCCCTGAACCTCCTGTGGGAGGCGCTCTCCAAGGACAACGACCGGTGGTGGCTCGACCGTTGACGGCAATCCGCCGTACGGGAATGGAGAAAGGGCGGACGCACCGCGTCCATTTGCGGACGCGGTGCGCCGGTTCGGGGAATTCTCTTACCTTCCCCTGCCTTCCCTTACGGGTCCCTTTCCGTCCCTTACTCGTTCACTCGTAACTGATGTCCGACTCGGTAAAGAGGCAGTTCTTGCCATCGGGGCCGCTGCCGGTCTCCTCGGGCTCGTCGCCCGAGTCGTTGCCCGTGAAGCGGACACAGGTCTCGATCTCCTTGTCCGGGTCACCGTGGATCCGGATGGCGCGCAGCGTGGCCGTGTCGCCGTAGTTGGTGTTGATGCCGACGATCGACTTGCCGGGCGCGGTGATGTCCACGTCGTCCACGGTGATCGTGCGCTTGTACTGCGTCGAGCAGTTGCCGCAGGAGCGCACCAGCTTGCCGAAGTCGGAGACCTGGAAGCCGCTGATGGCCAGGGTGCCCGCGCCGTTGAACTGGAAGACCTTGTCGTCGGCCTTCCGCGCGCCGCCGCCGACCACCGAGTACTTCGCGGACGACGAGGTGCCCTTGAACGTCGCCGCGTCCTCGCCGACGTCCTCCCACCAGACGTTCTCCAGGGTGCAGCTGCCCGAGCAGTGGATGCCGTCGGCGGCCGGGCTGCCGAGGACCACGTTCTTCAGTACCGCGCCGTCCGCCAGCTTGAAGACCGGGTCCTGGCCCTCTTCCTGGTCGCCGCCGCCGAGGTCACCCTCGCCGTAGAAGCGCTTGAGCTTGCCGTCGTACTCACCCGAGACCTCGATGGTCTTGGACACGGCCTGCTCGCCGGAGGGCGTGGGCCAGGCGGGCGCCGCGCCCGCGGACGAAAGCGAGAGGTTGGTGACGACCGCGGCGCCGGTCAGGCCCACCGCGGCGGCCAGGGCGCCGAGGGCTCGGCGGCGGGTGAGGCGCCGCTTGCGGTCCTGGCGCAGTTCGGCTCGTTGACTCATGTGTCCCGTTCCTTTGTGGGGGTGAGCTGTGGGGGTTGAGATCTTGCGCTCAGTGGTCGCCACCGCCGGGGAACAGGTTGCCGCCTACTCGAAGTCGCCCTTCCAGTCGTCGCGTTGGCCCGGGGTGCGGGCCTGGACGGTGTACGTGTCGCCGCCCGCGTCCCGCTCCCCCTCGGCATGGTCGTACTGCCCGGCGAAGACATGCTCGCCCGCGGGCACGGTGCGGCCCTGCTTCAGGGTCCAGCGGTAGACCAGAGTGCCGTGGTCGACGCGGACCGTGACGTCGAAGTCGTCCGTTGAACGGGACTGCCAGTGGCCGGTGTTCTCGGGCCGGTCGCGGGGCGCGACACGCAGCTCGACGGTGAGCGCCGTGAGCGCCTTCTTCGTCTTCACGGTGATGTTGCTCTGGCTCCAGTACGCGGAGCTGCCCGGGTCGATGGAGCCGTCGGCCCACAGCAGGCCGGTGGCCACGGGGGTGCGCGGGGACCGGCTTCCGGTCTGCGCGGGCGGCTCGGAGGGGCCGGTGCGGCGCGGCGTGGGAGTCGGGTCCGCGTGGTCGGGTCGCCCCGTGGGCGTGGGCGGTACGGGGTCGGGGCTCGGGGTCGTCGCCACCGTCTGCGGCTGCGGGGCGTCGTCGCGCACGGCGGAGGCGACGCCGTAGCCGCCGGCGGCGAAGACACCGGCCACCGCGGCGGTCGCGCCGACCACGCGCAGCCAGGGCGCGACCGGCCGGCGCAGGGCAGTCCGCCGCTGCGCGGGCGGCCGCTCCATGCCCCGCTCGATCCGCGCGAGCATCCGCTCACGGTCGGGGCGGTGCGCGGCCGCCGCGTGCCTGAGGCGACGGCGCAGCTCCTCCCGCTCCCCGGCGCCCTCGTCGTCCTTGTGTTCCATCACAGTCCCCCGCACGTCACTGGCCCCGGGCGTCGGCGACGCTCATCTGGATGCGTTCCAGGGCCGGCTGCGGCCCGAGCAGCCGCTGCAGTTCGGCCATCCCCTTCGACGTCTGGCTCTTCACGGTACCCACCGAGATTCCCAGCGTGTGCGCGGTGTCCTTCTCGGAGAGGTCGAAGGCATGCCGCAGCACGACGCAGGCCCGCTTGCGGAACGGCAGTCCGCGCAGGGCCTCCTGGACGTCCACCACGGCCGGTATGTCGGGGTCCTCGGTGTTCTCGCTCTGCCCGGACCAGAACAGCGTGACCCGGCGGCGTTCGCGCACCGCGCTGCGGATCCGGCTGCGCGCCATGTTGGCGACCACGCCGCGGGCGTAAGCCGCCGGATGCTCGGCGGCCCGCACCCGGTCCCAGCGGTCCCAGAGCGCGAGCAGCGCGTCGGCCGCCAGGTCGTCGGCGCCGTCCGCGTCACCGGTCAGCAGATGGGCGAGGCGGGCCAGGCCCGCGTAGTGCTGCTCGAAGAAGGCATGGAACTCGTCGGCCGCGTTCCTCCCGGCGGCGTCATCGATGACCTGGTGCATGGCCTCCCTCACTGGCCGTCGAGACCGGTCCGGGCCGGCATGGTCGGCGCATCCGGGTGCACGTTCGGAATCTCGTACGATGTTTACGATTCCGAACGCGTACGTTAAGCGCGCCTCGCCCCGCGGTCAACAGAGGCGCAGCACCGCCTTGCCCGCGACCGCCGGCGCCGATGCCGACGCATCACCCACCACCCGCACACAGAACGGCAGTTGAGGATCATCGGCCGTCACCGTGAGGCGGTCGCCGGTGCGCGCCGTGCGGAAGACGGCCGCGGCCGCGCCGTCCTGGCCGGGCACCGTGACCTCGCCGTCGCCCGTGTCCGGGGTGACGAGCAGCGTGAGGCCGTCGAGCCAGTCGCCGTCGGGGCGGGTGTCGTCGGCGCCCCACGGCAGGACGGCGCCGGGGCGTACGTACAGCGGCAGGCTGTCGAAGCCGTGGGTCTCCCGCCGCCAGCACGGCCCCTGCACCCGCTCACCGGTGAGCAGATGGGTCCAGGTCCCGTCCGGCAGATAGAACTCGACCTCGCCCTCGACGCTGAAGACGGGCGCGACCAGGAGGTCCGGGCCGAGCATGTACTGGCGGTCCAGGGAGCGGCAGGCGGGGTCGTCCGGGAACTCCAGGAGCATGGGGCGCATGACGGGCACCCCGGTGCGGTGGGCCTCGGCCGCCGCACCGTACAAGTAGGGCATCAGGCGGTGCTTGAGCCGGATGAACACCCCGGCCACGACGACCGCTTCATCGCCGAAGGCCCACGGCACCCGGTACGAGACATTGCCGTGCAGGCGGCTGTGCGAGGACAGCAGGCCGAAGGCGAGCCACCGCTTGAAGACGGCCGGCTCCGGGGTGCCCTCGAAGCCACCGATGTCATGGCTCCAGAAGCCGAAGCCGCTCAGCGAGAGGGAGAGGCCGCCGCGCAGCGACTCGGCCATGGCCTCCAGGGACGCGAAGCAGTCGCCGCCCCAGTGCACCGGGAACTGCTGGCCGCCCGCCGTCGCCGAGCGGGCGAAGAGCACCGCCTCGCCCGGCCCCCGCTCCTCCCGCAGGAGTTCGAAGACCGCTTCGTTGTAGAGGTGCGTGTAGTAGTTGTGCATCCGCTCGGGGTCCGAGCCGTCGTACCAGACGACGTCGGTGGGCACCCGCTCGCCGAAGTCGGTCTTGAAACAGTCCACTCCCTGGTCCAGGAGGGTGCGCAGCCGGTCCGTGTACCAGATGCGGGCCGCCGGATTGGTGAAGTCGACCAGGGCCATGCCCGGCTGCCACAGGTCCCACTGCCAGATGTCGCCGTTGGCCCGCCGCACCAGGTAACCCGCCTCGGCGGCCTGCGCGAACAGCGGCGACTTCTGGGCGATATAGGGATTGATCCACATGCTGACTTTCAGGCCGCGCTCGCGCAGCCGGCGCAGCATGCCCTCCGGGTCGGGGAAGACATCCGGGTCCCAGGCGAAGTCCGACCACTGGTACTCGCGCATCCAGAAGCAGTCGAAGTGGAAGACGCTGAGCGGCAGTTCGCGCTCCGCCATGCCGTCGACGAAAGAGGTGACGGTCTCCTCGTCGTACGGCGTGCAGAACGAGGTCGTCAGCCACAGTCCGAACGACCAGGCGGGCGGCAGCGCGGGGCGGCCGGTCAGGGCGGTGTAGCGGGTGAGCACCTCCTTGGGTGTCGGCCCGGCGACGACATAGAACTCCAGGGACTGGTCCTCGACGCTGAACTGCACCTGCCCGACCGACTCCGAGCCGATCTCGTACGACACCTTCCCCGGGTGGTTGACGAAGACGCCGTAGCCGCGCGAGGAGAGATGGAAGGGGATGTTCTTGTACGCCTGCTCGCTGCTGGTGCCGCCGTCGGCCTGCCAGATGTCCACGCTCTGGCCGTTCTTGACGTACGGCGTGAAGCGCTCGCCCAGTCCGTAGACGGATTCACCCACGGCCAGGGCGAGTTGGGCGATCATGTGGTGCGCGCCGTCGGGGGTGGTGGCGAAGGCGGTGCCCTTGCGTTCGACGGCGGTCAGGCGTCGCCCGCCGGCGTCGAGGAACTCCAGGCCCCAGGGTCCGGCGGTGTCCAGGCGCAGGGTGAGCGGGCCGCTGGTCAGCTCGGTGACGGTGCCGTCGCGGCGCACCTTGGCGGAGCCGGGTGCGGTGCTCACGCCCGGCAGGGCGAAGTCGGGGCCGCGGCGCGCCTTGCCCGCGTGGTGGGTGGCGCGGACGCCGATGACGCCCTCGGCGGGGGCGAAGCACTCCACCGTGATCAGCGGGGAGTTGAGGGTGTCACCGCGTTCGCGCACGCGGTGGACGGCGGCGTACGCCGTGAAGTGGTCGTCGCCCGCGCGCAGATCGCGCACTTCGGTGGCGTAGGAGGCCTGGACGCCGTCGCGCATCAGCCAGAAGCCGTCGGTGAACTTCATCGGGTACTGCCCCTCGGGTTCGGTGCGGACGGGGCGGTCCCCGACGGGTGGAAGGTGAGCCGGTGCAGCCGGACGGTGCCGCGCAGCCGCAGCCGCAGATCGCGCACACCCGCCGCGGTGAAGCCGGCGGTGCGGCTGGTGTAGGCGTAGGGGCCGCCGGTGGGCGGGACGGTGAGAAGGGGCCCGCCCATGATCTGTACGCTGCCCGCGCCCGCGGCTTCGATGGTCACGGCGTCGACGCCGGGGCCGAAGTCGCAGTGGCGGTAGAGCAGTTCACCGGCTGCGGCGACACCTGCCTCGACGCCCGCCCCGGACCCGGCCCCTTCCCCGGCGCCCGTCTCGCCGCCCGCCGGGGTCACCGAGTCGCCCGCTGTTCTGCTGCGGTCGACGATCTCGGTGCCGTACTGCTCGTCGTAGCCGACCGCGGCGAGTCCGGACTCCCGCACCGGTCTCGCCGCGGCCGGGGCACCCTCTATTCGCACGGTCGCGGTCCGGCGGATGTCCCTGCTGGAGGCACCGGCCATGACTTCGTACGCGCCCGGGGCCACGGTCCAGCGCTCGTGAGCGACGTCCCAGAACCCCAACTCCTCGATGTCCAGCTGGAATTCGAGACGCCGGGCCTCCCCGGGCAGCAGGTGGACCCGGCGGTGGGCGGCCAGCTGGCGGGCCGGCCGGACGACGGGCGGATCGACGGCGCGGGTGTAGATCTGCGCCACCTCGTCGGCGGCGACCGGACCGGTGTTGGTGACCGTGACACCGACCGTGAGCCGCGTGCCGTCGAGGATCCCGGCCGTCAGGTCCTCGTAGCGGAAGGCGGAGTAGCCCAGGCCGTGCCCGAACGCGTAGAGGGGCGGGTCCTCGGCGTACTGGTAGGTCTGGCGCGAGCCGATGATGTCGTAGTCGAGCAGGTCAGGCAGCGCGTCGTCACCGGCGTACCAGGTCTGCGGCAGCCGGCCGCCCGGACTGACATCGCCGGCCAGGACCCGGGCGAGCGCGCTGCCCGCGGCCTGGCCGCCGTGCGCGGTCCACAGCAGCGCGGGCAGCTGCGCTTCGGCCTCCCGCACGGCGTACGGATAGCTGCTGACCAGGGCGAGCACGGTGCGCGGCTGCACGGAGCGGGCCGCGCGCCACAGCCGTTCCTGGTGCGGGGGCAGGGCGAGCGTCGTGCGGTCCTCGGTCTCGCGGCCGTTGATGTGCGGGTCGTTCCCGGCGACGACGAGCACGACGTCGGCGCCGGTGGCGGCGCGCGCCACGGCGTCCTCGCCCCGCTCCACCACCGTCAGCTCGAAAACCTCGGCCATCTCGGCCATCGCAGCCATCTCGGCGGGGGCGGCAACCTTCAGGCCTTCGGTGGCGACGGACACGTATCCACCCGTCCCGATGTGCTTGAGGAGGAAGCCGTCACCGTGTCGCTCCAGGCCGAAGGTCTCCTGGACCACCCAGCCGCCCGGCCGGTCCGCGGACGCCCGGACGAACCCGTCGTCGGCGACCGACAGATACCGGCCGTCGGGGGCGCGCAGCGTCAGCACGCCGTCGCCCCAGTCGACGAGGTCGAAGTCGGTGGGCTCGGTGCCGACGGTCAGCGGAGGCAGGTCGGTGCGGCCGGTGAGCAGCGCCGGGTCCAGGGCACCGGCGCTCTCCCGGGCGCTCGCGCTCTCCTGGCCGCCCACGCTCTCGTGGTCGGCCGCACCGGGCCCCGGCTCACCGGGGCCCGGCGGCACGTGCAGCCAGCCCGCCCGGCACTTCAGGCGTATCCGGTCGGCGCCCTCGGCGTAGCTGACGTACGCGGCGCCGAAGCGCTCACGCAGACCGTCGAGCGGGGTGGACGTCCGGATCAGGGTGCCGCTGTACCAGTCGCTCTTGCAGGTGTCGGCGAGGAGCCCGACCACCGCGATCCGGGTGCCCTCGGCGAGCGGCAGGACCCCGTCGTTCTTGAGCAGCACGATCGCCTGCTCGGCGGCCTCCCGGGCCAGGGCCCGGTGCGCGGGGGTGTCGAAGTCGCGCAGGGAGATGTCCGCGTACGGATCGAGGCCGGAGTCGAACTCGCCGAGCCGGAAGCGGACATGGAGCTGGCGGCGTACCGCCGTGTCGATGTCCGTCTCCGAGATCAGGCCCTGCTCCAGAGCGCCGCGCAGACGTGCCGTGGTGGGCGCGGAGTCCGTGCCGTGGTCGGTGAAGCTGTCCACGCCCGCGATCAGCGCGGCCGCGAGGGCCTCCTCGTGGGTGTCGAAGTACTTCTCGGAGTCCGTGAGGTTGCTGGGGGCGCCCGCGTCCGAGCAGACCAGGAGTTCCTCGTCGCTCCAGCGCCGCAAGTGCTCGCGCAGGTAGGGCGATACGTGGTTGGGGCGGCCGTTGACCAGGTTGTACGCAGGCATCACCCCGGCGACCGTGCCCGCCTCGACGGCCCCTCGGAAGGCGCGCAGATCGTACTCGTGCAGGACGCGGGGGCGCACCGAGGCCGACGAAGTGTCCCTGGCGGTCTCGTTGTTGTGGGCCAGCCAGTGCTTGAGGACGGGGGCGGTGCGCCAGTAGACGGGGTGGTCGCCGCGCAGGCCGCGGGTGTAGGCGACGGCGGTCGCGGAGGTGAGGTGGGGGTCCTCCGAGTAGCCCTCCTCGTTTCTGCCCCACAGCGGGTTGCGCAGCAGATTCACCGTGGGCGCCCACACGTTGAGGCCGACGCGGTCGTCCCGGGTGCGCATGGCGCGGGCCTCGGTGGCGACGGCTTCACCGACCCGGCGCACCAGATCCTCGTTCCAGGTGGCGCCGAGGCCGAGCGCCTGCGGGAAGACGGTGGCGGGCCCCATCCACGCGACCCCGTGCAGGGCTTCCTGCCCGGTGCGGAACGCGCCGATGCCCAGACGCTCGACGGCGGGGGCGAACTGGTGCAGGAGCGCGAGGCGTTCGTCGAGGGTCAGCCGGGGCAGGAGGTCGTCGACGCGCTCGGCGAACGACAGCTCCTCGTCCCGGAACGTCTGGAGCGGCAGCGGGCTCGGGGTCACGTACGTCATCCCTCGGCAGCGGCGGACGGGGTCGGTGCGGGTCCTTCGACGGTCGATGCGAGTCTTTCGACATTCGAAGCGCTTCGATGGTCGACCCGCCCGGGATACGTGTCAAGTGACCGCAAGGCGCCGCCTCTTGGGCACTCCGGTTCTCCCGCCCCCTCTCAACTCCGTTACTGGGCAGAGAAACCTGCGCACCGCCCTTGTTACGGCCCCGGGGTACACCTACTCTCTCAGCGATATCGAAGCGCTTCGAAAGCGACCGGCGATGTTTCGCCCTGTGTCCAGGCGCGCCACGAAGGGTTGACGCAATGACGCCGAACTCCCCCTCCCCGAGAACCTCTTCCGGAGCCGCCCGGGGATCCGCCTCCCCGGCCGCCCCGAGCCGCAGGAGTGTGCTCTCCGCCTCGGCCCTGGCCGCGCTCGCGGTGACCGGTGGCGTGCCGCTGCTGTCCGCCTGCGGGGGCAGCGGGTCGAAGAACGAGGGCACGACGACGGGCAAGAAGCTCAAGGACCTGCTGCCCGCCTACGCCGCCACGCAGCCGCTGACCCCGGACCTGCCGTCGAAGAACGGCTCGGCGGCCGGTTTCACCAGGGCCCTGCCCGCCGACGAGCTCAAGGCCTCCGTGCCCGAGAAGCTCGGCAAGGGCTCCGAGTTCACCGTCATGGCGCCGATCTGGGGAAACATCCCGAAGCAGGGCAACCCCTACTGGACCGCGATGGACAAGGCCGCCGGCGTCCGGGTCAAGTGGCAGAACCAGGACGGCAATGTGTACGGCCAGAAGCTGGGCGCCGTCCTCGCCTCCAGCAGCGTCCCGGACGCCGTGGTCGTCCCCGGCTGGGAGCTGAACGGCAAGATACCCAGCGCCATCGCCAACAAGTTCGCCGACCTCGGCCCCTATCTCACCGGCGACAAGGTCAAGGAGTATCCGAACCTCGCCGCGATCCCCACCGGGGCCTGGCAGCGCTCCATCTTCGGCGGCAAGCTGCGCGGACTGCCGTTCCCGGCGCCCACCACGCCGAACATCGCGCCCCTGTACCGCGCCGACCTCTTCGAGAAGGAGGGGATCGAGCCGCCGAAGACCATCCAGGAGTTCTACGACCTGTGCAAGCAGCTCAACGCCCCCAAGAGCAAGGTGTGGGCGTGCGGCGACATGTCCTGGGCGGCCTACGCCATCTTCGGCGTCCTGCCCGAGAAGCCGTACTACTGGAAGCTCGTCGACGGCAGGCTCGTCAACCGCTACGAGACCGACGAGTACCTCGAGGCCCTCGAGTGGTCCCGCAAGCTCTACTCGGCGGGCTTCGTGCACCCCGACGCCAAGTCCGAGACCGGCAACACCGGCGATCTGTGCGCCGCGGGCAAGGTGTGGATGTACTGCCACGACGTGTCCGACTGGTACGGCAAGAGCGTCGTACAACGCGTGGACGACAAGAAGTTCCGGATGGGCGCCTTCGACTACTTCGCCCCCGACGGCGGCGCCCCCACCCTGTACGCGCGCCCGCCCGCCGACATCTGGACCTTCGTCAGCAAGAAGGCCGACGAGAAGACCGTCCGCGACATCCTCGCCCTGGCCAACTTCTGTGCCGCTCCCTACGGTTCGACGGAGCAGCGGCTTCGCGCCTACGGCGTCGAGGGGGTCCACCACACCTTCAAGGACGGCGTGCTCGCCAAGAACGGCCGGGGCAACAACGAGGTCTTCTCGACCTACGAGTACCTCGCGTCGCCCGCCCCCTACGTCGCCTACACCGACCAGCCGGACATCGTCGAGGGCATCGTGGAGTGGCAGCAGCGCCAGGGAGCGCACACCAGGAAACCCCTGTTCCACGGCATGATGATCATCGAGCCGACGCGGTACACCGAACTGAACGCCGAGTTCGAGGACCTGGAGAAGGACATCGTCCGCGGCCGCAAGAAGGTCTCCGACATGCAGCAGGCGGCCGCCGACTGGAAGTCACGCGGCGGCGACAAGCTGCGCGACTGGTACAAGAAGCTCCTCGACGAGACCGGCGATTCGGCGTCCTGACATGGCACACGGCACGACCGAAGCCACCGACACCCCCGGCGCGTCCGGCACCACCGGCGCGTCCGGCACGACCCGCGCCGGGGCGCCGCCGCGCACCCCGCCGGTGAACTCCCGTACGGCGAAACGCACTTCGGACCGGGTCCCGCTGCGGCACCGGCTGCGCCGCGACCGCGTGCTGCTCCTGATGGTGCTGCCCGCGCTGCTGCTCCTGCTGGTCTTCAACTACGTACCGCTCATCGGCAACGTCGTGGCCTTCCAGGACTACGACCCCTACATCGCCGACAACGCGTTCCAGGCGATCTCACAGAGCCCCTGGATCGGCTTCGAGCACTTCCAGTCCATGGTCGAGGACCGGCTGTTCTGGCAGGCCGTCCGGAACACCCTGGCGATCTTCCTGATCCAGCTGACGCTGTTCTTCCCGCTCCCGATCCTGCTCGCGCTGTTCATCAACAGCTTCGTGCGGCCCCGGGTGCGCGCCGTCGCCCAGGCCGTCCTGTATCTGCCGCACTTCTTCTCCTGGGTGCTCGTCATCACGATCTTCCAGCAGATGTTCGGCGGCGCGGGCCTGGTCGCACAGGTGCTTCGCGACCACGGGCACGAGGGCTTCGACCTGATGACCGACCCGGGCCTGTTCAAGTTCCTGATCACCTTCGAGATGGTCTGGAAGGACGCGGGCTGGGGCGTCATCGTCTTCCTCGCCGCGCTCGCCGCCGTCAGCCCCGATCTGTACGAGGCCGCGGCGATGGACGGGGCGAACCGCTGGCGGCGCATGTGGCACATCCAGCTGCCCGCGCTGCGCCCGGTCGTGGCCCTGCTCCTGGTCCTTCAGGTGGGCAACGCCCTCACGGTGGGCTTCGAGCAGATCCTGCTGCAGCGCACCGCCGTCGGGCCATCGGCCTCCGAGGTCCTGGACACCTATGTGTGGAACGTCGGCCTCGACAACGGCAACTTCAGCTACGCGGCCGCCGTCGGCATCGTCAAGGGGATCTTCGGGCTGCTCCTGGTGCTCGCGGCCAACAAGGTCGCCCACCTGATGGGCGAGCAGGGGGTGTACAAGCGATGAGTCTGCTCACCTTCGGCCTCGCCCCGGGCAGCCGCACCGGTCTGCGCCCGGCCTGGGAGGAACAGCCGACCCGGACCGGGCTCGCCACGAAGGGCGTGACGCTGACCCTGGTCTGCCTGGCCGTGCTCTTCCCGGTGTGGGTGGTGATCGTCACCAGCCTGTCCTCGGTACGCACGATCACCGAGACCGGCGGCCTGGTGGTGATCCCCCGGGGCATCACCTTCATCCACTACCAGGAGCTGCTCAGCGGCGGACAGGTCACCCGGGCCGCACTCGTCAGCGTGGGCGTGACCGTCGTCGGCACCCTGTTCAGCATGGCGGTGTCCGTCCTGTGCGCCTACGGCCTCTCGCGCTCCGGATCCGTCCTGCACCGCCCGATCCTGATGGTCCTGATCGCCACGATGTTCTTCGGGGCCGGTCTGATCCCGACGTATCTCGTGGTCCAGGGGATCGGCCTCACCGACACCTATCTCTCGCTGATCCTGCCGAGCGCCCTGAACGTCTTCAACATCCTGGTCCTGCGGGCGTTCTTCATGAGCACGGCACAGGAGCTGATCGAGAGCGCCCGGATCGACGGCGCCGGGGACCTCCGCATCCTGTGGCAGATCGTCATGCCCCTCTCGCGCGCCGTCATCGCCGTGATCACGCTCTTCTACGCGGTGGGCTACTGGAGCGCCTGGTTCAACGCGTCGATCTACATCAGCGACCCGGACATGCTGCCGCTGCAGAACGTGATGCAGCAGCTGGTGATCAAGCAGCAGAAGCCGACGGGCCTGTCCCAGGCCATCAACACCGGCCATCTGTCACCGCTCGCCATCCAGATGGCGGTGATGGTGCTCGCCCTGATCCCGGTCGCCTTCCTGTCCCCGTTCGTCCAGAAGCACTTCAAGGCCGGGATGCTCACCGGCGCCGTCAAGGGGTGATGGAACGGATGAGCTCTCCTCCTTCCCTGGCCGACACCACCCGTGGCCGGATCCTCTTCGGCGGCGACTACAACCCCGAGCAGTGGCCCGAAGAGACCTGGCACGACGACATCCGCCTGATGAAGGCCGCCGGGGTCAACTCCGTGACGCTCGGCGTCTTCTCCTGGGCACGGATCGAATCACGCCCCGGCGCCAGGGAGTTCGGCTGGCTCGACCGCCTGATGGACCTGATGCACAGCCACGGTATCGGCGTCGTCCTGGCCACCCCCACCGCCGCCCCGCCCGCCTGGCTGGGCCGGCTGCACCCCGACACCCTGCCGCGCGACGAGCACGGCCAGGTCGAATGGTGGGGCTCACGCCAGCACTTCTCGCACTCGTCGGCCACCTACCGCCGCTACGCCGCCGCCATCACCGAGGACCTCGCCGCCCGCTACGCCACCCACCCGGCCCTGACCATGTGGCACATCAACAACGAGTACTGCACGCATGACTTCGGCGACGAGGCCGCCGAGGCCTTCCGTGGCTGGCTGCGCGCCAAGTACGCCACCCTGGACGCCCTCAACGAAGCCTGGGGCACGGCCTTCTGGGGCCAGGGCTACGACAGTTGGGGCGAGATCCTGCCCGCCCGCCGCACGCACTACCTGAAGAACCCCGCGCAGGTGCTCGACTTCCGGCGCTTCACCTCCGGCCAGCTCCTGGGGTGCTACCTCCTGGAACGCGACATCGTGCGCCGCCACACCCCGCAGCTCCCGGTCACCACCAACTTCATGGCCCTGTTCGCCGGCGTGGACGGCTGGGCCTGGGCCCCGCACACCGACGCCGTCTCCGTCGACATCTACCCCGACCCCAAGGACCCGCTCGGCGGCCAGTTCAACGCCATGATCGGCGACCTGACCCGCTCCCAGGCGCGCGGCCCGTGGATGGTGATGGAACAGGCCGCGGGCCCGGTCAACTTCCGTGGCGTCAACCACCCCAAGCCGCCCGGCCTCAACCGGCTGCTCTCCCTGCAGTCGGTCGCGCACGGCGCCGACGCGATCTGCTACTTCCAGTGGCGCCAGTCACGGCAGGGCGCCGAGAAGTTCCACTCCGGGATGGTGTCCCACGCGGGCGCGGAAGGCCGTACGTATCAGGAGGTCAAGCAGCTCGGCGCGGAACTGGCCCGGCTCGGCCCCGAGGTCACCGGGCGCCACCGCCCCGCCCGGATCGCCGTCCTGCACGACTGGGACGCGTGGTGGGCGGGCGAGCAGGACGGCCGGCTCTCCCGCCTGGTGCGCTACGAGGAGGTCCTGCGGGCCTGGCACCGGGCCCTGTGGGAGGCCCACCTCGCCACCGACTTCGCCCACCCCGAGGCCGAGTTGGGGCACTACGCGATGGTCGTCGTACCGCATCTGTATCTGCTCACCGACACCGCGATCGAGGGCCTCCTGGCCTATGTACGCGACGGCGGCACCCTGGTGTGCGGCTTCCACACCGGGGCCGCCGACGCCGACGACCGGATCCGCCCCGGCGGCATGGACGAGCGGCTCCGCGAACTGTTCGGCATCCGCACGGTGCACGAGTGGTGGCCCCTGGACGCGGGCGAGTCCGTGGCTCTGGACGCGCCCGAGTCCGTGGCGTCCGGCGCGTTCCGCGGCACCCTCTGGTCGGAGGAGCTGCAGATCCGCCCGGACGCCGATGTGCTCGCCGCGTACAAGGGCGGTGAACTCGACGGCCTGCCCGCGGTGCTGCGCAAGGGCCGGGCCTGGTATCTCTCCACCCTGCCGGAGCCCGACGCGCTGCGGGAGCTGCTCGCCGGGGCCGCCGCCGGGGCCGGGGTGCGCCAGGAGCTGGCCGGCCTGCCGGCGGGCGTCGAGGCGGTACGCCGCGGCGACCTGCTCTTCCTCCTCAACCACGGCCGCGAACCGGTCCGGGTGCGGGTGCCCGGCATCCACCACGACGTGCTCACCGGCGCCGCGGTCCGCGACCGGATCGAACTCGCCCGCTACGACGTGGCCGTACTCAAGCAGTAGTCCGCCGTACGGCCCGCTCCCCACCCCCCACCATGGAAGGGACGCACCATGGCACGACACACCCTGCCCGGTTTCCTCCTCGCCCCCGCGCTGGCCTTCGGCGCCGTCCTCGGCCTCGCCTCCGCCCCCGCGCACGCCGCCGTCTGGAACTCCTGCGACCAGTGGGGCAACACCAGCCTCGGCGGCTACACCCTCTACAACAACATCTGGGGCTCCGGCGCGGGCCGCCAGTGCACCTGGGCCGACTCCGGCACCAACTGGGGTACATGGGCCGACCACCCGAACACGGGCGGCATCAAGTCCTACCCCAACGCCAAGAAGGTGATCAACAAGCCGATCGACTCCCTGACGTCGCTGTCCAGCACCTACAACGTCAAGGTCCCGGCGGCGGGCGCGTACAACACGTCGTACGACATCTGGGACACGGACTACGACTACGAGATCATGCTCTGGGTCAACTACCACGGCGCGGTCGGCCCGATCGGCAGCCACCAGGGCGATGTCAGCCTCGGCGGCCACACCTGGTCCGTCTACAAGGGCTCCAACGGCGCCAACGAGGTCTTCTCCTTCCTGCGCACCTCCGACTCCTCGTCCGGCACCGTGAACATGCTGCCGATCCTGAAGTGGATCAAGGACACCAAGGGCTGGATGGGCAACGAGACCATCGGTGACGTGCAGTTCGGCTACGAGATCACCTCGTCGTCCGGCGGCCTCGACTTCACCACCGACAACCTGACGATCTCGGGCGGCTGACGATCCCGGACGCCTGAAGGGGCAACCCCGGCGGGGGCGGCGGCGACCAGGAGACGCCACCGTCCCCCACCGAGAAGGCCCCGATGAGCCGCAGATACCCGTCATCCCTCTCCCTCTCTCCCCCGTCGCCCTTGTCCCCCCGCACCCCACGCCGCCACCGCCGGCCGGGCAAGCTCGCCTCGGCGCTGCTCGCCGCCTCCCTGGCCGCCGGTGGCGGCACCCTCACCGCGCATCAACTCGCGGGCGCCGCCGAGGAATCGACGCCCGCGGCACTACCCGCGTCACTGCCCGCGCCCGCCAACAGCGCGGCCAAGGCACTCGCCGCGGCCCGCGTCGCCGAGAAGCTGGACCGCGGCCTGGTCGCGGTGCCCGCCGACGGCGGTGTCCTGGTCACCTGGCGCATGCTCGGCGACGACCCCGATGACGTGTCCTTCGAGCTGTACCGCGACGGCACCCTCGTCGAGGAGACCCGGAAGACCAACTTCCTGGACACCGGCGGCGCCACGAATGCCACGTACGAGATCCGGGCCGTCGTGAACGGCGCCGAGCAGCCCGGCGAGAAGGCCGGCGTATGGAGCGAAGGACGCCTGGACATCCCGCTGCAGAGACCCCCGGGCGGCACGACCCGCGACGGCGTCGCCTACACCTACGCCGCCAACGACGCCTCCACCGCCGACCTCGACGGCGACGGCCGGTACGAACTGGTCCTGAAGTGGGTGCCGTCCAACGCCACCGATGTCGCCAACTCCGGTACCTGCACCGGCCCGACGGTCTACGACGCCTACGAGCTGAGCGGCAAGCGGCTGTGGCGGATCGACCTCGGCACGAACATCCGCAGCGGCTCGCACTACGACTCGTTCCAGGTGTACGACTACGACGGCGACGGCAGGGCCGAAGTCGCGGCGCGCACCTCAGACGGCTCCGAGGACGCCGCGGGCACCGTCATCGGCGACGCGGACGCCTCCCATCTCGCCGACAACTGCGCCGTGTTGAGTGGTCCCGAGTACCTGTCCGTCTTCAACGGGCAGACCGGCGAGGTGATGGACTCGGTGCCCTTCGAGCCCGCGCGCGGAGCCGTCTCCGACTGGGGCGACACCTGGGGCAACCGGGAGGGCCGGCTGCTCTCGGCCACCGCCTACGTATCCGGTTCCCGACCGAGCATGATCTTCAGCCGTGGCATCTACGAACGCGTCGCCCTGGCCGCGTACGACTGGAACGGCACCGATCTGACCCGCCGCTGGAAATTCGACTCGCACTCCTCGACCAACTACGGCAAGGGCTACGACCAGCAGGGCAACCACAACCTGGCGGTGGCCGACGTCGACGGCGACGGCAGGGACGAAGTCCTGTACGGCGCGATGGCCGTGGACGACGATGGCAGCGGCCTGTGGACCACCAAGCTCGGCCACGGCGACGCCCTGCACGTCGGCGACCTCGACCCGGCCCGCCCCGGCCTGGAGTCCTTCAACGTCCATGAACACACCGGCTCCGCCTACGGCTACGAGATGCACGACGCGAAGACCGGCACGGTCCGGTGGGGCGCCAGGACCGGCACGGATGTCGGCCGTGGCCTGTGCGCGGACCTGACGAGGTCGTCCGCGGGCGCCGAATGCTGGTCGTCCGGCGGCGGACTGTTCGCCGCCGACGGCACGAAGATCAGTGACAGCGTCCCGTCCTTCAGCGGCGCGGCCTCCTACAACGCGGCGATCTGGTGGGACGGCGACGCCCATCGCGAACTCCTCGACCACCGCTGGTCCGGCACGGCCGGCTCCGGCTACGGACAGATCCTCAAGTACGACGGGGACAGCGAACTGACCCGTATCTGGTCCGACACCGAGGCCCGCTCCAACAACTGGACCAAGGGCAACCCGGCACTCTCCGCTGATCTGCTCGGGGACTGGCGCGAGGAGATGCTCTGGCGCAACGCAGACTCCACACAACTGCGCCTCTACACCACCCCGCACCCCACCGAGCACCGGCTGCCGACCCTGATGCACGACCCGGTCTACCGCCTCGGCGTCGCCTGGCAGAACACCGGCTACAACCAGCCGCCGCAGGTCGGTTACTACCTCGGCAGCAAGTGAGCGAGGGTGTTTGCGTGACATGATCACGTCTGGATACGCTGCGTCTGCTCTCCGTGCGTTTGACCGCGTACGGGACGAAAGGGCGCGTGCGGGTGTCAACTCGGCCGCGCCACACGCACGTTCACCATCTTGGGGGTACTCCACCAGATGACATCCGGTTTCCAGCGTCTCCTGACCATCGCGTGCACCGCGTCCCTCGCCCTCGGCGGGGCCCTGGTCACCGGGCCCCAGGCCCAGGCACAGGAGCAGAAGTGCGGTGGCGACACCTTCCTCAAGGAATTCGACACTCCGAACGAGAACATAGACGTCGAGTACGCGTACTGCGTGACGTACGAGAACGGCGTCTACAACGCGAGCGGATACGGCCGCGTCACCGACGGCGGCGGCGCGCGCAAGGTCGATTCCTTCGTGGTCAGGTCACGGCTCGAGAAGAACAACCACACCGTTCAGTCGACCCGGTGCAACTACACCAAGGCCATCAACAACGCCGAGACGACGAACATCGACTGCGACTCGTCGGGCGCCGTCGGCCCGGGTTCCTTCGCCGGTGACGGCGAGATCTGGGTCGACCTCGAAGGCGACGGCAAGGGCGGCCGCTGGTACGGCGTCGAGGGCTCGGCCCCGATGTCCTGACCCCGGCGCCACCGCGAAGAGCCTGACCATCCCGCCCTGCTACGGCAGCGGCACCGCGGGTCAGCCGGGCACAGGTCCCGTGCTGGCCCGCACCGTCAGTTCGGGGGCGATCAGTTCGACGCCGTCCGTGCCCCGGGCCGCCAGCTTGGCGACGGTGTGCTCGACCGCCTGCCGGCCCATCTCGTGGGCCGGTATCGACACCGACGTCAGCCGCACCGAAGCGCTCAGGGCCAGCTGGTCGGGGCAGATCGCCATCACCGAGACATCCTCCGGCACCGCGCGCCCCTGCTGGCGCAGCAGGGCGAGCAGCGGTTCCACCGCGGCTTCGTTCTGCACGACGAACCCCGTGGTGCCGGGCCGCTCGTCGAAGATCCGGGCCAGCGTGGCGGCCATCGCCCCGTAGCCGCCCTCACTCGGCCGGTGCAGCAGCCGCAGGCCGAGCTCGCGGGCCGCGCCGCGCAGACCGTCGAGGGTGCGCTCGGCGAATCCGGTGTGCCGTTCGTACACGGCGGGCGCCTCACCGATGACAGCGATGTCACGGTGGCCGAGCCCGCCCAGGTGTTCCGCGCACAGCGCACCGGTCGCCGCGAAGTCCAGATCCACGCACGTCAGCCCCGTGGTGTCGGCCGGCAGCCCGATCAGGACCGCGGGACGCTCACTGGCGCGCAGCAACGGCAGCCGCTCGTCGTCGAGTTCGACATCCATCACGATCATGGCGTCGGCGAGACCGCTGCCGGTGACACGGCGCACGGCCGCCGGACCCTCCTCGCCGGTCAGGAGCAGGACGTCATAGCCGTAGGCACGGGCCGTGGTGGTGACGGCGAGCGCTATCTCCATCATCACCGGCACATACATGTCGGTACGCAGCGGCATCATCAGGGCGATCACATTGGACTTGCTGCTCGCCAGCGCGCGGGCACCCGCGTTGGGGTGGTAGCCGAGCTCCTGGATGCTGCGCTCGACCCGCTCCCGGGTACCGGTGGAGATGGACCGCTTGCCGCTCAGCACATAACTGACGGTGCTGGCCGAGACTCCGGCGTGCTTGGCGACCTCGGCTAGGGTGACCATGCGGCTCTCCTGGGCTTGGCGGCCCCGGCGACGAATCGCTTCGATCTTCGTCGCCGGGCGGTGCTCCGGTGTGAAAGTGCAGTTGAGGGCTCCGACCCTAGTTGGATGGTTCTGAGACTGTCCAGGGGTTTGTCGAAGCGCTTCGATTGGCGCTGCGACCCTCCGCCCACCGCCCCGACTGCCCTTGCGGGCAGCCCACTTGGACGATGGTGCGGGGGTGAGCCGAAGCGCTTCGGCTCACCCCCTACTGCTGCCGCCGGGTGCGCCCGCGCTCTACAGCGCCGGGTGGGCGTTCTTCATGAGCTCCTGGAACTGCGCGGAGAACCAGTTCCCGGACAGCGGCGCGTCCGGCAGCGCGCCCGACTTGTTGTAGTTGTTGCGCGGATTGCCCTCGTAGGTCGGGTCACACATACGGTCGAAGCCCTTGCCCTCGTCGTTGGGGATCTCCTTGCTGGCCCCGTCGGACTCGCCGGGCGGCTTGACCCACACATAGGCGTCGATACCGGCCTCGGGTGCTGCCTTGGGCCGTTCACCGAGGCCCGCCCCCGACTGGTTGCACCAGTTGCCGACGTGGATACGGCGGTCGTAGCGCCCGCCGTCCACGTAGGTGTCGACGCTGGTCTGCGGGCCGGGCCCGGCCGGGCGTGCGGCGCCGCCCCAGCCGTTGCGGGAGGTGTCGATGAGCATGCCGATGTCGGACTTGAAGCCGGCGGTGACCAGCTGGTTGCGGAAGGCCTGCGCGTAGGACACCTCGTCGGTGTAGCGGTTCCAGTCGACCCACTTCGACTCGCGCACGGACTTGCCCGCCACGGTGTCGCCGATCTTGAAGTTCTCCTCCTTCAGGGCGCTGTAGTTGGCGGTGTTGGTGATGAAGCCGTGCACCTTGTCCACCGTGCTGCCCTCGGCGGTCGCGCCCTCCTTGAGGATCTGCGCGGTGGCGGCGAAGTTGTCGTCCCAGCCGATCCAGCCGTGGTGTCCGGCGTCGACGTAGTTGTAGACGTTGGGCACGGCGCCCAGCTTGTTCAGGGCGTAGCCGACGCCCTTCACGTAGTTGCCGTTGGCCTTCATCACGTCGCACTGCGGAGTCGCGGTGGGGCGGCTGCCGGTGTTGGTGACGAGGTTGGGCAGGGAGTCGATCTCGACGGTGGTGACGATCCGCAGATTCGCGTACTTGGAGTCGCCCATGATCGCGGCGATCGGGTCGATGTACTGGGTCTTGTACTTGTCGATCTCCGTGGGGCCGAGTTCACCGTTGGAGGCGAGCGCGGAGCAGTCGCGGCCCGGCAGGTTGTAGATGACCACCTGGATGACTCCGGCGCCCTGGGCGAGGGCGGCGTCGAGGTGGGCGCGCAGGCCCATCTTGCCGTTCGCGCCGTTGATCGCGGCGGTCCGGTCGAGCCATACGGCGGTGGGCTGATTGGCGATCCTGCTGCCGCCCGGCTCGGCGGCCGCGTTCTTCGACCAATCGGGGTTCACATACACCTTGGCGCCTGCGTAGGGGTTGTCCACGCGGGTGCCGGGCTGCGGATCGGTCGGGTCGGGGTCGGGATCGCCGCCGCCGTCGTCGACGTTGCAGGTCACCCCGTTCAGCTTGAAGGTGGCGGGCAGCGCGTTGGTGCCGTCGTAGGAGGCGTTGAAGCCGAAGCTGACCGAAGCGCCGGTGGCGAGCGAGCCGTTGTAGGACTCGTTGGCCGCGGTGACGGCGCTGCCGCTCTGGCTGATCTTGGCGTTCCAGCCCTGGGTGACCTTCTGGTTGCCGGTGTAGGACCAGTTCACGGACCAGCCGCCCTTGGCGGCCCCGTGATTGGTGAGGGTGACCGCAGCGGTGAAGCCGGAGCCCCACTGGTTCTGCACTTTGTAGTCGACGGAGCAGGGGATCGCGGCGGGGCCGACGTCGCTGACCGCGGCGGCGGTTCCGCCGGCGCCGGTGGTCAGCGCGAGGGCGGCGAGTAAGGCGATTCTCTTGCGGCTCATGGGTTGGGGTCCACTTCGTCGGTGACGGGATGACGGTTACTGCTGCCGGGCTGCGAGACCGCGCAAGTGGTCGCGCAGCCCGATTCCGTACGACGTGGGGGTGCCGTCGTAGGACGAGATGAGGGCCGGCCCCGAGTTGCAGTTCCAGGTGTTCCAGGTCCAGCCGAGGTAGGAGAGGCCGCGGTCGTCGAACCACTTCATGACGCGGTCGACGAAGGCGTGCGCGCAGGTGTTCTCGCCGATCTCGCCCGCCACGAGGGGGACTTGGGCCGCGACCGGCGCGAGCTGGGCGTCCCAGCAGCTTTCGCCCGCGCAGGCGTTGAAGTTGTACACGTGCCAGGCCGCGGCGAGATTGCCCGCCGGGTCGCTCGGCCGGTACTTGAGCCACTGGCTCAGGTCGTTGGAGTACGCGACGCCCGGGACCAGGACCAGGTTCTGGGCACCGGTGGCGCGTACCGCCTCCAGGAGGTCCTGCATGCCGGCGACCTCGTAGCCGATGCCGGGGCAGTCGCCGCCGTCGCGCCAGCAGGCCCAGGCCTGGTCCGCGGTGGAGGTGGCGCGGTCCGGATAGGGCTCGTTGAACAGATCGAAGACAACGGCCTTGTCGTCCTTGAAGGTGTTCGCCACCGAGGTCCAGAACGACGGTGTGTACTGCATGTTGGGCATCGGCTTCTGGCAGCTGGCGTGCACATCGGAGCAGCCGGCCGAGTTGCCGGTGTACTGGCCCCAGGACCAGTGCAGTTCCAGGACCGGGGTCATGCCGTGCGCCTCGATCCGGGTGACCAGGTCCTTGACCGCGTTGATGTAGTTGGCGCCCGCGTACTCGGGTTTGATGTTGGACAGGCCCAGCCAGCACTCCTCGTTGAGGGGGACTCGGACGGTGTTGGCCTTCCAGTCGGCGATCGCCTTGACCGCGGCGTCGTCGACGGGCCCGTCCCAGATGCCGTAGCCCTGGACGCACATGAACTCGCCGCCGGAGCGGTTGACGCCGAGCATCCGGCGGGTGGCGCCGTTCTGGTCGACCAGCTTGTTCCCGGCGGCCTTCAGCTGCGGCGGGTTACCGGCGGGCGGCGGGTCGGTGGGGTCGGGGTCCGGATCGCCGCCGCCGTCCACGTTGCAGATGGTGCCGTTGAGCTTGAAAGCCGTGGGCTGGCTGTTGCCGCCCGAGCGGGAGGCGAGGAATCCCGCGGTGACGCTCTGGCCGGTGCCGAGTGCGGCGTTCCAGCTCTCGTTGGCCGCCGTGACGGCGGTGCCGGACTGGGACCACTTGGCGTTCCAGCCCTGGGTGACCTTCTGGCCGTCCGCGAAGCCGAAGGACAGGCTCCAACTGCTCATCGCGGACGTGTTGTTGGTGATTTTCACCGATCCCTGGAAGCCGCTGTCCCACTGGTTGGTGACGGAGTACTCCACCGTGCAGGCGGGGGCGGCCCCCGAGGCCGTGACAACCGGCACCAGTACGGCCCCGACAAGGGCGACCGCACCGGTGACGGCTAAAAGTACTGAACGCGGGGGGTGTCGCATGAGCGACTCCTTGCAGATCAGGCACGCCGGGGCGGCATGCCGACTGATGGAATCGCTCCCACTGGTGGCCAAGAAGCTAGCGCCAAAAGGGGCGGCTGGGAACAGGGCGGCACCGGCTTCCTGACGGCCGGTGGCGTTTCGACCCGTTGTGCTCCCTGTCGAATAACTTCGACTCTTTAAGAACCTTGACCCCCTCTTCCCCTCTCCCCATGATGGGAGCGCTCCCACTGGTCAAGGCTTGTCTGCGTTCTTGTACGCCTCTCTTCTCGCCCCCTGCTCCTCCCTGCTGCACCCCCGCTTCACCCCCTGTTCCCCTCTCCCTCCCTTCCTGCCTCCGAGCCGCAAGGAGAGCCAAGGACATGAACCGCAAGGGCAGACGGAGCGCCGCACGGCGGTTATGGACCGCAGTCGCCGCGGCACTGATGCTCCCGCTCACCACCCTGGCCACCGGCCACTCCCCCGCACAGGCGGCGGCCGTCGCCTGCAGCGTCGACTACAAGACCAACGACTGGGGCTCCGGCTTCACCGCCGAACTCACCCTCACCAACCGGAGCACCGACCCCCTCGACGGCTGGACCCTCGGCTACGCCTACACCGGCGACCAGAAGCTCACCAACGGCTGGAACGGCACCTGGTCACAGTCCGGCAAGAACATCACCGTCAAGAACGCCGACTGGAACGGCAAGGTCGCCGCAGGCGCCGCCGTGACCACCGGCGCCCAGTTCTCCTACACCGACCGCAACGCCGCCCCCACGGCGTTCACCGTCAACGGCACCGCCTGCACCGGCGCCCACAAGGCCCCGGTCACGGTCCTGACGAGCCCCGCCGCGGGCGCCGTCTACAGCCAGGGCGACAGCGTGCCGCTCGCGGCCACCGCGGCCGCCGCCGACGGGGCGACCATCGAGAAGATGGAGTTCTACGACGACACCACTCTCCTCGGCACCGACAGCAGCGCGCCGTACACACTCGCCAAGGACGACCTGGCCACCGGCACCCACTCCCTGTACGCGAAGGCGTACGACAGCATGGGCGCCGTGGGCGAGTCCGCCCCGGTCGGCATCACCGTCGCCGCCGGTCCCGCGATCGTCGCGACGCCCGCCCAACTCGGCCTCCAGCAGGGCAAGTCGGGCACCTTCGACGTGAAGCTGTCCACGCAGCCGGCCGCCAACGTGACGGTCACGACCGCGCGCACCGCGGGCAACACCGGCCTTTCCGTGACGGGCGGGTCGAGCCTGACCTTCACCCCGTCGAACTGGAGCACCGCGCAGAAGGTGACCATCGGCGCCGACTCGTCGGGCACCGGCGCGGCGACCTTCACCGTGACCGCTCCCGGACATGCCAAGGCCACCGTCACGGTGACCCAGCTGGCCGCGTCCAAGCAGTACGACGCCCGCTTCCTGGAGCTCTACGGGAAGATCACCAACCCGGCGAACGGCTACTTCTCGCCCGAGGGCATCCCGTACCACTCGGTGGAGACGCTGATCGTCGAGGCCCCCGACCACGGCCACGAGACGACGTCGGAGGCCTACAGCTATCTGCTGTGGCTGCAGGCGATGTACGGCAAGGTCACCGGCGACTGGTCGAAGTTCAACGGCGCGTGGGAACTCATGGAGAAGTACATGATCCCCACGAAGGCGGACCAGCCGACCAACTCCTTCTACACACCGGGCAAGCCCGCCACCTACGCGCCCGAGCACGACCAGCCCTCGCAGTACCCGGCGCAGCTCGACCCCGGTGTCTCCGTCGGCCAGGACCCGATCGCGGCCGAGCTGAAGAGCGCGTACGGCACCGATGACGTCTACGGCATGCACTGGCTGCAGGACGTGGACAACGTCTACGGCTACGGCAACGCGCCGGGCAAGTGCGAGGCGGGCCCGACCGACACCGGACCGTCCTACATCAACACCTTCCAGCGCGGCCCGCAGGAGTCGGTGTGGGAGACCGTCCCACAGCCCACCTGTGACGCCTTCAAGTACGGCGGAAAGAACGGGTACTTGGACCTGTTCACGGGCGATGCCTCGTACGCGAAGCAGTGGAAGTTCACCAACGCCCCCGACGCCGACGCCCGTGCCGTGCAGGCCGCCTACTGGGCGGATGTCTGGGCCGAGCAGCAGGGCAAGGGCTCCCAGGTCGCGGGCACCCTCGCCAAGGCAGCGAAGATGGGCGACTATCTGCGCTACTCGATGTACGACAAGTACTTCAAGAGAATCGGCAACTGCACCAGCCCCTCCTCCTGCCCCGGCGCCACCGGCAAGGACAGCTCGCACTACCTCATGTCCTGGTACTACGCGTGGGGCGGCGCCACCGACACCTCGGCGGGCTGGGCCTGGCGCATCGGATCCAGCCACACCCACGGCGGCTACCAGAACCCCCTGGCCGCCTACGCCCTCAGCTCCTACGCCGACCTGAAGCCCAAGTCGGCGACCGGACAGGCCGACTGGGCCAGGTCCCTCGACCGGCAGCTGGAGTTCTACCGCTGGCTGCAGTCCGACGAGGGCGGCATCGCGGGCGGCGCGACCAACAGCTGGGCGGGCCGGTACACCACTCCCCCGGCCGGGACACCGACGTTCTACGGCATGTTCTACGACGAGAAGCCCGTGTACCACGACCCGCCGTCCAACCAGTGGTTCGGCTTCCAGGCGTGGTCCATGGAGCGCGTCGCGGAGTACTACCAGCAGAGCGGCGACGCCAAGGCCAAGACGGTCCTGGACAAGTGGGTCAAGTGGGCCCTGTCCAAGACCACCGTCAACCCGGACGGCACCTACCGCATCCCGTCCACGCTGCAGTGGTCCGGCAAGCCCGACACCTGGAACCCGTCAAGTCCCGGTGCGAACACGGGACTTCATGTCACCGTCGCCGACTACACCGACGACGTCGGGGTGGCCGCCGCGTACGCCAAGACGCTGACGTACTACGCGGACCGCTCCGGTGACACCCAGGCCGCGGCCACCGCCAAGGCGCTCCTGGACGGCATGTGGAACCACCACCAGGACGCCCTGGGCATCGCCGTGCCGGAGACCCGCGCCGACTACAACCGCTTCGACGACGCCGTGTACATCCCCAGCGGCTGGAGCGGCACCATGCCGAACGGCGACGCCATCAACTCCTCGTCGACGTTCGACTCGATCCGCTCCTTCTACGAGGACGACCCCAACTGGTCGAAGGTCGAGGCATATCTGCAGGGCGGCGCGGCGCCCACGTTCACCTATCACCGGTTCTGGGCGCAGGCGGATATCGCCCTCGCCCTGGGTGCGTACGCGGAGCTCCTCGAGTAGGTCCCGCCTCCCGCTCCGCGTGCCGGGCCGGACGGTCCTCCGCCAAGAGGCCCGTCCGGCCCCTCCCCATGCCCACCGCCCCGCCCCGATCACAGGCCCCTTCCCCCCCTCGCCCCCACGAAGGACACACCATGCGTTCGCTGCTGCACGCGCCCAGAGCACGCACCCTGCCCGCCCTTGTCGCCCTGACCGCCGGCGTCCTCGCCGCGGGGCCCGTGACCGACGCGGCCCCGGACACCGCCGTGGCCGCCGTGAACGTGGCCGCCGAGCCGTACCGGTGGAAGAACGTCCGTATCGACGGCGGCGGCTTCGTGCCGGGCATCGTCTTCAGCCGCACCGAGAAGAACCTCGCCTACGCCCGCACCGACATCGGCGGGGCCTACCGCTGGCAGCAGGCCACCAAGTCCTGGAAGCCGCTGCTCGATTCCATCGGCTGGGACGACTGGGGGCACACCGGTGTCGTCAGTCTCGCCAGCGACTCCGTCGACCCCAACCGGGTCTACGCCGCCGTCGGCACGTACACCAACAGCTGGGACCCGAAGAACGGCGCCGTCCTGCGCTCCGCCGACCGGGGCAGGACCTGGAAGAAGGCCGAGCTGCCGTTCAAGCTGGGCGGCAACATGCCGGGCCGCGGCATGGGCGAGCGCCTGGCCGTCGACCCGCACGACAACCGGATCCTGTATCTGGGCGCGCCCAGCGGCAAGGGCCTGTGGCGCTCCACCGACTCCGGCGCCACCTGGAGTCAGGTCACCTCCTTCCCCAACCCCGGCGACTACCAGGAGAATCCCGCCGATTCGAGCGGCTACGCCTCCGACAACCAGGGCGTCGTCTGGGTCACCTTCGACGAGTCCACCGGCGGCCCCGGCACCACGAAGACCCGGACCGTCTACGTCGGTGTGGCCGACAAGGACAACGCCGTCTACCGCTCCACGGACGGCGGCGCCACCTGGTCACGGCTCGCGGGCCAGCCCACCGGATTCCTGGCGCACAAGGGCGTCCTGGACGCGAAGAACGGCTACCTCTACCTCGCCTACAGCGACAAGGGCGGCCCCTACGACGGCGGCAAGGGCAAGGTGTGGCGCTACGCCACCAGAACCGGGCAGTGGCAGGACATCAGCCCGGCCGCCGAGGCCGATACGTACTACGGCTACAGCGGCCTGACCATCGACCGGCAGCACCCCGGCACGGTCATGGTCACCGGCTACAGCTCCTGGTGGCCCGACACCCAGATCTTCCGCTCCACCGACAGCGGCGGCAGCTGGACACCGGCGTGGGGATACGGGTCGTACCCCGAGCGCGACAACCGCTACACCATGGACATCTCCTCGGTGCCCTGGCTGTCCTGGGGCGCCGACCCGTCACCGCCCGAGCAGAGCCCGAAGCTGGGCTGGATGACGGAGTCCCTGGAGATCGACCCGTTCGACTCCGACCGCATGATGTACGGCACCGGCGCCACGGTGTACGGCAGCGAGAACCTCACCAACTGGGACGACGCCGGCGGCAAGTTCACCGTCAAGCCGATGGTGCGGGGCCTGGAGGAGACCGCAGCCCTCGATCTGGCCGCGCCCCCGTCCGGCGCCCCGCTGCTCAGCGCGCTCGGTGACATCGGCGGCTTCCGGCACACCGACGTCACCCAGGTGCCGCCGCTGATGTACACCCGGCCGAACCTGTCCAGCACGACCAGCCTCGACTACGCCGAGTCCCGCCCGGACACCGTGGTGCGGGTGGGCAACGCCGACGCCGCGCCCCGGATCGGCTTCTCGGCCGACAACGGAGCCAACTGGTGGGCGGGCCAGGAGCCTTCGGGCGTGACGGGCGGCGGGACCGTGGCGGCCGCCGCCGACGGCAGCCGCTTCGTGTGGAGCCCCGAGGGCACCGGCGTCCACACCACCGCCGGGTTCGGCACCTCATGGACCGCCTCGACGGGAATCCCGCAGGGCGCGACCGTCGAAGCCGACCGCAGCGACCCGAAGGTGTTCTACGGCTTCAAGTCCGGGACTTTCTACGTGAGTTCGGACGGCGGATCGACCTTCACGGCGAAAGCCACCACCGGACTGCCCGCCGATGGCCCCGTCCGCTTCCAGGCGGTGCCCGGCAAGATGGGCGACATCTGGCTCGCGGGCGGCGCACCGGACGGGGCGTACGGCCTGTGGCACTCCACCGACGCGGGCGCGAGCTTCACGAAGGTGCCGGGCGTCGAGCAGGCCGACACCATCGGCTTCGGCAAGGCCGCGCCGGGAGCCGCCTACCCGGCCCTCTACAGCAGCGCGAAGATCGGCGGAGTGCGGGGCATCTTCCGCTCCACGGACACCGGGAAGAGCTGGGTGCGCGTCAACGACCAGGCGCACCAGTGGGGTTGGACCGGTGCGGCCATCACCGGCGATCCGAAGGTCTACGGCCGGGTGTACGTGGCGACCAACGGCCGCGGCATCGTCTACGGCGACACCGCGGCCAAGTAGCCGGAAGCCTCAGGAAGAGCACCTCGGGAAGCGGCGTCAGGGAGTGGTGACCGCGGGACGGGGAGCGGTCGCCATTCCCGCACCGATGTGGAAGCTCGGGTGCGGCGGCTGGTTGTAGGCGGTGTTCTGCCAGGCGAGCCCCGTGCGGTACATCGTGTCGTGCAGGAGCGTGGTGATCCGCCGGTCGGTCTGGTGCGGCGTCGAGTAGATCCGCAGCGCCCGGTTGTCGCTCGTCGCCCAGACCACCTCTTCGCGCCAGTCGCCCAGGATGTCCCCGGACAGCGCCGGAGTGGCCTTGGTGCCGTTGTTGGAGTGCACCGAAGCCCCGGTCAGCAGTCGGGTCTCCCCTGACGTGCCGTACTTGTCGATGCGGGTGCCGTCGAGGAGCTCACGGCTCGGGTCGCCGTCCCACCAGTTCAGGAAGTTCACGCTGGACGGCTCGCGGCCCTTGGCGGCGCCGGCCTCGTCACGGACCGCTGTGTCCGACGCGGACCAGACCTCGGCGCCGTCGTTGCCCGCCCAGATGTCACCGGCCACCCCGCGGCCGTTGTCGCAGCAGGCGGCCAGCTTCCAGCGCACGGCGCCGTTGGCGGGGTTCAGATACACCTCGGAAGGCTGCGAGGCCGACTCGGAGACCTTGAAGTACTCCAGGCCCGCCGTGCCCGGGTCGAGGTCGCCCAGGTGCTGGGCGTCACCGTGTCCCGTCCGCGCGGTCCACAGGCCGCTGCCGTTGTCGTCCACGGTCATCGAGCCGTACACGATCTCGTCCTTGCCGTCACGGTCCACATCGCCCACGGACAGACTGTGCGAGCCCTGCCCGTCGTAGCCCTTGCCCACGTTGGTCGAGGAGTTGGTGTCGAAGGTCCAGCGGCGGGTGAACCTCCCGTCCCGCCAGTCCCAGGCCGCGAGCACGCTGCGCGTGTAGTAGCCGCGCGCCATGATCAGCGAGGGCCTGGTGCCGTCCAGATAGGCCGTCCCCGCGAGGAAACGGTCCACGCGGTTGCCGTAACTGTCGCCCCAGGAGGCGACGTTGCCGCGGGCCGGGACATAGTCGACGGTGCCCATCGCGGCGCCCGTCCGGCCGTTGAACATGGTCAGGTACTCGGGCCCGGTGAGGACGTAGCCGGAGGAGTTGCGGTGGTCGGCCGCCGCGTTGCCGATCGCCTTGCCCTGGCCGTCCACCGTCCCGTCGGCGGTCTTCATGGCGACCTCGGCCTGGCCGTCGCCGTCGTAGTCGTACGCCTGGAACTGGGTGTAATGCGCGCCGGAGCGGATGTTGCGGCCCAGGTCGATCCGCCACAGGCGGGTGCCGTCCAGCTTGACGCCGTCGACGATGGTGTTGCCGGTGACACCGGACTGCGAGTTGTCCTTGGCGTTCGTGGGCTGCCACTTGAGGACGAAGTCGAGCGCGCCGTCGCCGTCCAGGTCGGCCACGGACGCGTCGTTGGCCTCGTACGTGTAGCCGGAGCCGCCCGCGGGCGGCGTGATCGGCACGTCCTTGTAGCCGGAGCGGAACTGCACGGCGTGCACCGAGTCGCCCTGCTCCTGGCCGTCGACCACGGCGCGGACCGTGTAGTCGGCGGAGTTGGGGGCGCCGGAGTGGAAGTAGTTCGTGGAGCCCGTGACCGGCGTCGAGTTGACCTTCGTACCGGCCCGGTAGACGTTGAAGGACACCTGGTCCGGGTCGGTGCCCAGCCACCGCCAGCTGACCAGGTTGCCGCTGCTGGTGTGGACGCTGACGACACCCCGGTCGAGGCCTTCGACCTGGCGGGCCGCCGCCGCGTTCGAGGTGTCGGGAAGCGTCACGAGGAAACCGGCGGCGAGCGCGCCCGCCATGGCCGCGCCGAGGGTCAGCCGGACGGGTGCGCGTCTGCGGTGGAGCGGTAAGCGGGGCATGGTTCCTCCTGTGCGGGTGCGGGTGGGTTTCGGTACGTCAGTTTCTTTCGGGAGAAGGGAAGTTGCAGGTGGGATCGGCTGCCGCCGGGTCGGGGCCCCGGTGTCGCGGGCTTCCTGAGCGCGGCGTCGTCCTACCTGTCACCGCCGGGGGCCCGGAGGTTGCCGGGCAGCGCGGCCCGGACGAGGGCGGCGAACTCGGTGGCGCCGCGCTGCGAGGTATGGGTGTTGTCGCGGGCCTCCGCGTACAGATACAGCGCCTTGGAGGCCTCGGGTCCGAGCTCCTCCACGCGCCGCTTGGTCAGCGCGGTGAGGTCGATCAGCGGGATGCCGCGCTCGGCCGCCAGGGCGCGCAGCTGTCCGGGCAGGTCGACACCGAGGCCGTTGACGTGCAGGGCGGTGCCGTTGTCGAGGGTGCCGTCGGCGTTGAACCAGCGCCGCACGACCGGGGTGACGAGCACGGGCCGGCCGCCGCGCTCACGGATCCGCTCGACCATCGTGGTGAGGTTGGCGCGGTAGACGGCGGCCGGGGTCTGCTTGTCGTTGTGGCCGAGCTGGACAAGCACCGTGTCGCCCTTACGGACCCTGGCCAGCAGCGCGGGGAACAGCTCCGGCTTGTCCAGGAAGGACTGCGAACCCTCGCCGGAACCGGCGTAGTTGGCGACCGCCGTGCGGCCGTCGAGGAACTGCGGCAGCTCCTGGCCCCAGCCGGTGTACGGGGCGGCGGCCTGATCGCAGACGGTCGAGTCGCCGGCCAGGAACAGCCGCGGGGCCCGGGGCGCCGGGGTGACCGTGAGACCCGTCAGGAGCGGGGCGGCGCCGCCTGCATACAGGTCGAGGCCAGGGCTTCCGGCCGGTCCTGTCGGCTCGCCCTCGGGGTCGCGGACGTCCACCGTGAAGGTACGGCGCAGCGTCTGGCCCGCGGTGGTCCTGGTCGGTGCGAGCAGTGTTCTGCGGGCCTCCGCGGTGAGGCCCGTCTCGCCCGCCGCCGCTCCCCCGATGACGGCCGAGACCCGGTACGTGCCGGGGGCGAGGTCGAAGTGGCAGGTGACGGGAGCCGTGCCGGTGCAGGGGCCCGGTCCGGGGCTCGCGTGGGCGGCGGGCAGGGTGACCGTGCTCGCGGCCAGTGCGGCCAGGGCGATCACGGCGGTGCGTCTCACGCGTACGGTGCGTCTCATGCGCAAGGTGCCTCCGTTCACGGCTTGGCGGGAATCTTGTCGCCCACGAGGGCGAGGTTCTGGATGGCCGCGAGGCCGAACAGGGCGGTCTCGTTGGTGCTGATCCGCGGGTGCTCGTAGCCGGGCTCCAGGACGGCCGGGCCCTCGACCTCCGTGCGCTCCCAGGTCCAGGAGCGGGTGAAGCCGTCACTGTCGTAGAACTTCTGCCAGGCACGCGCGGCCAGCTTGTCGTCCTTCAGCTGGGCCGCGGCGTAGGCGTCCTGGCGCGAGTGGCCCTGGAAGAGCAGCAGGCTGCCGAAGTCCTTGCCGTAGCGTGCGCTCTGCTCGGCCTTGGTGGCGTTGAAGTAGCGGCAGTAGTCCAGCCAGGCGTCCTTGAACTCCGGCAGGTCGATCAGGCCGATCAGCTCGGCGCACATCTCGACCAGGCCGAACATCGCCGACAGATGGGAGACCTCCACCTTCGGCGCGGAGGCGACGGCGAACCTGCCGGTGCTCAGGTCGTAGAGGCCGCTGCCCTGGATGAAGCCGTTGGGCTGGGCGGCGATGGTCTCCATCGTGGAGCGCAGCCGGGCCTCGGCCTTCTCGGCCTTGGGTCCCTTGCGTTCCCACTCGGTGAGCCACGCCGCGGCGAGACCGCTCCAGTCGGTGCCGAAGCCGATGGACAGGGCGTGCGGGTCCGGCTCGTACGGCTCGATGCGGACCTTGCGCAGCGGGTCGATGGCGAGGAAGGTCTCGTCGGAGTCGACCAGGGAGCGCATCAGGTCGCCGACGCGTTCGTCCGCGGTGAGGTAGTAGTAGGGGCGGCGGTAGACGGCGGTGGAGATGCGCTGCTGCTTGGCGCTGTCCGCGAAGTGCTGGACACCGTGGCGGGTGCCGAGGCCCGCCCATTTGCCCAGGTGGTAGACGTCGACTTCACCGGTGTGCCGGGTCATGGCCTCGGCGAAGCGGAAGATGTCGGAGCGGCCCGAGCGCAGATACGCGTACCAGAGCCACAGGTCGGGCGAGAGCTCGGAGTTGTCCCAGGCGTAGCCGCCGATGTCGTAGCGCCACTGGTGCCGGTCGGGGTCGTAGGTGTGCATGATGTCGCCGTAGTCCCAGAAGCCGTACCAGCGGCGCTGTTCGGCCTGGTCCTTGTAGTACGTGAAGAGGAAGTCGAGCTGGTCCTCGATCTTCGCCTTGGCGGGGTCGGTGCGGTCGACGGGCGCGAAGAGCCCGCCGAAGACTCCGGCGCGCGCCAAGTCCTGTGGAGCTGCGACAAGTTGGGCCGGGGTGCGGACGGTGTCGCACTGGGCGACGAGGGCGTCGGCGGACGGTGTGGCGGCGTTGGCCCAGAACATCAGCTCGCTGGTGCGGGCGATGCCATAAGGGGTGCCGAAGCCGGGCTCGTGGTCCTCGTAGGTGATGTTGAGGCCTTCGAGCTGCTTCGGGTAGGTGTCCTGGCCCAGGCCGTCGTGGTAGAAGCGCAGGTCCATGGGCTGCGCCTCGGGCGACCAGAGCCAGAGGGTGACCTCGGCCTCGTCGCCGGCGGCGCCACGGATGTCCAGCTGGGCGGGGTGCTTCTGCCAGAAGTCGCGCAGGCCGAAGGAGAGTCCGCCGCTGACACCGCCGACATAGCCGAAGCCGCCCGCACGGCCGCCGCCGCCCGCGGGAATCCAGCCGTGCCCCGGCTTGGTGCGCTTGCGCAGCGCGAAGCCGTCGGCCGACAGCTGCGTGAGCGTGTAGTCGCCCCAGGCGGGGATGTACTGCAGCCTGCTGGTGACCCGCTGGTCCCACGTCGAGGGGTCGGGCAGCTTCTGGCCCTTGACCTGCGCGGCGCGCACCGCCGCCCCCGGGTCGCGGCGAAGGCCTGTGACGCCCTTGACCGCCTCGGTGAGGAACCCCTTGCCCGCACCCGCGATCCGGATGTGCCGGTCGTAGGCCGCATCGCGCATCGGCACGGCGAAGCGCACGCCGATGCCGCGGATGAAGTCCTTGTCCTGGTCCCCGTCGAAGGTGAAGGTGTGCACCATACGGAACGACTCGGCGCCCGCGTAGAAGTAGAGCCGCACGCTGAACGGGAGCCAACTTCGCGCGCCCTTACGGTGTTTGCCGTCGATCCGGACCACGGCCCGCACCGGGCCTTCCTGCTCGACCTCGGCGCCGGAGATCTCGCCGTCGAACCGTTCCCACTTGGCGCTGCCCGTGTCGCCGTCGTCGGGCTCGCCCTGGCGCAGGACCACCAGGCGGCCGTCAGTGGCGACCGGGGTGGAGCCGCGACGCACGGAGCGCACCAGATGCTTGCCGTCGGTGCCGAGTTCGGCGGTGATGACACCGGTGTCGACGGTGATGCGGCCACCGGACCGGCCGACGGTGAGCTTCTTCTCCGGCGGGGCGGGGGTGCCGGCGGCGAGCCTGAACCGCTCGGCGTCGGCGCCGGGGCCGACGGCATGGGCCGTCCACTTCAGGGTGCCGTCCGGCCAGTAGGCGAGGGGCCAGCTCTGGACGGGCACCTCCTTGCCGTCGGCGGCGGTGATCGCGAAGTCCGTATCCGGCTCATGGACGCCCTTGGGCCAGGGCACGCCGAGGGTCGATCCGGGAGCGGCACCGAGGCGACCGTCCTCCAGCCAGCTGACGGTGACGGGTTCGGCCCTGGCCGCGCGCGGTGCGGCCTGGGCCGATCCGGCACCGGTGAGAGTCCAGCTGAACTGGGCGGCGGCACCGGCCGCGGCGGCCGCCTTGAGCAGGGTCCTGCGGGGAATCGGAGACATCGGCCATACCTTTCATGGACATGACATACGAGTAGAAGGGGGCGGCCCCGCCGCGCGCCGCCACGCCCGGCAGGAGCCGCGCTCAGTGCCTCAACGGTGCTGCGGCTGCCGCCGCTCCACCGCGAGCGCCGCCGCCGTGACCATCCCGAGGGCGGGTGCCGCCAGCGGCACCGAGAACCAGGCGGACGCCGCGACGACGGCGAATCCGCAGATCACGACCAGGGACCCGGCGGGATCCCGGACCGTGCGCCGGCCGGCGGAGGCGAGCAGCGCCCGCCACGAGCCGCCCGGGCGCCAGCACACGGCGGCCCGCACCACGGCCACCAGGGCGCCGAGCGTCGCGAGCACCCCGACCGCGCCCACGAACGGGCCGCCGGGCAGCACTCCCGCCCGTATCACCGTCAGGTCGACCCACAGCACGGCCAGCGCGCCGAGCGAGCCGAGCCCGACGAGCCAGCCGCGCCGGGCCGCGGCCCGCAGATCAGAGGTGAACTGCCGCCACCCGCCCCGCTCGTGGGCCAGGTCGCGGCGCAGATGCCCGGCCCCGGCGGCGAGGGCCGCGGGCAGGGTGACCAGAGGCAGTGCGGCCAGGGCGATCCACACGCCGGTGAGCAGACACTCGGCGAAGACGCCGAAGCGCTCCCCGAAGGTCCGCCGCGCCATGGCCCGCCCGGAGCCGGGCTCCGCAGCTCCGGCCTCCGCGGTACCGGCCTCCACAGCCCCGGCCTCCACAGTCCTCACGCTCATCGTCAGCCCCTCAGCCCTTCAGCCCGGAGGTGGCCATGCCGTCGATCAGATAGCGCTGGAAGGCCAGGAAGAACGCGAGCACCGGCAGCAGCGCCACCAGGGACATCGAGATCATGCCGCCGTAGTCGGCGACCCCTTCCTGGTCGACGAACATCTTCAGGCCCAGGGCGACGGTGTACTTGTCCGGGGTGTTGAGGTAGATCAACGGCCCCATGAAGTCGTTCCAGGCGTTGATGAACGTGAAGATCGCGCTGGTGATCAGGGCGGGGCGGCAGAGCGGCAGCATGATCGACCAGTAGATGCGCAGATGCCCGCAGCCGTCGAGCCGGGCCGCCTCGTCCAGTTCCTTCGGCAGGTTCCGCATGAACTGCACCATCAGGAACACGAAGAACGCCTCGACGGCCAGGTACTTACCGAGCAGCAGCGGCGCGTAGGAGTCGATCAGTCCCAGCTTCTGGAACAGCACGTACTGCGGGATGAGCAGCACGTGGTACGGGAGCAGCAGGGTGCCGATCATCAGCGTGAACATCAGGTTGCGCCCCGCGAACCTGATCCGCGAGAAGGCGTAGGCCGCGAGCGAGCACGAGAACAGCACGCCGAGCACCGAACCACCCGCGACGAGCACCGAGTTGACGAAGAACGTGGAGATCGGGATGTCCGCGATGCCCTCGGTGAGCCGGGTGTAGTTCTCGGTGACGACTTCGGTGGGCAGCAGATCCAGACTGCCGATGATGTCCTCGCCCGGCTTGAACGAGGCCCCGATCACCCACACGACGGGATACAGCACCACCGCGAGCACGGCGAGCGCGCCCACGTGCCACGCCAGCGAACGGGCGCCGCGCGTACGGAAGTTGGTGACGGCCGTCATCGGGCGCCCTCCTCGTAGTGCACCCAGTGCTTCTGGGACCAGAACAGGACCGCCGTGACCAGGGCGACGGCGAGCAGCAGCAGCCATGCCATCGCGGAGGCCAGCCCCATCCGGCTGTTCTCGAAGCCCTGGACGTACAGATAACAGGTGTAGACGAGCGAACCGTCCGCCGGACCGCAGGCGTTGCCGCCCGCGCCGCCGCCGACGATGTACGCCGAGGCGAAGATCTGGAAGGAGTGGATGGTCTCCAGGAGCACATTGAAGAACAGCACCGGGGAGATCATCGGCAGGGTGATGTTCCAGAACCGCCGCCAGGGTCCCGCCCCGTCCACCTCGGCCGCCTCGTACAACTCGCGCGGCACCTGCTTGAGCCCGGCCAGGAAGATCACCATGGGGGCGCCGAACTGCCAGACGGTCAGTGCCACCAGGGCGTACAGGATCAGATCGGGGTCGCCGATCCAGCCGCCGAGGTCGAGGCCGACGGCCCGCTGCACCCGGTCGACCACCGCGTCGTCCGAGAAGATCGCCTTCCATACGATGGCGACCGAGACGCTGGCGCCGATCAGCGAGGGCGCGTAGAACGCCGCCCGGTAGAAGCCCTGTGCCCGCCGCTTCTGGGCGAGCAGCAGGGCCACACCGAGGGCGAGCCCCAGCTTGAGCGGGGTGCCGATGACGACGTACCAGAGCGTCACCGAGACCGAGTGGCGCCAGCGCGGATCGGCGAACATCTCGCTGAAGTTGTCCAGGCCGATCCAGCGCGGGGCGTCGAAGAGGTTGTAGTCGGTGAACGCGAAGTACAGCGAGGCCACCATGGGGCCCGCCGTGAGCAGCAGGAAGCCCGCGATCCACGGCGACATGAACAGATATCCGGCGAGGTTCTCGCGCCGGCCGCGGCGCCGCGCGACGGGGTCGGGCGGAGTGGCCGCGGCCCGGCGGCGCCGTGGCCCGGCGTCCTCGGCGAGCGGCTCGGCCGCGGGAGCGTGTGTCACTGCGGTGCCCATCAGCCGCCGAGCGCCGTCTTGCACTCGGTGAAGAACTGCTCGACCGCCTCGTCCACGGACCGCTTGCCGAGGGTGAGCTCCTCGGCGATCCGCAGGAACGCCGACTCGCAGACGTCCGCGCCCGCCGGGTGCGGGGTGATCTGCTCCAGGACACCGGCGTCGACGAGGGACTTCTCGTACGCGGCTATCTCCTTGTTGACCGGGTCCTGCGGCTTGTAGGCCTCGTACTGTTCGGTGGTGGCGAGCACCCCGCGGTCATAGCCCATGATCTTGCCGACCCCGGGGTCGTGCACCATGAAGTCGATGAACTGGGCGACTTCCTTGGGGTGTTGGGTGCGCTTGGAGCCGCTGAGCATGAGCGAGCCCAGGTACTGGCCGGTCTTCTTGCCGTCGGTGGTGGGGATCGGCGCGAGGCCGTACTCGCTCTTGCCCTCGGCGCTGTAGCGGTTGGTGAAGTTGTCCCAGGTGAACTCGCCGGCCGCGAGCTCCGCGGTGACGGCGGACTTCGGCTTGTTCTGGACCACCTTCTCGGTGTCGGCGACGATGCCGGACTTGACTCCCCGCTCGGCCTTGGTCCACCACTTCGTCAGATCGGCCTCGGTGAAGCCGAGGCCCTTCTCGGTGAAGAACGCCTTGCCCTGCTGGCGCAGGACGAGGTCGTAGAGGTACATCACGCCGTACATGCCGCTGTCCGCCGCGCGGCCGCCCTTGTCGCGGATCTTCTTCGCGGCGGCGTCGAACTCGTCCCAGGTCCAGCCCTGCTCGGGCGTGACACCGGCCTTGGCGTACACCTTCTTGTCGATGACCAGGCCCATGGAGTTGGAGCCGACGGGCACACCGAGCAGCTTGCCGTCGACGACGCCGAACTTGTCGAGGCCCGCACGGAAGTTGTCCATGCTCAGGTTGCCCGCCTTGACCTGGGCGTTCAGATCGAGGAGCACATTGCGCTCGTCGTACTTGCGCAGAAAGCCGACCGCGTTCTGGAAGACGTCCGGCGGGTTGCCGCCGGAGGCCTGGGTGTTGAACTTCTTCCAGAAGTCGGGGTACGGCTGGAAGTCGGTCTTGACCTTGATCTTCGGATGCTTCTTCTCGAACAGCCGGATCGTCTCGATGATCCGCTTGGAGCGGTCCTCGGCACCCCACCACGCGTACCGGATCGTGACCGTGCCGTCCCCGGACCCGCCGCCGGCACCGCAGCCCGCCGCCAAGAGGCCGAGCGCGGCGACCGACGCACCGGTCACTTTCAGCAGGCGACGCCTGTCAACACCCTTTTTCGAACCCATAGTCCAGCCTCCAGGCGTGCGCGAAACAGTCGTTGAAACGTTTTAGGAAAGCGCTTGCCGAGCAAAACTAAGGAGCGTCGAGGGGTACGTCAACGGTTCGGACAGCATCAATCGAAGCGCTTCACAGCAGCTGCCGGACAGCCCAGTTCAGAGGGCTGCCCGGCAGTCATGTGCCGCGCAGTTTCCGCGCAGCGTGGTGAATCGATTCATCAACTCCCGGGCGCCTGGCTCTTGGACGCCGGTGTCCCGTAGGTGCTGAGCAGTCGCGCGTACTCCGCTCCCGTCACCGGGAGCACCGTGCCGTGCCGGGGCCGTGCGGGCAGTTCGGCGCCGACGGAGGGCGTCCACGCGCCGGAGTCCAGGTCGGTGGTCTCGAAGGGGACGTAGCCCCGGCCGCCGAACTCGTCGATGAACAGATACCACTTGTCCTCGGTGTTGGACTTGAACACGGTCGGGCCCTCGCCCCGCTCGATGGCGCCCTTGCCGATGCAGTCGCCCACGAAGTCGTACGCGGGGGCGCGCAGCTCCGTGGACTTCTCGGCGGTGATGAACTTCGAGCAGGGTGTGCCGGAGTCCGGGCCCCGTTCGTCCTTGGTGAACCGGTAGTGGACGCCGCCCTCCTCGACGACCGTGGAGTCGATCACCGAGTAGCCGGGGTCGTGCCACACCTTGGCCTCGCTGAAGGTGCGGAAGTCCTTCGTCGTCGCGTACAGCATCTTGTTGTACGTGGTGCCGGTGTGCTCCGGGTCGTCGGCGGCGTAGAGCTTGGACGCCCAGAAGACGAGGTACTCCCCGCGCTTCTCGTCCCAGACGGCCTCGGGCGCCCAGGTGTTGCCCGCGGTGTCGGGGGCGACCTTCACCAGGCGCCGGTCGGTCCAGTGCACCAGGTCATCGGACTCCCACACCACGATCGACTTGCTGCCGGTGCGCTGCACCTGGTCCCAACTGCCGCCGCCACCCCCGTACATCCGCAGGTCGGTGGCGATCAGATAGAACTTGTCGCCTTCCGGCGCGCGGACCACCTGCGGGTCCCGTACCCCCTTGGTGCCGAGGTCGGAGGTCAGTACGGGGTTGCCGCCGTTCAGCTCCCGCCAGTGCAGCGGATCGTTGCCGCGGCTGAGCGCCATCCTGATCTGCTCGCCGTCGGCCGTGCCCTCTCCGGTGAAGTAGACGAAGAGATATCCGGCGTAGTCGGGTCCGGCCGCGTGGGCGCGGGGCGTGGGGGCGGCGGTGAGGCCCAGGAGGGCGATCAGGGTGGTGGACAGGGCGATGAGGAGCGTGCGTGTGCGTGGGGTGCTCGGTCTGCGTACGGCAGGGCGCATGGCATGTCCCGGGGGCTCGCGGCGGGTTGTTGTCGGACGGCAGTGATACGGCAGTGGTGTACGGCAGCGGCTCGGGGGCCGGGGGCAGTCGGCCGGGTGGCCGGTCAGTCGGCCAGCAGGTGGGCGGGGAGCAGTTCCGCCGGGAAGTCCTGGAGGACCAGGGGCACTTGGAAGCGGCGTACCGACTCGGTGCCGATCGAGGTGTGCTGGGCGCCGGTGGTGGCGGGCCAGGGTCCGCCGTGGTGCATGGTCCGGTTCACGGTCACTCCGGTCGGCCAGCCGTTCCACACCAGGCGGCCCGCCTTGCGGCTCAGGGTGGGCAGCAGGCCCGCCACCAGCGCGGCGTCGTCGGGCTCCGCGTGCAGGGTCGCGGTGAGCGAGCCCGGTACGTGGGCGGCCAGGGCGGGCAGTTCGTCCTCGGTGTCGTACTCCACGACCACGGACGCGGGTCCGAAGCACTCCTCGGCGAGGTCGAGGCCGTCCAGGAACTGCTTGGCGGTGGCCCGGAAAAGGTGCGGCCCGTCGGGGGTGGCGAGCAGCACTTCGGCCGTTCCGGCCAGGCGTCCGGTGCGCTCGCGGTAGGCGTCCAGGATGCGCTGGTTGAGCATGGGGGCCGCGGGGGCGCCCGCCAGCGCTTCGGCGAGGGCCTCGGCGAGGCCGTGGCCCGCGGGCACGAACAGCAGGCCCGGGTTGGTGCACAGCTGGCCCGCATAGCGGGTGGCGGCCGTGGCGTACCCGGACACAATGGTGTCGCGGCGCGCTGCCAGGGCGGCCCGGGTGATGAACACCGGGTTGACGCTGCCCAGTTCGCCGTAGAACGGGATCGGCTCCTCGCGTGCGCTCGCGGCATCGAACAGGGCGCGCCCGCCGGCCTGCGAGCCGGTGAAGGAGGCGGCCTTGACGTGCGGGTCGGCGATCAGGGCCCGGCCCGCCTCCATGCCGTGCACGACGGTGAAGCTGCCCTCGGGCGCGCCGTGTTCGCGCAGGGCCGCCTCCACGACGTCGGCGGTGCGCTGCGAGGCGCGGGGGTGGCCGGGGTGCGCCTTGACCACGACGGGGCAGCCGGCGGCCAGGGCGGCGGCGGTGTCCGAGCCTGCGACGGACAGGGCGAAGGGGAAGTTGCTCGCGGCGTAGACGGCGACGGGGCCGATGGGTACCAGGGTCCGGTGGAAGGCGGGCGCCTTGTCGGTGGCTTCTTCACGGCGTACGGCGAGGAAGTCCGGGCGTATGACCTCGTCGGCGAGCAGCCTCAATTGGCCGGTGGTGCGGGCGAGTTCGGCGCGCAGGGCGTCGGACCCGAGGGCCGTCTCCGCGTCGGTGAGCCGGATCAGCTCCTCGCTATCGGCGTCGAGGCCGTCGGCGACGGCCCGCAGAAGGGCGGCCCTGGTGGTGCGCGGCAGCGCGGCGAGGGCGGGGGCCGCGCGGTCGGCGGTGGCGCACAGGGCGGCCACCTGGTCGGGGGTGGTTTCGGTCACGGGCGGGTCGAGCCGTTCGCCGGTCCGGGCGTCGACACCGTACAACTCGGTCATGTTCATCCTTGCTGTGTGCGTGCTCGTTGCTGTGCGCGCGCTCATTGCTCTGCGCGTGCCCACCATTCCTCAACGTCCGATATTTCGAACGGCGTTCACTTTCTCGAACATCGTAGGCAAGGGCCGTCAGGAGGGTCAATGGATCGTCCCGGCCCCGGGCTCGCCGCTCAGGGCGCCCAGCCAGGGCGGGGCTCTCGGTACGTCAACACTTCGCGCAGGGGGGGAGATTGAGAGTGGTGGGGAGGGCGGGCGCTATGGCTTCCGGCGGAGAAGGGCGTAGGCCGCAAGCGCCAGTGCCTGCACCCCGGCCGCGGCCACCAGTGCTCCCGTCAGGGAACGGCTCGCCAGGGAGCCGGCGAGTGCGGCGCCCAGGGAGTAGCCGGTGATCTTCAGGCTGGCGCCGGTGGTGAAGACCTGGGCGCGCAGGCGTTCGGGCGCCTCGCGGTGGCGGATCGCGAACAGGGCCGCGAGCTGGGGCCCTTCACCGGCTCCCGCGACCAGGGCGGCGGCCACCACCAGCGCCGGGTGGCCGGTGGCGGCGAGCAGCAGGGCGACGGCGAGCAAGGTCGTGCCGCACCAGAGAACCGTGTCCGGGCCGGGCCTGGGCGGGCAGGGCGTGTGCGGGCAAGCCGGGTGCGGGAACCGGGCGAGCAGCGCGTTGGCGGTCAGCGCCGAGGCGGCGACACCGGACAGCAGCAGCGCACCGTGCCCGGCCGCGCCGAAGGTCCGCTCCCCCAGCAGCGGACTGCAGGCGACCAGCATCCCCGCGCCCGCACAGGAGATCACCGATACGACGGTCGCCCGGGCAAGGGGTCGTACGCGGATGATGGCGCGGAAGCCCGCGGTCAGGTCGGCGGCGAGCGAGGTGCCGCCCTGCCCGCGCGCTGCGGGGCGACGGGCGGGCAGCGTCCACGCCGCGGGCACGGCCAGGAAGATCAGCGCGGCGGACAGCACCACGGCGGCCGGTGCGCCGAGGGCGGCGGCCACGGCGCCCGCGAGTGCCGGGCCCACGAGGCCGGAGATGTTGTACGTCATCGCGTCCAGGCCGTTGGCGCGCGGCAGGGCCTCGGGCAGTACGACAGCGGGCAGTTGCGATGTCCAGCCGCCGGACAGCGCCGGGCCGAGCAGGCCCGCACCCACCGCGACCAGGACGAGGACCGCGAACGGGAGACGGCCGAGCGCGCCGAGGATCGCGGCGAGCGCCAGAGCGTACAGCGCGAGGGCGGCGGCGAGCAGGCGGCCGGGGCGTGCGCTGCGGTCGAGCAGCGCGCCGACGACCGGCCCGCCCACCGCCGCCGAGACGGTCAGCCCGGCCAGCAGTGCCGCCCCGGCCGTGACCGAGCCGGTGGCCGCGAGGCCCGCGAGCAGCAGGGCGGGCTCCGCCATCTCGTCCCCCGCGCGTGCCGTCGCCGCACCCGCGAGATAGGTCCGCAGACCGGACCGCTTCTCCCCGGGGGACGGTATGCCGCTCTTCCTGCCGCCCGTCCCGCCGCCGTCCGTCCTGCCCCGGGCCTCGTCTCGTGCCTTCGCCATGTCCGGCGACGGTAGACACGTAACTCAATCCTTCGCTACTTGCGTTACATTCCACGTATGCCCACGTCCATGCCCACGCCACCACCTTCCGCGGACGGACTGGGGGTCCCGGCCATGGCCCGGCGCACGGTCGCGCTCCTCAACGCCCTCGCGCAAGAGGCCGGTTCGGAACATCCGCCCTCGCCTTCGGCGGTCGCCGAGGTGCTGCGCGAGCACGGCGAACCGGGGCCCGTCGAGCTGAGCGCGCACGACGTCGAGGAGATGTCCGCCGCCGCAGTGTCCCTGCGCGAGGTCTTCACCGCCGATGACGTCGACCTCGCCGCGAGCCGCCTGAACCGGCTGCTCGCCCGCAGCACGGGCCGGCTGCGCCTCACCTCCCACGCCGGGACGACGCCCTGGCACCCCCACCTGGACAGCGCCGACGACGCACCGTGGGGCGAGTGGTTCCTCGCCTCCTCCTGTCTGGCCCTGGCCGTGCTGATCTGGGACGGCCGGCGCCCGCCCGGCGGACACTGCGCCTCTCCCGGCTGCCCCCATGTCTACCTCGCCCACGGCAGCGGCCCGACAACCCGCCGCTACTGCTCACGCCGCTGCGCCACTCGTGAGCGGGTGGCGGCCCACCGACGCGCCCGCGCCCGCCGTTGAGCCGCCGCGCCGCACCGTGCGCGCAGAATCTGTCGGTGAATCACGAAGTCGCAGCCGAGCGGTGGAGTCGCGATGTGGCATGACCTGATGGACGTGGGGATCTCGTACGGCGAGAAGGCGGTACGTACCGTGCTCGTCTACCTCGTCGTGCTCGTGCTGCTGCGGCTCGCGGGCAAACGGGACATGGCCCAGCTCAACACCTTCGACCTGGTGGTGATGCTGCTCCTGTCGAATGTCGTGCAGAACGCGATCATCGGCCCCGACAACTCCGTGACGGGTGCCGCCTTCGGCGCGGCCGTCCTGATCGCCGTGAACGCCGTTCTCGTACGGTGGATGACCGTCTCCGAACGCGTCGGCCGCCTCCTGGAAGGCACCCCGGTCACCCTCGCACGCGACGGCGCCTGGCTCCCCGCGGTGATCCGCAGGGCCGGCCTCCGGCGCGCGGACCTGGATGTCGCGGTGCGCCGCCAGGGCGGCGACGACGTGGCCGAAGCGGCGGAGGTGAGCCTGGAGCCGGGCGGCACGCTCCTCGTGACCCTGCGCGACGGCGACCAGGCCGCCGACAAGAACGACGTCGCCGCCCTGCGAGCGGAGATCGCGGCCCTGCGACGGGAGCTTGGCCGCGGCGCGTCATGAGCTGCGATCCGTTAGGGGCATGAGCTCCCATCGACCGGCGCCCACTCGCGCATCTCGCCAACCAGGCCTGCTTCAGGGCTTTCTGACGTACTGACAGATCCGCATACGCCCGCTATTGTCGCGCCAAAACCTCTCTTTGAGGTCTCATCAGCCCCGAAAGGGGGCGCGCGATGAATGAGCTGTTCCCCATCGCCTCCGGTCTCGTCCTCGGCGCGGTCCTCGCCCTCGTCCGGCCCGGACTCCGCCTCCTCGCCGGTCTCGCCGGGGCCGTGCTCTTCGGAGTCCTCGCCACCTTCGTCAGCGGTGAGTACCTGATCGGCTGGGAGTTCCTGCTGGTCGACGTGCCGCTGGTGGCCCTCTGCGCGGCGGCCGGGCTGCTCGCCGTACGGGCCGTGCTGCGCGGCACCGGTCAGCAGCGGCAGCCACGCGGCTGACCCGGGCGGTGGCAGTCATGATGACCCTGCCGAGCGTGTCGCTGGCCCGCGAGAGCTCTTCGCGGCAGGCCTTCCTCGTGGTGGGCGACACCAAGTTCCCGCTGACCGGCGACGACTTCACCTCGCTCATGCTGCAGAGCGACAAAGTGCGTGTCGTCGAGGACGGCACGCTCTCCCGCTACACCGAGCGGCCGTCGCGGGCGAGCCCGTCCGTGCGGGCCACCGATGTCTTCTTCGGCTGCCCCGACGACTTCGTATCGTTCACCGGGAAATGGCACTACAACTGCCAGGACCGCAGGAACCGCGTACTCCCCGACGTGCTCGTGGCGGGCTGGCTCTGGCAGCCGAGCGGCGAGACCCCGCCGCAGCCGTTCGTCAACGAGTACTGGCACGGTATCGAGGACATCCACTACGAAGTGCGCTACGACAGCGTCTTCCTGGAGCGGATGTACGGCCCCGGCGGCCTGTGCTCCTATCTGTCCGTCGTCTCCTATCCGGGGAACCCGGCCGACCAGCCACGCCTGTCGTTCGCCGCCGGTCCCCCGTTCGTCGCCGGGCGGCCCACCACGGTGACCCTGGACTCGTGGATCCTGCCGGGCAATCTGCAGGGTATCCACGGCGAGATGAACAGCTGGCACGTGCACAACACCGGAGGGCTCTTCACCCGGCACTTCGTGGGCCGCGGGCCCGCGCCCGACGGTTGGGTCAACCCCTTCTCCGGCGACACCGGCGCCTACTTCCCCTTCCACCCGTTCCACCCCGACGGCCGCGGGCCCCTGCGCACCGGGGACTACGTCCTGATGCGGGGCGCACTGTGGGAGGACCGCTGGCACGGCGACCCGGCGGCCGTGCTCGACCCCTGGGACACACCGCCCACCCGGCACCACGCCTGGCTCGAGATGCATCCCGTCGACTGGATCGTGAAGATCCGTGAGCCCGGCCCCAACCTGCGTACCACCACGGCCTGTTGCGCCCTGTGCACACCGTCCACCACCGGCGATCAGGCCGACTGGGGCATGTCCGTACGCCCGGACTTCGCGCCCTCCTCGTCCACCCGGCGGATCGAGGTGCGCGGCGTACGCCGCCTCGAGGACCGGCGCAACGGCATGATCAACCCGGCCGGTGTGCGCGCGGTGACCACCCAGGCGCACCCCGACCGGGTGGACGTGGCGGTCTCGGTGGCGCCCACGGGCAACGAACAGGGCCGCTACAAAGGCAGCTGGATCGTCGAGTGGCGCGAGCTCGACAGCCGCGATCGGATCTGGATCGACGACCGGCTGCCCGCCGGGGCGCAGCAGTACACCGACACCGACACCTGGCTGTGGACGGCCGAACCGGCGCCGTTCCACGGTGCGCTGCTGCACCGTTCGGTCCGCGCGGACGGCATGCACCAGCATTACTTCCTCGGCGCCACCGAGCGGCTGCGGGTCGCGGACGACGACGTCCTCTTCGCGTACGTACTCCTCGACCCGGACGCCCCGCCCGACGAGGTCATGCTGCAGTGGCGGACCACGGAGTGGCTGCACCGGGCGTACTGGGGCGCCGACCGGCTGCCGTGGGGCACGCCGGGCACGGCTGAGCGCCGCCACCTGGGCGCCCTGCCGCCCTCGGGCGAGTGGGTGCGCCTTGAAGTCCCCGCCCAGGCCGTCGGGTTGGGCGGTGCGGAGATCAACGGGATGGCCTTCACACTGTCGGGCGGTGCGGCGGTCTGGGACTACGCCGGGGCATGGAGCCCCGTGCCGAAGTCGGGCGTCCTGCGGACTTCGGTGAGGCCCGCGAGCGTGCGGGAGGGCGAGCGCTCGGTGACCGTCCTGGCCCACGACTCGGGCGACGGTTCACCGGTGGCGGGCCGGGTGCTGCTCGAAGGCACCGACGTGGCCGCCACCAACACCCGCTTCACCGGCGTCTACGACCCCGATGTCCACACGTTCACGATCGTCTGCCCGAACTACCCACAGGCCACGGCCGAACTCCGCGTATCCGCCCTCCCGAAGCCGCCGCCGGACCGCGCGTGACGAGCCCGCAACCCTCAGTCCTCAGTCCTCAGCCCTCAGCCGCCCCAGACGTACGTCCGGCCCGCCCGCGCCCTGAACTTCAGCTCACCGCCCTCCAACAGGCCGCTGCGCACCGTGAGTTCACGGGTGCGGGAGGCGGTGAGCGCGATCCGGGACGCCTTGCCGTCCGACCAGTCGATGTCGATCGTCGCGCCGCCGCGGGCGCGCAGTCCGCGCACCGAACCGGCCGGCCAGGAGGCGGGCAGGGCGGGCAGGATCTCGATGGCGTCGTACTGGCTCTGCAGCAGCATCTCCACGACGCCCGAGGTCGCGCCGAAGTTACCGTCGATCTGGAACGGCGGATGGGTGTCCCAGAGGTTCGGGAGCGTGGAGCTCTTCAGCTGCTCGGCGAGCATGGTGTGCGCGTGGTCGCCGTCGCGCAGGCGCGCCCAGAAATTGACCTTCCAGGCCTTGGACCAGCCGGTGCCGCCGTCGCCCCGCGCGGTCAGGGACACCTTGGCGGCCTCGGCCCACTTGCTGCCCGGCTCGATCTGCCGGCCGGGGTGCAGGGCGTAGAGGTGGGAGACGTGCCGGTGGTCGTCGTTCCGGTCGTCGAGGTCGGCCTTCCACTCCTGCAGCTGGCCCCAGGAGCCGATCCGCAGTCCGGGGTCCAACGTGCCGAGCGCCGCGGTGAGTTCGGCACGGAAGGCGGGGGCGTCGCCGAGGGTGGCGGCGGCCTCCAGGGTGTTGGTGAACAGCTCGTGCACGATCTGCTGGGACATGGCGGCACCGGCCGTGAAGTCGCCGTGCTCGGGCGAGTAGCTGGGTGAGACGACCAGGGTCCCGTCGCGTGGATCGGTGTGCAGGTTGTCGAGCCAGAACCGGGCGGCGCCCTTGAGTACGGGATAGGCGGTGGCCCGCAGATAGGCGGTCGAGCCGCCGAAGCGGTAGTGCTCGTAGAGCTGGGCGCTCAGCCAGGCCGCGGCCTCCGGGAACCAGAAGGCGGTCGCCCAGTCGTGCACGCCGGTGAAGCCGTACGGGTTGGTCTCGTTGTGCACCACCCAGCCGCCGGAGCCGAACATCTCCTTCGCGGTGTGCTCCCCCGGTGCGAGCAGCGCGGTCACGAAGCGGTCGTAGGGCTCTGTCGTCTCGGCGAGGTTCGCGGCCTCTGCGGGCCAGTAGTTCATCTGCAGGTTGATGTTGACGTGGTAGTCGGCCGCCCAGGGCGGGGTCGTGGAGTGGTTCCACACGCCCTGGAGGTTGGCGGGCAGGGACCCTGGGCGCGAGGACGCGATCAGCAGGTAGCGGCCGTACTGGAAGAACAGTGCCTCCAGTGCCCGGTCGGCCGCGGTGGTGCCGCCCGCGTACTGCTTGAGCAGCTGGTCGGTGGGCACGTCGGCCGGGGTGGTCTGGCGGAGGTCGAGGGAGACCCGCTCGAACAGGGCACGGTGGTCGCGCAGATGGCGCCCGCGCAAGGTCCCGTGACCGGCGGCGGCCGCGGCGTCGACGGTGTCCGTCACCCGCTGGTGCGGGTCGGCGCCGCGGTAGCCGGGGTGGGTGTCGGCGTAGTCGGTGCCGGCGGCGAGGACGAACCAGGCGCTGTCGGCGCCGCTGACGGTGAGCGTGCCGTCCTTGGTCGCGGTGACGGTGCCGCCCTCGGCCCGTACGCGTATCTGCGCCTCGAACCGCAGCCCGTTGTCCTCCAGGGTGCCGCGTACGGTGAGCCGGTCGCCGTCGGCCGTGGCGGTGAAGTCGCTGCGCGGTGAGGCGTAGCGCAGGGTGCAGGTCAGCGCGCCCTTGCGGTCGGCGGCGAGCCGTCCGACGAGCACCTTGTCGGGGCAGGAGGCGAAGAACTCCCTTGTGTGGCGCACTCCTTGATGGATGTACGTGACGCTCGCGAGGGCGCTGCGCAGGTCCAGGTCACGGCGATAGGAGGCATCGGGAGCCTCGGGCGCACCCTGCATGTCCACGTACAGGTCGCCGAAGGTCTGGTACGCGCCGTACCCGCGCTTCGCCTGGCCGAGGCGCCCCGCCACCGTCTCCGGGTCGAGCCGGCCCTGCTCGTCGAGCTGCTTCTGGACGTCGGCGAGCACGCCGGGCCTGGGCGCCGTCCAGTCGCCGTGGTCGTAGCCGCCTTCGGCACCGGGACCGCCGGTCCACAGGGTCTTCTCGTTGAACTGCAGGCGCTCGGCCGCGAGAGTGCCGTGGACCATGGCGCCGAGCGCGCCGTTGCCGATGGGCAGCGCCTCCCGCTCCCAGTCCACGGCGGGTGAGCGATACCAGAGCCGCAATTCATCGGAGGTATCTACGCCACGTGGGCCGGGAGCTGTGGCGGCCTCGGCCTGGTCACCGAGCCCGCCCGCCCCTACGGCAAGCGCTCCGACACCGCCGATGGCGGACTTCATGGTGGTTCTGCGCGAGATCCCATGAGACATGACCCTGGACGCTAGAGGTCCGATGACCTCCTCGACAAGGGGTATGCACGGAGTGGGGGCAGGGAGGCCGCCCCGGAGGCGCGGGGCGCGAGGCGCCCTGGGGCGCGCGATGGCCCTGGGGCGCGCGATGGCCCTGGGGCGCGCGGTGGCCCTGGGGCGCAGGGCTGCGCGGCGGGGTCGGCACGGGAAGCTGCGCGACAGAGTCCGCACGAAGACTGCGCGACAGGGTCCGCACCTGGCCTGCACGGCGGGATCGACGTGGGGGTGCGCTGCGGCGTCGGCTCTGCCGACTGCCCGGTCAGCTCGGCCAGGAAGCCGGCCGGCCCGGGGCTCGATGACCTTGCTCAAGGCGTGGGCCGCCCGAAGGTGCCGGTCCACCCGAAGGCGCAGGTCCGCCCAGCCGTCGGGCGGGGTCGCCCCGGTCGGATGCTCCGTGCGTTCGGCCCGGTCAGCAGCCCCGTGGGCGGGACCTGTTCGGTCGCCCGGCGGATTCGGGATCGGCGGACGCGGCGCCGACGCTCGGCCGAGCCCTCACCGGGCCGCCCACCGCGGCCGACCGCGCAGACGCAGGCTCAGCCCTGCTGGAACAGCTCCGCGGGAAGGGGCTTCAGGAGGGCGTACAGGTCGTCCGTGATGGGGCGGTCCCAGGCGGCGATGGTCACCAGGACGTTGTCGCTGCGGTCGAACTGGACGCAGGAGATCCGGCTCTCCGAAAGCTTCAGGCGGCGCACGATCAGCAGGTTGTCGCCCTGCATGACCGGGACGTCCTCGCTCTCGACGACCTCGATCTCCTCGTCGTTCTCCAGGGCGAGCAGCAGCTGCGCCACCTCGAACGGCACGTCCTTCTCGCCGATCTCCCGCGCCGGGGAGCCCTCCGGCAGATTGCCGATGACCATGGCGGGGCCACGACCCCCGAACAGGTCGTAGCGCAGGAAGACGCCCTGGCAGCTGCCGTCGGGCGCGGGCAGCAGGCCCGCGCCGAGGTTGCCGGGCCAGTCCCCCGGGTCCATGGCCAGGACGTCGAAGTCCGGACCAGCGGGGGTAGGTGCGCTGCGGCGGCGGAGGAAGGACATGCCGCCATGGTACGTGGCTTTCCGCGCCGCGAGCCCCCGGGCCCCGCGCTGCACCGTGCGAGGTCAGAGAGGCGGACGCCACCTGCCGGGCGGTCCTGCGCGACCCGGGGACCACTGCCGCGCGCCCCGGCGTGCGGGGACGTTCGGCACCGGGCACCATGCGCCGTCCGCTCTCGGCAGAAACGTCCCAACTCCACTTACGGGCGCGGCCACCCGGAGACCGGGACAGGACCGCGACAGGACCGCGACAGGGGCCTCACCGACAGCGGCGAACCGAGCCGCGCCGCACCATCCCACGCCCACTCCGCCGAGCCGCACCATCTCATCGACCGCAGCGCCCAGTTGCTGTCCGGCGAGGGCGCGGACATCCTCGTCGTCATCACGCCTGCCGTCGAACGCTTCGCCTGCTTAAGGCACTTGGAGCCCAATCTCCGCGCACCCCCTACCCCCCACGCGCGCTACGCGGACCGTCGCGCCAGTCGCTCCAGGACCGCGACGGCCTCCTCGGCCCGGTCGTACGCCACGAAGAGATGGTCGTGGTGGAAGCCCGCGACGACGTTGCAGGACATGCCCTCGGCCGCCAGTTCCGCGGCGACGGCGGCGGTGAGGCCGACCGCGTCGAGGGCCGAGTGGACCCGCAGCGTGATCAAGGCGGCGACGAAGTCGTACGCGAGCCCGGCGGCGTCGGCCTCCTCCTGGCGTACGACCAGCGTGCGACCCTCGGCCTCGGCGACCGTGACGACCGGGTCGACACCGGCCGGGACCGCGCCGGTGACAGTGGCGTACACATAACGGCCGGGGGCGAGCTGGGGGCGCAGACCGGTGAGAAGCCGGCCGAGATCCCGTTCGGGAGTCACGGCGGATCCGGTGGTCATGGCGGGTTCGGGGGTCACAGCGAGTTCCGTTTCCGAGGGCAGGGCGAATTCCGTTGCGGAGGACAGGACGGGTTCCGTTGCGGAGGACAGGACGGGTTCCGGGGGCGCGGGTCGAGGCTGACCGCCGCGGTCAGGAGCGGTGCCGCTCGTGGTGGCGGGCGACGCGGGCGCGGTTGCCGCAAGAGGGTTTGCACCACTCCTGGCGAGGGTGCTCCTTGAGGAAGTAGAGCACACACCGTGGCGCGTGACATGCGCGCAGCTTGGCCCGCCCGGGGCTCGCGAGGAAGGCCATGGCGGCGCGGGCCAGCGCGGAAACGAGCAGGTCAGCGGGGGGTGCCGGGGCGGCCGCGGTGTGGCGCACGACGGGGTCGCCGTCGGCGGGCCAGGTGAAGCGGGGCGTGACGGGGACGCGGGCGGCAGCCGCGTCGAGCCGGGCCAGGGCTTCGGGCAGGGGCAGCAGCCGGCGCGCGTCGGCAGGGCTCGGCTCCTGGGGGCGGACCGCGCGGGCGAACAGGGCGCGCACCGCCTGGCGCAGCTCGCGTACCGCGGTGAGCGCGGCGGCGTCCGCCGTGAAGCCGGCAGCCGGCACACCGGCGGCGGTGAGCGCGGCGGACTGCTCGCGCACCCAGCGCGTCAGGCCCTCCGGATCCGCCAGACCGTCCGCGATGCCGCCATGGCCGTCGTGGCGGATCGTGAGGGCGAGGGCGAGGGCCAGCTGGGCATCCGACATGAAGCTAATGATAACTTTCCCGCCAACCATTAGCCGCGGGAGGGAACGAATGGCGGGCCGACCGGACGAACCGCGTCAACTGCCGCGGGAACCCGAGGTGTTCCAGGGCGATCTCCCCGTATTCGATCCGTACGACGTACCCGATACGCCCGCCGGACCCTTCACCGACCGGCAGGGCGGCAAGGATCGGCGGCGGACCCTCCGAAGGCCGTCCCCGTGAACGCGGGCCCCCGGAAGGCCGATCCCCGGAAGAACACCGTCAGCCACTGGAAGGCGGGGCTCAGGGAAGTCCCGCCGGACGTATGGGAACACATGGACGCCGAGGAGCTGATCCTCGCCGACAACGCGCTCACCACACTGTCCCCGCGCATCGGCCGTCTGACCCGGCTTCGCACCCTAGACCTCGGCCACAACCGCCTCACCGCGCTGCCGGAGGAGATCGGAACCCTCACCGCCCTCTCGGGCTGCCTGTACGTCCACGGCAACCGCCTCACCCACCTCCCCGACTCGCTTGGCGACTTGGAGCGGCTGACCTATCTGAACGTCGGCGAGAACCCGCTCGGCGCCCTGCCGCCCCGGATCGGCGCCCTGCGTTCCCTGGTCGAGCTGCGGGCCCAGGACTGCGGCCTCACCGCCCTGCCCGACACCCTCGGCGGCCTGGTCGAGCTGCGCGAGCTGTGGCTGCGCGGCAATCTGCTCGCGGACCTGCCCGCCGGCGTACGGCAGCTGCGGCAGCTGCGCGAGGTCGAGCTCCGCGAGAACCGCTTCACCGCCGTACCGGAGGCGCTGCGCGGCCTGCCGCTGCTTCGCCGCCTCGACCTGCGCGGCAACGGGCTGCGCGAACTGCCGCCGTGGCTGGCCGAGTTGCCTTCCCTGGAGAAGCTGGATCTGCGCTGGAATCCGGTCGGCCCCGAGACGGATGCGGTACGGGAGTTGACGGAACGGGGGTGTGTGGTCCTGCGTTGACTCCGTCCGCCCCGGGCCTGGCGGGCGCAGACGTGAGGAGGCGCAAGGTGAGCACCCTGGACATCCTGTCGGAGGCCGAGCGGGACATCGTCGGTGTCGTACGCGACTTCGTCGACAAGGAGGTCAGACCTGTCGTACGGGAACTGGAGCACGGCGACATCTACCCCGAGGCCCTCATCGCGCAGATGAAACGGCTCGGCGTGTTCGGCCTCGCCGTCCCGGCCGAGTACGGCGGCACCCCGGTCTCCGCACCGTGCTTCGTCCTGGTCACCGAGGAACTGGCGCGGGGCTGGATGAGTCTGGCCGGGGCGATGGGCGGGCACACCGTGGTGGCCGAACTGCTGCTGCGGCACGGCACCGAGGAGCAGAAGCGCCGCTTCCTTCCGCCGATGGCGAGCGGCGAGATCCGGGCGACGATGGCCCTGACGGAACCCGGCGGCGGCTCGGATCTGCAGGCGATGCGCACGGTCGCGCGCAGGGACGGCGAGGGCTACCGGGTCGACGGCACGAAGACCTGGATCACCAACTCCCGCCGCTCCGGCCTGATCGCGCTCCTGTGCAAGACGGACCCGGCCGCGAGCCCGCCGCATAAGGGCATGTCGCTGCTCCTGGTCGAGCACGGGCCCGGTCTGACCGTCTCCCGTGACCTGCCCAAGCTGGGCTACAAGGGCGTCGAGAGCTGTGAGCTGTCCTTCGACTGCTACCGCGCGGGACCCGACGCCGTGCTCGGCGGGGTCGAGGGCCGGGGCTTCGCGCAGATGATGCGGGGCCTGGAGACCGGCAGGCTGCAGGTGGCCGCCCGCGCCCTGGGCGTCGGCCGCGCCGCCCTGGAGGACTCGCTCGCCTACGCACAGCAGCGTGAGGCGTTCGGCCGGCCGATCTGGCAGCACCAGTCGATCGGCAACTACCTGGCGGACATGGCCACTTCACTGTCGGCGGCACGTCAGCTCACCCTGCACGCGGCCCGTGAGGCCGACGCGGGCCGCCGGGTGGACATGGAGGCGGGCATGGCCAAGCTGTTCGCCTCCGAGACCGCGCTGCAGATCGCGGTGAACGCCGTCCGCATCCACGGCGGCCACGGCTACTCCACCGAGTTCGACGTCGAGCGCTACTTCCGCGACGCACCACTGATGATCGTCGGCGAGGGCACCAACGAGATCCAGCGCGATGTCATCACCCGCCGCCTCATCGAACGCGGCGGCCTCGACACCTGAGGTCCGCGTCGGCCCCGACCCCGACGAACGCGCGGCCGGGGCCGCCGGTGACGGCGCTACTTCAAGTACGGCCCGGCCTCACCCACCTGGCCCGGTGCGGGATTGCCCGGCAGGTCGAGGACGTAGGCGCGCAGATTGCCCTTGCCCGGAGCGGCGACGGACAGCGTTCCGTCGCTCACCGTCTTCTTGTCGCCCGTGACGGCGTCGGTGTAGGTGCCGTTCGGGATGCCGGTGAAGGAGGCCTGTCCGGTCACGGTGACCAGGACGAAGCTGTCGGTGTCGCCGGAGGTGTAGCGCCGCTTGTAGGCCATGGAGCCCTCGACGCCCTGGGTGGAGTACTGACCCGACTGCAGCGCCGGTACCGCGCGGCGGATCTGGTAGAGCCGCTGCACATGCTTCACCAGGGGCTGTTCGAGGGTCTCGGCGACCTTGCCGGTGGCGCTGTCCACCGTGCCGAATTCGGACACCGTCACCACGCCCGCGAGATGGTCGCCGTAGTAGGCGCGGCCCGTGCCGGCGAGCGGGCACTTGGGTCCGCAGTCCATCTGTTTGCCCTTCTGGAACTCGATCTCCGAGCCGTAGTAGAGCGTGGGGATGCCGCGGAAGGTCCACATCAGGGACATGTTCTCGGCCCAGGCGCCGGTGCCTCCGGCATAGCGGGTCGAGGACTTGTTGGGGCCGTAGTCGTGGCTGTCGACGTACACCGCGTTGTACGTGGCGTCGTTGACGGAGTCGTCGGAGTCCTTGCCGTTGGAGAAGGCGTTCTGAGCGTCACCGAAGTTCATGTGCGTCCGCATGTCGATGATGTTCATGCCGGAGAACTTCGTGCAGTCCGGGGCGTGGTACTCATTGCCGTCGAGGAACGCGTTGGTGCTGGTGGGCTGGTTGGCCGGGCCCTGCGCCTGCTCGTACTCGTACATCTCCAGGTACGCCTTGGCATCGTCGGCGCTGTACTCCTTGCGCTCCTTCCATGTGTAGAACCGCGCGGAGTGGTTCACCGAACGGCGGTTCCCCTTGTCGTTGACGAAGGCCGCGACCTCACCGAAGACATAGAAGTCGTCCGCCTTGTCCGCCCCGTACTTCGCGACCAGCTTGTCGTGCAGCGCGGGCAGGAAACGGCGGTTCCAGGTGGTACGCGGAATGTGCACGGCGGTGTCGATGCGGAAGCCGTCCACCCCCAGGTCGATGTACTTGTTGTACGCGTCGATCAGATACTTCTGCGCACCGGCGCCTTCGGTGTTGAAGTCCGCCAGGTCGTCGTGCAGCCAGCAGCTGCGCGAGTCCTCACCCTCCGAGGAGCCGCCGGGCAATACCTGCAAGAACTGGGGGGGGCGCCCGCAGGCACGGCCCCGGACGGCAAAAAGCTCTACCAGTGCCAGTGGTGGCCCTTGGCGTCCTCCTCCAGCGGGTTGTACTCCTTGCCGGCCACCTTGTCGTCGTAGTAGTCGCCCCGATCCGCGTCCTGGACGCCGAACGCGGTCGGCGTGAACAGGTCCTTGGCGCCCCACCGGGAGCTGTGGTTGTAGACCACGTCCTGGTAGATCTTGATGCCCTTGGCGTGGGCCCGGTCGATGAGCTGCTGGTAGGAGACGCCCTCGGACTCCAGGCGCGGGTCGATCGCGTAGAAGTCCCGGCCGTGGTAGCCGTGGTAGTCGTAGTCCGAGCGGTTCAGCACCACCGGCGTGATCCAGATCGCCGGGAAGCCGAGGCCCTTGATGTGGTCGAGCTTCTCGGCCAGGCCCTTGAAGTCGCCCTGGAACATGGGGTCTTCATTGGCCGCGTTGCCGGAGGAGGTGTGCTGGTTGCCGCCTCTGTTGTTGGCCGCGTCACCGTCGCTGAAGCGCGCGGTCATCGCGAAGTAGACGGAATCCTTGCGGGGGTCGCCGCCCAGCATCGTCGCGGGCTCGGCGGCGGCCACCGCTGTCGTCGCGCGCCGCGCGCCGTCCGCGCCGTTGCCGACCGAGGGCAGCAGCACGAGGTGCAGCGCGGCGAGAGCGGCCGCGAGCAGCGCATGGCGCCATCGGGGAATGCGTGAAGCGCGCATGGAACCTCCTGTACGTAGGGGGGTACGTGGAGGGCTGACGCGCCATCGGCCCAGGTCTGTCACTTCCGCTGGAAGACCGCGACCGTCCGCGCCGGGACGGTGAAAGTGCCTGAACTCCCTTCGTACGACGATGACTTCACGACCGGGTCGGAGCCCCTCGCCTGCACCGGGTGCAGGGTGTACGCGGTGTTCTCGAGTGCGTCGACGCGCTGGGACTGCCGCTGCGGGCTCGCGTTGAAGACGACGACCAGGTCCCCGGCGCGCATGGTGATCACGCCGGGGGTCTCGGCGGCCGTGCCGGAGAGGGGGAAGGACAGTTCGGACTGCACCCGGTCGGACGTGGCCAGGGAGAAGGCGGGCTCGGAGGTGCGCAGGCGCAGCAGGTCGCGGTAGGCGGCGTCGGTGCCGTTGATCTCCGCGCAGCCGGGCGTCAGGGTGGCGGCGGAGGCCAGCAGGGGCTTGGCGTGGGGCCACTTGTCCTTGTTGTCGGCGGCCGGAGGCAGTCCGCGCCCGAAGCCGTTCCCGTCGCGGCAGTCGTAGTGCAGGGCGTTGAACCAGTCGCCGCTGTCGTAGGAGTTGCGGTCGAGGGACTTGGAGCGCAGCAGCTCGGATCCGGCCTGGGACAGGGCGGGGCCCTGCGACAGGGCCGCGGTGGCCATGGCGAGTACCTGCATCCGGGCCCGGTCCGCGGCAGCCGTGTCCTTGGGGAGTTTGAAGGCGAGCGCGTCGAAGAGGGTCTCGTTGTCGTGGGCGTCGGCGTAGTTGAGGGCGTCGCCCGGCTGTGCGGCGTACCCGGCAGGGGCGCCGTTGTAGTCGACCTCGGAGCCCTTCACGGTACGTCCGTCGCTTGCGGTGAAGGTGTAGCCGGCGAGGCTCCCGGTGAGCCCGACCTTGATGAGGTCCTGGTAGTGCAGCAGGCGGGCCTTCTGCTCGGCCGGAGTGCCGTTCGCCTTCGAGGAGTTGGGGTCGGTGTACAGGCCGCTGGCGAAGCCCTGGACACCGGGGTCCTCGTCGAAGGGACCGCCGCCGCGTACGGCGTCGCGGGCCCGGTCGGAGAAGGTGGCGATGCCGGTGCCCGCCATGTTCTTCTGCGTGGCCTGCTCGAAGCGGGCGTCACCCGCGACCTCGCCGAAGTCCCAGCCCTCGCCGTAGAGCAGGATGTTCTTGCCGTCGACGCCGTCCTTGCCGACGGTCAGCGCGTCCAGGGCCTTGCGTACGGCCAGGATGTTGGCCTTGGGATGGTGGCCCATGAGGTCGAAGCGGAAGCCGTCGACCTTGTACTGCTTGGCCCAGGTGACGATGGAGTCCACCACGAGCTTGCCCATCATGGCGTTCTCGGGCGCCGTGTTGGCGCAGCAGGTGGAGGTGGTGACCGCGCCGTCGGCGTCAAGGCGCTGGTAGTAGCCGGGCACGATCTTGTCGAGGACCGACTTGCCGGCCTGGCCGCTCGCCACGGTGTGGTTGTAGACGACGTCCATGACGGTGCGCAGTCCGGCGCGGTTCAGGCCCTGCACCATCTTCCGGAACTCGACCGTACGGCCGGGGCCTTCGGGGTCGCTCGCGTAGGAGCCCTCGGGCACGGTGTAGTGCACCGGGTCGTAGCCCCAGTTGTAGGCGTCGTCGGCGGCGCTCTTGGTGACGCACTTCTGCTGCTCGTCGGAGTCGGGGGCGAGAGCCGCCAAGTCGCAGTCGGGGCGCGTCTGTTCGGCGGGGCGCTCCGGGACGGTGCCGAAGTCGAAGGCCGGCAGGAGATGGACGTACGACGTGCCGGCGCGGGAGAGCCTGCGCAGCTGCCGCATGCCGTCGGAGCCGCTGTCCGTGAAGGCGAGATACCTGCCCGGGTGCCGGGACGTACGGTCCTCGACGGAGAAGTCACGGATGTGCAGCTCCTGGATCTGCGCGTCCCGGGCCGGTACGGGCGCCGGCTTGCGCAGGGACGACCAGCCTTCGGGGGCGAGCCGGGGGTCGTCGAGGTCGACGAGGAGGCTGCGGCGCGAGTCGGCGGTGAGGGCCGTCGAGTAGGGGTCGGTGACCTTGTTGGTGACGACCTTCCGCACGCTCGGGGCCCAGACCCGCACGACGTAGCGGTAGGCCTTGCCCGTCCAGCTCTTCGGCCCGTAAAGGGACCACACTCCGGAGGCCGCGGCGCGGCGAAGCGGCACGGTGCGGCCCTCGATCTCGACGTCGACCTGCTGTGCCGTGGGCGCCCACAGGGCGAGCGAGGGGCGGCCGTGGGTGAAGTGCGGGCCGAGCGCGGCCTTGGTGGCGGCGGCGCTGTACAGGTCGTCGAGCGCGCCCTGGGTCTGTACGCCGGTGGCGGCGTCGAGCGTGCCGTCGGCGCCGCGCCGGGTGGCGACGATCTGCCCGGTCAGGGCCGCCCGCACCTGGTCACGGTCGCGCGGGTCGACACTGTACGCCGCGTACTCCTTCAGATGCGGGTACTTCGCGCGCTGGCTCTCGGTGAGCCCGCCCTCGACCGGGGCGAGGCGGATCCGCCGGCCCTCGCCGGACAGCGCGCCGTCCTCGACGCCGAGGCCGCCGCCGCGTGCGTACACGAGGTCGTGGGTGGCGGCGGGGCTCGCGCTCGGCCAGACGACGGTGTCGCGGTCGATCCACTGGGCCCTGGACTTGGACAGATCGAGCGGGGCGGGCGCCTCGGTGGCCGCCGCCGTGCGGGGCTCGGCCGCGGCCGAGTACGTCAGGGGCGCCGCCGCGGCGAGCACGGCGAGTGCCAGGGCCAGGGCGGTACGGCGCGGGGAGCCGGTCAACGTGTTTCTCCTTGTGGGCGGTGCGCTTGGAGGGCCGCCCGGCAGCGGGGACTGGACAGGAGCCGGGCGGCCGGTATGGGGGATGCTCTGGAGCGCCGGTCAGCAGGTTCTGGCCCCGGTGTGCAGCGCGAGAGCCGTGTTCGGCGCGACGGCGGCGGTCAGCCGCCCGGAGCCGCCGACCGTGACGTTGTGACCGCTCTGCACATCGCAGTAGGTGCCCGCGGCCAGGGAGGTCTGGAAGGTGCGGCTGACGGTCGTGCCCTCGTGGTTGACCACCACGTATCCCTTGCTGCCGCGGCCGAACGCGATGGCGTCGTTGCCGTTGTCCCACCAGTTGGTGACGCCCTGTCCCCTGGTGTTGTTGCGGAACGCGACCATGCGGCGGATCTCGGGCCAGGCGTGCTGGCACTTCCAGCCGTCGCTGTAGCAGGCGTTCACCTGGCCGCCGGCCGGAGGGCCCGCGTCACGGTCGCTGAACTCGTAGCCGGAGTGCACATCCGGGGCGCCGTACGGCCAGGCCAGCATGAACACATGGGCCAGGGTGTGGTCGGCGCCGTCCTTGTAGGTGAGCGTGTCACCGCCGCGCTCGGTGTCGTGGTTGGCGACGAAGACCGCGGACTTCCCGGACTCCATATAGCCCCAGCCCTCGCCGTAGTTCTTCAGGTACGCGAGCTTCTCCGCGGTGAAGACCCGCTTGAGGTCACGTGCGTAGCGGAACTCCTGGACGTCACCCGAGCCGAGGTACTCGGTGGGCGACACGGCCTCGCCGGCGCCGTAGATGGCCTCGTGCTTCCAGTACACGTAGGGGTTGCTCAGCCGGGACTTGATGTTCGCGAGGTCCGCGGCGGCCATGTGCTTGGCCGCGTCCACCCGGAATCCGTCGACGCCGAGCGAGAGCAGGTCGTTGAGGTACGCGGCGATCCGGCCGCGGACGTAGTCCTCGCCGGTGTCCAGGTCGGCGAGGCCGACGAGTTCGCACTCCTGGACGTTGAAGCGGTCCTGGTAGTTGCTGATCTGCGCGGTGCAGTTGTCGAAGTCCCAGACCGCGTAGGTGCCCGGGTAGTCGTACTTCGTGTACGAGGAGCCGCCGGTGCCGGTGCCGTTCCCGGCCGACATGTGGTTGATCACCGCGTCGGCGACGACCTTGACGCCCGCCGCGTGGCAGGTGTTCACCATGGACGCGAAGGCGGCACGGTCACCGAGCCGGCCGGCGATCTTGTAGCTGACGGGCTGGTACGAGGTCCACCACTGGGGGCCCTGGATGTGCTCCTGGGGCGGTGACACCTGGACGTAGCCGTAGCCGTCGGGGCCGAGCCGCTCGGTGCACGCCTTGGCCACCGAACTGAACTTCCACTCGAAGAGGACGGCGGTGACGTCCTTGCCGCCGGGCGGCGCGGCCTGCGCCTGCGGGGCCGTACCGGCGAGGGTGCCGCCGACCGCCGCGATCAGGGCGGCGGTAGCGGCGATGGGTCTGTGGCTTCGCTTCGTTCCACGGGCCATGGGATCTCCAGAGGATGCGGGGGTGTGGAGCAGCCTCAGTCGGCAACGCGCCGTGCCCGTAAGGCCGTTGAATGTTCTTGCTGCAAGAAACAGCGTGTGATTGCGGTGGTGACCGTACGACCCCCACCAGGAGCGGTCAACCCTCTGGACACAACGGCGTGATGGCACGGACATCTCTCAACTCCGGGACGCGCAAGGGCTTCCACAAGAGATTGCAGCGGTGTTACGTTCAACCACGTCTCCGGTCCGGCCGGCCGGGGGTCACCGCTCGCGGAGACCCCACGCGCCCGGCCGGTCGGACCGGTCCTCGGCCGTACGAGGACGCCCGCCACCGGACGCGCGCCACCAGACGTCCGCCGTCACACACGCGCCTGCGCCGTGGAGCCACGCACCACCAGTTCCGGCTGGAACACGAACTCCGTCTTCCCCCAGCCGCCGCCGGGAGATACCCCCGGCGCGCTCCCGTGCATCTCCTCGAGCAGGGCGCCCACCGCGGCGGTCGCCATCGCCTGCACCGGCTGCCGCACCGTGGTCAGCGGCGGGTCCGTGAACGCGATCAGCGGCGAGTCGTCGAACCCGACCACCGACACGTCACCCGGCACGGACAGGCCCCGCTCTCGCACCGCCCGCACGGCGCCGAGCGCCATCATGTCGCTGCCGCAGACCATCGCCGTACAGCCCGCGTCGAGCAGCCCGCCCGCCGCGGCATGGCCGCCCTCGACCGAGAACAGGGTGCGCCGCACCAGGCCTTCGGCCTCCCGCGGGCTGCGGCCGAGCATGTCCTGCACGGCCGCGGTGAACCCCTCCGCCTTGCGCCGTGAGGGCACATATCTGGTCTGCCCGATGGCCAGGCCGATCCGTTCGTGTCCCAGGTCGACGAGATGACGTACGGCCATCCGCGCCGCGGCCCGGTCGTCAGGGGAGACGAAAGGGCCCGGCAGGTGCTCGTTGAAGCCGTTGATGAGGACGAACGGCATGCCACGGCCCGCGAGTTCGAGATAGCGGGCCGGGTCGGCGGTGGTGTCGGCGTGCAGGCCCGACAGGAACACGATGCCGCTGACCCGGCGCTCCTCCAGCTGTTCGACCAGCTCGTCCTCGGTGGCGCCGCCCGGCATCTGGGTGCACAGCATCGGGGTGTAGCCGTGCCCGGCCAGGACCTGCTCGATGACCTGAGCGAAGGCCGGGAAGATCGGGTTGCCGAGCTCGGGGACCACCAGGCCGACCAGGCCGGCGCTGCGCCGTTTCAGGCGCAGCGGACGCTCGTAGCCCAGGACGTCGAGTGCGGCCAGGACCCGCTGCCGGGTGCCGGTCGCCACCCCCGCCTTGCCGTTGAGCACCCGGCTCGCGGTGGCCTCGCTGACTCCGGCCTGCGCCGCGATGTCCGCGAGCCGCGGGCCGCCGCGCTCGGCGGCTTCCCGCGGCACGGGAACGGTCACATCGCCCACCATACGGTGGTGTCGCCCGCCAACTCGGCGTCATCGGGGCCCAGTCGGACCTCACCGGCGGTGAGCAGGACCCGGCCGGGCAGCGGGATGCGCACCCGTTCCCCCGTGGTGTTCGCGGTGCACACGAAGTCCCCGCGGCGGAAGGCGAGGACGCCGTCGGGGGCGGTCAGCCACTCGATCCGGTCGCCCGCGCCGAGTTCGGGCCGAGCACGGCGCAGGGCGAGGGCGCTGCGGTACAGCTCCAGGGTCGAGTCGGGGTCGCCGCTCTGCGCCTGGACGCTGAGTTCGCCCCAGCCCTGCGGCTGCGGAAGCCAGCTGCCGCCACCGCCGAAGCCGTACGAACTGCCCTCCTGTGTCCAGGGGATGGGGACCCGGCAGCCGTCACGGAAGCCGTCCTGTCCGGCCGCGCGCCAGAACGACGGGTCCTGGCGTACCTCGTCGGGCAGGTCGGTGACATCGGGCAGACCGAGTTCCTCGCCCTGGTAGACGTAGGCGGAGCCGGGCAGCGCCAGCATCAGCAGGGTGGCGGCGCGGGCCCGGCGCAGCCCGAGCGCGCGGTCGCCGGGGGTACGCAGCTGGGTGCCGAGTCCGGCCGGGTTGGCGAACCTGGTGGCGTGCCGGGTGACGTCGTGGTTGGACAGCACCCAGGTGGCGGGGGCGCCGACCGGCCGCATCGCGGCGAGCGAGGCGTCGATCACCGCGCGCAGTTCGGCGGCGTCCCAATGGGTGCCCAGATACTGGAAGTTGAAGGCCTGGTGCATCTCGTCGGGGCGCACATAGTGGGCGGTGCGCTCGACGGTCGGCGTCCAGGCCTCGGCGACGAGAATGCGCCCGCCCGTCTCCCGCCCCCGCCCTTCCAAGGAAGGCCCTTCGGGCCCGATTCTATTTTCGGGGTATTCGCCGAGGATCTCCCGCCAGCTGCGGTAGATCTCGTGCACACCGTCCTGGTCGAAGAACGGCATGGTGTCGTTGCCGAGGAGCTTCAGCTGCCCGCTGCGGCCGATGTCGGGCAGGCCGGCGGCCTTGACCAGGCCGTGGGCGACATCGACCCGGAAGCCGTCGACGCCCATGTCGAGCCAGAACCGCAGGATCGAGCGGAACTCGTCACGTACGGCGGGGTGCTCCCAGTTGAAGTCGGGCTGCTCGGGCGCGAACAGATGCAGATACCACTCGCCGTCCTCGACGCGGGTCCAGGCGGGCCCGCCGAAGATGGACTCCCAGTCGTTGGGCGGGAGTTGTCCGTGCACCCCCTTGCCGGGCCGGAAGTGGTAGCGCTCGCGCAGCGCCGAGCCGGGGCCCTCGCGCAGGGCGCGCTGGAACCAGTCGTGCTGGTCCGACGAGTGGTTGGGCACCAGGTCGACGATGATGCGCAGGCCCAGTTCGTGGGCGTCGCGCAGCACCGCGTCGGCGTCTAGCAGGGTGCCGAACATCGGGTCGATGGCGCGGTAGTCGGCGACGTCATAGCCGCCGTCGGCCTGTGGCGACGCGTAGAAGGGGCTGAGCCAGACGGCGTCGACGCCGAGCTCCTTGAGGTACGGGAGCCTGCTGCGGATGCCTTCCAGATCGCCCGTGCCGTCGCCGTTCCCGTCGGCGAAACTGCGCGGATACACCTGGTAGATCACCGCGCCGCGCCACCATTCCGGGTCGGTGCCGGTGGGGGCGACGGTCACGGCCGGAGCGGCGAGATCCTTGGTCATGTCTTCCCTGGAGATTGAGAGGAACGGGGGGCGGCCGTCACTGCACGTCAGGACTTCGTGGCGCCCGCGGTGAGGCCGGCCACGAGGTGGCGCTGCGCGAATCCGAAGATCACCGCGGCGGGTACCGCGACGATCACGGCCGCCGCGGTCAGCGACCCCCAGTCGCTGGTGTACTGGTTGACGAAGGTCTGCAGACCCCCGGCGAGCGTGAGGTTCTCCTCGCCGGTCATGAAGGCCGTGGCGTAGGCGACTTCGGCCCAGCCGGTGATGAAGCTGTAGAAACCGGTGACGGCGAGGCCCGGCTTGGCGAGGGGCACGACGAGCCGCCAGAAGGTGCCGAACGGATTGAGCCCGTCCACCCGCCCCGCCTCGTCGATCTCGACCGGAATGGTGTCGAAGTAGCCCTTCATCATCCAGGCGGAGAACGGCACGGCGATCGTCAGATACGTCAGGACCAGACCGACGGGCTGATTGAGCAGGCCGAGGCTCGCCAGCAGGTTGTAGAGGGGCACGATGAGCACGGCGACGGGGAACATCTGGGTGACCAGGAGCAGCCACATCAGCGGGCGCATGCCGGGGAAGCGGAAGCGGCTGACGGCGTATCCGGTGGTCGCGGAGACGAAGACACCCAAGGTGGTGGTCAGTCCGACGACGAGCAGGGAGTTGCCGAGCCAGCTCAGGAACTCGGTGTCGGCCACGACGTGGTCGTAGTTGGCGAAGGTGAAGTCCTTCACCAGGGCGGTGGAGAAGGCCTCGCTCTGCGGCTTGAACGAGGTGACGAGCAGCCACAGCGGCGGCAGCACCGCGATGGCGCCGGCGATCAGGAGGGTGGTGTGCAGGGCGACGGAGGCCACAGGGCCCCGCTCGCCGCGCAGCCTCGGCTTGCCCTTGGTCATGGCGGTCACCACACCTCTCCCTGCTTGCGCAGCGCACGGCGGTAGATCACCGCGAAGAACGTAAGGAGCAGCAGGATGAGCACGCCCCAGGCCGCGGAGCCCGCGAAGTCACGTGGGCTGACCACGAAGGAGAGCCGGTAGGCGTACGTCACCAGGATCTCCGTGGCGTCTCCCGGCCCACCGCGGGTGAGCAGGAAGATCACCGGGAACATGTTGAACGTCCAGATGCCACTGATCAGGATCACCGTGCTGCTCACGGAGCGCAGTCCGGGCAGGGTGATGTGGCGGAAGCGCTGCCAGGCGTTCGCGCCGTCCATCTCGGCGGCTTCGTACAGATCGCCCGGGATGGACTGCAGTCCGCCGAGCATGGCGACGAGCATGAAGGGCACGCCGAGCCACACATTGACGGTGATCACCGAGAGCTTGGCCCAGGTGGGGTCGTTCAGCCAGGGGATGGCGTCGATGCCGCCGCCGGCGAGGAGCTTGTTGAGGATGCCGTTCTTCTCGTTGAAGAGCAGCCGCCAGGTGAAGACGGAGACGAAGGCAGGCACCGCCCACGGCAGGATCAGCGCCATCCGGTAGAGGGAGCGTCCCGCGAGCCTGCGGTTGAGCATATTGGCCAGGGCGAGGCCGAGACCGAAGGACAGCGCGACACAGGACACCGTCCACACCACGGTCCAGCCGAGCCGGTCCCAGAACACGCCGTCGGAGAGGACGGCCGTGTAGTTGTCCAGGCCCACCGACTCGTAGGTCGCCGGGATGTGGTTGACGCCGATGGTGCGCTCGACGTTGGCCTCGTTGGCGTCGGTCGTCGACAGATAGACGCCGCGCGCCAGCGGATAGCCGATGATCACGCCGATGACGATCACCACGGGGGCGACCATGCTCCAGGCGTACCAGTGGGTGGACAGTGCCCTGCGCAACCGCCCGGGGTTACGGCCGGTCCGGTGGCCCCGGCCGCGGACGCCATCGGCGTCCGCGGCCTTCATCACCGGCCGGCTGCTCTCGACAGCCATCTGTCGGTCAGCCTTCCAAGTCGGGTGGCCCGTGGGCTACTTGTAGTCCTTGAGCAGCTTGCGGTAGGCGTCACCGACGCCCTTGGCCGCGTCCTGCGGCGAGCTCTTGCCGCTGAGCACCTTGCCCATGTGCAGCCGGATGGGCTCGAAGAGCGAGTTGGCCTCGGGGATCCAGGGGCGCTCCACGGCCTTGGCGATGGCCGGCTTGAAGAACTGCACCATCTGGTTGCCGCTGACCGAGGGCTGCTCGTACACGGAGGTGCGGGTCGGCAGCAGGCTGAGCTTCTCGGTGGTCTGCTGCTGCACCTTGGCGGAGCTCATGTACTTCACGAACTCGTATGAGGCTTCGAGGTTCTTGGATCCGGCGTAGACGCCGAGGTTCCAGCCGCCCTGCGGCGCGCCCTGGGCGACGCTGCCCGCGGGCACGGGCGCGACACCGAGGTTGTCCTTGTCGCCCTTGAACTCCCTGCCCTGCAGGGCGCCTTCGATCGACCAGGGCCCGTCGAGCGCCATGGCGACCTCGCCGTCCTTGAAGGCGTTGAGCTGGTTGTTGTAGCCGTCGCTTGCGTCGGTGACGGCGGCCTTGGAGTCGACCAGGTCCTTCATCACCGAGAACGCCTTGGCTCCCTCGGCGTCATCGACGGTGATCTCGGCGTTCTTGGTGTCGAGGAGGTCGCCGCCCTCGCCGTAGAGATAGGGCAGGTAGTAGTAGGGGTCGTCGCCGCGCAGATACAGACCCGTCTTGCCGCTCTTCGACTTGATCTTCTTCGCGGCGGCCTTCACCTCGTCGACGGTGGTGGGCGTCTTGACGCCCGCGGCCTTGAGCATCTTCTTGTTGTAGAAGAGCGCCAGGGTGTCGATGGTCTGCGGCGCGGCGTAGGTCTTGCCCTTGAACTTGGTGCTGGCGACGGCCTGTTCGAGGTAGTCCGACGCCCCTTCGAGGGCCGGGGTGCCCTCGAGCGGCGCGAGGTAGCCGAGGTTGGCGAAGTCGGCCACCCAGGCGACCTCGGTGCGCATCACGTCCGGCGCGCCGGAGCCGCCGCCCGCCGCGTTCTTGAACTTGGCGTTGGCCTCGCCGAAGGGGACGTTGACGTACTTGACCTTGACGCCGGGGTGGATCTTCTCGAAGCCCTGGGCGAGTTGCTTGTACGTGCCCTTCTCGGCGTCGTTCGAAGTGTCCCAGAACGTCACGGTTCCGGAGATCTTGCCCGAACCCTTCGTGTCCCCGCCGTCATCCCCACCGCACGCTGCCGCTGTCATGGCCAGAGCCGCGACCAGCGCGGTGGCCGCTATGCCACGCCGCATGTGAACTCCTTCAACTGATCCCGGAAACAAGGGAGGCACGGCCTGGGAAGGGCCGCCGCCTGCGAGCCGCACTCGACGCGGCGCCGGGATGCCAGGGAACGTAACAGGATTGAAAAGCGACGGAAAGACCTTGCGACAACTTTCTGCAAGCTCTGGTGATCGTTACCGCCGCGTGTCCGAAGAGTTGCCGCAAGGAGTGGCTGCAAGGCCTCCGCAAGCTGTGTGCACCACGGCGTATGACGGGTACAGTCCAAGCCATGACCGCACGGCTCGTACAGATCAAGCCATGAACGCACGGCTCGTCGACATCGCGGCGCAGGCGGGGGTCAGCGAAGCCACCGTCAGCCGTGTGCTCAACGGCAAACCCGGGGTGGCCGTGGCCACCCGCGAGGCCGTCCTCGCCGCATTCGATGTGCTCGGCTATGAACGCCCGGTGCGGCTCCGCCGTCTCAGCGCGGGCCTGATCGGCCTGATCACACCGGAGTTGGACAACCCGATCTTCCCGGCCCTCGCCCAGGTGATCGGCCAGGCCCTGACCCGCCAGGGCTACACCCCGGTCCTGGCCACCCAGACCCCGGGCGGCTCCACCGAGGACGAGCTGACCGAGATGCTGGTGGACCGCGGCGTCGCCGGGATCATCTTCGTCTCCGGACTGCACGCCGACACCACGGCGGACCTGGAGCGCTACGAACGGCTGCGCGGCAAGGGCGTCCCCTATGTCCTGGTCAACGGCTTCTCGCCGAAGGTGCAGGCCCCCTTCGTCTCCACCGACGACCGGGCCGCGGCCCGGCTCGCGGTCATGCATCTCGCCTCGCTCGGGCACACCCGGATCGGACTCGCCGTGGGCCCGCGCCGGTTCGTGCCCGTCCTGCGCAAGATCGAGGGCTTCAAGCTCGGTATGCGCGAGCGCCTCGGGCTCGGCCCCGAGGAGTGCGAGAAGCTGATCGCGCAGTCGCTCTACACCCTGGAGGGCGGGCAGGCGGCCGCGGCCACGCTGATCGGCCGGGACTGCACGGCGATCGTCTGCGCCAGCGACATGATGGCACTCGGCGCCGTACGGGCCGCCAGGGAACGGGAGTTGGACGTGCCGCGGGACATCTCGGTGGTCGGCTTCGACGACTCCCCGCTGATCGCGTTCACCGATCCCCCGCTGACCACGATCCGCCAGCCGGTCCCCGCGATGGGCCAGGCCGCGGTGCGGGCCCTCCTGGAGGAGATCGGCGGCACCCCCGCGCCGCCCAGCGAGTTCGTCTTCATGCCGGAACTGGTCGTACGCGGATCCACGGCGTCCGGACGGCGCTCCGGCGACGACCGCTGAGCCGCGGGGCCGACGACGACCGGACCACGGGCGGAGCACTGACAACGGGCGGAGGACCAACGAGGACGGGACCGCGGCTTCGACGGCCGGCGTCATGCGAACAACCGGCCGCCCGGCGCGTGTGCCGTGCGAACCGGCCGCCCGGCGCTGTGCCGGACGGCCGGATGTCACCGATGCTCCGTCAGCTCCCGCTGCCCGAGCAGGACTTGGCACCCACATGCACCGCGAGCGCACTCTTCGCCGCCACGGTGGCCTGCAGCTTGCCCCCGTCCGCCACGGTCACGGGCCGGTCGGACTGCACATCGCAGTACTCCCCCGCGGGCAGCGAGGTCTGGAACGTCTCCTTCAGCTCGCCGTCACCGCCGTTGATGGCCACGTACGCCTTGTCTCCGCGCCCGAAGCCGATGGCGCTGCCGCCGTTGTCCCACCAGTCGCTCACCTCGGCGTCCCCCGCGGCGTTGCGGAAGCCGACCATGCCCGCGATCTCCCGCTGTGCGTGCTGGCACACCCAGGCGTCGGTGGCACAGTCGGCGGCGCCGCCGCCGGGCGCGCCCGCGTCCTTGTCGTCGAAGGCGTACCCGGAGTGCACATCGGGCTGCCCGTAGGGGTGAGCGAGCAGGAAGACATGGGCGAGGGTGTAGGCGGCGCCGTTCTTGTAGGTGAGGGTGTTGCCCTGCCGCTCGGTGTCGTGGTTCGTGACGAACGTCGCCGCGGACGCGCTCGGCAGCTTGCCGTCCGTGACGTTCTTCAGTCCTGCCAGGGATCCGCCCTCGAAGGCGGACTTCAGCTGATACGCGAGATTGAACTCCTGGACATCGCCCGTGCCCAGGTACTCGTCCTGCTTGACCGGCTCGTTTGCGGCCGGGATGACCTCCTGCTTCCAGTACACATCCGGCTCGGTGAGCTGCGCCTTGATGGCCTTGAGGTCATCCGCGGGCATGTGCTTCGCGGCGTCCACGCGGAATCCGTCGACGCCGAGTGCGAGCAGGTCGTTGAGATAGCCCGCGATGGCGCCGCGGACTCGCTCCTCGCCGGTGTCCAGGTCGGCGAGGCCCACGAGTTCACAGTTCTGCACCTGGGCACGGTCGGTGTAGTCCTTGATGTCGGACTTGCAGTCGTCCAGATCGGCGGCCTGATACAGCCCGGGGTAGTCGTACTTGGTGTACGCGGTGCCGCCGGTGCCGGTGCCCGAGCCCGCCGTCATGTGGTTGATCACCGCGTCGGCGACCACCTTGACGCCCGCCTCGTGGCAGGCGCCGACCATGGCCTTGAAGGCGTCGAGGTCACCGAGTGAGGAAGCGACCTTGTAGCTGACCGGCTGGTATCCGGTCCACCACTGCTCGCCCTTGATCCGTTCCATCGGCGGCGAGACCTGGACGGAGCCGTAGCCGGCCGGGCCGAGAGTGTCGGTGCACGCCTTGCCTATGGAGGCGAAGTTCCACTCGAACATCACGGCGGTGACATCCTTGGCTGCCGCCGCCGACGCGCCCGCCGCCTTCGCGGATGCCGGCTTTGCGGGTGCCGCCTCCGTCCGCTGCTGGGCACCGACGTACAGGCTGCCCGCCGTGCCTGCGGCCAGGGCCACGGAGAGAGCGATCAGTTTGCGGCCGTGCGGCGCGTGCTTCGCGCGCATGGAAGCCTCCTTGGTGGTGGGGGAAAACGTGGGGGGGAACCGCGGGGCAACGCACCACACCTGACGGCTCGTTCAATGCTGCGATGACTTTCTGCTGCCTTGCAGAAAGTTATTGCGGCGAACGGGTCGGACACTAAGACGGCCGTTGTTCAAGGGTCAACCCCCTGGACAGCGCGAAGTCCCCAACCGGACGCACCAGTTGGGGACTTGTCGGGAAACCTCAGCCGATGGCCCAGGCGACCGGCAGCGCACGCGGTCCCCGGATCAGGGCCCGGCTCCGCCAGGGCACCTCATCGGCCGGTACGGCGAGGCGCAGTTGCGGCAGCCGGTCGAGTACGGCGTCCATGAGCAGATCGATCTGCATCCGGGCGAGCAGCCCGCCGACGCAGTAGTGCGTGCCGTGGCCGAAGGAGACATGCGCCTGCGCGGCCCGGTCGAAGTCGATCTCCTCGGGCCGCGGGAAGACCTCCGCGTCGCGATTGGCCGCGAGATAGGAGACGTAGACCGCGTCGCCCGCCTTGATGGTGTGGCCGTGCAGCTCGACGTCCTCCTCCGCGATCCGCGCCAGGCCGACGGCGCTGCGGTGCGGGATGTAGCGCAGGAGCTCATCGATCGCGCGGGGGCGCAGCTCGGGCCGCTCAGTGAGGGCAGCCAGCAGTTCGGGGCGGGTGAGGAGCAGATAGAGCATCTGTCCGGTGTTGTTGGTGACGGCCTCGCCGCCGATCTGCAGCGGTCCGGCCACCCCGGCCGCCTCTTCCTCGGTGAGCTCGCCGCGGCTCACCCCGGCGCCGAGCAGTGACAGGACGTCCTCGCCCGTGCTGCCGCGCCGGGCCCGCACGGCCTCGCCGAGCCAGCCGTAGAGGCGCTCCTTGACCTGTCCGGTGGCGGACGCGTCGGCGGCCGGGAAGACGATCTGGTCCGTCCACTCCTTGAGCTGTGCCCGGTCCTCGGGCGGTACGCCCATGACCTCGCAGACGAGGTCGACGGGGAACGGCGCGAGCAGCCGCTCCACCAGGTCGGCGGGCGGCCCGTCGCGCAGCAGACCGTCCATCAGACCGTCGATGAGCTCCTGGGCACGGCCGCGCCGGCCCTCCACCGCCGATGCCGAAAGGGCGGGCCACACCACGCGGCGCAGCCGGTGGTGGTCACCGCCGTCGGCGAAGGCCAGCGAGCCGGGCTTCGGCTTGAAGTGCGGGGCGAGCCGGGTGATGTCACGCCCGGGGACCTGGCGGCGGGTGAACCGGGCGTCGTTGGTGACCATCCGTACGTCGTCGTAGCGCGTCACGAGCCACGCCCAGCCCTCGCCGTGCGGCAGCCGGATCCGGTGCAGCGGCCCCTGGTCCATCAGCCCTGCCAGGACCGGGTCGAAGCGGGTGCCCGTCAGATCCTGCGCGGGCCACTCGCACACCGGCGGCGGCGCACCGGGGGTCCCCGCCGTCTGCGTGCGTGCCCCCGCGCCGGAGATCCCCGCCGTCCCCGTCCGTGCCGCCACGTCCTCGCTCATGCCGCTGTCCTCCACCCGTCGGGTCCACGCCGTCCCTTCACCGTCGGGGCTGAGACGCGGGGGCTCGCGCTGGGGTGGGCCGGATGGGGGGACGGTGACGCGCCGGTGGCGCCACACCGTGCAACGATCACCGAGTCGGTGACGGGTACGACCTGAGCGAGCGGCTGGCACTGATGGTGAGCGGCGAGAAGCGGGGCGACGGGGCCGGGCCGGGAACGACAGCGGCCCCGCCGGTGCCATTCGTGCGGGCCGGGCGGCGCCCCGTCGACCGCGCCAGGTTCGTGCTCGGCGCGTTCGGCATCGTCGCCCTCGTCGGTGTCGCGCTGCTGCTGCAGGCCGCGCCCGGCCTGCTGCTCGGGCCCATCGTCCTCGCCGCCGGTGCGGTCATGGCGGTGGTGCCCGCGGTGGTCGCCGTCGACCAGCTGATCCGGCGCGAGACCCGCAAGGTGATCCTCGGGGTGCTCGCCGCGCTGCTCACCTATCTCACCGCGCTCGGCATCAACCTCTACGTCCTCGGGCCCGCCCCGTCGGTCCTGCGCCGGGCGCTCGCCCAGACGCACACGGACGCGGGCGCCGTCGCCCCGGTGCATCTGTATGTCGCCACCGTCGTCGCGTTCATCACCGTCGTCGGCTTCGGAGACCGGCTGCTCCTGCGCAACGCCGCCTGGGGCAGCGTCGCGGTGACGGCCGCCGCGGCCCTCGTCACCCAGGGCGCCACCCTCGTCGGCATCCTGATCACCTTCGCCCTCGGCCGCACGGTGGCGCTCGGCCTGCGCTGGTGGATGGGCGCGGGCACACCACCGCCCACCGACGCCGAAGTGGCCGACGGGCTCAGGCAGGCAGGGCTCGCGCCGCTGTCGTGCCGCCGGCTTTCCGACAGCGGCGACGGCAGCAGGCGGTACGCGGCGCAGACCGGCACCGGCACCGGCACAGACACCGGCAGCGGCAGCGGCAGCGGCAGCGGCAGCGGCAGCGGCAGCGTCGACGTGTCCGTCCTGGGCCGCGACCGGCTCGCCATCGGACTGACGTACCGCCTCTATCAGCGCCTCCGCCTTCGCCGCCCGGCACAGAGCCAGGGGTTTCTGTCGCTGCAGCGCGTGGTGGAGCGGCGCACCCTGCTGTCCCTCGCCGTGCACGACAGCGGTATCCGCACCCCGCGTCTGGCCGCGGTCCGCAAGCTCGGCCCCGACGCCGTCCTGCTCGCCCACGAACACATCGAGGGCCGCACCCTCGACCGGCTCGCGGCGGACGAACTCACCGACAACCTCCTGCGGGACGTATGGCGGCTCACGGCCCGCCTTCACCGGCACGAGCTCAGCCACCGGCGGATGTCGGCCGACGCGTTCCTCGTCGACGACGCCGGCGAGGTGTGGCTGCTGCGCCTGGAAGCCGGCGAGGTGGCCGCCACGACGCTCCAGCAGCGCCTCGACGATGTCGAACTCCTCGTCACGCTCGGCCTGTTGACCACACCGGAGCGCTCGGTCGAGGCCGCCCGCGACATCCTCGGCGACGAGGCGGTGGCGGGCCTTGTGCCGCTCCTGCGCCCGGCGGTGCTCAGCCAGGGCACCCGGGCCCGGCTGCGCAAGGACAAGGGAGTGCTCGCCGCGGTCACCGAAGCGCTCACGGCCCTGCGGCCGCAGACGCCCGCGGCCCGCCCTGTCGCCCTGGAGCGGCTGCGTCCGCGCACCATCCTGTCCGCGCTCGGCGGTGTCATCGCCGTGTACTTCCTCATCGGCCAGTTCGCCGACAAGCCGCTCGGCAGTCTGTTCACGGGGGTGTCCTGGCCATGGGCGCTGCTCGCCCTGCTCGGCTCGGCTCTCACCTATGTCGCCGCCGCGATGGGCATCGGCGGCTTCGTGCCGGTGCGACTGCCCAAGCTACGGCTCCTGCTCGCCCAACTCGCGGGCTCCTTCGTGACGTTGGTGACCCCCGCGGCCGTCGGCGGCGTCGCGGTCAACACCCGCTTCCTGCAGAAGGCCGGGGTCGCGTCGGGGCTCGCCCTCACCAGCATGGCCGCCTCCCAAGTGATCGCCCTGGCCGCGTTCCTGATCCTGGTGATGCTCTTCGGCTCGCTGTCGGGCTCGTCCCAGGGCGCCCATCTGCCACCGTCATCGGTGATCATCACGGTGCTGCTCGCCGTCGCGGTGCTCGCCGTCGTCGTGGCCACGGTGCCACCGCTGCGGAAGTTCGTCGTCACCCGCGTGAAGCCGTACTTCACGGACGTACTGCCGCGGATGCTGGATCTGCTGCGTGACCCGGGGAAGCTGAGTGTCGGCGTGGCCGGGGCGTTTCTGCTGCCCCTCGCCGGATCGGTCGCCCTGTGGGCCTCGGTCCGCGCCTTCGCGCCCGACCGTGCCATCGACTTCGCCACCGTCGCGGTGGTCTTCCTGATCGGGAAGTCGGCCGGTTCCATCGTGCCGACGCCGGGCGGTCTCGGCGCCGTCGAGGCGGTCCTCTCCGGTGGCCTCGCCGCGGCCACCGGCATCAGCGGCTCCACCGCGTTCTCGGCGGTGGTGCTGTTCCGGCTGCTCACGTTCTGGCTGCCCATCGCGCCGGGCTGGCTGGCGACGACATGGCTGCAGCGGCGGGACGCGCTCTGACCCTTCCCGGATCTCCCGCGGGACCCGCTGCGGCCGCGCGGTGACTGCCCGCGCCCCTGCGGATCACGGCTCCGCGTCCTGTACCCCACCCGCCCACGTCCGGCAAGGCGCAGACGCCCGCGGGAGCGGTCGATTGCCCTTGGTGGAGTAGTCCAGGGCGCCGTCGGCCGGGTGCTGTGTCCAGGGTGAGGCTACGACCTTTCCCGTCGGAGGGGTCCGCCGCGTACGAGAGAGGGGTCCCATGCCCACCCTGTGCAAGCCCGCCGTCAGCGTCCCCGAGCATGTGATCACCCTCGAGGAAACCCTCGACCTCGCCCGCGACCTGCACGCAGAGCATCCCCAACTCCCCCTGGCCCTGCGGCTGATAGAGAACACCGGAGTACAGACCCGGCACCTCATACAGCCGATCGAGGAGACCCTCCGCCACCCCGGCTTCGAGGACCGCAACCGGCTCTACGAGGCGCAGGCGAAGGCCAGGGTCCCGGCGGTGGTCCGGGACGCCCTCGCCAACGCGGACCTCTCCCCCGCCGACATCGACGTGATCCTCTACGTCTCGTGCACGGGCTTCATGATGCCGTCGATGACCGCCTGGCTGATCAACTCCATGGGGTTCCCCGGCGACACCCGGCAGATACCCATAGCCCAGCTCGGCTGCGCGGCCGGCGGCGCCGCCATCAACCGGGCCCACGACTTCTGCACCGCGTACCCGCAGGCCAACGCCCTCATCGTGTCCTGCGAGTTCTGCTCCCTGTGCTACCAGCCCACCGATCTCGGCATCGGCTCGCTGCTCTCCAACGGCCTGTTCGGCGACGGCATCGCGGCCGCGGTGGTCCGCGGCCAGGGCGGCACCGGCATCAGCCTCGAACGCAACGGTTCCCACCTGGTGCCCGCCACCGAGGACTGGATCTCCTACGACGTCCGCGCCACGGGCTTCCACTTCCTGCTCGACAAGCGGGTGCCGACCACGATGGAGCCGCTCGCACCGGCCCTCAAGGACCTGGCGGCCGCGCATGGCTGGGACGCGTCCGACCTGGACTTCTACATCGTGCACGCGGGCGGCCCGCGCATCCTGGACGACCTGAGCACCTTTCTCCACGTGCCGCCGGAGGCCTTCCGGTTCAGCAGATCGACGCTCACCGAGTACGGCAATATCGCCTCCGCCGTCGTCCTGGACGCGCTGCGCCGGCTCTTCGACGAGGGCGGGGTGCCCGAGTCGGCCCGCGGTCTGCTCGCGGGATTCGGGCCCGGCATCACGGCCGAGATCTCCCTGGGCCACTGGACGTACGACACCGCGTCCGCGCCCGCGCACACCCTCGACACCGCGCAGGTGCCCCGGGGTCTGGAGCCGGACAGCGAAGCGGAGGCCCTGGTATGAGCGGCGGCCCCGCCACCGGCACCACGACGACCGCCACCGACGCCGTGACGGCCACCGACGCCGCGCCCGCTTCCGCCGAGCCCGCCTCCATGTGCCCCGCCGGGCTCCCGCCCGTGCGCGACTGGCCCGCACTCGATCTGCACGGTGTCGACTTCGACCCGGTGCTGCGCGAGCTGATGGACGCCGGGCCCCTCACACGGATCCGGCTGCCCAACGGCGAGGGCTGGGCCTGGCTCGCCACCCGCCACGCGGACGTGCGCGCGCTGACCAACGACCCCCGCTTCAGCCGGGCGGCCATCGTCGGCCGCCAAGTGACGCGCCTCGCCCCGCACTTCATCCCCATGCCGGGCGCGGTCGGCTTCGTCGACCCGCCCGACCACACCCGCCTGCGCCGCGCCGTCACCGCCGCGTTCAGTGCCCGCGGCGCCGAACGCGCACGGGCCAGGGCGCGGGACGAACTCGACCGGCTCTGCACCCGCCTCCTGGCGGCCGGGCCGCCGGCCGACCTGACCGCGCAGCTCCTCGAACCCTTCCCCATCGCCGTGGTCAGCGAGGTCATGGGCATCCCGGAAGAACTGCGCGCCGACATGCACGCGTGGACCCAGCGGATCCTGTCGTCCACCGAGGGCGCCGAGCGCAGCGAGGAGGCCAAGGCCGCGATGGCCGCCGCCTTCGTCCGCCTCATCGGCGAGCACACCGGGGGCGGCGAGGACGGGGAGAGTGTCGTCGCGCTCCTGGGCGCAGCGGTGGACCGCGGCGACCTCAGCCGGGAAGAGGCGGTCGGCTTCGCGGTGCTGCTGCAGATCGGCGGCGAGGCCGTCACCCACAACACCGGCAACATGCTGTACGTGCTGCTCACGCGCCCGGATCTGTGGGACCGGCTGCGCACGGAACCCGGTGTACTGCCGGGCGCGGTCGACGAACTCCTTCGCTACGTGCCGCACCGCAGCTCCGTCGGCCTGTCCCGGATCGCCCTCGAGGACGTGGAGCTGCACGGCCACACCATTCGTGCGGGCGACCCCGTCTATGTCTCCTATCTGGCCGCCAACCGCGACCCCGATGTCTTCGCCGACCCGGAGACCATCGACTTCGACCGGGCCCCCAACCCCCATGTCTCCTACGGGCACGGCCCGCACTACTGCGCCGGCGCCCTGCTCGCCCGGATGCAGGCCGAACTGCTCGTCGGCGCCCTGGTCGAGCGCTTCCCCGGCCTTCGCCTCGCCGTACCGGCCGAGCAGGTGCCCTACCGCCGCGGCGCCCTGATCCGGGGGCCCGAGGCCCTGCCCGTCACCTGGTGAGCGCGGCATGACGGCGCTCACCCCACCCCAGGGCCTGCTCATCCCGCCCGGCCACGGCCGGTCACTGCGCACCCCGGCGCAGGAGGTGACCTTCAAAGTCACCGGCGCGCACTCCCGGATGGCGTCCAGCTTCGAGGTCACGGTGCCGCCGGGCTTCGACGTCGGCGCGCATGTGCACACGCGCAGCGAGGAGCTGTTCTACGTACTCGAAGGCGAGCTGGACGTCCTCGCCTTCGAGCCACGGGTGCGCACTTCCGACAACTGGCGGCGCTGGCAGTCCCGTTCGGGGCAGAGCGTCACCCGTGCCACGCCCGGCACCGTCATCGCCGTACCGCCGGGCTGCCCGCACGCCTTCGCCAACCCCACCGCGGCGCCGGCCCGGATGTTCTTCCTGGCCTCACCGCCGCCCGACCACGAGCGCTACTTCGAGGAGCTCCTCGAGCTGCTCGACGGCACGGCGGAACCCGACGCGGCGGCCATCGCGGAGCTGCGCGTGCGCTACGACACCGAGCAGCTCACCCCGCTGCGCCACCACCGCGGCGGCTGACCCCGGCCGGACACCGGTCCGCGCCTGCCGTGCGGACCGGTGTCGCGGGCCGGTGTCCCGCGCCGTGCGCGCCCCGGTTCAGCCCTTGCTCGCCTGCCACTCCGCCGCGTAGTCGGCGAAGATGGCCCGCAGTTGATGGCCGATCTTGAGGTAGTCGAGGTCGTCCAGATTGGCGAGCGAGACGCGCACGGACCACTCGGGGCCGTCGAAGCCGCCGCCGTTGAGCAGCACGATGTGGGTCTGCTCGGCGAGCCGGAAGAGCGCGTCCACGGGCTCGTAGTTCTTCTCCAGGAAGTCCGCGAAGTCCTTGCCGTGCACGCGCTCGGCCTCGGCGAGGAGATCGAGTTCGATGTAGTAGCCGGCCCGCTGGGGATCATCGCTGATCTTCATCTGGGCGCCTTCGAGGAGCAGTTGGAGGCGCTGCTGCACGATGGAGCGGACCTTGGCCTTGTACGCCTGGCCCTCGTCCAGCATGTCGAAGAGCGAGAACAGCACCATCTGCACCTGCTGGGGCAGGGACAGGCCCGCGGTGTGGTTCAGGGCGACCTGCCGGGAGTCGGCGACGAGCCGGTCGATGAACTTGATCTTCTCTGGCTCCAGGGTGAGCGTGCCGTACCGCTTGCCGAGCCGGTCCTTCTCGTCCTGGGGCAGCTGCGCGATCATCTCGTCGATCACGTTGTCGTCGTGCAGTCCGATGACGCCGAGCCGCCAGCCGGTGCAGCCGTAGTGCTTGGAGTACGAGTACACGAGCAAGGTGTTGCGCGGCAGGTCGGCGGCGAGGGAACGGAAGCCCTCCACGAAGGTGCCGTAGACGTCGTCGGTGACGAGCAGGAGGTTCGGGTTCTTCGTCGCCACGATGTCCTTGATCTGGTTCGCGACGCGTTGGCTGACGGCCAGGGACGGCGGGTTGGAGGGGTTGACGATGCACACCAGCTTGACGGCGGGATCCTCCAGCTTGGCGACCTCTTCCGTCGGGTAGCGCCACTCGCGCACACCGGTCTCGGCCAGCATGTTGGCCTCGATGTTCACGACGTCGAACTCGTAGGTGTCGAGCTCGGGGATCTCGATGTACGGCGTGAACACCGGCACCATCAGGGCGATCTTGTCGCCCTTCTTCAGCAGCCCGTTCTTCATCAGGGAGTCGAAGATGTAGCACATGGCGGCGGTGCCGCCCTCGGTGGCGAAGAGGCTCAGCCGGTTGCCCTCGGGCGGCTCCTTGCCGAACATCTCGTCGCCGATGTATCCGCGCACGATGTGCTCGGCGTGGGTCAGCATGCGGTCGGGCACCGGGTAGTTGTCGGCGGTGATGGAGTCGGCCAGTTCGTGCAGGAAGCCGTCCCGGTCGAAGCCGAACCGCTCGAGCGCCAGATCCACACAGGACTTGAGCATCTCCGTGCCCGGCAGGTCGGGGTGCGCCCGCAGCCAGCGCTCGAAGCGCTCACCGATGCCGTTCTTCTCGGGCATTCCGCCGAGGTTGTCCGCGGTCCACACCCGCCGGGACTCGGACAGGGCGAAGTAGCCGAGGGCGTAGAAGGCCTCGCGCGGCCCGGTGGCGACCCAGTTGGGGTTGCCGCGGCCCGCGTTGAGCATCTGCACCGACGACGTGTCCTTCTGCCCGGGCTTGCTCTCCTGGACGGCCTGGGCGAGCTGGATGAACTTGTCCTTGAGCTCGAAGGGGCTCAGCTGGGCGAGGGATTTGATCTCTTCGCGGCTGAAGGTGGTCTTGGGCATGGCTGCTCCGGGTGCTCGGGAGGGGCTCAGTGGTGGAGGAGGACGATGACGGCGCCCCAGATGGTCAGGAGCACGTTCGAGATCGCGTACGGGATGGTGTAACCCAGGGTGGGGATCTGGGACTTGGACGATTCGTTGATGGCGCCGATGGCGGCGGTCGTCGTCTGGCCCCCGGCCAGGATGCCCATCAGGATCGGGAAGCGGATCTTCTGGATGTGGTGGCCGACGAGGAAGCCGACGATCAGCGGCAGGACCGTGGCGACGGCACCCCAGATCAGCAGCCCCCAGCCGGCCTGCTTGAGGCCGTCCACGAACGACGGGCCCGCGTTCAGGCCGACCACCGCGACGAACAGACACAGACCGAGCGTGTCCATGATCCACTGCGCGCCGGGCGGAACGTTGCCGTACGTCGGGTACTTGCCGCGGATATAGCCGAAGACGAGGCCCATGATGAGCGCGCCGCCCGAGGTGGACAGGGAGATCGGCACGCCGCCCGCGGTGAGCGCGGGGATGCCGATGCAGCCGCCGAGGAAGATACCGAGGCCGACCCAGACCATGTCGGTCGCGAAGGAGGTCGGCACGGGCTTTCCGAGGGCCTGGGCGGCCGGGTCGACCAGACGCCTCGGGCCGGACAGGATCACGGTGTCACCGCGCTCCACCTGGGTGCTGAGGCGGTAGGGGAACTGGGCTCCGGCGCGGTACAGCTTGTCGACGTACACGCCGACCATGAAGGGCTCACGCCGCAAGTCGCCGATGGACTTGCCCAGTTGCTCCTTGTCGGCGACCACGACGTGCATCGTCTCGGTCTGGTAGCCGAGAAGTTCCACGTCGTCGGCCTCCGCGCCGATGTGGGTCCGCGCGTCGTAGTCGACCAGGTCGTGCCGGAGCGCGCTGACCGCGACCACGTCGCCCTCGGCCAGGGCGGTCTCCTGTGCGTGGTCGAGGATCTGCCCGTCGCGGCGCACCCGGGTGATGTAGATACGGCGGCCGAGTTCGCGCTGCTGGTTCTCGAAGTCCTCGATGGTGCGGCCCACCAGGTCGGGCCGCTGCACCGTGAAGGCCCGCAGGACCGCCTCGTAGTAGCCCTCGTTCAGGTCGGGGTTGTCGCCGGGCGCGTCCAGCTCTTTGGCGAGGCGGGCGGATTCGGCGGCCAGGTCCTTGCGGTAGAGCCTGGGCAGGACGGCCGACAGGAGCAGGGCGCACAGGATGGTGCCCAGCGGGTAGCACACCGCGTAGCCGACGGCGACGAGGTTGGACTGGTCCTTGATCTGCGCGCTGGACAGGCCGGGCAGATTGGCGATGGCGTCGCCCGCGGTTCCGATCACGGCCGACTGGGTGAGCGCCCCGCCGAGCAGTCCGGCGCTGAGGCCGGGCCCGTAGCCGAGCATCGCCGCGAAGCCCCAGCACACGAGGAGACCCGTGACCGCCACGATGACGGCGTTGAGTACCTGCGGCAGCCCGTCTTTCTTCAGGCCGCGGAAGAACTGCGGGCCGACCTTGTAGCCGAGGGCGAACAGGAACATGGTGAAGAACAGGTTCTTCACGGTGCCGTCGATCTCCACCTTCAGCTGCGAACCGAGGAGCAGCCCCACGATCAGACAGCCGGTGACGGCGCCCAGGGCGATGGCCTTCCAGCGGATCTTGCCGACCAGGAAGCCGAGCGCCACGGTGATGAAGACCAGCAGTTCGGGGTGCGGCGTGAAGATGTTCCGGTTGAGGAAGTCGTACACCGGCGTGCGCCTCTCTGTGGGGGGAAGTCAGGCGCCGAGCACCCCGACGAGAATGGGCCCGGTCAGGGGCAGCAGGAAGTTCGAGAGCGCATACGTGATCGTGTAGCCGAGCATCGGCACCGAGCTCTGCGCGACCTGCGTGATGGAGGTGATCGCGGGCGTGGAGCACTGCTGTCCGGCGATGGCTCCGACCAGGAGCGGTTTCTCGATCTTCAGCAGTTTGCGGCCGACGATCAGTGAGATGGTCGCGGGTACGAGCACCATCACGATCCCGGCGAACGGCAGCAGCACGCCGTACTCCTTGAGCATCGGCCCGGCCTGCGGCCCCGCCGCCAGACCGGTGCAGGCGATGAACACCGCGAGCCCCAAGTCCTTGATGGTGGAGGCCGCTTGCGGCGGGAACGCGCCGAAGGTCTGCCGCTGTGAGCGGAACCAGCCGAAGAGCAGTCCGGAGACCAGACAGCCGCCGCCGGTGCCCAGGGAGAGCGGAACGTCACCGGCGCGCACCACGACCTGCCCGAGCAGGGAACCGGCGACGATGCCGAGGCCCAGGTAGATGTAGTCGGTGGTGTTGTTCTTGACCACGGCGCCGAGCTTGGCGACGAGCTTGTCGAGGCCGGAGCGGGCACCGACGAGGGTGAGCACGTCGCCGCGGTGCACCACGGTCTCGGAGGCGGCCGGCAGCCGCTGGTCAGTGCTGCGCAGCACTTCGGTGACGTAGACGCCCGATGCCCCGAACTCGGGGTGGTCCTGCTGCAGTTGGGCGATGGTCTTGCCTTCGGTGGCGCGTTCGGTGACGGCGACCTGGCGGGTGGCGAGCGGGGTGTCCACACCGGGGATGCCGGGGGTCTCGGGGCCGATGACCCGTCCGGCGCCGATGACATGGGCCCGCTGTCCGACCACGAGGACCAGGTCGGACAGGGTGAGGCGGAGTCCGGCCTGGGGCGTGAGGAGCTTGCTGCCGCGCTTGACGGCCTCGAAGGTGACCTCGCCGTCGAGTTCGGCCTCGACTTCCGCGACGCTGCGGCCGTCGGCGGTGGTGACGAGATAGGTGCGGCCCACCAGGGCGGGCAGCGCCTCACGCTCGTCGGCCTCGATGGAGGAACCGCTCGCGCCGCGCATCTTCTCCCACAGCTGCCGGGAGGCGTCGGCGAGGTTGATCCGCATCAGCATCGGCATGATCTGGCTGGTGTAGATCACGATGGTGACGAGGCCGAAGAGATAGCAGACGGTGTACGCGGTGGCCACGTGCCCCTGGTACTGGGTGATCTGCTCCTGCGTCAGGTCTCCGAGCTTGGCGATGGACTCGGTGGCGGTACCGACGACCGCGGACTCGGTGGCCGCGCCCGCGAGGATGCCGGACGCGGTGCCGACGTCCAGGTCGAAGGCCTTGGCGAGGCCGAAGGCGATCCCGAGGACGCAGACCAGCTCGATCAGGCAGAGCGCGAAGAAGCGCAGGCTCTTGCGGTTGAGGTTGGCGAAGAACTGCGGCCCCGCCATATAGCCCAGGGAGAAGATGAACAGGGCGAAGAAGACGGTCTTCACGTCGTCGTTGACGGAGACGTGCTGGGTGCCGATGAGGAGCGCCACGATCAGCGTGCCGCAGATGCCGCCCAGGGTGATGGGGCCGACGCGGAGCTTGCCGAGGAGATAGCCGCCCGCGAGGCAGAGGAAGACGGCCAGCTCGGGGTGGTCACGCAGTACGCCCATGCCGACCTCTCACCAGGACATCCCCAACGGATACACAGGACATAAAGGGCAAACTAACAGCGTGATCGTCGGGTCACACTCCGGGAGCGGTCCCTCGTCCGCGCACGGAGCCGAGGAGCCCGGCGCACGTCAGCAGCCAGGCGGCGACGGCGACCCACAGCAGTACCTGGCCCGGCCCCCTGAGCCAGGAGAGCTGCGCGGCCGTCGAGGTCGTCAGGGTCGCCACCGCCGTCATCCCCATCGGGAAGACCGTGGCCCAGCGGCGTACGTCGTAGCGCGGCCGGGGATGGCGCACCTCGGACACCAGCAGGACGGCGTACCAGAGCGCCACGAGCGCGAGCAGCACGAGCGTCGCGATCCGCAGCACCTGGTGCGGGCCGCCGTGCCACTGCGGTGCGGCGACCAGCTTGGCCCCGGCGAGCGCCGAGATGGCGAGCGCGCCGCCCGCGACCCACTGGTCACCGGCGCCGGCACGGACATGGCCCAGGTCGAAGTGCGGCAGGCACGCGGCGTACAGCACCAGGCCCAGACAGAAGAAGACGAGGGCGGCGTACGCGAGCCAGGCCGCGGGCAGGGCCGGGGCCAGGGTGGCGGCGAGGACCGCGATGCCCTGGGTCGCCACACAGGACAGGAACACCGCGCCCGGCATATGGCGGCCCCAGTGGCGTACCACCGACACCATCAGGGCGGGCCACAGCACGACGGCGAGCACGAGCAGCACCACCGCCACCGGCTGCGGGCCGAGCAGCGAGAGCCGGGTGCCGATGACCGTCGTGGCGGCCACAGCGGTGAGCGCGGCCGGGGTGTCCGCGTCCCGAGCCCAGCGCGAGCGGTCCCGCAGCAGCCGGCGCGCGAAGAGCGCGGCGAGCGCGGCCCAGGCGAGGACCGCCAGGGCTAGGGCCATCCGGGAGAGCGTCTCGTGGCCCGCCAGATGCAGACCGACCGAGACGATGCCGGTCGCCATGACCGCGGAGCCCGAAGCGGGCGTCAGGCCCTGCCACCAGCCGAGTACGCCGCGCCGCGCCGCGTCCAGGGCCGTCCGTCCGCCGCCCTCGCTCATGCCGTCGGCTCGCCGTCGCTCATACCGCAAGCCTGGGCACCGGCGCCGGCCCGCGCAGCCCGGGAAGGTCCGGACGGTGCCCGTGACGGGGGCCTCCCGATGGCAGCACGGCGCCGGTGTCCCGATCATGGCCGTATGAACCATGCAGCGGGCCAAACCCCGCAGGGCACACCGCGCGGCGTCGACTGCAGCGGGATCGCCCTGGAGGAGGACATCAACCGCTACGACCCCGAGTACCGCGCCTGGCTGCGCGAGGCGGTGCGCCAGGTGCAGGCCGACGGCAACCGCTCGGCGGACACCCATCTGCTGCCGGTGCCGCTGCCCGAGGCGTGGGGCATCGACCTCTACCTCAAGGACGAGTCGACCCATCCCACCGGCAGCCTCAAGCACCGCCTGGCGCGCTCCCTGTTCCTGCACGCGCTGTGCAACGGCTGGATCCGTCCCGGGCGGCCGGTCATCGAGGCGTCCAGCGGTTCCACGGCCGTCTCGGAGGCGTACTTCGCGCATCTGATCGGTGTGCCGTTCGTCGCGGTCATGGCGCGCACGACGGCACGCGCCAAGATCGAGCTCATTGAATTCCGGGGCGGCACCTGCCACTTGGTGGACGACCCCGGCTCGGTGTACGCGGTGGCCGCGGAGCTGGCCGAGCAGACCGGCGGGCACTACATGGACCAGTTCACCAACGCCGAGCGCGCCACCGACTGGCGCGGCAACAACAACATCGCCGACTCCGTCTTCTCGCAGCTGGCCCAGGAGCGCTATCCGGAACCCGCCTGGATCGTGGCCACGGCGGGCACCGGCGGCACGTCGGCCACCCTCGCCCGCTATCTGCACTACACCCGGCGCGCGACCGGCATCTGTGTCGCCGACCCGGAGAACTCGGCGTTCATGCGCGGCTGGCGCGACCAGGACCACGCGGTGACCACCACGATCGGCTCGCGGATCGAGGGCATCGGGCGCGAACGCGTGGAACCCAGCTTCGTGATGGAGGCCGTGGACCGCATGATGCGCGTCCCGGACGCGGCGAGCGTCGCCACGATCCGTGTCCTGGAACGGCTCCTTGACCGTAAGTGCGGGGCCTCCACCGGCACCGGCGTCTGGGCCGCCTTCAAAATCATCTCCGAGCTGCGCGCCACCGGCACCCGCGGCAGCGTCGTCACGCTGCTCTGCGATCCGGGCGAGCGCTACCTCGACAAGTACTACTCGGACGCCTGGCTGGCCGGGCAGGGCCTCGACATCGGGCCGTACGAAAAGCGCGTCGAGGACTTCCTGACCACCGGCGAACTGGCCTGACCGCCTACCCTGACCAGGTACGACAGCGCGCCCCTGCCGGTTGGGGCAGGGGTCAGGAGCAGCAGTGCCGAAGCGGTCACCGGGCCTCGTCGCGGCCATGGAACGCCATCAAGTCGCCGTCTATCTGGCCGCGTTGGCGCTCGGCGCGGCCCTCGGACTCGCCGCGCCCGGTGCCGGGCCCGGCCTGGAGCGGGCCATCAACCCGGTGCTCGGCGCTCTCCTCTACGTGACGTTCCTGCAGGTCCCCGCGGCCGATCTGGTGCGCTCGGTGCGGGCGGGGCGGTTCCTGGCGGCGGTCCTGGTGGTCAACTTCGTGGTGGTTCCCCTGGTGGTCGCCGCGATGTTCGTGTTCCTGCCTGCCGAGCAGGCCGTACGCCTGGGTGTGCTGCTCGTGCTGCTCTGCCCGTGCGTGGACTACGTCATCGTCTTCAGCGGCCTGGCCGGCGGCAGCAGCCGGCGGCTGCTCGCGGCGACTCCGCTGCTGCTGCTCGCGCAGATGGTGCTGCTGCCCGGGTTCCTGTTGCTGTTCCTGGGCCCCGGGCTCGGCGACGTGGTCGAGGCAGGACCCTTCGTCGAGGCCTTCCTCGGTCTGATCGTCGTGCCGCTGGCCCTTGCCTGGCTCACCCAGGCCTGGGCGGCGCGGCACCGCTCCGGCGTGCGCCTGAGCGACGCGGCGGGTACGACGATGGTGCCGCTGATGGCCGCGGTCCTCGTCACGGTGGCCGCCTCGCAGCTGCCCGAGCTCGGCGGCGCGCTCACCGACGTGGCCCAAGTCGTCCCGTTCTACGTCCTGTTCCTCGCCGTCATGGCCGCGGCGGGACGGGCCGTGGCCCGGCTCTTCCGGCTCGGCGCGGCGGACGGGCGCGCGCTCGTCTTCAGCGGTGCGACCCGAAACTCCCTCGTGGTGCTGCCTCTTGCCCTCGCGCTGCCCGACGCGCTGGCCGTCGCCGCGGTGGTGGTGGTGACGCAGACCCTCGTCGAGGTTGTGGGCATGGTGGTCTACGTACGGGTGGTGCCCCGGCTGCTGCCCTGACCCGGCCGTGGACCGGCGACGGGCGTCAGGCGCCCCCGCCCGTGACGTCCGTGGCGCCCCTGACATCCCCGACGTCCCTGACGTCCCTGACGTCCTGGACATCCTTGACGTACCGGTGCGCGGAGACGTTGATCGGCCCGGTCGCGCTGGGAGCGCGGTGCTCGAACGGGCCCTCGTCCAGCCAGCCCTGGCGGTCGTAGAACCTGCGGGCCCTGCCGTTTCCCGCGACCACGGCGAGCCAGGCACGGCGGTGCCCGGCCGCCCTGACGAGGCGTTCGGCCTCGGTGAGCAGGGCGGCGGCCGCGTTGGTGCCGCGGTGCCGGGCGTCCACGTAGAGCTGCTCGACCTCGTCGCCGACGACCATGGTGAAACCGGCCACTGCGCCGTCGACGACCGCTACCACCGTGTCTCCGACGCCCTGCGCTGCGCGCGTGGTGAAGGACTCTTCGGTCCTGGCCTCGGTGAGGACGTCCGGCACGTGCCCCAGGTGGCCGTCCTGCCAGCCCGCGTACCAGATCCGCGCGATGTCACCCACGTCGGCCGGGCGGGCGGGGCGCAGGGTGAGGCTGGAGCCATCGCCGGCACCAACACCAGGGCCTGTGCCTGTTCCGGAGCCGGGGGCGCCGCCCGGGTGGCCGCCGCTCACGCGACCGCCTCGTCGAGCAGGGGCCCCAGTTCCTTCGCCACGGTCGTCAGGGCGCGCGCGTCCCGTTCCGCGCGAGCGATGAGCAGGGCGCCCTCCAGCGCGCTGACCATGAGAGTGGCGAGGGCCTTGGACCGCCTCGCCGGTACGCCGAGCCCGGTGAGCGCCGCGGCCAGCGGACCCGTCCAGTGGGCGAACGCGGCCGCCGCCGCGGCCTGGTGGGAGTCGGTGCCCGCCGAGCAGTCGACCGCCGCTGCGGCCACCGGACAGCCGCTGGTGAAGCCGTCGCGCTCGCAGTCGTCGGCCCACCGGCGCACCATCGCGGTGAACAGCGCACTGGGCGAGGGCTCGTCGAGCTCCGCGAGATGGCGCTCGACCCGCCGGGCGGCATGTCCGCCCGCCCACTCCAAGGCCTCGTTGACGAGCTGTTCCTTGCCGCCGGGGAAGTAGTGCTGCAGCGAGCCGCGCGGCGCCTCCGCGTGCACCGCTACGTCACGCATCCCGGTCGCGGTGACCCCGTCGCGCCGGATGAGCTGCGCCGCACTGATCACCATCCGCTCGCGCGGGCCCCGTTCGGGAGCAGCCATCGCGGACCTCCACCTCCTGGCTTGCGTACGGGCGCCGGTCTCATCGCCCTCCGAGCGGCCCCAGCCTATAGACGCCGGTCAGGCCGTCCTGGTCGCGGGAGGCGGACTCCGTCTCCAGGCGCCTGGCCAGCGCCGCCAACAGCCGTGCCCTGCCCGGGAGTACGGAAGCCGTCACCCGTCGCACACCCCGCTGCCGCGCCCGGTCGAGGAGCACGTCGAGCATCGCACCACCCAAGCCCTGCCGTTGCCAGGCGTCGGCGACGAGGACGCCGAGCACAGCCGGTCCGTCCGGGCCGTGCGGCCCGCGCGTGCCGTTCGGCCCGTCCTGTTCCGCGGCCAGGCTTGCGAGGCCCGCGAGGTGGCCGCGGTCGCCGTGGCGGACCACGACGGCGTCGTGGACCTCGGGTCTGCACGCCAGGACGGCAGCCGCGTAGTCGGCGGGCAGCTCGTGCAGTGGCGCGAAGAAGCGGCGCCACACCGTGTCCGTGGAGCAGCTCTCGAAGAGTGCGGTCAGGGCGGGGCCGTCCGTGGGCCGGATCGTGTCGATGCACCAGGGGCTCCACCGGGTACCGGGCGGGCCGCCGACGGCCGGTGTGGGCGCGGCTGTTGTGCCGTACTGCTCTATGACCATTGTCATAGCGACCAGTATTATGACCGGCGTCATAGGCGGCAAGAGGGCGGCGCGAACGTCTCGTCATGTCTCACGGCGCCTCGTCCCATGTCCCGCATCTGCCCGTCGTCGAGCACGTCCCCGCAGGTCACCGCCGTCCGGCGGGATGAGACGTCCCACGGCACAGGGCAGCGCCCGAATCCCCCTCGTCACGGGCCAACCATGGTTCCCGTAACCGAGAGCCGTCCGGCACCGACCGCCGGACGGCCGGCCAGCCGAAAGACCAACTGGGGGACGTCACATGACGAACAGCTCGCACAGCGAATACAGCGAATACAGCGAATACAGCAGCAGGAGCGCGCGCCGCACCGTTCTCCGCCGCGTTCTGCCCGCCGTCGCCGCGGCCGGTATCGGAATCGCCGGCGTCACCGGATGCTCGGGCGGCGCGGCGGCCGCCGACGCCAAGGCGGATACGGAGGCGGCCGCGAAGGCGACCGTGAAGACCCGGGACACCAAGGCCGACACGAAGTCCGGCGTCAAGTCAGCGGCGGCCGCCGACGCCATCAGGACGACCGCGGCCGGCGCCCAGTTCCCGACCTGGGGCACCCGCTGGGTCGTGCACGCCACCCCCGACGTCAACTCGCCCTCCGTCGGGATGATCAACAAGAACGCGGCGGGCGCGGACCGTATCACCGCCGACTTCCAGGTCAACACCGGCAAGAAGGTCTGCGAGGGCAGCGCCTGCTCGACGTACATGGCACATATCACCGGGCCCGTCACCGGCTACCTCAGCGTGATCGCCGTCGACATCCCGCAGGACAAGCTGCCCGGCGTGCCCGAGCAGGGCGGGCAGAACCCGCCGCCGGCCCCGGGCGGCACCCGCGGCGAAGCGCTCAAGCGGGCGGCGACCTGGCTGACCGCGAACGGCGGCGGGCCCGTGCCGTACAGCCAGAGCTCCAACTGGAAGGACGGCTACCGGCAGGACTGCTCGGGCTATGTCTCCATGGCGCTCGGCCTCGGCGCACCCGGCACCAACACCGTCGGGCTCACCAGCTCCAGGATCACCCGGCCGATCGCGGTGAACGACCTGAAGCCCGGTGATCTGCTCATCGACGCCGACGGCAACAGCAACACCCGGCACGTGGTGATGTTCGAGCGCTGGGACGACGCCGCGCACACGTCGTACACCGCCTACGACCAGAACGGCGACCACGGCACCGAACACCGCTCGCGCACCTACGGCCTGACGAGCAGTCAGTACAAGCCGTACCGGCCGGTGAAGTTCACGGACTGATCCGGGTCCCATCCGGATTCTGTCACCAGTGGTCCTTCCGCCGCAGGGGAGCGGAAGGACCACTGGTTCTGTGGGCCGGGCCTGTGCTGCAATCGGCCTGTGCACGGGAACACGAACCCTTCCGACTCCTCCGGCGCCCGTGATCCTGCGGGCGCCAACCGACGCAAGCCGCTCGCGCCGCTGCCGCCGGATCTCGCCGGCCCGGTGCGTGACTTCGTGACGGGGCTCCGGCACATGCACGGCGAACTGGGGCTCAGCCTCAAGGAGTTGGAGGAGCGGCTGCCCGCGAGCAGATCGTCGCTCTCGCGCTATCTCAACGGCCGCAGCCTGCCCGACGAGCGGCTGCTCGTGCAGTGGTGCAAGCTCTCCTTCACCGGCGAGGACCGGCTGCCACGGCTCGTAGGGCTGCTGCACGCGGCCAACGAGGCTGCGGCGGCAGGCGAGTTGGACGACACCACCGAGGCCACCGAGGAGCCCGCGGTGACGGCGGCGGCTCCTGCCCGCCACACCCCCGCTCCCCGCCTGAAGTTCGCCCTGGCCGCCGCGGGCACGGTCGCCGCCATCGCCACGGCGGCGGTCCTCACCCTGCTCCTGACCGACTCCGGCGGCGGCGATCCCGGCGCCTCGGGCACACCGGCCGCGGACGAGCCCGCGCCGAGCGGCGAGGTGCAGAACATCACCGTGCACAACGTCGAGAAGAACTGCCGTGACAACCGGCGCCGGGAGTGCGCCCTCGGCATGGCCCTGGACCCTTACGTCCCCTACCGCCCGTCCAACATCGGCGGGCGCGCGTGGCACGGCGACATCCTCAAGGCCGACTGCCGGATCGCCAACGGGGTCACGGTCACCGACGAGTCCGGTGGGCACAGCAGCATCTGGTACCGGGTCGAGCAGAAGGGCAAACGCCTGTGGATGCCCGGCATCCGTATCTCGCCGGGCCAGCTGCAGTACTCCGACCTGAGGAACTGCCCTTGACCCGCTTGACCGGAACGCCCGATGAGGCTTTCACCGCCCGGCTGCCCGCCGCGTTCTGGACGGTGCCCTACGACGGCTCGCGCCATCCGGGCTCGGCGGCCACGCGCGCACGGCCCGGACTCGCGGCGGGCGCCAACTGCCAGCTGTTCGCCTACGAGGTGCTCCGGCAGTTCGGCCTGACCGTGCCGCCCCTGCGTTCCAGCGACTTGTGGGCCGACACGGCGGCGACAAGCCGGGTGCCGGTACCGCGCCCCCTCGACCTGCTCCTCTTCAACCGCACCGACGATCCCTACGGCGCGCACGTCGGCGTCTGGGCGGGCGACGACGCGATCCTGCACCTGTGCGCGGAAGCCGGCCGCCCCGCCGTCTGGCACCCCGCGGACTTCGGCGCCCGTGAGCGCTACGGAGTCCTGCTCGGTATCAAACGGGTTCGGCACCGTCAGGGCGCCTAGCGCTCCGCGCGAAGTGCGGTATGACACCTGCGGGTACGTCGTGGCTTGTCGCTCCCCCAGCTACCGCCGGGGGTACCCCCAGCGCGGCGGAGCCGCATATCGACACAGCCCCGCGCCCCTTTGGGGCAGGGCGAACCGCACCGGACTTCCTCCAAGCCGCTCACGCCGCCGACGTGTCCGCGGCCGCCCGACGGCCGAGGAGTTCCGCGAGTCCGCGGCGGGTGGCCGCGACGACCACGCGGTCCTGGGGGCTGAGCACATAGCCGGGGTGCAGCTGCCACACCAGGCCCGGCGGGCGCTGCTCGGCGTCCTCCTGGGGGGCCGCCAGGTCCGGGGTCCGTTCGGCGGGATCGGCGGCGTCGAGGGCGATGACCCGCCAGCGGCCCGGCTGGAACGCCTGGGCGACCGTGCGGCCCGCGAGCGCCGGGTGGGCGGCGACGTCCACGGCGGCGAACAGCAGCACCTTGCGCTCCACCGGCATGGCGCCCAGAATCTGACGGCCCATCATGGCGCAGGCGAAGGCGGGCGCCGCGAGATGCGTGACGCTGCGGCTGCGGGTACGGGCGTGGGGGTGGGCGGCGCGCAGGGTGCGGTAGACGGCGGTGGCGAACTCGTCGTCGTACAGGCGCAGGGCGACGCGCAGATCGGCCTTGATGGAGCGTGCGTACAGGGCCGCCTCGAGGTTGGTGGTGTCGGCGCTGGTGAGGGCGAGCAGCGAGTGGGCGCGATGGATCTTCGCGGCTTCCAGGACGCCTTCCTGGGTGACGTCACCGAGGACGACGGGCACGCGCAGGCGCCGGGCGAGCGCGATACCGCGGGCCTCGGGGTCCTCCTCCACGCACACCACCGGGACGTCGAGCTCCCGCAGCCGCGCCAGGACACGGGTGCCGATCTTGCCGAGGCCGAGCAGCACGACATGCCCGGACAGACCGCGCGGCGGGCGGCGCAGCGCGGAGGCGGTACGGAAGGTGCCGAGGGCTTCGAGCCCGGCGGCGAGGAGCACCGGCATCAGGAGCAACCCCGCGAAGCCGGACAGGAGTTGGAGCACCTGACGGACCGGTGACTCGCCGGTCGCCGGGTCCCCGATCGCGAACAGGTCGAGCAGGGTGAGATACGTGGCGTGCAGCGGGTGGTCTCCCGTGGTGACCCAGCTGACGACGGCGAGGGCGAGCACACAGCCCACGAGCCCGGCGCTCGACCAGCGAAGCCTGCGCGAGAACAGCTGGCGCAGCGGGATACGGGCGGCGAGGCGGCTGGGGACGGGCGCGGGCGGGGCGGTTCCCTCCGCGTTGTAGGAGACGGCCTCCAGGAACAGGGCGCCGCGGTCGTGGGCGGCGGCCACCGTCGCGTCGTCGGGCAGCAGTTGGGGCCCGTCGTCACCGGTGTCCGGGCCGTCCGTACCCACCGTGTCGTTGTTCGTGGGCGAGAGCAGCGCCAGGGCGCACAGGCCGCCGCCCGCGCCGCCGTGGTGCGGCGGCGTGCGCTCGGCGGCGCGCAGCAGCAGCCCGTCGGCCTGGACGACCCGACTGGAGGCGGCGATCGCGGTGGCCGCGAGCGCGGGGGCCGCGGTGTCGGCGTCGGACAGGACCGAGGTGGAGATATCGGCCCGGCCGGTCCCGTGAGCGGTCAGGTGGGATGCCTGGTCGAGGAGTTCCTCCAGGTGCTGGCCCAGCTTGCGGTTGTAGAGCCGGATCACCAGGCGCAGCCGGGGGTTGAGGCGCCGGGCGGTCAGGGCGGCGCGGATGTTCGTCTCGTCGTCGTCATGGACGAGGGCGAGCGCCGCGGCCTGTTCCACGCCCGCCTCGATCAGCACCTCGTCGGTCAGCTCGGCCGCCTCGATCAGCCGCTCGGAGCCGGGTTCGTCGGACGCGTCGTCCGCGCCGTTGCCCGAGGCACGGCTCATGGCGGCGGTCATCCGGCCGAGCAGTGTGGCGGCGCGGGAGAGCCCGGACAACGGCATGGACCGGCGCCGTCCCGCGGGCGGTACGACGAGCGTCACGCGTTCGCCGTACAGCTCGCGCAGTTCGGTGGCCAGGCGCTGGGCGAGGGCGTCGTCGCCCACCACGACCATGCGGGTGGCGGCGGCGTTCTGCTGGGGCTGCTGCTGCGGTACGGAGGGCACGCAACGGAAGAGTGCCGCAGGCACGGGTGCGGTTCCAGCTTCTGTGGATCAACAGCCCGACGGGAACAGCACCTTCACCCGGGCGGCACACGCCTCGCACGAGGTCACGGTGCGCGCCTCGCACGAGGTCACCGTGCGCGCCTCGTACGCGGTCACCGTGCGCGCCTCTCACGCGGCCACCGTGCGCGGCGCCCAGAGGAAACCGGCCGCCCGGGCGTCGCACTCCTACAGCCGGCTGAAGACCGATGTGTACGACCACACGTACGACGTCCTGAACGCCCTCAAGGCGCAGGGCACCACCGCGGACACGGTGCAGATCGGCAATGAGATCAACACCGGGCTGCTGTGGCCCGAGGGGTCCACGGACAACTGGACCCAGCTCGCGGGCCTGCTCAAGTCCGGTTTCTCCGCGGCCAAGGCGGTCTCCTCCTCCACCCGCATCGCGCTGCACCTGGCTGATGGCGGCGACAACTCCCTCTACCGCTGGTGGTTCGACAACGCCACGGCGCAGGGCGTCCCGTACGACGTCATCGCCCTGTCGTTCTACGGGTACTGGCACGGGGACCTGTCCGATCTGCAGGCCAACATGGATGACATCGCGGCCCGTTACGGCAAGCAGGTCCTGGTCGCCGAGACCGCCCATCCGTTCCGTCTGGACAGCGAGGACGGCCACGAGAACAGCATCGACAAGGCCGACGAGCTGTCGGCCGGCTATCCGGCCACGGCGGCCGGGCAGGCGGCCTGGCTGCGCGACATCATGAACGTCGTCGAGGCCGTGCCCGGCGGCCGCGGCCTGGGCGTCGTCTACTGGGAGCCCACCTGGACCGCGGTCACCGGCAACGGCTGGGACCCGGCCGACCCGTCCTCGGGCAATGCCTGGGAGAACCAGGCCCTGTTCGGCTACGACAGCAGACTGCTCCCGGCGGCCGACTGGTTCAGGCGCCGCTGCGGCGTACGGCACTACGGCACCACGACGCCTGGGTGTCCGGGTCCCCCGGCAGTTGGCCGGATGCGATCCGTCCGAAGCGTTGACGCGCAAGCGCTTCGACTCTACGTTCCGTTCAGAAACATGACCCGTATACGGGATCTCATATATGAGGCGGGTGGCCACGACTCCCCTGTGACCAGGGGCAGTCGACCTCCCCGGCCGCCCGCCTTCCCGTATCGGGCCGCACTGCGCACGTCATGCGAAACGCCATCTCAGACGCCATCTCGAATGCAGTTCACGGACATGAAACGGGCCTCATGAAGCGCGGCCCATGAAGCGCGAGCCAGGAAGCGCTCGCCTCATGAAAGGTGCCTCATGTCCGAGGACAGCGCGAAGGGACTACACCCGCATGCGTACTCGCTCCCGCAGACTCACCCTCACGGCGGCCGCCGTCGCGGCCGCCGCCACCGCCGCCCTGATCCTGCCGCAGTCCGCCGGCGCCGCCGAGACCTCACCGGTCGGCTTCGGCTCGGGCACCACCGGCGGCGGCAGCGCCTCCCCCGTCACCGTCAGCAGCCTCTCCGCCTTCAAGACCGCCGTCACCGGCAACAGCGCCAAGGTCGTCCGCGTCAACGGTCTGCTCTCCCTGTCGGGGCAGGTCGACATAGGCTCCAACACCACGGTCCTGGGGGTGGGTTCGGGCTCCGGATTCACCGGCGGCGGCCTTCGCATCAAGGAGGCCAGCAATGTCATCGTCCGCAATCTGAACATCAGCAAGCCGGTCGCCCCCGCCGACGGCATCACCGTGCAGAAGTCCACCAAGGTGTGGATCGACCACAACTCGTTCTCCGCGGACCGTACGCACGACAAGGACTACTACGACGGCCTGCTCGACATCACCCACGCGTCGAACAACGTCACGGTCTCCTGGAACACCTTCAAGGACCACTTCAAGGGCTCACTCGTCGGCCACAGCGACAACAACGCCAGTGAGGACACCGGGTACTTGAAGGTGACGTACCACCACAACCACTTCAGCAACGTCTACTCACGCATCCCCAGCCTACGCTTCGGCACCGGGCACTTCTACGACAACTACGTCCAGGGCGCGGACACGGCCGTGCACTCCCGCATGGGCGCCCAGATGCTGGTGGAGAACAACGTCTTCCGCAGTACGAAGATCGCCGTCACCACCAGCCGCAGCAGCGACGTGGACGGCTACGCCAACCTGCGCGGCAACGACCTCGGCGGAGCCGCCACCGAGATCTCGCGCACAGGCTCCTTCACCACCCCGCCCTACAGCTACACCGCCGAACCCGCCTCCTCTGTCGTCTCCTCGGTGACCGCGGGCGCGGGCGCCGGAAAGCTCTGAGCCTCGGCCTCCGAGCTCACACAGACAGCTGATCCCCGGCTGATCCCCGGCTGATCAGCAGCTGCCGCTCTCTCGCGAACGCCCCACCATGCACGGCAACCTCACGCGCCCCGGCGGCAACCGCCGTATGTCATCCACCTCCCCCCATGGAACGGAACACGGCATGACCGCAGAGCGCAGCAGAGATCGGCAGGCACGGTACGGGGCGCACCGCAGGCGCAGGGCAGGTGCCCTCGCCATGGTCCCGGTCGCGGCTCTCGTCGCGGCCGGGGCCACCTACGGCGGCGGCTTCGGCCTGTTCGGCGAGGACGCGGGGGACCGGGCCGCGGCAGCACCCGCGCCCGCGCCCGCGGCGACCGCGGAGTCGGCCGACGGCTTCGCCTCCGTCAACGCCCGCGGCCAGAACGGCACTTACGGCGGCCGCGACGGCAAGACCGTCACGGTCAGCACCCTCGCGGACCTGGAGAAGTACGCGACGGCCGCCGAGCCGTATGTCATCGTGGTCGACCGCGCGATCACCATGGACCCCAAGGGCAAGGAGATCAAGGTCGCGTCGGACAAGACGATCGTGGGTGCCGGCACCTCCGGCGAGATCGTCGGCGGCGGCTTCTTCCTCGGCCAGGGCGTGCACAACGTCATCATCCGCAACCTGACCATCCGCGACTCCTACGCGGGTACCTGGAACGACAAGGAACACGACTGGGACGCCATCCAGATGGACGGCGCGCATCACGTCTGGATCGACCACAACGACCTGCGGCACATGGCCGACGGCCTGATCGACAGCCGCAAGGACACGACGTACGTGACGGTGTCCTGGAACAAGCTGAGCGACAACAACAAGACCTTCGGCATCGGCTGGACCGAGAACGCCACGGCGGATCTCACGGTGCACCACAACCGGTTCCGCGAGACCGAGCAGCGCAACCCCTCGACGGACAACGCCGCCCACGCCCACCTCTACAACAACTACCTGCAGGACGAGCCGGGCACCGACATCACCACGTCCTACGGCAACTACGCGCGCGGCCGCACCGCGATGGTCCTGGAGAACAGTTACTTCGAGGGCCTGGCGAACCCGGTCACGAAGGACGCCACCGCCGCGCTCGTGCAGCGCGGCAACGTCTTCAAGAACACCTCGGGGCGCAACGAGAGCGGCGGCAGCGCCTTCGACCCGAAGAAGTTCTACGACTACTCCCTCGACCCGGCCGCCGAGGTCCCCGCCCTCGTCAAGTCCGGTGCGGGCCCGCGCAGTTCTGACGGCACCGGCACCGGCACCAAGGCACAGGCGGCCACCACCCTGACCGTCGCCAAGGACGGCAACGGCCAGTTCCGTACCGTGCAGGCCGCCGTCGACGCGATCCCCGCGGGCAACACCGAGCGCGTCGTCGTCGCCGTCGCACCCGGCACCTACCGGGAGGCGGTGAAGATCCCGGCTGACAAGCCGCACGTCACCCTGCAGGGCACCGGCGGCCAGGCCAAGGACGCGGTGATCGTCGAGGGCCGCTCGGCCGGCACCGCCAAGCCGGGCGGCGGCAGCTACGGCACGTCGGGCAGCGCTACCGTCGCCGTGGAGGCCGATGACTTCCAGGCCCGCAATCTGACCTTCACCAACGACTTCGACGAGGCCGCGCACCAGGGCCAGGAGGGCCACCAGGCGGTCGCTCTGCGCACCGCCGCCGACAAGGTGTTCCTCGACCACGTCGTCGTGAACGGCGACCAGGACACCCTGCTCCTCGACAGTGCCGCCAAGGACAAGCGGGGCCGCGTGTATGTGCGCGACTCGTTCGTCGTCGGCAACACCGACTTCGTCTTCGGCCGCGCCACCGCCGCCTTCGACCGCTCGGTGCTCACCCTCAAGAAGCGCTGGGACGGCAGCTCGCAGGGCTATGTGACGGCGCCCTCGACCGCGGCCGGACAGAAGGGCTTCCTGATCGCCAACTCCACGGTCAACGGCGAGGTGTCCACGCGCAGCTTCCACCTGGGCCGGCCCTGGCACGCGGGCGGTGACGCGTCGCTCGACCCGCAGACGGTCGTACGCAACACCGTGCTGCCCGCCGCGATCAAGACCGCGCCGTGGACGGACATGGGCGGCTTCTCCTGGAAGGACGACCGTTTCGCGGAGTACGCCAACACCGGCCCCGGCGCGGGCCCCGCGAGCGAGGACCGCCCCCACCTGACGGCCCAGCAGGCCGCGGACCACGAGGTCGCCGACTGGCTGGGCGACTGGACCCCGACGGCGTCCTGAGGCCGGGGGCCGGACGGTTCGGGGGCCTGGTGGCCCGGGTGGCCCGACGGCCGAGTGGCCCGGGGCCGGGCGGCTCGGCGGCCCGGGAACCCCGGCGGCCGAGGACCGAGGACCGGGCGGCTACGACCGTCTGGCCCGCGGCCGGGTGGCCCGGGGACCTGGAGCCCCGGGGACCCGGGCGGCTGCGGCCATCCGGCCGGGGACCCGGCGGTCCGGCGGTCCGGCGGTTCGGGCGGAAGTCCGGGGACCCGGAGGTCCAGAGGGCCGGGGACCGGGCGGCTGCGGCCGGGTGGCCCGGGGACCCGGCGGTCCGGCGGTTCGGGCGGCAGTCCGGGGACCCGGCGGCCGGGGGGGGCCGGGGACCGGGCAGCTGCGGCCATCCGGCCTGGGACCCGGAGGTCCGGGGGTCGGGCGGTCGTGGGGGTCGGGGGCTACTCGGTTCCGGATTCGCCGACGATCGCGCGCAGGGCCACGAGGTGGCCGTTGTAGGCCTTGCGGCCCCGGGGGGTCAGGCTCAGCCAGACTCGCTGGCGGGTGTCGCGTACGGCCTTGCGCTGGGTGGCGTACCCGGCGTCCGTGAGTGCCGCCACCTGCTTGCTCAACGCGGAGGCGGAGAGGCCGAGTTGATCCTGCAGGGCCCCGAACTCGGCCTCGCCCGCGGTGTCGAGCAGGGCGCAGATGCGCAGCCGGTGCGGTGCGTGGATCAGGGTGTCGAAGCCGTCCATGGGGTCGCCGTGCCGGGCGGTCACGAGGCCTTCCGGTGCAGTCGTACGAAGGCGAGGTGGAAGCCGACGGAGATGAGGGCCCCCAGCACCGAACCGGCCAGGAGCCAGCCCACGTGCCCACTGGCGCGGAAGGCCGCCACCGAGCCGACCAGGACCACCGGAAGTCCGGCCATCAGCGGCAGCGTGGCCTTCTTGGGCAGGACGTCGAAGCGGAGCGCCACGCCGGTGCGCCGCCGCCAGGAGCGGGCGGCCACCGCGAACAACACCAGGTACGCCCCGCTCACGACAAGGAGCAGCAGGCCCCGGACAGGCTCGTCGAACGGCCAGTCCTCCCCCGCCGAGACGCCGCCGAACAGGAAGGGCAGCGCGGCCAGATACCCGGTGAGGACCGCCGCGAACCACGTCGGCCACGGGGTGGCCGACAGCGCCGCCGTGGAGGCCTGGACACGGTCCGCCTCGGCCAGCGCGGCGCGCGCCTCTTCGGGGCTCGGCGGGTGGTGGGCGAAGTGCGTGTCTGTTGCCATGACGGAAACAGTAGCCTTGAGTTTCCATCATGGCAACAGTCAACTTTCCGGTTCGGAAAGCGTCCTCACATGCCGGTACGCCAGGTCCGCGGGCCCTGGAAGCCCTGGGCGCGTTCCGGGCGGCGCCAGGGGGCCACCGCTCGTGCGCGGCGTGTGGTGTCATCCGCGGGACCGGATCCGGTCCCGGTCCCGGTCCCGGTTCCGGCCCCGGCGGCCCTGCGGGCCATGAGTACGGCCGTGATCGCGGCCAGTTCCTCCGGGCTCGGGCTGCCCTTCACGACGCGCAGCAGGGATGCGTCCGGCATGATCTGTCCTCCTGTCACTGGGGCTGTTACTGGTGCTGTCACTGGGGCGGGTTTCCGTGCTTGCGGCGCGGCAGGTCGCAGTCCTTGGCGATCAGCATGGACAGCGAACGGATCAGCACCGCGCGGGTCTCACGGGGGTCGATGACGTCGTCGACGAGGCCGCGTTCGGCCGCGTAATAGGGGTGCACCAGCTCGGTCTTGTACTCCTCGATCTTCTGGGCGCGCATCGCCTCGGGGTCCTCGGCGGCCGCTATCTCCCGGCGGAAGACCACATTGGCGGCGCCTTCCGCGCCCATGACGGCGATCTCGTTGCTCGGCCAGGCCAGGGCGATGTCGGCGCCGATGGAGCGGGAGTCCATGACGATGTACGCGCCGCCGTAGGCCTTGCGCAGGACGACCGAGATCCGCGGCACGGTGGCGTTGCAGTAGGCGTAGAGCAGCTTCGCGCCGCGGCGGATGATGCCGTCGTGCTCCTGGTCGACACCCGGCAGGAAGCCCGGCACGTCGACCAGGGTGACCAGGGGGATGTTGAAGGAGTCGCAGAACTGCACGAACCGCGCGCCCTTCTCACTGGCCTTGATGTCCAGGACCCCCGCCATCGCGGACGGTTGATTGGCCACGACCCCCACGGTGTGCCCGTCGAGCCGCGCCAGGGTGCACACCAGGTTGGGCGCCCAGGTGGCGTGCACCTCCATGTGCTCCCCGTCGTCGACGAACTCCTCGATCACCGAGCGGATGTCGTAGGAGCGGTTGGCGTCGTCCGGCACCAGGTCGAGCAGGGCCTCGCCGGAGCGGTCGGCCGGGTCCTGGTTCGGTACGGCGGGCGGCAGTTCACGGTTGTTGGACGGCAGCATCGACAGCAGATACCGCACCTCTGCGATGCAGGTCTCCTCGTCGTCGTACGCGAAGTGCGCCACGCCGCTGGTCTGCGCGTGCGCATCGGCGCCGCCCAGACCGTTCTGTGAGATCTCCTCGCCGGTCACGGCCTTCACGACATCCGGGCCTGTGATGAACATCTGCGAGATGTCGCGGACCATGAACACGAAGTCCGTGAGCGCGGGACTGTAGGCCGCGCCGCCCGCGCACGGGCCGAGCATCACGCTGATCTGCGGGATCACGCCGGATGCCTTGGTGTTGCGCTGGAAGATCCCGCCGTAACCGGCCAGGGCGCTGACACCCTCCTGGATCCGCGCTCCCGCACCGTCGTTGAGCGACACCAGCGGAGCACCCGCCGCGATCGCCATGTCCATCACCTTGTGGATCTTCATGGCGTGCGCCTCGCCGAGCGCGCCGCCGAAGATCCGGAAGTCATGCGCGTAGACGAAGACCGTGCGGCCCTCGACCGTCCCCCAGCCCGTGACGACACCGTCGGAGTACGGCTTCCTGTGCTCCAGGCCGAACCCGGTCGCCCGGTGCCTGCGCAGCGGCTCCACCTCGGCGAAGCTGCCCTTGTCCAGGAGGAGTTCGATGCGCTCGTGGGCGGTCAGCTTTCCTTTGGCGTGCTGGCGTTCGGTGGCTTTCGGATCGGGCCCGTTGCGGGCCAGTTCCTTGAGTCCGGCCAGCTCACCGAGGCGGTCCGGGCCGGTGGTGAGGGTGGAAGGGGACGGGGTCGGGGTCGGGGAAGGGGTCGTCGTGGTCATGGGATCACCCGTTTCGTTGTGTGTCCGTGGCGTACTCCGGTGCGTACTCCGCGGCGGCCGGGGCCGGCAGGTCGGTGTGCCGGGCGGGACCGGCGCCGGTGATCAGTGCGGTCGCGTCGTCCGCGTACAGGCACCGCACGGGCAGCGTCCGTGTCGTGGCCGTGTGGCCGATGCCCGTCAGCAACGCGGCCGCGGCGACATGCGCGGGGCCGCCCGGCACATTGGCGACGGCCCACCCGGCGGGCCTGGCGTCCAGGTCGCCGCCCAGGTAGTCGGCGGTGAGTTCACGGCCGAGGCCACTGCCGAGTCCCTTGAGGTAGGCCTCCTTGCGGGTCCACAACTCGGCGAATCCACGCGGCCGTTCGGCCAGGGGCAGGGCGGCGATCTCCTTCTGCTCCCACAGATGCATGTCGGACAGGCACAGATCGGTCGAGTCGAGCGACGGCAGCCGCTGAACGTCGACGCCCACCGGTACCCCGGCGACGCCGATCAGCGCGAGGCCCTGGCTGTGCGAGAGGGAGAAGTGCAGAGGCACGGGGGCACCGAGCAGCACCGGCCTTCCGTGCGGGCCGTCACAGCACGGGCACGGGGCCCTGCCGAAGGCCACCCGGGCGGGGTCGGTCGCGAGGTAGAGGGCCAGGACACGGCGGAGCGCGAGATGCGCCGACACGTACAGCGCCCGGTCTCGCGGGCGTACGAAGGAGGCCGCCCTTTCGCGTTCGTTCGCGTCGAGTTCGCCGGTCGCCATCGGCGGCGGTTCCTCGCCCGTCCAGGGCCGGTGCAACGCCCACAGATGCAGCTCGCCGGGGCGGACGGTGAGGGCCGGAGCTTCAACTGCCATGGGACCTTCAACTGCCATGGGAACTCTGCCTCTCGTGTGGGATCGGGGGCTCGTCGCCGCGGATCGCAGGGGGTGGTTCGCCGGCCCGGCGGCCGCGCCGGGACCTCCGGGCCCCGGCCGCCACGGCCGCCGCCACGAGGGACACGGTCCCCCCGGCGTACAGGCCGGAGCGTGCGCCGAACTCCTGTGAGAGCCGGCCGATCAGCAGGGCGCCGAGCGGTGTGGAGCCCTGCAGGACCAGGGTGTAGAGGGCCATGACCCGGCCCCGATAACTCGGGTCGCTGCCCAGCTGCACGCGATGGTTCGCCGCCTGGGCGAAGTACAGGGCGGCGAAGCCCGTGAGGGCGAGCAGCAGCGCGGCGGTGAGCGGCCCGGGTGCCAGTCCGGACGCGAGGGTGAGCAGGCCGAAGGCGAACGCCGCGTTGATCACCGTACGGCTGGAGGGGCGGCCCCGGCGTGCGGTGGTCGCGAGCGCCGCGAGCAGGGAGCCCGCCGCGAACGCGGTGGTGAGGAGCCCGAAGGTGGAGGCGTCCGTGTGGAAGACGGTCTTGGCGAGAAGGGGCAGCGTCAGCTGGAAGTTGAGGCCGAACAGGCCGATCACCCCGACGAGCGCCATCGGCAGGAGCAGATCGGAGCGCCCGGTCACATGGCGCAGTCCGTCGACGATCCGGGGCCGCTCGGCCGGTCTTGCCGTCCGGTGCAGTTCGGCCGGGCGCATCCGGCGCAGGGCGAGGACCGTGGCCAGATAGCTGACGGCGTTGAGCAGCATCACGGGTCCGGTGCCTGCCGCGCTGATGAGCAGTCCCGCGAGCGCCGGGCCCACGACCCGGGCGATGTTGAAGTACGCGGCGCTCAACGCGGAGGCGTTGGGCAGCAGTTCGGGTCCGACGAGTTCGCTGACGAAGGACATCCGGGTGGGTACCTCGACGGCGTTCACCGTGCCGAGGCCGAGGGCGAACAGGTAGACGTGCCAGAGCTGCACCGCGCCGGACAGAACGAGGGCGGTCAGGAGGGCGGCGAGGGTGCCGGACACCACGTTGGCGGCCATCAGGAGGCGGCGTTTGTCGTGCCGGTCGGCGAGCCGTCCGCCATGCAGCGTGAGCAGCAGCAGCGGCGCGAACTGCAGGGCGGTGACGGCGCCGAGCGCGGTGCCGGAGTCGTCGGTGAGCGACAGGACGAGCCAGTCCTGGGCCATGACCATCATCCAGGTGCCGGCCACGGACACCACTTGTCCGGCGGCGAAAAGCCGGAAGTTGCGGACGGACAGGGAGCGGAGGGGGTGAGGGGTTCGGAGAGTTCGCAGGGCTCGGGGAGTCCGGGGAGCACGGGGGGTTCCGGTGGGGTTCTTGTCCATGGTCAGCAGGGCGCGGTGGCCGTGGGCGGCACCTGCGCCGCGAGGCGCGGGCTCGTGAGGTCCTGACACGTGCCGTGCCGGCCCGTGCCGGGCTGACCCGTGTCGTGCCGAGTCGCGACATGCCGGGTCGTGAGGCACTCCTCCAGGAAGGCGAGAGCCCGCAGGTGATAGGCGCGGGCCGCCCAGCCGAGGCTGATGTTGTGCCCGGCCCCGCGCTGCCGCTCGACGACGGCGCCATGCGATCGAGCCGCGCCGAACAGCGCACGGATCTCGGCCAGGGCCTCGTCGTCGTGCCGCCACAGCGACTCGTACTCCGAGAAGGTCAGCCGGACCGGGACCCTGATCCGGGCGGCGAGGCCGGGCAGCCGGTCCGGCCAGCCGACGAGTTCCCGCCGTTCACGGAGCGGCATCGGGGCGACCACGTCCTGGCTGCAGCGGAAGGTGCCCGGCGGGTAGAGCCGCAGCGGCCCCCAGCTGCGTCGCCGGTCCACCCGGCCGTGGGAGCCCGGGAGTTCGTCGGCGGTGACGGCGTAGCGGTGGCCGCAGCCGGACACGTCCAGGCCGGTGAACCGCTCGCCGCGGCCGTCGTCGGCGGCGGCGGTCAGGGCCAGTTTGCCGCCGTAGGAGTGGGCGAGGAGGAACAGTCCCGCGCCCGTCTCGTAGCGGTCGGTGAACGTGTCGAGCGCCGCGTGCAGGGTGTCCGACTGTTCGGCGAGCGACTGTCCTTCGGGCAGCGCCGGGGCGGAGCGCCCGTAGCCGGGGCGGTCGACGGCGAGCACCGTCAGGCCCAGGCTCGCGCCGAGGGTGAGCAGGGACAGCTGTGGTTCGGCCTGGCCGTCGAAGTAGCCGGCCGTCATGCCGCCGCCGTGCAGGGCGACCACCACGGCACGGGGCGCACCGCCCGCGGGTTCGGCGAGCAGGCCCGACAGGGTCAGGCCCGCGGCGTCCAGGGTGATCCGGCGGACACGGGAAGAGTGCGGTGCGGTGCGGGACATGGCTCTCCAGCTCTCCTGGCTCTTCTGGCTCTCCTGGTGGGAATCGGCGCCGCCGGTGGTCACGCGCTCCGCGCGGGAGGCTCTCCGCTGGACCACACAAGGCCGAAGGAGAGCCGCCGCAACCGCCATCCGGCGGCTACGAGCCGGGCCTCGCCCCGGGCGAAGGTGCCCGTGGTGAACAGCGCCCCGGACGGCAGCACCTGAGTGGAGATCAGATTGGCCCGTACGGTGGCGTGCTCCCCCTCGATGTCCACGACCGCACCGGAGTTCAGATGCTGGGTGCGCGCGAACTTCGCGAGAGCCGTGTGGTGGAAGGCCACCAGGCCGTCGATCCCGTCGTGCCGGCCCACGGGGAACTCCACCCGGGCGTCGGCGGTGAAGAGCGACTCGGCCCAGCTCTCGTCGAGCTCCCGCTCGTGGTGTTCGTCGAGGCCGATGAGATAGCGGTCGAGCAGGGCACCGACCTGGGTGCGATGGACGAGCTCTTCGACGGCTCCGGTCGCGGCGCGCAGCTCCGGCATGGACAAGGACATGGGGTATCTCCAACTGCCGTACAGGGCACGGCGCTTGAAAAGGTCAGGGTGGGGTGCGCACTACACGTGCGTGCTACGCGCGCGTCGTACTCGTACGTGCTACGCGCGCGTCGTACTCGTACGTGCTACGCGTGGGTGCTAGGCGTGCCTACCGCAGGTACAGAGCCGGGCGGCTCTCAGGAGCCGGCCGCGCCCGCCGCGCTCCGTTCCTCGGGGACGGCGTCCGTGCGTACCCGGCGCAGTGTGGCCGCCGCCACCGCCGCACCGGCCACGAGGGCCACCGCACCCACCGCCGCCGCCACCCGCAGACCGTCCGTGAACGCCTGTCCGGCCGCGGTCAGGATCTCGTCGGACAGTTCACCGGCCGCGCCCCGGGCGCCGCCGAGGGTGGACCTGGCGGCCTCCGCCGCCTCCGACTGCCCCGCCTCGTACGGGAGTACGGCGTCCATGCCGCGCCGGTAGACGAAGCTCGCGCTGCTGCCCAGCAGGGCGATACCGAGGGCGATACCGAGTTCCTGTGTGGTCTCGGTGATCGCGGACGCCGCGCCGGTGCGGGCGGGCGGTGCGGCCTCCACCACGAGGTCGACGCCGAGCGCGAGCACGGGCATCAGACCGCCGAAGAGACAGACCAGGGCACAGATCACCAGGGCGAGTTCACCGCCGCTGCCGCCGAGCAGCGCCAGTACGGTGAGGCCGACCGCGGCCACCGTCATTCCGCCCGCGATCAGCGGTGCCTGGCCGAGCCGCTTCGCGAGGTTCGGCACGAGCACGGTGGTGACGGCCCCGGCGACGAACGGAGGCAGCGTCCACACTCCGGCCTCGAACGGCGTGAGCCCGACGACGAGTTGCAGATGCTGCAGGGTCAGATAGCCGATGCCGCCGATCGCGACCGCGCCGACGGTCAGCGCGAGCAGCGAGACCCGGACCGTGCGGCGGTGGAACAGGGCGGGGTCGATCAGCGGGTTCGTGACGGTGCGCTGGCGGCGCACGAAGAGCAGACAGCCGAGCACACCGGCGGCCATGGCGGCGACCGGCACGGGACCGAGTCCGCTTTCCGCTGCCTTCTTGAGGCCGTACATCCCGCACAGCACCGCCACGAGCGCGACCAGGGCGCTCGTCAGGTCGAGCCGGCCCGGCGCCGGGTCGCGGTGTTCCGGCAGCACCGCGGGGCCCGCGACGAGCAGGAGCAGCATCACCGGCACACCGATCAGGAACGCCGCGCCCCACCAGAAGAACTCGAGAAGTGCGCCGCCGATGAGCGGTCCGATGGCCGAGCCCGCCATGAAGCTCATGAACCACAGGGAGATGGCCCGGGTGCGCTGCTGCGGGTCGTGGAACATATGGCGGATGAGGGCGACCGTCGACGGGGCGAGCGTGGCGCCGGAGACGCCGAGCAGGGCACGGGCGGCGATGAGCAGCTCCGCGCTGGTGGCGAACGCGGCGAGCACCGAGGCCACTCCGAATCCGGCGGCTCCGATGAAGAGCAGCCTGCGGCGGCCGATACGGTCGCCGAGTGTGCCCATCACGACCAGAAAGCCCGCGATCATGAAGCCGTAGACATCGACGATCCACAGCAGCTGGGAGCTGGTCGGTCCCAGCTCCGCGCTGACCGCGGGCACCGCCAGGTGCAGGACCGTGAGGTCCATCGACACGAGCATCGCGGGCAGGGTGAGCATCGCGAGGCCGAGCCACTCCCGCCTGCCGGCGCGGGACTTGGGTGCTGGTGCGGGTGTGGGCGTGGACACGTGATGTCTCCTGTCAGGCCTCTGTGTGGATGGCCTCGGTGCGGAGGTCAGGCCTCGGTGCGGATGGGCGGCGCGCTCAGAGCGGTGCGGGTCTCGGACCAGGTGGCCCTGCGGGCGATGGCGGTACGCAGCCGGACGACGGCGCGCCGCTGGTTCAGGCCGAGTGCGCCGATCAGGCGCTCGCCGCGCCGGTAGAGCGCGAGGAAGCTGTCGGAGCCCGTGTCGCCCTGGACGACCTCGACCTCGTCCGCGGCGGGATCGCCGACGAACTGGATACGGTGCTTGCCCCAGTCCGACCAGAAGTACGGCACGGTCGAGCAGTCGGCGGCGGCCGCGGGGTCGAGCGCGTTACGGGCCGCGAGCGCGCCCTGTTCGGCGGCGGTCGTCCAGTGTTCGAGCCGGACCGTGCGGTCGAGGGCGGGGTTGAACCAGCGGGCCACATCGCCCGCCGCGTAGACCCCGGGGGCGGTGGTGCGAAGGCGGCGGTCACAGACCACACCGTCGTCGAGCTCGATGCCGGACCCGGCCAGCCAGCCTGTGGCCGGCTCCGCGCCGATGCCGACGACGACCAGGTCGGCGGGCAGGGACGTGCCGTCGGCGAGGCGCACCGACGTGACCCGCCCGGTGCCCTCGAGCGCCTCGACCCGGACTCCGCAGCGCAGTTCGATCCCGCTGCGGCCGAGCAAGGCGCCGAGCGCCCCGCCCATCTCGCCGCCCACAGCGCGCACCAGCGGTGTCGGCGCGGCTTCGAGCACGGTGACGTCGAGCCCCGACTCCTGTGCGGTGAAGGCGACTTCGGCCCCCACGAAGCCGGCGCCGATCACCACGAGCCGGGCCCCGGGCACGAGCGCGGCTCGGATCTGCCGCGCGTCGTCGAGGGTGCGCAGGGTGTGCACACCGCCGAGGCCCGCCGAGCCCGGCAGCGTTCGTGCCCGGGCCCCGGTGGCGAGTACGGCGGCGGTGTAGGCGAGCTCTTCGCCGCCGACGGTGACCGTTCTTGCGCCGGTGTCGAGTGCGGTCGCCGGGGCGCCCAGGCGCAGGTCGACGTCGAGTTCGGAGCGCAGTGAGTCCGCGCCGCGGAACGTGGGAGCCGGTTCGCCGTCGTCCGCGCGCAGGAACTCCTTCGACAGCGGCGGCCGGTTGTAGGGCGGATGCGGTTCCGCGCCCACGAGGGTGACGGCGCCGTCGAACCCGGCCTGCCGCGCCGCTTCGACGGCGCGAAGCCCGGCGACATTGGCCCCGACGACCACGAGGCGGCCGCGGTGGGCGCTGCGGCTGTGCACGGATGCGGTCCTTCCGGTTCGGTGTTCAGGGTTCGGTGCTCAGTGCTGCGGTTCGGGCACGAGGCCGAGCTGGGTGAGAATCCCGAAGTCGTCGATGAGGCCCCAGCGTTCGACGGCCTGTCCGGCGGCGAACCGGAAGATCTCCACTCCGCTGACCTCGAAGTGCCGCCCTGTGGGTGCGATGCCGTTGAACTCGCCGCCGTGGGTTCCCGACACGGTGAACGCCATCGACACATGCTCCTCGTCGGCGGAGATGTGCCGGGGCACGAGCCGCAGATCGGGGAAGCCCGCGGTGAGCGCGCCGAAGAACTCCAGGAGTCCCTGCCGGCCGGGGCCCTGCCCCGGGGCGAGGTCGTGGTCGACGGCGTCCTCGGCGAACAGCACCCGCACACCGCCTTGTGCGTCACCGGAGTTGATGAGTTCCACCGCCCGCTTCAGGACGGCGAGATGGTCCTCACGTGTGTGTGACATGTCTTCTCCTCGGTCGTTCCGGCCGGCCTTCCGGCTCTAGCGGGCGCTGGGCGCGGGCTGTGCCGAGCGGCTGTGCACGACGCGGTAGGTGTTGGCGCGCCGGGCCGTCACGAGCTTGTCCACGGCGGCCCGCATCTCCTGCTGATCGGCGGGGCGCTCCGTCTCGGGCATGTGGTGGTAGGCGTCGTACGCCGCTTCGCTCGCCCACTGGGCGTAGAGGATGATGAAGGTGCCGTCGATGCCGCGGCAGATGCAGTGCGAGCGGTAGCCGGGCACGGTCGGCAGCCAGTCGTCGCGGCGGCCCAGGAGATCCACCAGGGCCTGCTGGTCCTGCGGAGCGCACTCCATGACGATGATGACCGTCCAGTCGTCACGCTCCGGAGAGATCTCGATCCGGTCGAGGTCCGGGTGGTGCTGGGAGAAGACCACCTCGGTCTTGAGCAGGTTGACGGAGGTCGAGATCTCCTGGAACAGCGGCACCGTCTCGTTCTTGTAGTCCTGGCCCGCGTAGCGGTTCTCCAGGTCCTCCAGGCTGCGCCACTGGATGTAGTTGGCGGTGCCGAGGGCGGCCTGTCCCGCGTGCAGCGTCGAGGACAGCCAGCCGGTGAAGTCACGGCCGCCGTTGCCGTTGTCGATGATCTTCTGCATCTCTTCGAGGAGCCGGTCGTGGTGCTCCTCGCTGTCCGTCGTGAACATGTTGAACACGGTCAGATATCCGTCGTGGGCCTTGATGAGCGGCATGGTCGTCCTCGTTTCACTGTGGCTGGCTGTGGCGGGTGTGGCCTCGGCGTCAGGCGCGGACGGCTTCGACGTCAGGCGCGGACGGCCTCGGCGTCAGGCGCGGACGGCTTCGACGACGCTGCACAGGCCGCCGTCGACGACCCGGGAGAGCTTCAGTCCCGCCTGCTGGAACAGTGCGTCGAACTGCGCCGCGGAACGCTGGTGACCACCGCTCAGGACCAGCATGTCCAGGTCCATCAGCTTGATGGCGGGCGCGGGTTCGGCGCCGTCCGGGAGCACCGCCTCGATCAGCAGGACCCGGCCGCCGGGCGCCATGGCGCGCTCGATGTTGGCCAGGATCTGCACCGACGGCGCGTCGTCCCAGTCGTGGATGATGTTCGACAGTACGTAGGCGTCGGCGCCGTCCGGCACGGCCGCGAAGAAGTCTCCGCTCTCCATCTCCACGCGGTCGCGCACCCCGGCCGCGTCGAACACACTCCCCGCCCCTTCGATCACCTCGGGGCGGTCGAAGAGCACACCGCGGATGCCCGGGTTGGCGCCGAGGATCTGCGAGAGCAGCGTGCCGTGACCGCCGCCCGCGTCGACGAGCCGGCCGAAGGAGGTGAAGTCGTAGGCGGCGACGGCCTGTCCGATCACCTGGCGCGACAGCTCGGTCATGGCGTCGTCGAACACCGAGGCCGTGTCGGGGTGGTTGTTGAAGTGGTCCCAGATCTCCGTGCCGTGCACCTTGGCGAAGGCGGGCTCACCGGTGCGCACCGTGTCGGCGAGCCCCGACCAGGTCCAGCGGTCGGCCGGCTTTCCGACCCAACGGGCGAAGTTGCGCAGGGAGTTGGGGGCGTCACTGCGCAGCGCGTCGCCGAGCTCGGTGGCCGCGAAGACCCGCCCTTCCTCCTCACGGAAGAGCCCGAAGTCGGCGCAGGCGCGCAGCAGCCGGTACAGCGTGGGGGCGTCGGCGTCGAGCGCGTCGGCGAGATCGGTCACCGAGCGCGGGCCGTCGGCCAGGTGGTCGGCGACGCCGAGTTCGGCGGCGGCGCTGACGGCCGCGGCCATCCAGCCCGCCATGGACAGCTTCAGTATCTGCATCGGGGGCGGCACGTCGCTGGTCTCAGTGAACATGGTCGGCACTTCCTTCTCGTGGGAGCGGGGGCGGGCGTAGCAGCAGCGAGCGGCAAACGGTGCGCGGTGAACGGTCAGGAATGCGCCGGCTGCGCGGGCGCCTTTGCCGCGTTCCGCACCTGCGGGCGGGCCGCCCGGCCGATGAGGAGCCGGCTCAGACGCGGCAGCTTGTCGTGCAGCAGCCGCCCGATCGCGTAGCGGTAGATCATCAGCGGGGTGATGCCCCGGGTGCCGGTGCGCAGGCGGTCGGCGAGTTCGCGCAGGTCGTCGCGGTCCGCGGCCACCCGGTGCCGGATGGCGAGCAGCGGCATGTACACCCCGCAGCGCTGGTGGATCAGGTCCGACAGGGCGAGGGTCAGCAGGGTGCCGGGCCCGGAGCCGTGCGGGAACGACAGGAGGCGGTGCCCCATCGTGAGTTTCAGATGGGCGTGCGTACCCGACACCCCGCCCAGGACCTTCGAGGTACGGCAGAGCCGCTCCAGGGAGGCCTTCAACTCGGCGTAGGCGGCGAGCTGTTCGGCACGTACGGGCTCCTGGTCCACGGCCTCGACGGCGTGCAGCGAGATATGTGCACCGAGGTTGTGGCGGAACTCGGTGCGCAGCCTGGCGACGTGTGCGGGGTCCCGCTCCTCGGCCCTGGCGAGTACCTCGTCGGAGACCATGACGGCCGCGGCGGGCAGGGTCATGTCGCTGATGGTCTTGCCGAGCGTCACGATGTCGGCGCGGCGCAGCACGTCCTGGTGGGCGAGGTAGTGCTCGCCGGTGCGCCAGCCGCCGGTCAGGACCTCGTCCACACCGACGAGATAGCCGTACTCATCGCGGTGTTCGTCGATGGCGCGCACAAGCTCCGCGGGCAGCGGCCTGCAGGCGGCGCCCTGCACCAGCTCGAACCAGACGAGCGCGACGTCCCCGGTACGCAGGAGCGTGCGCAGCCGGTCCACCGCGTCGGGGGCGAACGGATCGACGTAGGCGAGATGCGCGTAGTACGGACGGAACGCGTCCTCGTCGGACTCGGTCTTCTGCGGGCCGTGCTTGCTCAGGTTGAGCGAGAAGAGGGTCTTGCCGCCGTAGTTGCCGGAGAAGGTGACGACGGTCCGCCGCTTCGGGGTGGCGAGCGCGGCCAGGGTGACGGCGGTGTGGTTGGCGACGGCGCCGCTCACCGAGGGGAACGCGTGCGGCAGGCCGGTGAGTTGGGAGAGCTTGTGCTCCAGGTCGGCGAAGTAGTCGTGCCCGGGGTCGTGCCGCCGCAGGACGTCGGGCACCAGGTCGGGCGGGTTGTGACCGCGCAGGTTGCTGCCGAAGCCGCCGGCGCAGTCGATGACGTCCCGGCCGTCGCGGGTGGTGAGGCGGCCGCCCGCGGCGCGCACGGCGTCGATGTTGAGGTGGAAGACCTGGGCCATGCCGGCGATATCGGGGTTGATGTGCCGCCCCCAGTACGCGACGGCCGTCTGCGGGTCGGCGTCGATGGCGCGCAGCACCTCGCGGTGCGCCTCGGTGACATGGCCCGTGCGCTCCAGGGCGTCGCGCACCGCGGAGGCGCACAGTGCGTTGCCGCCGTAGGTCGAGGTGTGGGCGAAGCAGTCGACCCTGTTGTGCCACACCTGGTGTGCGGCGGGTGACATGGTCAGGGCGCCGAACGGCAGTTGGCGCTCGGCGAGGCTCTCACCGAAGACCATGACGTCGGCGCCGATGGGATTGGTGAAGATCTCGGGGTCGGTCAGTTCGAGCTCGGTGGCGGACAGCACCACCAGGCCGCCCCGCTCGTGGCACTCGCGCGTCAGGTCGAGCAGCGTCGTGTCCCCCAGGTCGGTGTGGCGTTCACGGACGACGACCACGGCCTCCCAGGCGACGGAAGGGTGCCGGTGCGCGGCCTCCTTCGCCGAGGGCACGGCGAGCACATGCGGGATCAGGGCGTCTTCGCTGCCCGCCCCCGCCGGGTCCATGAACTCCTGGTACGTGCCGTGCTCGTCGATGAGCAGCACCCAGCCGCCCTCGTCGCGGCCGGCGCGGACGGCGGAGTGCCGGGCCAGCTTGATGGCGCCCGACAGGGCTTCGAGGCCCGAGCTGAGCAGATAGCTGACCCGGGGTTCTTCCGGGCCGACGGGCACGAGTCCGCTGAGCAGGTGCCCGAGCCCGGCGGCCGCGGCGTTCACGTAGTTGCTCGCCATCAGGAAGGTGCACCGCTGGTCCTGGTTGTACGCGGTGAGCAGGGCGAGGGTGTCCGGCGAGACCGGCCGGAACACGGACCGCGCGGGCTTGGTCCTGGTTTTCTCCATGGGCTCAGTTCTCCATCCGCAGTGCGGCCACGGGGCAGATGGCCACCGACTGCGCCGCCGGGTCGTGCTGGTCGGCCGGGAGGTCGGCGTTCTCTTCGAGGAGCAGCACCAGGTCGCCCTGGTCGTCGAGTTGGAGGAGGTCGGGGGCGACCGCCTCACACACCCCGTGTCCCTCGCATCGCTCTCGGTCAACGGTCAGCCTCATCGTGGGCCCCCTCTGGGTGTCGTGCCGGTGTCGTGCCGGGTGTCGTGGCGAAAGTCGTCGGACGTGCGGCGCCACCGGACGTGTGGCGCGGACGTACGTCGTCAGACGTGCAGCGTGGTCGGCAGGGACTCGATGCCGCGGATGGTGTTGTGGCGGCGCCAGACCGGCTCGTCGACCTCGATGTGCTCGACGCGCAGGGCGAGTTCCGTGAGCAGGGCGTGCGCCTCCATGCGAGCCAGGCCCTGGCCCACGCAGCCGTGCAGCCCGTGGCCGAAGGCGAGATGCGCGGCGACGTTGGGGCGGGCGATGTCAAAGGCGTCCGGGTTCTCCCAGAAGCGTTCGTCGCGGTTGGCCGAGGCGTAGAGCAGGAACACCCGTGAGCCGGCCGGGAGTTCCACGCCGCCGAGGTCGCGGTCCCGGGTCGTCAGGCGGCAGAAGCCCCGTGCGGGCGTCTCGTAGCGGACGATCTCGTTGAAGGCGTTCGGGATGAGCGTGTGGTCCTCGCGGATCCGCCGCCACTGCTCGGGGTGGGTGCCGAGCAGCCAGACGGCGGCGGACAGCGCGCTGACCGTGGTGTCGAGTGAGGGGACCAGGAAGTCGCCGAGCAGCGTCGGCAGCCGGTCCTTCGGCAGCTCACCGGCGTCGACCGCCGCCACCAGGTTGGCGCCCCAGCTGTCCGGGCGCAGATCACGTGAGGACGCGAGTTCGCCCAGGAACTCCCACAGGCCCTTGAGGACCGGCATCCCGGCGAGTGTCCGCTCGTTCATGGGGCCCAGGGCGTTGAAGCCGGCCGCGGCCCACTCCAGGAGGTTGTCGCGCTCCGCGTCCGGCCAGCCGAGCAGATCGGGCACCAGGCCCACGGGGAAGGCCTGCGCGAAGTCGGTGACGGCGTCGAAGCTGCCGCGCTCGACGAGCTGGTCCACGAGGACCGCGGCCCGTTGCCGTACGTACTCCTGGTGTCCGCGCAGCGCCTTCGGTGTCAGCTGGCGGCCGAGGACCCGGCGGATCCGGTCGTGCTCGGGCGGGTCGCTGGCGATGGTGCCGCCCGCCATGACCTGGTTGAGTTCCTCGCTCAGGCCGACGCCGGACGCGGACGAGAAGGAGTCGTGGTCGTGCAGCGCCTCGTACACCTCGCGGTAACGCGGCACCGCCCAGGCGTTGTAGGCCTCCATCCGGACGGCGGGCCCGATGCCGCGCAGCGTCCGGTAGTTCTCGTACGGGGCGAGCACGGACTCATCCGTATAGAGATCCATATCGGTTGCGAGCGTTGTCACCGTCACGGCAGGCAGCCTTTCTCGTCGGGGCTTTGCTGAGGGCTTTCCACGGCACGCGAAAAACACGGAATTCTTCCGGGCTGCCCGAACACAGGAGGGGGACGCCTTGCATCGAAGCCAACTGCGCCTGCGTTTCTCGGGTTCTGCGCTCTCTCGGTTCCTGTGTTTCTCGGGATTCGGCAGCGCACTGCACTGGAAATGCCCTGCCATTCTTGGGCGGGCCGCATACGGGGGTCAAGAAGCGCTGTTACAGGTCTTCGCAAACTTGTGTGGTGCCGATGTCAACTCAGCGCAGGGCGCGGTCTGTACGGGCCGCACCGGGATGCGGCCCGTACCCGCGGCGTCGGCATCCCGACGCAGGCCCCGGGCGTCCGCGGCCTCAGAACCCCGGGAAGACCAGGCGCAGTTCGTCGAGGGTGAGGCCGCCGCCGGTGAGCCGGGTGCCGGCCGGGGTGTACCGCTCGGCGAGCCGTCCGACCGCGAGGCGGAGCGCGGCCTCGGCGGGAATCTCCAGTACGGCGTCGGGGTCCGCGGGCGCCTCGGTGAGCGCGACGCCATCGCCGAGCTCAAGGCCCGGCGAGAGGTCCGGGCGTTCGGCGCGCACGGCGAGGCGGAGCCGCCGGTCACCGAGCGGTGTCGTGTCGCCGAGGAAGCCGATCAGCATGCCGAGGGGCTCGAAGAGGTGCGCCACCGCCGTGGGGGCGAGGACCGCCGCGGGATCGAAGGCCGCCTCGATGTCCCAGGTGTGGTACGTGAATTCACCCAGACGAAGGGCCGCGAAGGCGGCGATGTCGAGCGGCTGCGGCAGGAACCCGAGATCCACGGTGAGTTCGGCCCGTGCCGTCTCGTCGAGCTCTTCGAACCGCGCGACCAGCGCCTCGTTCGCCCCCGGGAAGCTCTCCGCCTGCTCCGGCGCGGACATCGCGTCCCAGCCGGCCCACACCTTCTCGTTGAACTCCGCGCCGGGCGCACCGGATCCGGCCCGTGCGGCGTCGAGGGTGGCGAGACCGATCTCGGCGCTGCTGCCCAGGTGGCTCAGCACCTGGGCGACGGTCCACTCGTCGGCGGCGGACATCCGTTCCAGGTCCTGCGGCGCCAACCGCGCCACGTAAGAGGTGAGTTGCTCATGACCGGCGCGCAGCGCCTCGATCGGCCCATCGGCTCGGCTGCCCATCTGTTACCTCCAGAAATAAGTGCTGTGTCGTGCCGGCCGCCATGCTCTGACGGAATTTGACATTGATCTGACGGGCCGGCCGTTGAAATCCGGCTGCCCGGCCGAGAGGCTGGACCACAAGGCCGCGATTCGGCCGGATTCGCCGAATTCCCGGTGACAGGAAGGCACACCATGAATTCGGCCGGCTCAGGCGCACAGCGTGCGCTCCGCGGTCGTCACCAGGGTGTCGGCGACCTGCTCCACGGCCTGGCCACGACCGGTGTACAGCAGGTCGAAGCTGTCGAAGCCGGTCAGCAGCCACAGCAGGTCCGCGGCCTGCTCGGCCCCGCTGTCCGGGCGCAGCAGTCCCTGCTCGGCGAGGCGCTCCGCGAGGTGTGTCATGCCGGCCTCCCTGCCCTGCTCCAGGCGCTGGATGGCGCCGCCGACGGCGGCGGCGTCCAGGAGCGCCATCGAGTGCAGGGCGCGCAGCACGTCCCGGTGGGCGGCATACATCTCGACCACGCCGCGGATGCATCCGCGCAGGCCCTGCCGGGCGTCGGGATGGTCCGCGATCTCGATCATCGACTCGAAGCCGCCGCGCTGCAGGAGGTCGGCACCGACCTCGTCGAACAGGCCGGCGCGGGAGCCGAAGACCAGATACACGGTGGGGCGCGCCACCCCTGCCGCCTGGGCGATGGCGTCGATGCTGACCGGCTTCGACGGGGCCTTGCGCAGCTGCTCGCAGACCGCGTCGAGGATGCGCCGCCGGGTGGCCTGGGCCGACTCCGCGCGCAGTCGCTGCTCGTACTTACGGGTTGCCATGAGCCCACCATAGTTCACTTGACAGAGTGTTTTCCAGAAGACAGAGTGTTTTTCGAAATTGGTTCGTAAGCCGGTGACGACGCCCCGGCCTGCGGCGGAGGGAGAGGGAGAAGAGTGGCCTCGCAACAAGTGATGATCCGCTGGAAGGTCCGCCCCGATGCGCTGGAGCGGCACCAGGAGCTGCTCCAGACCGTCTACGAGGAGCTGAAGTCGATCCGGCCCGAGGTCCCGCGGTACGACACGTACCAGCTGGAGGACAAGGTCACCTTCGTGTCGTTCGTGGAGCTGATCGACGGTCCTGGCGTGCTCGGCGGCCTGCCGGCCTTCGGGCGCTACCGCGGAGAGCTCGACGCGATGTGCGACGAGGCCCCGTCGGTCACCCCGCTGCACTGCGTCGGCGAGTACGCCGCGCAGCTGTGACCTCGCGCCCCACCGCCGCACCGGGCACAGCCCCGCACCAGGCAGTGGCCCCGTACCAAGCACCAGCCCTGTACCGCGTATTCGCCCCGTACACAGCATCCGTTCCGGAGAGGCAGAATCACCATGGCTTCAGCGCTCGAGCAGAACCCCCTCAAGGTCGCGATCATCGTCGGCGCCACCCGTCCCGGCCGTAAGGCCGACACCGTGGCCGACTGGGTCCGCGGTATCGCCGCGGGACGTGACGAGGCGGTCTTCGAGATCGTGGACATCGCCGACTTCGCCCTGCCGCACTTCGACGAGGCCATGCCGCCCCTCTACGGCCAGTACGCCAACCCGCACACCCTCAAGTGGGCGGAGAAGATCGGCTCGTTCGACGCCTTCGTCTTCGTGACCCCCGAGTACAACGCCTCGATCCCGGGCGTACTCAAGAACGCCATCGACTACCTCGCCGCCGAGTGGAACGACAAGCCCGCCGGCTTCGTCGGCTACGGCATGGAGGGCGGCGTGCGCGCGGTCGGGCACCTGCGGGTGATCCTGGAGGACCTGAAGGTCACCTCCGTGCAGCCCGCCGTGGAGCTGACCCTGCCGGTGGACTTCGAGGACTTCACCGTGTTCAAGCCCAGCGAGGGCAAGGACAAGCAGGTCCTCGCCATGCTCGACGCGCTCGTGACCGAGGCCCGGCGCCCGAAGGCCGACGCGGAGGCGGAGGCCGCCTGAGGCCGTCCCCTTGCGTAGCGGCAGACGCACCGGGGCCCGGCCCGCCACAACTGGCGGGCCGGGCCTCCTTCGCGCGGTCGGCGTGGTCGGCATGACCGGCGTGGCCGGGGAGCCGCCCACGCGTAACGCCCCGCACACGAGGTACGGGGCGTCAGGCGCGGGCGCGGCGTCCGTCAGGCGACGTCAGGGGTGCCGAACCAGCAGTGCAGCGCGTCCGGCAGCTCACCGGCATCCGACGCGGTCCACACGACATGGCCGTCGGGCCGTACGAGAACGGCGGCCGCACCGGCGAAGGGCGCCGCGTTCTCCGCGGTGGCGGTCACCGTCGTGACCCGGTCCTTCCAGGGCGCCGCCGTCTCCCGCACACCGGCGTCGTCGGCCAGGTCGAGCAGTACGCCCTGCGCGCTGTGCAGCAGTTCCGTCGTACTGCTGCGACCCGCGACGCCGTGCAGGACGTGGTGGCCGATCCGGGCGCCGAGCAGCGGATGGCCGCCATCGCCGACGTCGTAGCGGATGTCGAGGTGGCTCACCGCGCCCGCGAGATGCCGCTTGACGTCGTCGTGGGCGAGGAGTTCGGCGAACAGGGCGCGCAGCGGATCGGCCTCGGCGCCACCGAGGAACACCGCGCCCTGGGCCCGGGTGTTCATCAGGAGCCGCGCGCCCACCGGGTGGCGCTCGCCGTGATACGTGTCCAGGAGACCCGCGGGCGCCCGGTCCTGCACCGCGGCGGCCAGCTTCCAGCCCAGGTTGACCGCGTCCTGCACCCCGGTGCTCAGGCCCTGTCCGCCGGCCGGCAGATGGATGTGCGCCGCGTCCCCGGCGAGCAGGACCCGGCCGCGGCGGTACTCCGTGGCCTGACGGGTGGCGTCGGTGAACGAGCTGACCCAGTCCGCGCCGCCGCCGCTGATGTCCTCGCCGGTGAGCCGCTGCCAGGCGGCCGCGACCTCGGCGAAATCGGGGCTCTCGCTGCGGTCCGGCGGCGGGGCGCCGTGCTCGCACACGATGATGCGGTCCACACCTTCGGCCAGCGGTGCGGCCATCACCATGCCGCCGGGCAGCCGCTCCCCCAGGAACCTCGGCTTCAGGCCGCAGCCGACGACATCGGCGAGATACATCCCGCGGGTCGCGTCCGTGCCGGGGAAGTCGAAGCCCGCCGCCTTGCGCACCGGGCTGTGGCCGCCGTCGCAGCCGACCAGATACGCGGCCCTCAACTCCCGTACGCCCTGCGGTGTTCCGACGGTGACCGTCACACCACCGGAGTCCTGGGCGAGCTCCAGGAACTCCCAGCCGCGCCGGATGTCCGCGCCCATGGAGGCCGCCCACTGTTCGAGCACGGCCTCCGTCTGCGACTGCGGAATGCCACGGGCACCGAAGTGGGCGCCCTCCAGGACGGTGTAGTCGAACTGGATACCGCCGAAGTGCCCCATCGGGCTGGTCTCCAGGCCGCCGAAGCGCGGCAGCAGACCCCGCTGGTCGAACACCTCCATGGCCCGTGCGGTGAAGCCGAGTCCGCGCGACTGCCCGGTGGGCTCGGCGAGACGTTCGGCCACGATCACACGGGCACCGGCGAGGCGCAGCTCACCGGCGAGCATCAGGCCCGTGGGGCCCGCGCCGACGATCACGACATCCGCGTCGAAGTCACCTTCCCTCTGTGTCCCCGTATCCCTCTGCGACTCCGTGTCCATGCCTGTCTCCGTCCTCTGTCTGGTGATGGGTCCGCCGGTCCGGTGCGCCGAACCAGCGGCGCAGCGCACCGGGGAACGGGGCATCCGCGGCGCCGGCGCACACGATGTGTCCGTCCGGGCGTACGAGTACGGCCTCGACTCCGCGCAGAGGCCCCTGGAGGACCGGCTCGGCCGCCACGGTGTCGACCCGGCCGGCCCACGGTGCGGCCAGGGAGCGCAGCCGTGCGTCGCCGCCCTCGGTGCCGGTCAGGTCCAGGAGCAGGCCGCGCCCGGTGCGCAGCAACTCGGCTGTGCTGCACGCCTGTTGAGCGGTTGTCAGCGGTACGAGTGGCAGCCGGAGCCCGAGCAGCGGGTGCCTCCCGGTCTCCGGATCGGCCCCACCGTGGGCCTCGCCGTGCGCCTCGCCGTCGGTACGGCCGTCGCCGACGTCGTAGCGGATATCGAGCCCGGAGATCATCCCGGCCAGTTCCGTACGGGTCTGCTCATGGGCGATCAGATCGGCGAACACCTCGCGCAGCGGCTCCACTTCGGGGCCGCCGAGCAGCAGAGCCGCCTGGGCGCCGATGTTGCCGAGCACACGGCGGCCCACGGCGTGCCGTTCGTCGTGGTAGCTGTCGAGCAGCCCTTCGGGGGCGCCGCCCCTGACGGTCGCGGCCAGCTTCCAGCCGAGGTTGACCGCGTCCTGGAGGCCGAGGTTGAGGGCCTGCCCGCCGATGGGCATCTGCTGGTGGGCGGCGTCACCGGCGTACAGGACACGTCCGTTCCGGTAGTGCGTGAGCTGCCGGGAGGCATCGCCGAAGGCGTTCACCCACAGCGGGGTGCCGTGGCTGATGTCCTCGCCGGTGACGCGTTTCCAGGCGTCGACGACCTCGTCGAATCCGGGTCCTTCGGCGCGGGGGCGGGCCCCGCTTCCGAAGGCGTGCACCATGACGCGTGTGACGCCGTCGCCGCGCCGGGCGGCGATGGCAAGGCCGTCCGGGAGGCGCTCGAAGCGCCGGTCGCGGATCCCGATGCCGGCGACATCGGCCCGCAGCAGTTCCCGTCGCGCGTCGCGGCCGGGGAACTCCGCCCCGGTGAGGCGGCGCAGGGTGCTGTCCTCACCGTCGCAGCCGACTACGTACCGGCTGCGGATGCGCACCGGCCCCCTCGGGCCCGCCACCTCGGTCACCACCTCGTCGGCGGTGACACTGACGGCGCGCAGCTCGTGCTCGCGGCGCAGATCCGCGCCCAGCGTGCGGGCCCGCTCCTGCAGCAGTTGCTCGGTGCGGGTCTGCGGCACCTTCCACTGGCCGGGGTAGGGCCCGGGCAGGGTGAGGTCGAGGGGGATGCCGCCGAAGTGGCCGCGGGGCTCGTCCGGCGGGGTGCCGAGGGCCGCGAGCAGCCCCCGGCAGTCCAGGATCTCCATGGTGCGGGCGTGCAGCGTGGACGCCCGCGACTCCGCCGTCGGGGCGCCGCGCCGGTCCACGACCACCACGTCCGCGCCACCGATGCGGAGTTCACCGGCGAGCATGAGCCCGACGGGCCCCGCCCCCACGACCACGACCTGAGTGTCCAGGCGCTGCACGGCACCGGTGTCCCAGCGCTGCACGGCACCGGTGTCCAGGCTCTCCGCCGCCATGGTCAGCGCCGGTTCTCGGCGTAGCTCTTGGCGTGGCCGAGCGTGGCGCGGCTGTTGGTGCTCAGGGCGCCGCGCACATACTCCTTGGCGTCGGCCACGGTCGTGTCGGCGCCGAGCACCTTCGCGATGTTCGCCGTGTTGAGCACGACGGTGTGCTGCGAGGAGGCCGCCACGGAGTCCGCGCCGGTCTCCTCGAAGGTCCAGTAACCGGTGTGCAGGGTCATCAGGGCGGGCAGCGTGACCTGCTTGTACGCGATCTTCTGGTGCGGGAAGGTCACACGGTACGACTTCGTGGTGTGCGTCGAGCCGTCCTTGGCCCGGGTGTCCATCTGCAGGGTCTGCAGCCCCGGGGTGCCCTCCTCGAGGCGGACCTCGGCCACATGCGGCAGCCGCTCCTGCCACAGGTCCGCGCGGTCGATGAAGTCGTAGAGGTCCTTGGCCGCACCCTCGACGTGCACCGTGTCCTCGAAGGAGAACGTCAACTCCTCCGAGGCATGGGCCAGTTCGACGTTCTGCTTCAGGGCCGCGAGCTCGGAACGGGAGTTGCGGTCCACCGCCTCGTCGATCCACTTGAGGCTCTCCGGGTCGTCGTCGACGGCGCGGTAGTCGTGCAGCAGCCGCAGCCTCGACCCACCGTCCGACAGGGGCTCGATCACCCAGGCTCCGCCCATGGACGCGACGGGCGGCGCCGACACCTCCTGGCGGAAGTCGATCCGCAGGCCCTCGGGGTCGAGAACGCGGCGCGACGTCCAGTTCTTGGCCTCGCCGTTGGCGGTGGCCCAGATGCGTATCCGCTCCTCGTTGCCGCTCTGCTCGACCTGGTCGACATAGATGGTGGGCGGAAAGATCCGCGGCCAGTTCACCACGTCGGCGATCAGCCGGTAGACGGCGGTGGCGGGGGCCGCGACGGTGATCTCGTGCTCCACCTCGCGCGGGCCGTGCTGCAGCATGCTTCTTCTCCTGCTCAGTCGGGGACGGCTGTCTCTCTCAGCTGTCGCTTCCAGCTGTCTCTTTCAGCCTCAGCTGTCGCTTCCAGCTGTCTCTTTCAGCTCGCGGCAGGGCCCGGCTCAGAAGTTGCCGAGGCCGCCGCAGACGTTGAGCGCCTGCGCGGTGATGGACGCGGCGGTGTCGGACGCCAGGTAGCCGACCAGGCCGGCCACTTCCTCGGGGGTCGAGTAGCGGCCGAGCGG